>JAWLDF010000003.1:0-161353 GCA_041686735.1 Bacilli bacterium
TTTTTTCAGAGATTGGCTGAAAAAGTATCCGAGACCTTTGATCTTAAACAGTTGTTGAAACTTTCGAAAGTTGAGCCGTTACAGGGTCGGCCGCGGTTAAAAAGTAATCAATACGATCAAAATATTTTTGGTGATCAGTGTCATAAATAAAAATGATAAGACAAAGACACTCTTCTCAACGGGATGGACATTCTTTAATGCACTTGTATATGCATAATCGTGGATTCCAATCATCATATACCCCGGTCATTTTTGATGTTGGATGTAAATTTTCTTCTTGCGCGGCCATATCCGATGATATAACCGATTACAGCGGCTCCAATCGCTGCCTGTATTGAAAATAACAGACTTTCGATTTCAGCACCCGGCGGCTCCCAGAGGGCATTGAACCAGGGCTGATAAGAAGGTGCAAGTTCGGCTATGACCTCCTGCGCTTGCCCGTCTGCCCCTTCAAATTCAGAATCTCTTTGAAGAAAAAAGGGAATGACCGTTACTACTCCGACCAACAAAAGTAACATTGCATTTTTCATATTAACCGACCTCTTTTACAGTCATTAGTTGATCAAACAGTTGATATTTTCGAATGTTATTCATGACAATCACCGTTAATATTCCTTCACTGATCGCGAGTGGAATTTGTGTAACCGCAAAAATGCCCGCAAATTTAACAAAGGAGGCAACAATTCCACCGTTTTCAACCGGAAAAGCAAGCGCCAGTTGCAGAGAAGTCACAACATAGGTCCCCAGATCGCCCAGTGCCGCAGCAAGAAAACCAGAAACTGAAAAAGTTATTTTTAAATATGGAGCGGCCTTAAAAACAGCAAAGGCTAAAAATGGGCCTGCGACTGCCATTGAGAACGCATTGGCACCCAGTGTGGTTAACCCCCCATGTGCCAGCAAAAGTGATTGAAACAAAAGGACAATCGTACCTAAAACACTCATCGCTGCCGGTCCAAACAGAATCGCACCTAATCCGACCCCTGTCGGATGCGATGAACTTCCCGTTACGGATGGAATTTTTAAAGCGGACATTACAAAGGCAAAAGCACCGGACAAAGCCAGCATGGTTTTTAATTCAGGTTTTTCCCTGAGCTTCTTCTTGATTGAGCGGAACCCGAACACTAAAAACGGTAATGTTACAGCCCACCAGAACAGAGCCCAGCCGATGGGTAAAAATCCTTCCATGATGTGCATGGCATAAGCAGGACGATACGAATTCAACCAGAAGTAACCTGTAAACCCGAATATCAATAAAACTGATGTTCTTCTCATTTTGAACCTCCCCGTCTTTTTTAGAAAAAAAGAAAAAGCATTTCCAACCTACTTCGGGTTAGAAATGCTTCTATCAGACGTTTTCAGGAAAAACACGATCCAATGTGCCGCTCTCTAACACCTCCCTATCCTCGTAGGTCGACAGTGTTGTTGATACAGGCAGGTCTCCTGACTCAGGGGATCTCTTTCAGTGCCTTCCCGGGAAACATTCCCCAGTGACATGTACTGAAAGATATCCGGCAATCTGCCGGAACCCATCACAGTGGCGGGACCGTGTCGGATTTTCACCGAACTTCCCTTTTAAGCCGGACGATGAAAATATTCATCGTTGTGTAAAACGCCCGGCACCCATATCCTTGCAATATGTAATTTTGGTTAAATCATAACATGCCAAAAAAAGCCTGTCTACAAAATTGTGTTAAAATGATATATGAAAGATTTCTTATGACTCGCTGAAAGGAAAAGGGAAATGACTCAACTGACTCCGTTAATGATTGATTTAAAGGATAAGAAATGTATCATCGTGGGTGGTGGCGAAGTTGCTGCCAGAAAATATAAAACCCTGAAAGAAGCAGGAGCTTTGATTACCGTGATCAGCCCTCAACTACACTCGGACTTGCAATCCGGACTGAATCATTTTACCTATATGAACCGATTATTTCAAAAAGGAGATACCCGGGGAGCCTTTATAGTCGTAGCGGCAACCGACGACAAATCTGCCAATCTAAAGGTGTATGAAGATGCGATAAGTCATGTTCCTTTAATCAATGTCGTCGATCAGCCCGAACTTTGTACATTCACATTTCCATCTGTCCTTCGCCGCGGATTCCTGCATATCGCTGTTTCCACTTCGGGAGTCAGCCCCGCCATGTCAAAAAAAATACGTCACCAATTAGAAGAAATCTATGGGCCTGAATACGAAACGTTTTTAGAGAGATTATCCACGCTGAGACAAGAGATTATCGAAAACATCAAGCATTCTGACATACGGAAATTTCTGTTTCAGGAACTGATTTCCGATGTGGTGATTGAAGAATTTAAAAAAGGAAATGATTCCCTGTTGGAACAACGGATTCATTCAATTTTAAACTCTTTGAAACAATAAATATCGGTTTATTTTTTCAACCCCATCATATCATATATTTTTTCCAGATTTACATTTTCACTGACTAAACGGGAAAGAGCGGCATAGTTCTTTTCACGCAACTCTTTTTCGGTCATGATTTCATCTGTAACGATCATCATCCCTTTTTCTTCACGAATGTGATTTAACCAGGAACGGGTAAACATCCGATTGTGAAAAATCCCATGCAAATATGTCCCCCAGATTCGATTATCCTCTGTAATCGCTCCGTCCATACGCCCGTTCTGCAGTTGAAACAAAGGTAATGTGTCATTCACGGGTTCGCTTTGACCAAGGTGAATCTCGTACCCCGATATGCGCTGGTCGGCTGCAAATGTTGCTCCGCATACAATTCCTTCTGTTCTTACGGTACTTTTATCAGGCAAAAAACGGGTTTCAACCGGCAATAATGCGAGTCCTTTCATGATTTTGTGTTGCGACTCAATCCCGTCAGGATCATAAAGGGTTTGTCCAAGCATCTGATAACCGCCGCAAATACCAACCACGTACGATCCTGATTTACCCGCCTCATATATGCAGCGGTCAAGACCCGATTTTTTCAGCCACTCTAAATCATCCGTTGTATTTTTCGTTCCCGGAATAATGGTAATATCCGGGTCTTTCCAGTCTGTAACGGAAGAAATGAAACGAACCCTGACACCCGGCTCATCATATAAAGGATCGATATCAGTAAAATTTGATATATAAGGTAAACGGATAACACCGATATCAAGTGTTTGCCCTGATTCGTCCTGCCTTTTTAATCTTAACGAAGATAGCGCAAGCGAATCTTCCGCTTCGATATTTGTTTCGGCATAAGGAATCACTCCCAAAACCGGTATGCCCGTAAACGTCTCCAACCATTCCAGACCCGGATCAAGGATGGAACGTTTGCCACGAAATTTATTAATGATAAATCCTTTAACTCTGCGTCGTTCTTCTTCATTAAGTAACTGAAGTGTGCCCACAAGGGATGCAAAAACCCCTCCACGGTCAATATCCGCTACCAGAATCACTGGTGCATCCGCCAGTTCTGCCACCCGCATATTAGCAATATCACGATCTTTTAAATTGATTTCGGCGGGACTTCCGGCACCCTCAATGACCAAAACTTGATACTCATCGGCCAGCCGTTTTAAAGACTCTTGAACATAGGGGATTAAAAGCTCCACGTAACGATCCCGATATTCCCCCGCTTCCGCATCGGCAAATCGCTTACCATGGACGATAATTTCTGCAACCATATCCTGCTTTGGTTTAAGCAAAATGGGATTCATATCCACCGTTGCTTCAATATTGCAGGCTTCAGCCTGTACACCCTGTGATCTTCCTATTTCACCTCCATCGAGAGTAATATAGGAATTGAGTGCCATATTTTGTGATTTGAACGGAGCAACCCTGTATCCGTCTTCCCGAAAAATTCTGCAAAATGCGGTACATAATACGCTTTTTCCGACATCGGATGATGTACCCTGAAGCATGATTGATTTCATGATCGTCATCTCTCCCTCAGTACTCAATTCCCAGTACGGCGGGAATTCCTTCATCGTAATAGTGTTTAAGCGAATTCATCTCGGTAACAAGATCCGCTGCAGCAATCACTTCTTTTTTGGCCGAACGACCTGTTATGATCAGATGCATAGCCGGAGGTCGATTTTCGATCAGTTGTAATACCTCCTCAGTAGGAAGAATATCATCGACAGGGAATCGATCGATTGCAAGGGCATTGTTCAATTCATCGAGAATCACAACTTCATACAATCCCGACATCACTTTTTCTTTTGTAAAATTCCATGCTTCTTCAAGGGACCGGCGATGTTCTTCAGGCGACTTTGTCCAGGTAAAACCTGCACCTTTTTGATGCATTTCAATTCCCAGTTGATCAAATATGATTTTTTCTCCATATGTTCGCTGCGGTGATTTGATAAATTGAATCACCAGCACCCGTTTTCCCCTGCCGCAGGCACGTATAGCAAGACCCAGCGCAGCCGTCGTTTTCCCTTTTCCATCTCCTGTATAAACCAGGACAAGTCCTTTTTTCTCCGACATTTAATACATCCCTCTTTTTATCAATCGTCAAACCATCGGCAATAATCTGACCCGTTCCTTTTTTTCCAGAGTATCTTTCAAATCCATAAAAGTCTTATTCGTATAAGGATCTTCAATGTCAAAGGCATACTTGACATAGTTATATAGAAGACCGATCAATTTTTTGCTTTCGATTTGCTCCTGTGGCCAATCTTTGTTATAGATGCGCGTCACCAGATAAAGATTGGTTACCGGATCTTTTCCTTCTTCCAGTGCGGGCTGGATATAATTCATATCGACGATTTTAAAACCGAGTTTTTCCCATATTTTTAAGCGTTGATTGGGATTAAAGGCATCGACTTCCGTCTCCTCCGGTTTGTTCATTTCCACCACGAGCCAGTCAATGCCACTATGATGACCGTTTCGTCGCGCATCCTCATTCAAGATCTCGACCCGTTTATCGAACAGTTTTTTGAATAAACTCTTTTTTCTGTAATTTCGGTTGATCGTGATAAATTCTCCAAATCCCGCATTGACCTCTTCGTAATAATCAAAAATGGTTCCGCCGGCTACAACATCCCCATCCATCATCAATACAATGTGATAGTTGTTTTTGCCATACCATCCTTCATCTTTTCCTTCAAGATATTTCTCCAGATTGTCGAATGACTCGCGTTCGTTGGGATCGGGAAACTCCGGTACATGAAGGGTTTCATAATACTTTTTTAATAGGTTCATCCCATCCCGGCTGGTATCGAGTTCAACAAAGGTCACATCCATTCTATCGATCCTCCTCATTTTCCTCAAAAGAAACAAGCATCGTATGCTGGCAGGCTGTTTGTAAATCACGCCAGGCACGATTGACCGGAGCATCCTCCATAATCGCCTGGATACCGAGATAGGGAAAAACGGATTGACCGCTTTCCAGCGCGACGTGAGCTACATTCCGGCTCACTTCACGGATCTGCGATTGATCCTGTTCATCCAATTGGCGCTGTGACAGATGTTTATTCCATGATGATTCAACTACATCATAGAAACGTTCAATCACTTGAAGCAGGCGGCGCTCCGCTTGATCAATTTTTTTCGCCACGAATGTGTAACGATGGGCCAGCGCAGATTCCCACGCTTCCTTATTCCGTTCCGAAAGCGTACGGGCTTCATCCAGAAAATGATGAGCGATCCCCATGGCGACGGCAGCAAATGAAGTTTCTGCAAAAGATACGAAGGGATATGTAAAAATCGGATCCGTGAAAACTCCGGCAGGTTGAAATATATCGAAAGTCATCTCCTTCGGAACAAACGCATCTGTCACTCGGATCGTATGGCTTGACGTAGCCTTCAATCCGAAGGCATTCCAGTCTTCCTTGATCTCCACCTGATCGGATCGTAATATAAAGGAACGGATTGTCGGATCTTTTTGAGGATCCTCCGTCTCCGGATTACACCTCTCCTGTTTTACAACCTGCGTATCTTCCGCTGTTTTTATCACACAATTGACTGTAAAACGGGTTGCATGAGTCGATCCGCTGCAATACTTCCATTCACCGCTTACACGATACCCTCCATCCACTTCGATTGCTTCACCGGAAGGAAAACCGCTTCCGGCTATGACAGCGCGGGGATCCTTAAATACATCCGCAGCCACATCCGCTATCATCGCTGCAGCAAAATATCCCGGCCCGGAACCGATGGAAATAAGCCAGCCAAAATTGCCGTCAATCCAGGAAGCATGTTCAAACATTCTGAGTGCCTGAGGAAGAGGAATCATCCGCCCCCCGAGTCCGGCATGAACAAATAATTTAAATAAACCCTGTTCATAAATGACATTGAGTACTTGAGGTGTGAGACGTCCTGTTTTCTCCATCTCTTCAGAATCACTTCGAATCAGATCGATGAATTTTTTGTCCAGCATAAGACGGTCCCCCCTGTTCCATTTATGTTTCCGAATCAGAATTCTTTCCTGATTCAAGCGGTTCAATATGAATATGAACATGTTGGATATGGTGACGATCCAGCATGCGGTTTTCTATTTCTTCTGCAATTTCATGACTTTGAACAACGGTTAAATCAGGATCAACTTTTATCGTGATATCAATCAAGGGGAGGTTTCCGTGCATGCGTCCTTTGATATCATATACCGACTGAACCCCCGTAGTATTTGCAACGGTATGTCGGATATCCTCCAATCTCTTTTCATCAAATCCGTCCGTTAAAAGGTGAGAGGCATGAATAAAAATATCCCAGGCTGTTTTTACAATGATGACACCGACAATCACCGCCGTTAACGCATCAAGCCAGTACAGACCAAACTGTGAACCCATGATTCCGACAAAAGCACCGAGACTCACAAAAGAGTCGGAACGATTATCATGGGCAGCTGCCAGCATCGCCTGGCTTTCAATTTGTCTAGAGAGCCTGAGATTGAAACGGTATACGCTGTACATCACAAAAAAACTGAACAATGAGACCCACGCCGTCATCATATCCGGTGATTGATATTCTTTATTGTAAAGGGATAATCCGGCAGCGATTAACACCTGTAATCCGACTGTCAGCATAATAAAGGAAGCAACCAAAGATGATATGGATTCCGCACGGAAATGACCGTAGTGATGATCACGGTCGGGCGGTTTTTGAGAGATTCTCAGCCCGATTAATACCGCAATCGAAGCAATTACGTCGGTTGTATTGTTTAACCCGTCTGCCCGTAACCCTTCGGAATTCCCCATATAACCGACAATTAATTTTACAGCTGCCAGAAAAATATAGGTGGCGATACTGAGCCAGGCTCCCTTCTCCCCTTTTCTTATTTCTCTGTAACGTTGATCCATGTCTGTTTGATCCTCCAATTCCAGGCTGTTCGTCAGATTCCATGTATATAGCTTTCTTATAAACATGTCATATGATACCAGATAAAGCTGATGTGGGTCTACAGAAACATTTTTACCCGATACCATGACTTTTGCCCGCAGGAAAATTTCATTTCATCTAAAAATAAAGGGTATTCGGATCTTCTTTTTGTCCTCATTGCGGATGTGTAGCTAATCTATATAAACATGACAATAGAAAACAGTTATACATGGATTTACCGATGCATGGCAAGCGAGTCGGAATATTAATCACTCGACAACGTTATAAATGCCGGGAATGCAACCTTTAACCCTTTGTTAAAAGCCGTTCAGAATTGGAGAAATGAGATATTCGCCTATTTTGATCATCCAATTACAAACGCCTATACCGAATCGATTAACAGTCTAATCAGAGTGATGAATCGTTTAGGCAGAGGGTATTCTTTTGAAAGCTTAAGAGCGAAGATCTTGTTTACAGAAGGATTACATAAAACAAAGACACCCATCTATCGTAAATCTGATAGATTTTTTAAAAAAAGTAAAAAAACGAAACGATTTTGTTGCAGAAAACGTCATGATAGATGAAACCATAAACCATGCAAAGGAATCTTCCGTTGAGCTAATCATTGAGGAACAATTCTTGAAAAACTTGATCCAACAAAACATTGACGGACTAAAAGCGGAATACAAACAAGTCATTGTTTTAACATAAATGTTGGCCTGTCTTCTGGTTTTTTATGTGTTTTTTTTAATTACTAATAAGGGGTGGTAACGTGAGGAATAAAGTAGCTTTCCCTTTAATTGTTATTTTGGTTATCATTACAACTTTTTGGTTCCTTAAGCCCGGGAGTATTATCCCAGTTTTAGAAGCTGAAAACATAGCGCTTAACCAAGCTGTTGTTGATGGATTTCATAATCCAAAGATTTGGGATGGATTATTTAAAAGTGAATTACATGACACATTTTCAGAGGCGCACGGAAAAGATATCAAGGTTTGGAGGATATATATTGATTCAACAGATAATCCACGTAAAAATGCTCCATCTGTTATTTATGAAATTAGTGCATACGATGGAACTATAATAAAAAAAACTATCCCATAAAAATTATAAGAGAATCACTTTTATAATGATATATCTTAAAAATGATAATAACAAAATATCCCATACATATCGAAAACAGGGGTACCTGCACATGCCCATCAAATAAAATAATTATTAAAAGTAAGTTATTTCACTTCGGTCATAAGCCACAACAATGCTGACCTGCTCTTTGGAGATGCTACGCTTGCGTTTTTCCTTCTTTTCGTCTTCTACTTTGCGACTGTTTGCTTTTACTTAACGTGCGAAAACCGTTTTGCTATCGGCACCCCAAATAACAAAATTCCACCCGAATTTTGAATCAAGGTGGAATTTATTTTGACTAATTTTCCACCACATAATCCTAATACCCAAAATAAACAGGGGGCCAATGCCCCATACGACGCATTGCAGCCCCGACTTGAAGATTAGAATTTTTGTGCCGGTTTAAATGGTCTGGCCAGCGTCATGCTGCCGACCGCTCCCCTTTAATTGAAAGAATAGTAACAGAATGAACCACAAGAAACCGATGGTATCGGTCATGATCCCGGGGAATATCAGTAAAAATGCAGCGATTGCCGAAATGATTCGCATCCATCCCGTGACGGGCTTCAGCATATACCCTTCAGCAACAACGGATAACAGAACAACCCCCAGGACAGAAGTAACAACAATCAACACGATATCCCCAATTGTTGCATCCACCATTAACATTTCCGGCGCAAACACAAACATAAATGGTACGATAAAACCGGCAATCGCCAGTTTCATAGCCTGAAATCCGGTTTTATTCGGATCGCCGCCGCTGATACCTGCTCCGGCGAAAGCAGCCAGCGCTACAGGTGGTGTGATATTGGCGAATATTCCGAAATAGAACACAAACATATGGGCGATAAAAATAGCATTGGCACTCGTTCCGGCCAGTTCCATAAACAGCGGTGTCTGTAACAAAATCGGTGCTGCCATGGTACTGGTGATAATATATGTCGGAATACTCGGCAGGCCCATCCCCAGTACAATTGATGCAATCATGGTAAAGAGTAATGTGACGAACAGTTGCAACAAGGGTGAAGACAATGAATTACCAAGTCCGACGATACTGTTTGCGATATCAATGGCAATCCCGGTTAACGTGGAAATACCGACAATGATTCCTACAGATGCACAGGCTACCGCAACGGAAATCGTCGTTTTTGCCCCCTTCTCCAGGGCATCTCTAAAGTCCGTAACCCCCATCTTCTCCCCTTCGATTTTAAAATAAGAACGAATGATGTTAATGATTAATGGAATCAGAATGATCACGAAGACGAGCAGACCATTCTTTCCGGGAGAAGGAACAGCCTCTCCACTCAATAAAGCGAAAAACTGTTTATTATAGACTAGGAACATCAACAGCGGAACCACAATAGTCAACAACTGGCGTGTACCGGAAATGAGGATTGTGGCCATGATCGACCAGAACGCTGCATAAAAAGGCGTTTTTCCGGAAAATAAAAGATAAAGCAAAATCACCATGGGAACCAGCAGATGTCCCCGTTGAATCAAAACCTCTTTAATAGAGGGAAGCTCACTTCTGGATATTCCGCGCAAATCCCTTTTCGAAGCACGTAAATGAACCTGTAATAATACCCCCAGGTAAAACAACAACGCGGGGATGATCCCTGCAAGAATGATGGTCGTATAGGGAATGGAAAGATTTTCTGCCATGATAAAAGCAGCAGCCCCCATGATCGGCGGCAAAATTTGCCCCCCGACACTGGCAGCGGACTCGACGGCACCGGCAAAGTTTTTATTGTAACCGATTTTTTTCATTAAAGGGATCGTAAATGCCCCCGTGGTTACGACGTTGGCTACTGCAGATCCGTTGATGGACCCGAGAAATCCGCTGGCAATAACCGCTACTTTGGCAGGACCGCCTTTAGCTCCTCCGGCGATGGACATGGCCAGATCGTTAAAAAACTGACCCATCCCCGATTTTTCAAGAAACGCACCAAAAAGAATAAACAGGATGATATATCCCGCAGATACTCCGATCGCCGTTCCCAGTATACCCTCGGTAATAAAGACAAGGTGCGAGATAATCGATTTGGAGGTATTCCAGATGACCGGTGATGTTAATTGCGGATAAATCGATAATTTCACGTAAAATCCATAGATTAAAAACAATAAGGCCAATATGGGAAGTCCCCACCCGGTCACCCGACGCGTGGCATCCAGTACAAGTAAAATCATCAATATTCCCACATAAAAATCGATTTGATTGATCTGTCCGCCTGTTTCCACGATTCTTTCTGCAGTCATGAACATGTAGATGCCCACGAATAAGGAAAGTGCAGCTGCAATCACATCATATACAGGCAGCCTGTCCCTTCTCGCTTTTCGTGAAACAGGATACAAAATAAATGCAATCATCATCAAGACAAACAGGTGAATACTGCGTTGTTTGATATCCACCAGCGGTCCGGCAAATGATGTATATAAATGAAATAATGACAGACCGACAGCAGAAAGGACAACGAGGATGGATATCGGTTTTATGATCCGGGTCCGGGTGACGGATTCCCGGTCATATTTTTCTAATATGGATTCCTCTTTTTTCATGGACCACACCTCTATTTCATAATAGCAACTGTTCAAAAATCAATCGAATCAGAGACATGTCTCTTAGTTCGAATGTATATACCGGATCCCGGTTTGCAACGGATAACATGTATTCCCGATCAATTATAAAAAAACGATGAGCGGTATTTGAGCCTGCACGAATCTGTAATTCCCCGCCGATCTCCCGGTGAATCCCGGTCATGTACAGCCATCCGTCCTTGATAAAAGAATCCTCCCCCACATCATTGGGAACACCGGCACCAAACGTTTTAAACCGCGTCGATTCAAGAAAAATTTTCCGGTTTTCTACCACAAAAAATTCTTCCCATTCTTCCATTTCTACCGAATGGATCCAGCGTATGGAAAATGTCGTTCCATCCTGTACTCGAAAGATATAAGACAGGCTCCCCTCTTTTGAAACCGTTAACACGATTACAGACGTAAAAGACATCGCCCATATCATAAAAGCAAGTATAAAAGACCCGATGATTACAACATTTCTATTTTTACTATACATCGCATTCTCCTGGAAAAAGAGGGCATCCGTAAGGATGCCCGGTGATTATTCGGCTAACAGGCCGTTTTCTTTATAAAATTTCTTGGCTCCGGGATGAAGCGGTGCGATTAAGTTGTTGCCCATTTGATCTCGATCAAATTGCTTTAAAGCACCCACAGAAACCTCTTCAGTACCCAGGTACTCATAGAACATTTTGGTCATTTCATATACAACATCTTCGCTGAGATCCTTGCTTACGATTAACATATTTTTAATGGCAACCGTATTCATATCTGCTTCCAAATTATATTTTGCAGCATCTCCCGCAGGAATAGTGTATGTTTCATAGAACGGATAAGATTCGATTAATTTATCTGCCACTTCTCCATCAATGGCTACAAAAGTAACTTCCATAGACTGCTGTAAATCGGTGATGTTGCTGTTCGGAACACCGGATGTAAAGAATGCGGCATCAAGATTTCCGTCTTTCATGGCTTGAACACTGTCAGCATATCCGGTATGAGTAACTTTATCTAAATCATCATAGGTTAATCCGGCTGAGCTCAGTACTTTTTTCGCACTCTGTTCAACACCGGATCCTACCTGACCTACTCCGACTCTTTTTCCTTTTAAATCTGCTACCGTTTTAATTCCGCTATCTTTTGTAGCTACAACCTGGACCACATTCGGATAAAGTCCGGCCAATGCCTGAACATCAACTGCACCATCTTCAAAGTTTCCTACACCTTCAACAGCATCATAAACAACGTCACTCATGACAATAGCGATCTGGTTCAATCCGTCACGGATGTTTTGAATGTTTTTCACAGATGCACCTGTTGCTTCAACCGTCACGCTGTCAATAAAGTCACTTTTTTCAAATACCGTCTTTAATGCTCCGCCGATGGGATAATAAGTTCCGGAAGTACCACCGGTTCCGAAAACGATTTTTACAGGTTCAACGCTTGCTTCACCGGATTGTTCACTGCCACTGTTTGTTGCTTCATTGCCGGATCCGGTATTGGCAGACTCCTGACTGTTGCCGCATGCGGCTAAAGAAAATGCCAGCACAAGTACAAGTAGTAAAGAAAACAACTTCTTCATAAATAATTACCCCCTCTATTTCATATTGATCTGCTGCAGTGGTTTCAATTCAATGTTATGTTCCTCAAAGTATTTGCGGGCTCCTGGATGAAAAGGAACCGTAACACCCTGTTGGCTGCGTGACAGGTCAATATCATGCGCCGCTTCATGTGCATCCTGCAACTGAGACAAGTGATCGAAGATCGCCTTAGTAATTTCGTAAATCAATTCCTCAGGCAAATCGGCACGTGTCAGCAAAAGATTGGTAATGGCTGCTGTGGCGACATCATTTTGATTCTCGTACGTTCCTTCAGGGATCGCATCCGAAGAATAGAAGGGAAACGATTGAGCGATTTCCCTTACTTTTTCTTCGGGGATCGGAATGAAATAAACCTGATGCGTTTCCAGTAAACTTTCAATCGCCGGATTGGGAAGTCCTGATGTCAGAAAAGCGGCATCAATCGAACCATTTCGTAATTCAGCAACCGATTCTTTGTAGGACAAGTGGTGAGGATCGATATTACGATAGGTAATATCATGGGCTTGTAAAATTGTTCGTGCATTTACTTCCGTTCCTGAACCGACATCCCCGACTCCTACCCTTTTTCCCCTCAAGTCCTTAATCTCCTTTAACGATGGGTCAAGGGTAATCACATGAACATAATTGGGGTAGAGAGCGGTGATGGTTCGTAAATCCCTTCCGCTGTCTTTTACCGGAATCACATCTTTACGACCCTCATAAGCAAAGGATGCAATGTCAGCCATGATAAAACCCAGTTCAACTTGATGCGAGGTCAGCAAATCAATATTTTCAACCCCGCCTCCGGTTGAACGTACGGATGTCCGAATTTGCATCAATTGCTCGTCCAGAATCTGCGCCATCCCATTTCCAATTGCAAAATATGGACCTGTGGTTCCACCGGTAGCTATGGTGATCATTGACTTCTCCCTTGCATTCTCATCCATTTGCAACGGCGGATGATTCTGCCCCAGCCATTGACAGCCTGATAACAGGCCGCCCGCCAAAAGAAGTATCACCAATATCATCTTGTAAGCGATTCCTTTTTTGAGCCTTAAAAATAACATGCGAGTTTCCCCTTTCGCTTGTTGAAAAGAGGAACTTCTTTGATCACTGCAGACACTTCTAAATTACATGCAAGATGTATGCCAAAATTGAACAGGCGGTTCGATCCCTGTTCTTAAAGGGATTTAAGATGTGTTGGGGAAAATTTAATTTTAAAAACACTTCTTCAATGCGGCAAAAATTACCCCTATCCGTATATCAAAGCGGCACTTTTTGCCGTTTATCATCCTGACATGCCATCCTGCTAAATTCCATATTGCCGCAGTTTATCTCGAAGTCCTCTTTCGCTGATTCCAAGTACTTCAGCCGTTTTTTTACGATGGTTATTCAACTTTTTCAGTGTAAACAAGATGTATTGTTTTTCGATTTCTTTCAATGGTTGGCCAAAAGGAAGCACCAGCCCGTTGTCATTTTCATATATCTGATCTTCCTCCATGAATCGATTGGTACTTTCCACGATCTCCTGCGGAAGATCGGTTACTTTTAATTTCAACCCTTCACAAAGAGCCACAGCACGCTCAATAATATTTGAAAGTTCCCGGACATTACCGGGATATTCGTAATGCAACAACACTTTCATTGCCGTCGGTTCCACACCCCTGATATCCCTGTCCATTTCCCTGCTGTACTCCTGGATAAAATGCTGAACAAGTGCCGGAATATCTTCTTTTCGCTCGCGTAACGGCGGGATTTCAAGCCGAATCACATTTAAACGGAAATACAGATCTTCGCGAAATTTTCCCTGTTCCACTTCACTCTTGAGGTCCCGGTTGGTGGCAGCGATAATTCGGATATTTACCGGGATTTTTTTGGTCGAACCGAGGGGTGTCACTTCTTTTTCCTGTATCACCCGCAAAAGCTTGGATTGCAGAGAGAGCGGCAATTCACCGATTTCATCAAGAAAAAGTGTGCCCTGATCTGCCAGCACAACTTTACCCGGCTTGTCCTGATTGGCACCGGTGAAAGCCCCCTTTTCATAACCGAACAATTCACTTTCAAGCAACTCTTCCGGGATCGCGGCACAATTGACATCCATAAAACGTTTTTGTTTCCTGTTCCCGCTGTAGTGAATGGCCTTGGCCACCAATTCTTTTCCCGTCCCGCTTTCTCCCTCGACCAAAATAGTCGAGTCAATGTCCCGGACTTTCTTGATCATGACATAGATCTCTTCGATCGCTTTACTTCTGCCGATAATTTGCTTATATCCAAACTTGCCTTCCACCTGCTCCTGCAACTCATCAACGCGATGAGACAAAGATTGAAACTCCAGAAGTTTGTTGATCAAGAGTTTTAACTCTTCCATATTTAAGGGTTTTTCGATGTAAGCGTATGCCCCTTTACGCATCGCCTGAACGGACGATTCAATGTCTCCGTATGCCGTCATCATGATTACTCTGCTTGCGGGAGCATGGAGTGCAATGGTGTCGAGAAATTGAATCCCGGATTCATTCCCTATTTTCAAATCAAGCAAGACGACGTCGATGGGATATTGTTGAAGGTAAGCCAATCCATCTCGAGTATTGGTAGCTGTAAACACTTGAAAGTCGTCTTCAAAAGTATAGGTTAAGGAGACACAAATCGCTTCTTCATCATCGATGATCAAGATATGAGGTCTGGTATTTTGTCTCATTCCGGTCTCTCTCCTTTCGGTAAAATCATGGTAACGACCGTTCCCCGCCCGGACTGACTCCTCACTTGCAAATCTCCGTCGTTCTCTTTCATATATTGCAGACTGAGGGGCAGGCCGAGTCCCGTACCATCTTTTTTATCCGTGTAAAACGGATCAAAAATGGAATCAATTTTATCCGCCGGAATTCCTTTGCCTGAATCTTCGATGAAAAGGGATACCTGCGAACCTTTTTCTTTTGCGGCAATGCGGATTGTTCCTTTCTGACCTATAGCATCCATCGCGTTCAGCAACAGATTGACCAGCACCTGTTTCATTTGACCGTAATCGGCAAATACATATAAATCGGAAGGAATTTCCCGTATACAACGGATCGCTTTTTTATCCCACTGAACCTGAAACAAAGGAACGACCGAATCCAGCAGATCGGCGACCGCTATATTTTCCTTATGGGGTTCCTGCGGCCGGGCATAATCCAGCAAATTGGTCAGCAATTTATTCAGTCTGTTGATTTCTGCCGGGACAAAGCGGAATACTTCTTCGCGAAATTTTTGGTTGTCAAACTTATCCGGAATCAGCTCAACGAAAGCCTTGATTGAAGTTAGTGGATTACGCAGTTCATGGGCAATTCCGGCTGCCAGTTGTCCAAGAGCCTGCATCTTTTCTTTTTTGATTAACTTTTCCCGTAATCGTTGCTCTTCTTCAATTTTTTCATGTAAAATTGCGTTGGTTTTCTCCAGTTCAACCGTCCGTTTGTAAACCTCCTCTTTTAAACGGTGATTCCAGCGCATGGTCAAAACAAAATAAACCACGATGATTCCGAGAGTTATAAGAAGAATCTGAATGATCCTGCGCATCTGCCGGGTCAGATCATCATTGGCCCATCCGAACCATGTATTATAAATCCGCTGATAATCCTGATTGGCACGTATCTTAATCAACCCGGTATCGATTTTATCCATGATGTCCCTGTTTCCTTCACGGGTTACAAATGCATAATCACTCGGCAATAACAGATCATTCGTTTTTCTATAAGCGTTTTCAAGATTGTTCGTATATAAATAGGCCTGGGCAAAAAGTGAATTACCCAGAAATGCATCCGCTCTTCCCGATTGTAATAATTTAAAAGCATCAATCGGGTCGTTCGCCACAATCACTTCAACACCCCTGATGTCCTGAAGAATTTCAAGGGCGACATCCCCCCGTTCCACAGCAACTATCTTCCCTCCAAGATCCGGAAGAGAATGAATTGCGCTGTTCTGGACGGGCACAAACAAACTGTGGGAAACGGTGGTAAATGGCTGTGAGAAATCAAATTTTTCATCCCGTTCCGATGTATACTTCAAACCGGCAATCGCATCAACTTCACCCGATTCCAGCGCAAGAACAGCTTCTTCAAGCTTCATCCCATGAAATTGAAAGGAAATCGGTTCTATTCGTTCAATTTCTTTCAGCAGATCAATGATGAATCCTTCTTCCCCATTCTCTCCCCGCTGCTGAAAAGGATAAAAGCGTTCCAGATAAGCGACCTGAATTGTTTTCCTGGGTCCGTTTTTTTCTGCAGCAGAAGCAAAGGGGATAACATTTATCAAAAAGAAAAGTACCAGGATGGTGATAAGAATGCGCTTCACGTTCATGGTCAGTCCCCTTTCACCCAAATCATATCACAATTTTCGCCAATTTCGTCCCACAAAAAGATGGATAAAAAAAGACGCCCCATCTCAGGCTGTATAAGGGACGCCTTTACAAACCATCTTATTTGTTTACAAATTTCCGGGTGGTTCCGGCGTAGGAGTACCTTTTCCGGGGATCGCATAGGTCTCTTCAATATATTGACGAATGTTCTGAAGGGATTCACCCTGTTCATATTTTTGAATAGCGTCACGCGCTATATTTTGACAGATCCCTCAGCCGGCACCCATGTTATCCCATTTAACTACCCTTCCGTTTTCATCCATTTCATCTACAAAACAGGACAGATTTGAAGTATGACCGTTTACTTCACAGCCGCAGTAACAGGGCATATAACGGATCACGTCGGCATTCTCGGCTACCAGCATATACATGTTCACGATTTCCGGGTAAGATTGAAAATCCTCCGGTAGTTCAGCATGAGTCTGTTTGCCGGGCGTGTCGCCCGAACACGCACTGAGTACGACAAGCGGTAAAACCAACAAGATCATCGATATGATTCTATGTGACATGATTGATACCACTCCTTCCCTAGGCCCTCGGTGCCGAATTTTTAGGGTATTTTCGATTCTTAAATTTATCGATTAATTTTCTGATTCGCCCCGGCAGGATCCAAATTAATAAGATCAGGGAGAGAACAAAGAAAACATCGGTCCAGTATACAAAAGTAAAAGAATGATCTCGGAGAAAAGCCCGGCCGATGATTCCAAATATAAAAAATTGAACGATTAAACCTTCTATGCTGGTTAATGATATCAACATTTTTGTTCCTCCATAAATTTCAACCGTCCCTGACTTATATCAAGATTATATCAAAAATTTTAAAAGGAATCCTCACCAATGCCGGATATTGATGCAGAACAGGTGAATAATATGAAAATATAAACCGCTTCCCTATGAATCGACGCCATTATCCACACCTTTAAAGGTATATGTGGCAGATTTTATCGCTTTATGCGCTTGCCTGGGAAATAGTTCCCCAGTATTTTCTCCAATTGAGCCGACTCTGTAACGGGTGACTGACAGGAAAAGTTTTCACATACGTATGCCGTTGCCTTTCCGTCCTTCATTCTTTGTTCCTCTATAAAAGGAATCAGATCAACGATTTCACGCAGTTTCATTTCATCATGCAAAATAAACACACTGAGCGGGAGGAAGATCGACTGTATGATCTCCAGCATGTTCTCCGTATCTTTCTCTCCCTGTGTTCCGGCAATGACAATTTCCATCGTGGGACCGATGGCAAATTGTGCAGCCATTAAAAAATAGGAATGAGCAGATGGGTGTTCGGAGATTTCACCCGAAAAAGCTTTGATTTGTTGCTCAGCCAGATCTTCAAACTGCTGATTTCCGGTGATCCGGGCCAGACGTAACAAATTGAGGGCAGCAACCGAGTTTCCCGACGGTGTGGCCCCGTCATAAACTTCCTTGGGTCTGGCGAATAACTGCTCACTATCTTTTCCATAGAAAAAAAATCCCCCATGTTCTTCATCCCAAAACAAATCAATCATCTGTTGATTGTAATGAATCGCTTTTTGTAAGTATTCCGGAGAGAATTCGGCTTCATAAAGTTCGAGCAGTCCCCATACAAAAAAGGCATAATCGTCAATGTAAGCCGGATATGCTGCTTCCCCGTCCCGATAGCGTGCGAGCAGCCTGCCGTCGGTGCGAACCAGATGATTTTCGATGAAACGGACGGCAGAAACCGCCGCATCTTGCCATTTCACATTTTTAAATACCCTTGAAGCACGGGCCAGAGCGGCAATCATCAATCCATTCCATGAAGTCAATACTTTATCGTCTTTATGGGGATGAACCCGCTTTTCCCGATGTTGAAACAGTTTCTCTTTTGCCTTATGCAACAGGGTACTCCACTCATCTTGAGTCATTCCATTGTTCCGGGCAAAATCTTCTATGGATTGATCAATGAGGTGAGGGATGTTTTTTCCTTCAAAATTCCCTCCTTCCGTGATGGAGTAGTATCGACAGATTAAATCACCCTCTTGTTCCCCGAGCACTTGTTTGATCTCTTCCGGGGTCCACACATAAAATTTCCCTTCTTCTCCCTCCGAATCCGCGTCTTCGGCCGAGAAAAATGATCCTTCATCAGAATACATATCGCGCAGGACATAAGTAAATATCTCTTCGACGACCTGTTTGTAGAAGGGTTTTTTCGTCATTTGATAGGCTTCGGTAAAAGTCATGGCCAACAGCGCATTGTCGTACAACATCTTTTCGAAATGGGGAACCAGCCACTTTTCATCGGTTGAATAGCGGGCGAAACCGTAGCCGATATGGTCATAGATTCCACCGCGATACATGGCATTCAGCGTCTTCTCCACCATCTGCAGCGCTTTTTCACTCTCATGTTGCAGGGCATATCGTAACAAAAACATAAGGTTATGAGGTGTGGGGAATTTCGGTGACTGTCCGAATCCACCGTATCTCTCATCAAAGGCTCTCTCAAAACGATGAAATGCATCATGCAGGGTTGCTTCAGTTAAAATTTCTCCCGGAGTCGTTGCAGAAACGCGGGGTTTTAGCATATCCGTAATTTTGTTGCTGACACGAGTGATTTTGTCACGTTCCTCCGTCCACTTTTCATGCATCTGTTGCAAAATGGAAAGCAGTCCCGGTCTTCCCCACTTATCATGTTTGGGAAAATAGGTGCCGGCAAAGAACGGCTTCTTATCCGGAGTCATGATGATGGTGAGGGGCCATCCTCCCTGACCGGTCATGGCCTGGCACACCGACATATAGAGATGATCGATGTCCGGCCGCTCCTCACGATCCACTTTGATCGGTACAAAATATTGATTGAGCAACCCGGCCACTTCTTCATCTTCAAAGGATTCCCGTTCCATGACATGACACCAGTGGCAGGTGGAATAGCCGATGGATAAAAAGATCGGTTTGTCCTCGCTTGTTGCTTTATCAAACGCTTCTTCAGACCAGGGAAACCAGTCAACCGGGTTGTAGGCGTGCTGGAGTAAATAAGGTGATTTTTCCATGGCTAATCTATTGGGTTTGTTCGTTGTCATAAGGCCCGCCTCCTATAACATATTTTTTTCCAAACACATCTTTTATAACATGGATATATATTTAGTAACCTCTATGGAACTTAACAGCGAATACGCTTCCTTTGCCTTCCCCTTTCTTCAAGTTTGTCGCATTTTTACAATATTTTTGAAAGAGAATATTTATAATTAATTGTACCATAACCAATTGAAAGGAGATATTGCGATGGAGTTGAAGTGCGAAATCTACATTGGCAACACGCCGGAGAAAGTATGGGAAATTCTCACTACGCCAGAAGGAACTAAAGCGACTTTCTTTGGCTCCGTCCTTCGTTCCACATTTGAGGAGGGGAGTGACTATGAATATGTTGGTCCGGGAAACGACGGAGACGAAACAGTGCATGTTTACGGCAAAGTTTAGCCGAACTGGTAAAACGCTGAATTTTGGATGGTGATGATTAACAGGAAGCATCCGATCAAAGTCTCTTCTTTGTAATAACCTTGTCAACGCACCCGGTCGTGGCTTCGTTGACTTATTTTATTATAAGTGACCTCACTAATAACAGGTTTAATTGCCTCTTCCTCTTTCTTCAATACGTACCTATGATAGCGATCATCCACCTCTTTAACAAACTTACGAATGATACGTGTTTCCTCCACGATTGGATCCTGTTTGGTTACCGTTCGTATCTCCCAGCGCGGTAAAAGATGCTTGACTGCTTCCGCCCCGGCATCATAACCATTTTTGTCCACATTGGATTGCAAACGTTCCACCAGTTCCTTCTCAATTTTCCTTTTTTTCATAAACATCTTACCTCCTTAAAAACCTTCCCGAACTAGATATGTCGCTATTATTATTTCTATTATCGATGATATTTAACAAAAAAAAACCCCCTGTTCATCAACAGGGGTATAAATATATAAATAAGGGGAGGATAGCTTAATTACCAGAATCGATAAGGAGGAGATCCCGGTGGTCCGTATTCCAGGATGTTCATAATCGGTATCGTGTACGCAATCAGGATCAATGTGGCAGATACAGCAATCCAGATTTTCCAGTTTTCAAGAAAGCGAGGGGTTTCCTCGGCATATTCCGATACCTCTCCCATCGGATACTCCTCTTCACCTTTAGGCGCAAAGAAAGCGAGATAGACAACGATATAGACCATCAGCATGGCGGCGATAAACAGAATTACTCCGCCCACTGCCATCACGGTATGATAAGGCAGCCAAGACAGGGCGTCGGCATGATCCTGGTATGTGGTATAAGACGTTCTTCGCGGTGATCCGAGAAGACCCACCGTATGCATCGCTCCTGACATCAGTACCATGCCTGCAGTCCATAAAATGGTCTGCCACATCCCCAGTTTATTGGCGAATGGTGTCAACTTTCTTCCGGTCACTACGGGCATCAGCCAATAGGTTATACCAAAAAACGTGAGAATCACCGTTGAAGCAATGGTTAAATGAAAGTGTCCGGTGACAAACAACGTGTTGTGTGTCATCTGGTCCAACTGATGACTGGCATTAATAATTCCTCCGATCCCACCGGGAATAAAGAAGAGCATTCCCATCATAGGGGCAAAGAAACGTACATCGGACCAGGGTAATTTTTTAAACCAGTCATATACACCGGTAGCACCCAGGCGGCGTCCGGCCGTTTCAAAGGTTGCGAAAATAGAGAATGCCGTCATCAAGGACGGGATAATTACCATAAAGGTTAATACCACCTGCAGGTACTTCCAGAACGGAGAAATTCCCGGTTCAAGCAATTGATGGTGAAATCCTACCGGCATGGAAAAAATGATAAACAAAACGAATGCCATCCGGGCCATGGAATCGCTGAAAATTTTCCCTTTGATGATTTTGGGAATAATTACATACCAAGCAATATATGCCGGCAATAACCAGAAATAAACGAGCGGGTGTCCGAAATACCAGAACAAGGTCCGGCTGAGCAATACGTCGATCGTCTTTGTCAAGCCGAATGCCCAGGGAATAAATTGAAACAAGACGGTTACAGCCACACCCAGGGTTGCAATAAACCATAGCAGCATGGTGGCTACGGCAAGAAAACTAAATAAAGGCGAGAGTTTGCCTTTATTCTCCTTTTTCCAGCGGCGATACTGGGCAAACATGGAAAATCCGCTGATCCAGCTTCCCACAACAACGAGGGCGAGTCCGATATAAAAATAGGGAGAAGCCTGCAAAGGTGCATAGAAAGTGTACAGCACGGTCGCTTCTTGAATAATGATCATGACGGCGGCCATCGCAGTCCCGATCGTCATGAGATAAAAACCGATCCATCCCGCGATTCTCGGCCCGTCATAAAGCCGCCCCATATTTTTGCTCATGCCTGAATACAGGAAACCGATAATAAAATAAGTGGTAAACACAAGTGCCAACAATACGCCGTGTGCGGTTAACAACTGGTAATATTCGAGCCATGAGGGTAACGTGATCATTCCCCCGCGTTGAAGCCCCTGCAAGAGTCCCGCAATGGCTCCGAGAAACACAGCGATATAACCAACGTATAAGTGAACCCTTATTAATTTTGCATCATCAGCATTAAAAGCATTTTGTTGCTGTGTCATTGTGATATCACCTCGACTCTCGCGCTCATAAATTGATGTCCCAAACCGCAATATTCATTACAGAGGATGAGATATTCACCTGTTTCATTAAATGTTTGACGAATCGTATTGACGTAACCGGGAGTAAGCATCATGTTTGTGTTCGTTCCGGGAATCTCAAATCCATGCACAACATCTTTGGTTGTAACCTGAAAATATACGGTTGATCCCTCTGGAACCTCGATCCTGCTGGGTTGGAAACCGAAGGAATAAGCCACCATGTTAACCACATATGTATCTTCGGATAGTTTTTCAATTCCAGGGTTGTTGAATGGCGGCGTTTCAGAAACCTTTTGAGGATCAAGCGTTTCAGGAAGTGCCACTCCCGGAGCACAATAGGCCCCGCTCGGCGGCTGGTTGTCCATGGCAAATGCACTGACACCAAGCACAATCAAAAAAATGACCAGGCTTGCACCGCCGAAAAATAACCACAACCTTTCATATTTGTGTAGATGCATACGCCTCTGCTCCTTTTCACAAAAATTTTATTACTGTCTTGATAAAAAGAGTGCAAACATCGCAAACCAGCTGACCACGATCAATCCTCCCAGAATCATTACAGAAATGAAAGTTCCCTTGAGGGAATTCTGTTTGATTCCGGTTTTTTGTTTTGTTTCAATACCTGGATCTGACATAGTCATCCCTCCTTTGCCCTCATTGTAGGCTTGAAGTCAAAAAAAATTATGTGATTTTAGTCACAAGCCATGAGATTTATTTATGGGGTTTGAAATTTTGTCATAGAATGTTTAGAAATAAAAAGCTGGATTTGATTTGCCTTCCCCTCGCTCTGTTCGGACGGTCAGCATCAAATCCAGCTTTTTATTTATTGGATGTTTCGTAGAAAATTTTCATCAAAAGTAAGGATTTCCGCAAAAATGGCGAAAAATCTTGCACGCGGACGTTGACTTCGTAAAGCCATCGGTCAGCAACAATACATTAATCTGGAAAATATTATTATTTTGCGTCAGACCGGGATGTATACATGTTGGTACCGAGAATTTTGATCCTTTCCGTCCAGCTCTCATCGGGATGCTTATTTAATACCGCATCTTCAACGGCACCCATGCGGCTGTCCATCATATCCAGCCAGTGAAGTATTTCCGCTTCCGGAATTTTCGGTGTGACGGGGGAACCATATTCCAGTTTACCGTGATGAGAAGCAACCATGTGCTGAAGCAAAAGCACATCTTCCCCCTCGAATCCCAGTTCACTTGCTGCATGTTCAATCCATAGAATCGCTTCGGTGATGTGACCGATTAATTTTCCACGCGTACTGTACTCGGTTACGCTCCCCATTTCTGCACTCATTTCGGCAATTTTTCCGATATCATGGAGAACAACTCCCCCCAGGAGGATGTCCCGATTCAAAAAGGGGTAGAGCTGACAGCAGTTTTCAGCGAGAAGAATCATGCGATATGTATGATAAATGAGGCCTGACAAATAATTATGGTGGTAATCACGGGCAGCTGGCCAAGTTTTAAAGGATTGCTCGTGTTTATTAATCACCTGATTGACGATTCCTTTCACAACGGGTGATTCAATGGATTCGATTTTTTCCAGCAGTGCATTCCACATCGTTTCAACGGGAATGGGCGAAGATTTGACAAAGTCTTTTAATTCTACACCGTCTTGTTCAGGCTGAGCCATTCGTATTTTTTCAATTTGAAGCTGCAGTTGATCCTGAAATTTATCAATCCGGCCTTTGATTTTTACTAAACTGCCAACCGGATATTGAAAATGAGATTCAGGTTGTTGATCCCATAACCTGGCAACCATTTCTCCTGTCTGATCCCCGAGCAAAAAATCAATATACCATTTACCGGTTCGGGTCTGGCGCGTCTCCGATTTTTTAATTAAAAAAAATTGAACGATTTCATCTCCTTCTCTTAAACGGTTGACCGGTATGTGATTTTCAAGCATGGCGGCTCCTCCTCACGTAATCAACATAAATATAAAAGGTTGTAATCATTTTATCATATATTTTGTTCACGATTAATGAGGACGTCGTAGGAGAAGCATTATCGATATCTCCAGTAACGAAGATATTCATAGTGTTCAGTAGCTCTGGTTTCAATAACTTTTCCTTCGGCATTTTTATAGACTTCGTATTCCCTGTAGGCTTCAATCTCATAGTCCCCTTCTATCTTTGTTTCTTCAAGCTTCCATTGCAATTCCATAATGAGGTCATGTTCAGTTTCATCTCCCCCGGCGACATCCACCGTTGCTTCTCCCCCTAAATCCAGATTCATTTGCAATTGTGTATCCGGCAGTTCAACGGGTTGTACGACGTTGATGAGATCAAAATGACCCGCGGGGGCTGCAATCATGAACAAAATAAGCACGTTGATAAAAACCGTGATAACGAGAAAAAAAGTAATGATGCTTTGTTTACCTGCCCGATCAACATTACATTCCATCGGTTGTCCTCCCTTCCCCACTAAACTATGCATATATCCACTCATTCATGTGTTGCAAGCCATCCAATTTTTTATAGATTTTTATGAAAATATCATTATAATTTAGTTAGATATTCGGGAGAACGAGGAGGAAGATGGAGATGAAATTGATCAGCTTTCAACCTTTTCGGAGTGCCGGTATCCCCGGTGTCACTTACGTAAAACCTGAAATGATTTTTCAGGAAAGACACCAGATCGAACAGGCTGACTGGCTTTTGTTTCCGGAAACGTGGATGGTCAATTTTCTTTATTACGGATGGAAAAAAAGTATTTTTCCCAATATCAGTACCTATCATCTTGGTTACAGCAAAGCGGAAATGACGCGTGCCTTTTGGGCCGTTGTACCGGAGAACGTACCCTGCACCCGCATCTACGGGTCCACTCCGCATAATACAGAGAAGGTATTGGATGAGTTTTCCTTTCCGTTTATCGCTAAAGATAATCGGAATTCCATGGGAAGGGGCGTATATCTGATCGAAAATGAACGCGCTTGGAAAGAATATGCCTCACAACATGACGTTTTATATGTACAGGAGTTTCTCCCCATCGACCGGGACATTCGCGTTGTGTGGGTAGGAAATGAAATAATTGCCGCTTATTGGAGAATTGGTGGTCATCACGGCAATTTTCGCAATAATGTGGCCCAGGGCGGTCGTATTTCCTTCGAAGTGGTGCCGCGTCAAGCGCTTGATCTCGTAGAAAAAACAGCTCGAGCTTTATCCATAAATTATGCCGGCTTTGATGTGGCTCTGGTAAACGATCACCCTTATCTGCTGGAGTTTAATGTTCTTTTCGGTGATGCAGCGTTAAAACAACTGGGAATTCCGGTTCATATGAAAATATTGGATTATTTGACTTCCTTTGAGAAACCGATCACTCCCGTACCACCATTTTTTCATGCATCATAATTTGATCCTTCATCACCTGAATGAACGCATGGGCGGCCTGGGAGAGATATCTTTGTTCGCGGTAAGCGATAACAATTGTTCGTCGCGGAACCGGATCAATCAATCGGACATAAACCGGTGCAAAATCGTCCTTATGTGATGAACGCATAACCATGCGTGGGACAAACGCTACACCCATTCCGGCACAGACGAGCGATTGGATTGTTTCAATATTATTGCTTTCAAAAACAGTGCGGGGTTCAAATCCTGCCTGCAAACAAATGTCACGTGACAGGTCATGAAAGCCGAGCCCCTGTTTTATCATGATGAATGATTCGTCAGAGAGTGTTTTCACTTCAACACAGTCTCTGCCGGCCAGAGGATGATTGGGAGGAACGGCGAGAAAAATTTCTTCTTCCAATAGTGGTTCAAAAGCAAGAGATGAATGTGTGATTGGAAGCGATAACAGGCTGATATCTAGCTGTCCCTTTGCCGTCATTTCTTCCAGGTTACCTGTAGAATCCTCAACCAGTGAAATTTCAATCCCTTCATATTGTTTTTGAAAAACCGGTAAAGCGAGCGGCAACAGGTGAGCACCTGTCATGGACATACTTCCGATATTCAGCTTCCCTTTTTTCAAGTGAGCGACGTCATACATTTCCTTTCTTAACTGTTCCACCCGATCGAGAATGTCTACAGCCGACTGATAAAACACCTCCCCTGCCCTGGTTAATGTCACTTCAGCAGGACTTCGTTGAAATAAAATTACCCCGAGTTCTTTTTCCAGTTTGGCAATTTGTTGACTGAGCGAAGGTTGTGCGATATGAAGTTTTTGTGCCGCCTTTGAAAAGCTTTTTTCCTCTGCCACTTGAACAACATACTGCATCCGTCGAAGTTCCATGTCCGTTCTCTCCTTTTGACCGGGATATTCAGGCAATCCCATTCCTTTCAGTATATTATAGGTAATACCTATTATGTTTATAGATATTATATCTTTGAACTTACAACAGATTCATGATAAAAACAAGTTAAATCCATTATGCTTTAGACAGGGAGTGAACGTTTATGCCGAAGACGTTGTATGAAAAGATATGGGATCGTCATTGTATTCAACAGGAGTCGGGTAAACCATCAATTATTTATATTGATTTGCATTTGGTTCATGAAGTGACTTCCCCGCAGGCCTTTGAAGGTCTTCGTATGCACGGACGTCGCGTGCGTCGTCCTGATTTAACCATCGCCACAGTTGACCATAATGTGCCTACCACAGATCGTTCTCTTCCGGTTGAGGATCCGATTGCAGCAAAACAGATGGAAACCCTTCGTAGAAACTGCAAAGAATTTGGCATCACATTGTATGATGTTGATCATCAAAATCAGGGTATTGTTCATGTCATCGGTCCGGAACTGGGTCTTACTCTCCCCGGAAAAACAATTGTGTGCGGAGACAGTCATACTTCCACACATGGGGCATTTGGCGCCCTGTCTTTTGGAATCGGCACCAGTGAAGTTGAACATGTACTGGCCACACAGTGCCTGCAGCAAAGCCGGTCAAAAACCATGGAAGTAAGAATCGACGGTAAAATGCAGCCCGGTGTATCGGCTAAAGACGTGATATTATACTTGATCGCCCGATTTGGTACGGATTTCGGCACAGGTTATGTGATCGAATATACCGGGGAAGCGATTCGGAACATGTCCATGGAAGAACGGATGACCATTTGCAACATGACAATAGAAGCAGGAGCCAGAGCAGGATTGATCGCTCCGGATGAAACGACCTATCGCTATTTAGAAGGACGTCCCTTCGCACCCAAGGGTGAATTGTGGGAACAGGCTGTAGAAGACTGGGAACAATTAAAAACGGATGAGGGTGCTGTATATGATCGCCAAATTTCCATAAATATTGACGATATGCCCCCTCAGGTTACCTGGGGAACCAGCCCCGGCATGGGAATTGATATTTCCGGCAGGATTCCCGACCCAGAAAATGCCCAATCTCCTGAAGAAAAAAAATCGATGGAACGCGCTCTGTCCTATATGGACTTAAAACCGGGTACTCCAATCAGCACAGTGAAGATCGATCGTGTTTTTATCGGGTCATGTACGAATTCCCGTATCGAAGATTTGCGTGCGGCTGCTCAAATCGTGAAGGGAAAAAAAGTCGCCGGTCACGTTCGGGCCCTGGTGGTCCCCGGTTCAGCCCGGGTAAAACTTCAGGCGGAACAGGAAGGCCTCGATCAAATCTTTGTGGAAGCCGGGTTTGAATGGCGTGAAGCAGGTTGCAGTATGTGTCTCGGCATGAACCCGGATATCCTTGAACCGGGGGAGCGCTGTGCTTCCACTTCGAATCGTAATTTCGAAGGCCGTCAGGGACGCGGAGGACGAACTCATCTTGTGAGCCCTGTTACTGCCGCCGCTGCAGCCATTGCCGGCCGTTTCGTTGATATTCGCGAAATCATCTCAACTGAAGGAGGTCACAAATCATGAATCCATTTGACAGGCACACCGGAATTGTTGCCCCGCTGGATCGGGCCAATATCGACACGGATCAGATTATACCCAAGCAATTTTTAAAACGGATAGAAAGATCGGGATTCGGACAATTTTTATTTTACGATTGGCGCTTTGTTGAAAACGGGACCCCGGACCCTTCCTTCATCCTCAACAGGGAGCCGTATAACCGTTCATCTATTCTGCTCGCCCGCTCCAATTTTGGTTGCGGTTCTTCACGGGAACATGCCCCCTGGGCCCTGCAGGACTTTGGATTCCGGGCAATCATCGCTCCTTCTTTTGCAGATATCTTCTATAATAATTGTTTTAAAAACGGGTTATTACCTGTGATCCTTCCCGAGGATACGGTCGACCAAATTTTTAAAATAAATGAGGGAGAAACGGCCTGCGAACTTACCGTGGATCTTGAAAAACAACTGATCACGGACGCAAAGGGATTCTCGGTCTCCTTCGATATAGATCCCTACCGCAAGGAATGCCTGATAAAAGGATTGGATGATATCGGTATTACCCTGCAATATGAAGAAAAAATAGCAGGATACGAGAAACAATTTCCGGGCTATTTCCAATTGAACCAGTAAATCGAATTTGGAATAAATTAATATAAAATTGGACTTCGCCCAATCATCACAGGAGTTAGTTGAATAAAATAACGCAGCAACTAACTCCTAAGGGGCGATCATGGATGGCAGTAAAAAAATACTGGGCAGCAGCCAGTAAATGGGAAAAGTATCGCGTATTAGCAGAAGATCCGTCATTTCAACAGTATCTGCCGGAAACAGATATGTTGAATAAAACGTCATTCAATGATTTGTTAAGCCGTCATCCCGTGGTGTTTTTGAAACCTGTCATCGGTACGGGGGGCTATGGGGTGATCAAAGTGAGCCGGGAATCCAATCATTACGTTGTACAAAACGGAAGTAGTCAAAAAAAAATATTTCGTAACAAAAACAAATTATATCAAGTCCTTTTGCAGCGATTGAAAAATAAGAATTATATCATTCAACAGGGAATCGATTTGATTCATATTCAGAACCGCCCTGTCGATTTTCGAATTTTACTCCTTCGCCCGAAATCAGAGTGGCAGCTTATGGGGATTATGGGAAAATGGGCTGCTCCAAACAAAATTGTCACCAACCACTGTCGCGGAGGAAAAGCGATTACCGTTCACCGTGCATTTAAAAGAGAGGGTAATTTTTCAGCAGATGAGATTCAAGATATCGAACAACGCCTTGAAACATTGGGAATGCAAATGGCTGTGAAACTGCAGCAACGTTTCCGATACCTTCGGGAACTGGGAATCGATGTTGCTATTGATAATGATAAGAATATCTGGATCCTTGAAGCTAACACGCGTCCGATGTTTAACCTGTTCCGCCACCACGACAATAAAAAATTGTTTCACAAAATTTATACGTATGTAAGACACATTCGTAAGAAATGATATGGTATAATAGAAATTGAAAACAAAATATGGGCTTATGCACGATAAGAAAGTCTTTGTTTTATCTCACAGATCAAAAAAAATCGGGGTGATAAGATGGAGACTGTTAAACTTTCCAAGATTGTCAACACCGTAACGCCAGAGTTAGCGCAGATTTTGACAAGTGAGGAACTAAGTCAGTTTATCGTTGTTAAGTCCGGTTTATCATCTTTACGCTACGATGATGTGTTGGAAATCATTGAGGCCAGTATTTCCCGTGTAAAAAAAGACGTCCCTTATCACTAGGACGTCTTTTTAATTAGTTGTTAAAAACTGATTTTCTTTTTAAACATCCCTGCTTTCCTCAGAGCAACAAACATAATTACCAGTACGGGTCCGATAAACAGGCCCAATCCCCCAAGAACCTTGAATCCAACGTACATGCTGATAATAACCAACAACGTACTGAGACCGATATTTTGTCCCAATATTTTCGGTTCTATAATTCTGCGGAAAACCACGATGACAACATAAAGAATCAGAAGTCCGATCCCGACAAATTGATCCCCTTTGACAACCAGTTGAAAAATGGCCCAGGGAATGATGACAGCACCGGTACCGAGAATCGGCAAAATATCAACAATCACAATAATCAATGAAATGGCCAGTGCATATTTTATGCCGATAATCCACAATCCCAGCAAAGTCACGATATAAGTTAAAAAACTGATGATAAACTGTGCCCGAACGAAACCGACGATGGCTTTGTTTAAATCATTCAGAATCATATTCACCTTTTGTTGTGTTGATTCTTCAAATATCGAGAGAAATTGTACTTTTAGTTGGGGTAACCGGTAACTGATCAGTGCAAATGAAATGATGATAATCAAAGTAACAATTAAGATGTTGGGTAATCCTGCGGCAATGCTGATTAACAAGGATCCGAGAAAACGTGCGCCCTGTTGCACCCATTCAACCAGTTGCTCCATCGAGGAAGTGATATTCGTGACCGCTTCTTTCGGGATCAATAGGTAAATCTGTTCCATCCGGTAGATTCCTTCAGTAACGTATGGCAAAACACCTTCGATGATCGCAGGCATTCGTTGAAGTAATGCCATAAATTCCACGATGATTTTTACGATTAAAATATAGATCAGCCATAAAGATGTAAGCATAAATATACTGAATATAATGGGGGACGCCCATTTTCGATTGATTCTGAAGGTCCTCTGTGTCCATTGGACAACCGGCTCAATCAAAACTGCCAGAACTAATGCAAATGCAAAAGGAAGTAAATAAGGAAAAAGATATGAAAAAAGAAAAAAAGTAATACCGATGAGTACAAAAGATAAAATGATATAAGCCAGTTGATTTAATGTCATAAACAATGCCTCCGTCGTATTTATCGTATGCAGAGGAAAGTCCTGACTTCGGACTTTCCTTTTTTATCTTGTGATACTCATATTATAAGAATCATTAATGGAAATAGCAAAGGATTCATGTCTCAAGAGCTTATAATGCGAAATTATGGTTCCCGATGATTTTGACTACTTTCCTCGTCAAAATCCACTTGCTTGTAGATATCTTAGGGTTATAGAAATAGAGACTGCCATTGGTCGGATCCACTCCGTTAATAGCTTCTTTAGCAGCACGGTAAGAATCTTCCGATGGTGATACTCTGTATATTTTCCCGCTTGCCACAGGTGAAAATTGATATCGCCCATTCAATTGTTGAAAAATCACCGATTTCACGGTATCAGGAAAAGCATTACTGTCTACACGATTCATCACTACACTTCCGACAGCAACCTTCCCCAGATAAGGTTCTCCTTCAGCTTCCGCTTCAATAATTCTCGCAAGCCAGTATAAATCTTGATCGGATGAATCTGATTTTCCTTTGTCGGATGAACCATATACAGCTTGATTAATCTTAAGTTTTTGTCCCGGATGGATCAAATCCCCTTTTAAATGATTTGATTTCATTAAATGATCGAGATCCATGTTATATTGAAGGGCGATTTTCCATAAGGTGTCTCCCTGTTTTACCGTATAAATCGAATGAGAGTTTGTTTCCTCCGAATCATTCTTTAGCGGAATCAACAAACGATCACCGGGATGTATCAGCGTGGTGGATAGTTTGTTGGCAGTTTGTAATTGTGAAACCGTGACACCATGTTGTGTAGCGATCTTCCATAAAGAATCCCCTGCCCTGACTACGTAATAGTGATCACCGAGTTGGTTACCCCTGACTTCTCCCCAGAAAGGAACCATCATTAAAAACATAACCATGAGTGTTAAAATAATTTTTTTCATATTTTCCTCCTATCCAGAAAAAATTCAATTGAATCTATCAGGATAGTCTGTACAGAAAAATCAAAAAATAAACATTTACTATTCAAATTTTCTCGAATCGACATAATATTCTAAAAAAACAGCAATTTTTATCACACGATTTTACAAAATTATCATATGACCTTCTTTATAATGGTAAAAGAGGGTTGTCCCTTACATAAATTCATTTTAAGGAGGTTTTTTATGTTTCGAAAAAGCTTGATCTTATCTTTTGTTTTTATGCTTCTGGCGGGTATCTCTCTGCCATCAGCATCTCTACCCGTTCATGCAAAAACTTCTGCTGTTGTGACTGACCCGTCCGTCCAGGACATCGGTACCCAACTTCGTTCCATGGAACTGGGTGAAATCGAACTGGACACATCAGCATTCGATCCGTCTGTGGCGAATGGTAACGGGGAATCCGGCGGAAACGGGCAGCAAAGCGGTGATGGACAGGTATCTGCCCAGTATCAGGTCGGTGAAGAAAAATGGATGGTCGCACTTGATTATTTAAACAACCAATACTACTTAAAACGTTTTACTCTTCGCGCGGTCGGGACTTATGGAGAAGTTTGGGTTGCCAATGATCTATCATTTCCTGAAGGGGACCCTCGTAATGAAATGATAGAAATCACGGATGATCAGGTGCAATACCTTCTCAATGAATTTGATAACAATATGTATCCGAAAGAAGTGGAGTTTTTCGGTGAACCCGATCTCCATACCGGAGAACAAGCCCTGCTGGAAGCATGGGGCATTGAAGAATATCGCGATGAAACCGGAAAAACCATGATTCTTGTTGACAACGTAAGAGATGAGAGTTATTACGATCCCACCTATCCGAGTTATGTAGCCGGCTTTTATTCACCGACAATAGAAATTTACACAGACCGCAACGTCATGACCATTGATGCATTTGATTGGGCCAATCGCACAGGTCCCGATGGAACACGTCCTTATCTCTATGAAGGGGTATTTGCCCACGAGTTCCAGCACCTGTTACATGATGACTATGACTCCGATGAAGAAAGCTGGATAAATGAAGGAATGTCCGATTATGCCCAGTATCTGGTAGGTTACGGTCATTCCGACAGTCACATCAACTTCTTTATGGATCACCTTGAAAATTCCCTGGTTTCCTGGGAGGATCAGGGTGGACGTGAAATTCTTGCCGATTATGGTATCGCCTATCTGTTCCAGCTGTATCTCTACGACCATTTTGGCGAAAATTTCATTAAAGAACTGTTTTATGAGACAAAGAACGGAATCAGCGGCGTAGAATCGGCACTTGAAAAACAAGGGATTAACCTTTCCTTCAAAGAGTTGTATCGCAACTTTATTACAGCTGTTCTGATCAATGGAAAATATAAAGGAGACGCTTCCACATATCAGTTCAATTCAGTTGATGTAAATCCAAACGTGCACACGGAAGAAGCTTACAATACACCCGGTGCACCTGCATGGGGAACAGACTTTATCAAGATAGACCCGAAGATTAAAGTCGATAAACTTTTGATGAACGGAATCGACTTTTTCAGCACCCCGTGGAAAGTCGTTGAAGATCCAGCCGGAGAAAGAGGACCCGTTCTGTGGGGAAACAGCGGAAATTTAACCGATAATCACCTGATTACCCAACTGGATCTAAGTAATGTGACTGTTGATGATGCTCCTGCACTTACCTTCGATACCTATTACGAAATTGAGGAATACTGGGACTATGGTATGGTTCAGGTATCGACAGACGGTGGAGAAAGCTGGACATCCTTAGCCAACGAACATACAACGGATATACTGGATCCCAACGGACTTCCCAACATTCAGAACAATCTGCCTGGATTAACAGGTCACTCGGGTGGATGGGTGACAGAAACCTTTGATCTTTCAGATTATGCCGGACAGGAGATCCTCCTTTCCTTCCGTTACATGACGGATTGGGCTTATCAAGAAGCCGGCTGGTATATCGATAATATCCACGTGGATGCCATCGGTTTTACCCATGATGCCGACAGCACAGACGGTTGGATGAGCCTCGAGGAAGTGAAGGGCATCTATACAAATTACATGGTTTCATTTGTCGGATTCCGAAAAGGAAACGGCATGGTGAATGTTGTGCATGTCAATGACCTGCTCAATTTCACCGAAGAAGAAGCAAAAGAACTTCACGACATGTTTAATGATGCTTCGTACGAATATATCATTATGATGGTAACACACGCTGCTCCGGAAGGAACTTCAAGTTATGCAGATTACGAATATGAAGTAATTGAGCACGAAACCGGTCCTAAGAAGAAATAGAAAAATTGCAAATACGCAAAATAACCCCCGTTTCGTATAAGGAACGGGGGTTAATCTTTTAGAAACTTACTGATTGTTCATCAATCCATCAAGTTCATCAACCAGAGATTTAAACACCTGCAATGCCTGTTCCACCGGTTCAGGCTTCGACATATCCACACCGGCTGTTTTCAACAATTCCAGCGGATAATCAGAACTTCCGCTCTGTAAAAATTTCAGATAGCGGTTAACGGCCGCTTCCCCTTCTTCTAATATCTGCCGCGATAATGCAGTGGCAGCGGAGAAACCGGTGGCATACTTGTAAACATAAAATGCATTGTAAAAATGAGGTACTCTCGCCCACTCCACCTCGATTTGCGGATCAAGCACGATACCGGGTCCATAGTATGCGGCATTTAAATCACGATAGATTTTATTTAACGTATCAGGAGTCAATGCTTCCCCCTGCTCTACTTTTTCATGAATGATTTTTTCAAATTCGGCAAACATCGTCTGACGAAAAACCGTTCCGCGAAACTGATCGAGATAATGGTTCAACAGATACATACGCTGTCGGGGATCCGATGTATGTTTCAACAGATAATGCATGAGCAGTGATTCGTTAACCGTAGAAGCGACTTCTGCAACAAAAATGGTGTATTGCGCATAGATATAGGGCTGATGTTTATCCGAATAGTAGGAATGTAATGCGTGACCCAGCTCATGGGCCAGGGTAAATACGTTATCGACATTCGGCTGATAATTTAAAAGCACGTAGGGATGAGTTCCGTAAGCACCCCAAGAATAGGCTCCGCTTCGCTTTCCTCTCGTTTCATAAACATCGATCCATCCTCCGGTAAAACTCTTCTCAAGTATACTTCCATAGTCGGTCCCTAAGGGTGCCAGTCCCTTTTTCACCATTTCAACCGCCTCTGGATATGAATAGTTCATTTCCACATCTTTGACGAGCGGTACGTAAATGTCATACATATGTAACTCATCGATTTCCAGCGCCTTTTTGCGCAGATCCATATATCGATACATCACGTTAAGGTACTTACGAACTGTGCTGATCAGGTTTTCATAAACACTCACGGGGATCCGATCCTGATCAAGAGACGCTTCCAGTGCAGACGGGTATTTTTTTACACGGGCATAAAAAACGTCTTTTTTTACACTATTACTCAATGTAGCGGAAATCGTATTGATTTGATTTTCATAACTTGAATAAAAAGATTCAAACACTCTTTTTCTCACTTCACGGTTTTGGTTTTCAAGCAATGAGATGAAACGTCCGTGCGTGATTTCCACATCATTTCCCTTTTCATCCTGAATGACTGGAAAAGTCATGTCGGCATTATTTAACATCGTATAGATCGTTTGAGGCGCCTGGGCCAACTCGCCCACCTGAGCAAGCAGCTGTTCCTGCTCTGCGGGCAAGATATGATCTTTCATCCGTAAAATATTATCAATATACTGGCGATACAAATTGAGTTCTTCATTATCATTCAAAAAACCGATGATTTTTTGCTGCTCGATGGAAAGAATCTCCGGAACTATAAATGAAGTGGCACTGTTCACCTCCGTGTTTAAGGAAACGGCTCTGTCTGATAATGCCTGATATCGGGCCTTCCGATTATCTTCATCTCTCTTCATGTGAGCATATACGTACAGCCGCTCCATGCTAAGAGAAATTTCATCCTGTAATTTTAAACAAGCGTATAATTGTGCGGCTGATTGTTGCAGAGTACCATGAAATGACAGAAATTGAGTAAGTTTTTCTTTAACCTGTCTGAATTCATTTTCCCATTGCTCATCATTTTGATAGATATCTTCGAGTTTCCACTTATATTGTGAGGGAATGTCCTCGCGATTTGCCAGTGCTTCAAAAACTTGTTCTTTCTCACTCATCAACCCGTCCTCCTTATTTCGTAGCTACTCCATTTATTCTATCCAGTTCATTTCCTTCCTTATCCCATTTTATGGCACGAACATAAGGATCATGATAAAAGAGAAACCACGCTTCCTCTTTCATGGCCTGTCCGATCCATTTTTGTTTGGCATAGATGGAATCCATCGGATAATCATCATAGGCCATCACCCATAATGGGTTGAGGTGAGCATGTGTCGGCATAATATCACCGAGATGATAGGCCCGTTCTCCACGGGACTGTAATTGAATAATGGCATGCCCTCTGCTGTGTCCCCCTGTATGAATCATATGAATTCCATCCATAACCTGTACTGAATCATCAAAGGTTTGTACAAGTTCCGTAATCGGTTTCCAGTTGATTTCCCAGTATGTATTTCTCGAACGGATATTGGGATTTTGTATTTCATCCCATTCGATCCTTTGAATATAGTGAATCGCGTTAGGAAACACAGGTGCCAGGTTCTCGCCTTCCCATTTAGACAGACCACAGGCATGATCAAAATGAAGGTGGCTCATCAACACCATATCGATGTCATTTTCCGATATTCCAAGAAGTTGCAGGGACTCATGGATTCTCGACTGTTCCGTCACAGCAAAAATTTTTAATTGTTTTTCTGTGAGTTTCTCGTTGCCCAGACCTGAATCAATCACAATGTTTTTCCCTTTATACTGAAGCAAAAGAGGATCAGTCCGCAATTTTATCAGGTTTTGTTCACTGCAGGGATATTTTTTACTCCACATCACTTTCGGCACAACTCCAAACATCGCTCCGCCGTCCAGGTGATTTTCTCCACCCGATAACCAGGTGATTGTCATATCTCCTAATGTTAATTGATCCATGTTATTACACCTCATTTTTATTATTTGATCTTATATAGTCCCTTCAGCTAATTTCGATCCCGCTTCATCTCACGAATAATATGGCCCAATTCCGGAAGAATTAGCTTATTCATCGCCAGTTTCACGGCACCCGTGCTACCCGGCATGGAAAATACGGCAGTATTTCCACTGATTCCTGCGATGGCCCGGCTGAGTATCGCTGCAGATCCAATATCTTCCGTATAACTTAGCATGCGAAATATTTCTCCAAATCCCGGAAGAACCTTCTCCAGTAATGATTGAACGGCTTCATACGTGGTATCCCTTCCCGTTATCCCCGTTCCTCCGTTCAATAACACCGCATCAATCTCTTCAACCTCACTTGCACTTTGAATAAGTTGACGGATTTGTTCATAATCGTCTTTAACAATCCGGTAATCAACAATCCGATGCCCTCTGTCTTTGAGCAATTCTATGATGAGGTTCCCGCTTTTATCCGTTGTTTCATCCCTCGTGTCACTGACTGTAATCACCATACAGTTAACGGATTGCGGTGCCTTTTGTTTGTGTTCTTCAACCGACACGAATCACTCACTCCATTCTGATTTTGTCTATGCAAACATTGTACTAAACTCCGACTGCAACGACCAGTATTGATGAAACCTTAATCGAATATAGGCACAAACCCATACCTTAAAAAATATGTTTACATACAATAATGTGACATAGGCATTTATGACGAGGTGATGACTGTGTACAATTCGAAGAAATTTAAAAAACGAAGTTTATATTCATCAAATATTTTTAATCAAAATAAGAATCAGCAATCTGTCAATATTTTTGCTTCTCTTTACCTGGCCTATCCAATCCAAAAAAAAAGAAAACCCAGACGAAAAATAGATCAGTATAAAAATAAACATAGAAATGGTTTATCGACTTTGAATCAAAAAGGGAGCGGACATTTACCCGAGATTGACTTTCCGGAAGATAATTTATTACATGGGCATCCAGATAATGGGAACGATCATGCAGAGAATCAATACGGTGACTTGATGGATAATATCGATGATCGCCAACTTGGAGACCTGATAGATAGTATTGATGACACGGATGATAATAACCCGCTCGATGATTCGGTCAATGACACTGATATTGGTCTGGACGACCTGATTGACAACACAGATGATGATAATGATGAACCGGGTGATCTCATCGACGGTACTGACGGCGTGGACGACATTGACCTCGGCGACCTGACTGACAATTCTGTTGATGATAATGTCGGGAATGCAGACGACATTGACCTCGGCGACCTGACTGACAATTCTGTTGATGATAATGTCGGAAATGCAGACGACATTGACCTCGGCGACCTGACTGACAATTCCGTTGATGATAATGTCGGGAATGCAGACGACATTGATCTTGGAGACCTGACTGACGTCTCCGATAACAATGATGACAATGTGAGTGAGATTGACTCTGATGAACAGACTGATGAAAACCCTCAACAATTAAAATCTGTAAGAAAATTTTATTGTGATCTTTGTATTAAAGACTCCCCCATCACTTTGACTGAAGATATTTCCCATTTCTACGATGCAACCTACTATATCATTTATCGAAAAGGGGAATACGATATACAGGTTCAAGTAGAGATTTCGCCAAATGGTCAGGACTTTTTACCGATTGATCATCAACTTATATCCCCGGGGAAATCATACATCATTTCAGTTCGGGAAGCGGGTTATGCCCTGTCGCTCAATCTTTATCCTCTAAGAGAGGACATAAACAACGACAATGATGAAGTGTTTGTTGATGTTTATCTTTATTATGGTTCAATTTCTTAGTAATTGATCGTAATACATCTTCTGCTTCTGTAATTGCTTTCGCTGATTAAAATCGATTTCAATTTTCTTGCGCGCATTTTCTCCAAACTGCGACCACGTCTCAGGATGTTCAATTAACCATTTCATCGCATTCGCCAACTCTTCCACAGAGCGTTCCTTAACAAGCAATCCGGATTTACCATGTTGAACTAGTTCAGGAATACCGGCATGATAAGTTGAAATCACCGGCATTCCGGTGGCCATGGCCTCTTTTAAAGTATTGGGAATTCCCTCCTGATTCCCGCTCCTTTCTGTAAAACTGGGGGCACAAAAGATATGGGATTGATAAAGTTGTTTTTGGATTTTTTGATAATCGACCCATGATCTGATTTTTACACCAGTCAGTTCGTTTTTAAGAATAAGCTGATAATAACGATTTTTCAAATCACCTTCGCCAATTAACGTCAATTTAATTTTCGGATATTCTTTTTTGAGCACAGCAAAAGCTTCAATCAGAATATCAAACCCTTTTTTGGGGACAAAACGTCCGACCCCGATAAAATGAACTTTTCCGTTCGCAGGCATTTTGCGGGGCTTGAACTTGAAACGATCAACATCGACCCCGCCATACAATACTTTTATCTTTTCCTCCGGACACCCGAGATCAATCAATCGATTTTTCAAATGGTGACATACGGGTAAAAATAAATCTCCTTCTGAAAATATTTGTTGCAACTTTTTACGATTTTTCTTTTTACGGGGATATGCCGTAGCATCTTTTCCACGAAAACTAACGATCATAGGGAGATTGTATTTTTTCTTCAGAAACAACATTTTATCGGTCAATGTGGCGTGATGGACGTGAAAAGCCACGACGTTTTTATTTCGTATATATTTTTTGGGAGAATTTTTGATTTTCTTGATCGTCGTAATATCTTTAAAAGCAGACCGCCTGTTTGTTTTGTTTTTTACAATAATACCGTTATAGCCCGGTACATCCTTAATTTGCGGAGCAACATGGCCGTCATCCAGAGAATATTTCATGTGAAGAATGGTTGGCCATTCTTTATTCATTTTCATCCCTCCAGGTTATTTCCTTTTCATTGTTTTTTTCCGTCTGTTTGTCTTACTTCTTCGTCTACGCAGTCGTCTTCTTTTCCCGTTTCTTCTTCTTTTTCTCTGTTTTTTCCGTTCTTTTCTCTTCTTCTTCTTATATTTCGAACGATATTTTCGTTCCAATTTACTCATTTTCTTCTTGTTCCATCCGAATAATTTTTTTGCGTTTTTTTTGATTTTCTTATGATATCTGGCTACTTTCATTTTGTTTTTCTTTTTATCATGTCTGCGGTAAATCACTAGGGGTTTTTTTTGGCAGTACCCCATGTAACTCCCTGCCAAACGAAGCCACATATCCCAGTCCTGGGCATATTGATATTTGGGATTAAATAACCCCGTCTTCTTAAAACAATCGCGATGCACGACCACTGTTGATGTACGAATTGTAAATTCCCTGCGGTAGATACGATAACGAAATTCGTTTAGTTTTTTACAGCTTTTCGGTTTCTGCTTCTTTTTATGACGCTTTCTTTTGTCGTAGTACCAGCTGTATAAAAACATGCATTTTGGGTTTTTGATCAAAAAATTTTTATTTTTTTCAAGTTTGCGCGGGAGATAACGATCATCTGAGTCAAGAAAAGAGATATACTTGCCACGTGCGTGTAAAATTCCTGTATTCCTGGCTTGAGACGGTCCTTGATTTCTCTGATAGATGTAACGGACACGGGGTGACATCGACTCAATCATTTTTCTTGTACCATCTTTTGATCCGTCATCTACTACAATAATTTCATAATCTTGACAGGTTTGTTTTAAGACACTTTTCACCGCGCGTTTTACATATTTTTTTCGATTATAGGTGGGGATCACCACACTGAATAATGGAACAGGCTTTTTGATTCTCCCCCAATATGCAAGCAGTCGGTCAAAAATTCCCTCAATCATTTGTACATGTTGTTGACGATCGTACCAATCAATCACAATTTTTGTGGATTGTCGCCCCATCTCCCTTCTTTTTTTAGAAGAGTTAATCAATTCTATAATTCCGTCAATCCATGCCTTTTTTTTATTGTCTGGAATATAAATTGTGTTCCTTGATGGGACAAGCCAATCATGCCATCTTAAATGTTTATCGTCATAAGTAATGACCGGCAGACCATTTGCCAGTATTTTCATCATTGCGTCGTCATTGATTTTAAAATCATGGAGGCAACATATGTCGGCTTTTTTGATTTCACTGTCTGTTTTTTCGTTATTTAAACCTGTGACAAAACGAGTGTGACGGGGTAATTTCTTTTTCCATTTCTTTTTAACTTTATGGTGCCGTGACATATCCCAAACAATCAATTCGACAGGTATTTTCTGCTTAAGCAGACTCTGAAATGCGTTCATTAAAAATCGAGAGGAATGTTTACCGGAACGAGAAACAGGTACAAGCAAACTGATTTTCCCTTTATGGTCAGCGTCCCGACCGATGTATTTCTCTTGATGTGGATTGATTCCATTCCACAGCACAGAAATTTTCTTTGAAGGACAACCTTCTTTAACCCATTTCTCTTTTACATCCTGATAGGAAACAAGAAAATGATCTGCAACTCGAAATAGTCTTTTTCTCTCCTTCCTCTTTTTCTTGCTCGTTGCCCAGTAATAAAATTGATTGCTGCGGCAATCAATGACCAGAGGGTATTGCCACTTCATTTTAATAGGGAGAACTTTAACTGCTTCCTTTCCGGGTCTGGCGATGAGTAGATTCAATTGATCCTTTTCAAGTAATTGATCAAGTACTTGAAGACCGGAATTACGATGTAACCTGTTCCTTCCTTCACGGCTGATATTAAAAACATAAGGGTTATAATTTTTTAATTGGTGGAGTTCGTCTATGTTCCAGTTGTGAATATCGGCATCTGTATTGATCGATCTGACCACCCCTATGTTTTGCATCTGTACTCACCCCCGTCTCCTCATACAAGTAAAATATGTATTTCTCATGATCGTTGATTGGACAGATATCTACTGTCGAAAAATTAGGACTTCGACCATACCTTCACATGTACATTCACACATGCGACATGCTTCACAAATTCATAAATTATTAAAAAGATAAAGAACAAAGTGAATGAGGGATCATGAAGGAATTAAATGAAGTTCTTACAGAATCGTTTAAAATGGTTATCGATAAGATGGAAACGATAAAGGATGTGAAAAAATCAAGTTACGTGGGGAAGGTTTATACACAAAGCGGAAAAACGTTTGTAGTCAAATCATTGTTTGTCGATCCGTCCAGACAGCGGTTTATCACAGAAGTCGAAAGATTACTGTATCAGCGGGGAGTAATGCTTGCCTGTCCTGTCAAAACATGCAAGAACCAATTTTTTTTTATGCACAGAGGACATCCCTATGTTCTCTATCCATGGATTCCCGGAGAACCGCTTTCTTTACACGAAGAAAAACACCTGCTTCAACTAACCGAAACGATGGCGCGATTCCATATCCTTTCTGCCGACTTAACCTTTCCTTCCAACGTAAACATATATAGTCATAGGGACTGGGTAGAAGAATATCAGCTAAGAATCCATACCATGAAAACATTCAGGAAGAAAAATAAACACGCCAAAAACAAAATCAAACGATACATTTCAGAGAAAATTCCTTACTTTATTGGAATTGGTACGGAAGCGCTGCGTCTTTTGAAAATGAGTCATTACCCGTTGAAAAGAAACGAACCGTTTCGGAAGCAAACGCTGGTCCATGGGGACTTCCACCACAATAATGTTCTTGTGAATGGCAATGAGGAAGTCATAATTGATTTTGAAGATGTGCGATACGATTTCCCCTCAAAAGATATCCTGCGCCTGTTCAGTATGTACTGTATGAAAAATGCCTTCAACCACGAAACATTCGAGCGAATGATGAAAACCTACGAAAAGGTTCATCGACTACAATTAAAAACGAAAGAAGTCGTCTACATCGACCTGTTGTTTCCCCATATCTTTGAACACATGATACGAAAAAAACGTTATAAGAAAGGGACCTTAAAGGAGGTAAAACATCTGATCAAACAGGAAAAGAATAAGGCGGATTATCTGTCTTCAAAGATATATGACCAATTTCCTTCTTTTCAAAAACAAACGAAGCGCTGAATCATAATATGATACAAGGACAAGTGAACCCAGACTGCTGAAAGGAGGGAAATAATTGTGGCAAAAAAAATTGCTTTTGTTAGAAACAGATACCTTCCCCCTTCCGAAACATTTATTTACGAAGAATTGAAAAATATAAAAAAATATACACCGATTGTGTTTACAAGAAAACGAATGAATTTAAAACGCTTCCCCTATAAACGAATAAAGTGGCTTCATTACAATCCGCGTAAAATCGCACGCACATTTCGAAGAAAAAAAATCAGATTAATCCATGCCCGCTTCGGAAATGCCGGAGTTAAAATGATGGAAGTGAAACGTTATTACAGAGTACCTCTGCTTACCTCTTTTCATGGTTTTGACCTCCCCACCAAACGAAACAAGAGAAAAAGATATCTGCGTAAACTTCCAAAGTTGTTTCGCCGGGGAGACAAGTTCACCGTCCCCTGCCACTTTATGAAAAATCAATTAATCCGTTATGGCTGCCCGCGAAAAAAAATAGAAGTGTTGTATTCCGGGGTGGATTTAAAGAAGTTTCCATACTTTGAGAGGGAAATTAAAACAGAGAATATCCGTATTATCGGAGTTGGCAGACTTCACAAAAAGAAAGGGTTCCGATATTTGATTAAAGCATTCAGGCAGGTTCTTGATCAACATCCGACCGCTGAACTGGTGATCGTAGGGAAAGGTGATGAGAAAAAAACTCTTAAGAGATTAATCAAGAAGTATGATTTACACAATCACGTCGCATTTAAAGGGGATGTACCCCATCACAAAATCACGGAAGAATTAAAAAAAGCCGATATTTTTTGTCTGCCCAGCATCACAACCAGAGACGGAAATCACGAGGGAATACCTAACGCGATAAAGGAAGCAATGGCTACCGGTTTGCCCGTTGTATCAACCTGTCATGGCGGAATTCCCGAACTCGTTAAAGATCAGGAAGAAGGATTTCTCGTAAAAGAAAGGGACGCTGATGCACTGGCGTATCGAATATGTCAACTCGCCGAAGATCCTTACTTACGCGATCAAATGGGAAAAAAGGGTCGTGAACACATTGAAATGCAATTTAATTCCGCCAGACAGGTACAACGATTGGAAGAAATCTACAAAAAACTTATCCAGAAAGGAGGAAAAAGGCGATGAACCAATTGCGAAATGTTGTTCCCAACCCCCCCGCCTCCTTCCCTTCCGTATTTCCGGGTAGTGAGAACATATTCACTAATGATGTTGAAAATAATGAGATACTCGTTACTGTAGTCATTCCCACATATAACCGGGCAAAATATATAACCAGAGCGATCGAAAGTGTCTTAAATCAGACAATCGACAATTGGAAACTTCTGATTATTGACGATGCTTCAACGGACCAAACACCGGAAATCGTCAGTCAGTATCTGCATGATCCGCGTATTTACTATAAACGCCTGAAAAAGAATAAGGGAGTATCCAATGCCCTCAAACATGCATTAAGAATCGTCGATACCAAATACTTTGCTCAACTTGATTCCGACGATTGGTACGAACCGAAAACACTGGAAATTTGCCTTAAAAAAATGGAGAAATCGAATGATCATGTTGCGATGGTATATGGAAATGAACGGGTCTGGAAGGAAAAAGGAAAGAGAAAATATAAAAAAATCGATTTTAAGAAAAAACGACAGATAAAAGGAAAATATGATTTCATCACCTACCATCCGATGGTCTATCCCCGCTTCTATCGGACGAAATGCCTTAGAAAAGTAGGCGGATGGTCAACCCTGGTTCCTGAAAAAGGGCGATATGCGGAGGACCGGCAGATTCTGTTGAAATTAATTCGAAAGTATAAATTTAAATGGATCAATAAAACTTTGTACAATCGACTGTCCCACAAGAAAAACAATTCGCGCAAAAACAACGTGAAGAAATACGCCAAGGTGACCCGCTATCTCTACAAAAAGGCGCTGAAGGACTGGGGAGACAAATATAAACCCAAATTTAAATGGATTAAAGGACGGTTAAAAGTGGCCAAACTGGTAAGAAAAAGGTAAACTAAAAAACCCCGGGTTACCACACAACGGTGTGAACCGGGGTCTTTTTTGTCTACGCAATAAATCAGCGGGCATATAAATTGCGGATATACTCCACTTCTTCCTTTAATCCGTCTTTGATATCCCATGTCACCCGATAACCCAGTTCGTTCTCCGCTTTCCCTATATCAGCCCGGGTATGCTTGGGATCACCGGGTATGGGGTCTAAATAGTTTATCTGTACCGATTGACCCGTAATCTCTTCGATCATCTGCAGTATCTTCAGTAAAGAAACCGGATTTTTGCCTCCGATGTTATAAATCTCACCGTCTTTTCCTTTTTCATATGCAAGTAAGTTGGCCCGGACAACATCCTCGACAAAAGTAAAGTCCCGAGTCTGTTTTCCATCGCCATAAATAACAATTGCTTGTTGTAGCAGTGCCTGCCGGATAAAACGATGAAATGCCATATCTGGACGCTGACGCGGTCCATAAACCGTAAAATAACGGAGCATAACCGCGGGAACCTGAAAATTGGTATGATATAACCTGCACAGATGTTCTCCTGATAACTTGCTTACCCCATAAGGAGAAACCGGTGCCGGAATCCTGTCCTCACTCACAAGTCCCTCTGTTTCTCCGTATATCGAAGAAGATGAAGCGTAGATAAATTTTTGTATCGAAGAAAATTTTGCTGCTTCCAGCAGCATTTGCGTAGCGAGGATATTATGACGGGTATAATCCTGAAATTGTTTGCCCCAGCTCGTGCGGACTCCGGGCATGGCCGACTGGTGAAAAATCACGTCCACATCTTTAAGTAAAGTATTAAGATCAAGTTGAGTAAGATCGCCTTGTATAAAACGAAAAGAAGGATGATTCATTATGCCGGAAAGATGATATAGTTTGATGTTCTTTTGATAGTTGGACAAAAAAACGTCCACTCCCGTCACGCGGTATCCCTGTTGCAAAAGCTTTTCGCTCAAATGTGAACCGATAAATCCGGCACAGCCCGTTACAAGTGCATGTTTCATCTTGAACCACCAGCTTTCCTTTTAAATCTTTTTACAATCAGCCAGCCATTTTTCTTTCCATACACTGCTTCATATCGATCTCCCCACTTTTTGAGATAGTGATCGATCACCATTTTTCGCAAACGATTGCGCTGTTGTTTCTTTTTGGGATGGGTCAGCTGAGTACGATGTTTTCTGCGGTTATACAAATATTCATCTACCCATTGAATCGGATATCTTTCAATGATTTTCAAAACCATGCGGCGATCTTCCATCACCCTTCCCCGATAAGGATCATCCGTTTCCCATCCCCCCGCTTCCCGAACCGCACGGGTTCGGTAGCATCGTGGATGCAACATGTAAGTGAGGTATCGTAAAAATTGATATTTATGATGAAATGAACGGTGTCGGATTTTTCGATATATCCTCCATTTCCCCCTGCGTTTGATCCACATCACCACGTTGCCATAAAATAAACCTGTATTTTTCGGTGCATTTTCAATGGCTTCCACCATTTTTTTTAACGTTTTCGGGAAAAACCAGTCATCCGAATCAAGTTGAATAAAATAATCGGTATCAATCAACTCCAGTGCATGATTCATTGCCTGCGAAACACCCTGATTTTCGGGAAGGGATACCAGCAGAATTCGTTCTTCTTTTGAAAATAGGTGTTTGATCCGCTCCGCTGTTCCGTCCGTTGAACCATCGTCTACAATGATTAACTTCCAGCGAGGATAGGTCTGTAAGATTACACTGCGGATTGCCTCTGTCACCAGTTTTTTGCGGTTATATACGGGGATGACGACTGTGATTTCGAGCGGTTTATTCATCGTTCCTTCGATCCTTTATCGTTTTCTGTTCATGAGAAATTTTTATTGAAGACTGGTCCCCTACAACAAGCTGATATGCAGATGAAAAATGGGTCTCACTCTCTAATTTACTGCGTCGTCCAAAAATACTGTTGCTGATCTTGCCGAGTTTATTGTTAACATGACTTCCTTCCAGGAGAATCGTGTGATCCATCTGACATCCTTTTACGGTCACATTAGCTTCCATCGATACATAAGGACCGATGGTGGCATCGGACAAATGACAGTGATCACCGATCATCACCGGACCTTTGATCGTGCAATTATTTAAAAAAACATCCTTACCGATCAGGATTTTTTGCTCCAAATCATGCTCCAATTTCCACCGGTTTGCATGTAACCAGCGCTCGATCGTACCCACGTCAAAATAATTTTTTCTCGTTACACTGTAAGTAATGGGATAGCCATGATCGATCAACCATTGTATCGCGTCACTGATCTCGTATTCCCCTCTGCCCGAAGGGGGGATGGAAGATACTGCTTCAAAAATAACCGGATCAAACACATAGGCTCCGATCACTGCATAGTTTGAATCCGGTTTTTCAGGTTTTTCCACCACTTTGATGACCCTGTGATCCTTTATGGTAGCTATGCCAAAATCCCGTGGATTCTCAACTTCGGCCAACATGATGGATGCCCTGCAATCCTCCTGTTGATGGTAAGCCTCGATTATATGTTGTAAAGGTTCCATAATCAAATTATCCCCGAGCAACAGAACAAACGTATCCCTGTCTATAAATGAACGGGCGTGTAAAATGGCATGACCGATTCCCTTCGGCTCATGTTGATATATATACCTGATGGATGCCCCAAAACGGGAACCGTTGCCTGCACTCCGTTTTATTTCCTGTTGTGAAGGATGGATGACGATCCCGATATCCTTAATTCCATGCATCACAAGATTTTCAATGCAATAAAACAAAACCGGTTTGTTCGCCACCGGAAGTAAAGTTTTCGGTTGAGATAAGGATAAAGGTTGCAGTCGCGTCCCCTTACCTGCACAAAGTATTAATCCCTTCATTGTCCACACTCCCAGGAACGGAATTTTCTATCTTTTCCTTCGGCAAAATCGTTTGAAACACGGAAAGATATCCTCGAGCCGTATTCTCCCAGGTAAATGTTTGTGCTCTTTCCAACCCCCTTTTGCCCATTTCCTCCAAACGTTCATTGTTCAGTTCCTTCAATGCATGCGGAAAAGTTTTTTTCCATGAAGATAAAGGGAAAACGATTCCCGTTTGCTCATGTTTTACCACTTCGGGAATACCGCCGCGTCTGGTTGTAATCACGGGTTTTCCACTCGCCATTGCTTCCAGATTCACCCGGCAAAACGGTTCGTTCCAGACGGAGGGGGTGACGACCACATCTGCAAGCTGATAGATATACGGCATTTCCTGCGGACGGATGAAATGAGTAAAATGTATATAGCGCCGATATTTTTTTGCAGTCCGATATATCTTTTTCAGGTATGGTGTCTTTATATTTCTGCCGTAAACCGGGCTTCCGGTAATGAGCACTTTGACCCGGGGGTTATCCTTTACGATTTTCGGAATCGAATCAATCAGAAGATGGACCCCTTTGCTTTTTAACAGTCTTCCGGCAAACAACAGAACCCGGTTATCATCAGCCAGTCCGTATTTTTTTTGCAGAAATGCGATCCTGTCACCGTCGGATTCCGCTTCCCGATAGGGAGCAACATCAATCCCCAGATGGACGGCGTGAACTTTATTTGCGTATCTGCAGTACTTTTTACTGTAATATTTTTTCATGTAGTGGCTGTTGGTGATCAAGGCATCCACTTTGTTCATCACTGCCTTCATTCGTCTGTCCGATATGATCGGCGGAGAAGCAAACACCTTAGAGTGCATCACCAGGACAAGCGGAATGTTTTTAAAATAAGCCCGGATCAACGATATATACGCAGGCCGGTTTTCAACCTGGATCACATCCGGTTTTTCTTTTTTTATATCACGAATGACCCGACGCAGATAGGAAGCAGACGAATGATACGGAAATCTACGAAAAGTTAAATTCCCCTCCGTTACAGAACGCGGGTATGCTTTACAAGTTCTCGTATACACTATCACCTGATGCCATTTCTTCATGACCCTCGCAATCATATCAATATCATGTTCCACTGAACTGCCGACAACAGGGGGAACAGAAAAATTACCCGGACTGATGATCGCTATTTTCAAGGGAATCACCACCTTCTGTTACGATCAACAACAGTGTATGTCTACAGGGAAAAGATAGACACGGCACATAACCAGCATGAGGGATGCGAAAATAAAAAACGCACAGATTCAGTGACCTGTGCGTCATGGTTGATAGTATCCCAGTACCCTATCCTAAAAGCCCTTATTGTTCAATTATTGGTCAATTTCATCCTCATATTCCAGCCAGTTAAAATGGGGGATAGATGAAGGTGATTTCTGGGATCGGTCGTCCCTGTGATACTTCTGGCGAAAACGAAGCCCGTGCTCTCTCGCTTCTCTCGCCGTACGAATGTTGTTTCTCTGCCATTCAAACAAAATCCGGTCGATATAGCGGAAATTAATTTTGCCGGAGACTACTGCTTCCCGCAATGCCGCCTCCACCAGTTCTGCGCTGTAACCGTCTTTTTCAATCCAGATGGAGAGAGTTTCACACTCAATCGGTGAGAGGGGACGGCCAAATTCCTGTTCAAACATGGTATAGAGATCTTTCTCCTCATTTTGAGAAGCAGCGGCTGCTTCATTAACGGAAAGCTCCATCTCTGCCGCCTTTGCGATTCTGTGATATAACGGATCGAAATCAAAATATTCGTAGCGAACACCCTGGATATCATCCATGTATTCATCGATCCGTATGTACTCTTTTTGTACCAGTTTTTGCAACATCCCCATGATCTCTGCTCCACCGGCAGCCATACGGTTTTCCAGTTCTTTGACCGTCGGGAACTCTTTCCCTTCATTCTGAAAGGCAATCAAATGCAAAATAAGCATCATTTGTTGATCGCTCAGACCGATTTTCGCATAATGCTTCAACAGAAGATGGGAGACGGATGTAGCCTTTTCCTTAAGATATTGATAAATTTCCCGTTCCATATTAACACCTCAAGTCTATTATATCAATGGCATATCGACAATAATAGACTTGACCCTGTTCTTGAATTATGATTTACGGATACAGACGGTTTAACAGGCGAGGGAAAGGAATTGTTTCTCTTACGTGTTCCGTTCCGCTGATCCACGCAACCGTCCGCTCCAGCCCGAGACCGAATCCGGAGTGCGGAACAGTTCCGTATTTACGTAAATCAAGATACCACTTATAGTCTTCGAATGATAATCCGTGTTCACGGAAACGCTGTTCCATCAGAGCCGGATCATCTATTCGCTGGCTTCCCCCGATAATTTCCCCGTATCCTTCAGGAGCGATCAAATCAGCACACAGTACCACTTCCGGACGTTCCGGGTCGGGTTTCATATAAAAAGCTTTCAACTCCGTCGGATAGTGGGTAATAAATACCGGCTTATCAAACTGTTCGGCAATAAACGTTTCATGGGGCGCACCGAAATCGTCTCCCCACTCAATTTCAAACTCGTTTTCCTTAAGTAATCGGATTGCCTCATCATATGTGATTCGAGGAAAAGGAGGTTTCACATTCTCCAGTTTGCTCACGTCACGCTTAAGGAAATTGAGTTCTCTGCGGCAATTTTTCAGGACATGTTGAACCACGTGACTGACGAATTGCTCCTGAATCTTTAAGTTTTCTTCATGATCGACAAAAGCCATCTCCGGTTCAATCATCCAAAATTCGATAAGATGGCGACGTGTTTTCGATTTTTCCGCTCGAAACGTCGGGCCGAAAGAGAATACCCTTCCGAGAGCCATCGCTGCTGCCTCCATATAAAGCTGTCCGCTTTGAGACAGAAAAGCATCTTCATCGAAATATTTCGTATGAAAAAGAGTGGTTGTTCCCTCAGCAGATGTCGGTGTTAAAATCGGCGGATCTACTTTTTTAAATCCGTTTCTGGCAAAAAAGTCATGAATCCCTTCAATAATCTGAGAACGTATACTGAGAATCGCTCTCTGGCGTGGGGAACGAATCCAGAGATGACGGTGATCCATTAAAAATTCCGTACCATGTTCCTTCAGCGAAATCGGATAATCCTCGGCAATTTGAATGGGTTCAATTCCTGTCACCGTCAATTCATATCCGCTTGGTGCCCGCTCATCAGCGCGAACCACCCCTTCAACATAGAGTGAGCTTTCCTGAGTCAAAGATTTTGCGTTCTCCCATACCTGTTCATCCACTTCCTGTTTAACTACAACTCCCTGAATAAACCCGGTACCATCCCGCAATTGTAAAAACTGAATTTTGCCGCTGGAACGTTTATTGAAAAGCCATGCTCCGAATCGGACAGTCTGTCCGACATAATTGCCGATTGTGGATATTGTCGGCTGCATTCACCATTCCTCCATTTCATCATGATCAGTATTACTTTTTGGTTTTCTTTGACTTTCCCTTCCCATTTTCTTCCTCTGTGTTCGGGCGGATGAAATGACCGGAACCCAACCAGGCTGACAGGGCAAAAATCAGATAGATTCCCTGATCCGCTATATTTCCCTGTAAAAGAACCTGCAATCCGACACCCAGCCCCAGTGCGGGAATGACGATTAAAAAAGTACGGATCACACGTTCAAAACCGGGTCTGGGCGAAATCGGCCAGATGCGGGAAAAAAACACACCGATTGCCACTCCCATAAAAACAACGACCAGAATTTGAAAAATGACCAGAGGCACGGGAAAAGGCCATCCACTCATATAATGGCCGATAAGATAAAATAATTCCAGAAACAATGTGATTCCCAGGGCCTTGCGGACCACTTTCAAATCAAGGTGAGGAAAAAATATGTACATTACCAACGTTAAGATAGCAAAAATGATTGTCCAAATCAACTGTATGTCCCCCTTATGTATGCATATGTAGTGACATCATCTTTATTTTAACAGGAAAATGCGAATACCGGGAAGTCCAGCCTTCTGCTTCCCGGTATTCATCTAGAACATTTTTTTAATATCTATTTTGCAGTCCGAATCAAGAGTTAGATTCCTGCGCCACTCCTTCAGGTATGCGGATATCTTCAACCAGTTGCTGAATCTCCTCCGGCGGTGCTTCCGTTCTGCGGGAGACAATGTAAGCAACGATGAAGTTGAGTACCATCCCCACAACACCGATTCCCTGTGCGTTAATACCGAGGAAATCATTAATGACCGGTGCGTCCGTGCCGAAAATCTGGGTTGAACGCATCATAAGAATCATCGCCATCGTAAAGATCAAACCGGTTAAAATTCCCCAGATAGCGCCTTCCCGGTTCATCCGTTTATCAAAAATACCGAGGAGTATGGCCGGGAACAAACTTGCCGCCGCAAGTCCGAAGGCAAAGGCCACAACCTCTCCCACAAATCCGGGGGGTTTGATTCCAAAGTAACCGGCCACCAGTACCGCAAGAAAGATCATAATCCGTCCGACCAGTAGCCGTTGTTTTTCGGAAGCATCCGGTTTAAATATCCGATAATAGAGGTCATGGGATACCGCACTCGACATTGCAAGCAACAACCCTGCCGCCGTTGATAAGGCTGCCGCCAATCCTCCGGCTGCTACCAGAGCTATGATAAAAGGTGCCAGCTGTGCAACTTCAGGTGTGGATAACACAATGATATCTTTGTCGATCGTTACCTCATTCATTTCTCCCGGGCTGAAAGACAATATTCCGTCACTATTCTTATCTTCCAGTTTAAGGAGTCCGGTGGATTCCCATTTTTCAACCCATTCGATGTTACGTGCCTCTTCAATCGGCGTCTCATTCAAGGTTGAAATGAGGTTATACTTCGCAAATACTCCAATCGCGGGGGCTGTGGTATATAAAAGTGCGATGAATACCAGCGCCCATCCGGCAGACCAGCGGGCTGCACGTACATTACGCACGGTGTAAAAGCGAATAATGACGTGCGGCAATCCGGCAGTTCCAACCATCAGCGCAAGTGTAACAGCAAAAACATTCAACCCTGACAGGTTTTGAAATGGTGCCAGGTATTCGAATAATCCCAGTTCAACTTGAATATTGGTCAACTTTTGTGCAATATCTGAGAAAGTAAGTCCCAGCTGAGGAATGGGATTTCCCGTTAACTGAAAAGAAATCGCAATTGCCGGGATAAGGTACGCAATGATCAAAACGAAATACTGAACCACCTGCGTCCAGGTAATCCCCTTCATTCCACCCAGTACGGCAAAAAAGGCTACGATTGCCATACCGATGACGACTCCGGTGGAAATAGGGACTTCTAAGTAACGACTGAAAACAATTCCAACACCGCGCATTTGCCCGGCAACATATGTGAGAGAGATAAAAATCGTGGCAATGGAAGCAACGGCACGGGCTCCGTTGGAATAAAAACGGTCACCGATAAAATCCGGTACGGTATAGCGGCCGAATTTTCTTAAGTATGGTGCCAGTAACAGAGCAAGCAACACATAACCGCCGGTCCATCCCATCAAGTAGATGGTTCCGTCATATCCCAGAAAAGCGATAAGTCCTGCCATGGAGATAAAGGATGCAGCCGACATCCAGTCAGCAGCAATCGCTGCACCATTGGCAACTGCCGGAATGTCATTGCCCGCAACATAAAAGTTTTTGGTATCACGAACCTTGGACCACCAGCCGATGAAAATGTAGATTAGAAATGTAATGATAACGAGAGTTAAGGTTAACGCTTCAGTGCTCATGCTGAACCTCCTTTATCCGTTGATTTCTCCTGGACATTGAATTCCTCATCCAGTTTGTCCATACGAACGGCATAAATAAAGATCAATGCCATAAACACCAGTATGGACCCCTGCTGGGCAAACCAGAAAGCCAGGTTTACACCGAAGAAATCAACGTTGGCCAGAGGTTTGGCGAAAAAGATGGCAGGCACGTACGATACCAGCGCCCACACAATGAGCAGATTGCGAATGAGTCCAATGTTTTTTTTCCAGTACGCCTTCTGCTTTTCCGTTTGATTCATTGACATCACACCCCCATTTAAGATTTGACAACTGTTCAGCGCCTTATAACTGAAACGTAACCCCCTTACATTCCAGTCAACTCTTGCAAGCGCTTACTTTCAGTATAATTTGAAAATTTGATGAATTGTGAAATGAGACTTCAATTGTTGTTATATGCGTTTAAATGGTTGGATATGATGTGTGAATGACAAGCAAAATTGTTCTTTAAAATATTAATTTTGTAAAATACTGAAAAGCTCCTTTGCGGCGCTTCTGCTGACCGGGATCTGGGTTTTTTCCTGATCCTTTAAAATCAAATTGTAAGCACCGTTAAACCACGGCGTTATTTCACGTACATAATCGAGGTTCACCAGATAACTCCTGTGAGGACGAAAAAAAGGGGCTCCCTGAACTTTATTTTCTAATTCCTGAAGCGTCATTTTTGTGTGAATGATCTGCTGTGTAGTAACAATCTTGATTGTCCGATCTTCTTTTGCCGCATAATGAATGTTGTCCGGAGAAATGATCACCATTTTTTCACCATTATCAATTAAAATTCTGGAAGATAAATTCGCCGATTTTGATTGTTGCAAAACTTCCTTCTTATTATGAAACTGTTGCAGATGCTTGCGCACCCTTTGCAGTGCTTCGTTCAACCTGTCCATATCATATGGTTTTAACAAATAATCAACCGCTTCAAGGTTAAATGCCTGAACAGCATATTCATCATATGCAGTCGTAAACACAAATAGCGGAAGTTGCATTTCATCCTGAATATCATGACTTCTGTTTTTGATGAACCTGGCTACTTCCATCCCCGATAAGGCAGGCATATCAATATCCAGAAAGATGACTTCCGGTTGATATTGTTGATAGAGTTCCAGCAACTGCCTCCCATTTTCCGCACTTGGACAAAGGATGATATCTTCCTGCTGTTGAAGAAAATAGGCAAGTTCTTCCCGCACCATTCGTTCATCTTCAGCAATCATCACTTTATATTTCATGCCGATTCCCTCCCTTTTTGTACATCAATTGGAATACGAAAGGTGACAACACATCCCGGAGACAAATTTTTGAAATGAAGACGTGCCTGTTCTCCAAAACTATGAATTAAGCGTTGATTTACGTTATAAATCCCTACCCCGTTCCCTTTCTCACTTTCCATTAACTGATTTCCCAGTTGACCGATGATATGATTGGGTATTCCCCGTCCGTTATCCTGAATCATGATCTTAACCTTCCCATTCTCGGATGACAACCGGATCCAGATTTCTCCTCCATGTTCCACATCCTTCAAACCATGCTGAATACAATTTTCCACCAGCGGCTGAATGGTAAAGGGTGGAATCATCACATCGCGAATATCTTCATCCATTTCATAATGAACCGTCAATTGATCAGAAAAACGTACTTTGACAATTTCAAGGTATGCCCTCAGGTGATCCAGTTCCTTTTCTAATTGGATCAATGAGGTGGAAGTCAGTTTCAAGTTAATACGCATAAATTGACCTAACTGTACGATCAGATGGCGGGCCAGGGACGGTTTGGAGCGAATCGATGTGGCGATGGAATGCAATGTATTGAACAAAAAATGAGGATTGATCTGTGCCTGAATGGTTCTTAACTCCGCTTCTTGAATCAACGATTTCATTTTTTCCGCGGCGACAACATCCAGTTGATTGGACAACAATTTTCCCAAACCCTGTGCCAGTGCAATTTCTACAGCACGGATCTGCTGAGGACGTTTGAAATACAAGTGAATTAACCCGGTCACATCCCCCGATTGACGTATCGGTACGATAATTGCAGCTCTGAGCGAACAGTGATCATGTTCACAAATAAATTGATTCGATTGGTTGACGACCTGAATTTCACCGCTTTTTAAAGCTTCCTGTGAAGAAACGTTGTTTAATTTGTCACCCGGCTTATGGTGATCCGAACCAATTCCGATATGGGCCAGAACATGGCTGCGATTCGATAACGATACCGCAGGCAGTTTTAATTCGTCCCTCAAAAGTTGAGCCATTTGCATCGCTGTTTTGAAATCAAAGCCCTGCTTCAAATGGGGAAGGGATTTCTCAGCAATGTGAAGCGCCCGTCGGGTTTCCAGAGCTGCTTCCTGTTCCTTTTCATTCAGCGCCAGACGGATCATTGCCGTAAAAATGGCGATGGCAATACTGTTCGTGACAACAAGAGGGACTCCGAAACTGTTGACGATTTGAATCGTATGCTCCGGATTATCGGTGAAGATCAGTAATAAAGTCATATGCAATATAGGGGTAAACATGCCGATAAAGAGCGCTTTGGCAGGTGCGATCACGCGTTCTTCGGAAAAAAATCGTGCGGTAAATCCGGCAAAAAGTCCGGATAAAGGATTCACCAGACTGTTGGCCCATACCGATTCCCCTCCCAGAAACAATACATAAACGGCTACGATTAAACCGCTTCCCAAACCGACCAGCGGCCCCCCCAATAATCCGGCAATCACGACAGCCACCAGCGTGGAACCAATGATCATGTGGTTTTCCTGTAACGGAAACCGCCAGATATGGCCTTCTGTCAGTTGACCATCAATAATCAGGATACCAACGTGAACAGACATAATGCCAAATAGTCCGAATGTCAGTGAATGATAAATTATCGTTTTCAGCGTCAGTTCCCGATCGAGAAGATATCGAAATGAAGGTATGCGGGTCATCATAAATGCAAAAATCATGATGAGACCGATGCGTTCAAATAAAGTAAGCGTGAGTATTCCCATGGTTCATGTCCCCCTACTGGTCTTTCCATCCCGTTTGGGACCTGATTAACACTCGGTCGTAATTGCCCGTTAGTTTCGATTTCCCGGATAAAATCGTGCCGAGGAAAGATCCCAAAAAGCCGATCGGAATGGCCAGAATTCCCGGATTAAAAAGGGGGATCAACGCCTCTCTTCTCATCCATCCGTATTCAGGATTCATCATATTGGGTCCCAGTAAAACAAGAAGCAAAGAAGCCATCAGTCCTGTAATCATCCCTGTGACCGCTCCCTGAAGATTAAAACGGCGCCAGTATAAAGTGAACAGCAAAAGCGGCAAATGGGTCGATGCGGCAACGGCAAAGGTCAGGGAAACAAGAAACGTGACATTGATGTTTTTCAGGCCGAGTGAAAGAATGATCGCAGTGAGTCCGATGCCTGCCGCCGTCAATCTTGCCACTTTTAATTGATCCTGTTCGGATGCCTTTCCCTGTCGAAGCGTATGGTTATAAATATCATGGGCCACAGATGAGGTTGCGGAAATCACCAGCCCGGTAACCACTGCTAATATGGTAGCAAAAGCAACGGCTGAAATGAATGCCATCAAAAAGTCGCCGCCCAGTGTAGATGCTAATAAAGGGGCGGCCAGATTACCTGAAGAATCAACGGAGTTGAGCCTATCCCAGCCCACAAAAGCAACAACACCAAACCCGAGAATCATTGTCATGACATAAAACAGTCCGATGATCCATGTAGCCGTAATCACGGATTGTCGCACCGCAGGAGCATCTTTTACCGTAAAAAAACGGATCAAGATATGCGGCAAACCTGCCGTACCGAGGATTAAAGTGAGTTGTAATGAGATCGTCTCCAGCGGATTATCAAATAAATGGCCCGGCATAAAAAAGGTGTTGCCGAACGGTGTTGCTTTTTTTACCGCTTCGGCCAATTGTAAAATACTCCAATCAAATCGCGACAATACAATCAGCGAAATTAAAAAGGTACCCGACATTAAGAGAACGGTCTTAATAATCTGTACCCAGGATGTGGCAACCATCCCGCCGAAAACGACATAGATTGTCATAAGGGTGCCGATGATCACCACAGATGCACCATATTCAAGCCCCAGCAACAATTGCATTAAAAGACCGGCTGCCACCAGCTGCGGAATCATATATAAAACAGAGATGATGATCGTACTCAGGGAAGTAAGTATTCTCACTCTTCGATCGGCAAAACGAGCAAAGACAACATCACCGAGTGTGAATGTTCCAAGATGTCTTACCGGTTCAGCTATTAACAACAACAGAAGCAAGTATGAAACAAGGAATCCTATTGAGTAGTAAAACCCATCAAAACCGCGCAGGGCAATGGCACCGGTAATCCCCAGAAAAGAAGCCGCACTCATATAATCACCGGCAATGGCAAGACCGTTTTGCACCCCGGTAAGACTCCCTGAGACGGAATAAAATTGATGTGTCGTTTTTCCCCGTTTCGCTGCCCAGTAGGTGATAATTAATGTACCGAACAGAATAAAAAGAAAGAAGATAAAATTGGTCAGATTCATGATGAATACCCCTGTTGTTCCATCTCTTTTCTGATCTCCTCCGCCTTGTGATCAAAAGATTTTGCCTTCATGTAATAGAGAAAACCGATCGTCCATACCATCACAAACTGCATGATGGCAAACACCCATGCATAAGTAAGAAAATGGTAAAAAGGACGGTTCATAAATTGGGGAAACCACGTGATAGACAACGGCAGAGCAAAATAAAAAATGAGAAAACTGATAGTTGCAGGAAGGATAAATCTCTTTTTTTCCCGGATGAGTTTTTGAAAAGATTCGGAGTAGATCAGTTGTTCACCGGACCTCGATTGCATAGCTTTTCCTTCCCTTCTCCCGGATTGATCACACATTACATCCATTTACCTCTAAATATTATGAATAATTCGATAAATATGGTCAATTTCCTTCCGAATTTACGCATTCGTTGTAAAAAGAAGAAGGCTTTCATCAAGCCTCCTTCTTGACTGAAGTATGATTGAGCATGCGACGAAAAGCTTCTCCGTCCAGCACTTCTTCTGATAAAAGGTGTTCACAACTCTGATCCAGTACATTCCGATATTGCTCCAGCAGTTTTCGTGTTCGTACAAGCAACTCATCAAGGATCGCGTTACTTTCTTTTTGTAACGCCTCCTTATTGACCATGTCAATTTTAACAATTCCCAGTGAAGAGAGGCCGCTGTCAATTATCGTGTGAACCAATCGCAGAGCCTGATCAAAGTCATTTTTGGATCCGGTGCTGCGATGACCATAGATCAATTCTTCCGCAACCGCACCGGCAAGTGCAATCATAATTTGCTCCTCTAAATGAGCTTTGCTGTATAAATACTGGTCTTTTTGCGGATTCTGGCGAACATATCCAAGCGCCTGTCCCCTGGGATGCAGGGCTACCTGTGATACAGAGCCGGGCCGTAAGACTTCGGACACAACGGCATGTCCCAGTTCATGAATTCCTACCCGTTTTCTTTCTTCCTCCGTAGCTTCGCGATCAACCCGCTCTCCCATCATCACTTTATCAATCGCCATCGCAAAATGTTGAGAAGTAATACGGGGAACACGTTCACGAAAGGCATAAATTGCCGCTTCGTTTGCGACGCTCTCCAATTGTGCGCCCGAAAATCCGAAAGTCTCTTCAGCTATCTTTTCCAGGTAAACATCGTCGGCAAGCGGTTTGTTTTTGACATGGATCTGAAGAATTTCTTCCCTCGCCCTTTTATCCGGCATATCCACTACAATATGCCTGTCAAACCGACCGGGACGCAAGAGGGCATCATCGAGCATGTCTTTACGGTTGGTGGCTGCGATTACCAATATTCGCGGCATGGCGGATGTAGAGATTCCGTCCATCTCTGTCAAAAGTTGATTCAACGTTTGATCGTATTCCCGGTAACTCTGCCCCTCCCTTTTCCCGCCGAGGACATCGATCTCATCAATAAAAATGATGCCGCTCTCCTGATTTTGTTTCTGCGCTTGTTCCTTTACCTGTTTAAACAATTGACGAATGCGCTGTGCACCGACACCGACATATTTTTCAACAAACTGGCTGCCCGAGGCTGCTACAAATGCCGAGTCGGTATAACTGGCTGCCGCTTTGGCCATTAAGGTTTTCCCCGTTCCCGGCGGGCCCGTGAGGAGAATCCCTTTCAACGGACGAATACCGTAATGTCTGGTATCATCCATCCGGATCAAGAAATCGAGTGCTTCTTTTAATTCCTGTTTGGCCCTTTGTTGACCGCCAATCTGCTCAAAAGTGACTCCGGTCCGGTTAATGACGGAGTATGATTTTGAATTGGACTTCCATTGAAGGTCCTGCTGCCGGCCAATCATAAAAAGAATAAATACGATCACCATGCCAAAGAGGAACAATGGCAGGACATTAATCCCCAAAAAAAGAAGAAAAATCAACAGTGCCGGTAAAATTCCGATCAATACCTGTTTTACCATTACGTATTCACCTCCACTGAGCGAGGCATAACACGGTAAGAAATTTGATCATTTTTTTCAATGACAATATACAGATAGTGCTGATCTAATTTGGCTTCAGCCTTATCCAATCCATATTGTTCCTTGAGAGAATCCATGAAATCGGGTATACGGGAATATTGTCGGTGTTCAAGGATTTCCGCCAGTGTGAAATATCCCTCGTTCCAAATTTCTTTTAAGTCTTCGCTTCCAGCCGGCAGTCGGAGATCAACCTGCTTTCCGCGAGCATACTGTTTCACTTTTTCATAGATATTGGAATAATGGATTAAAAAGGCACCGGCATCGGAAAACGAAATTTCAACAGAGATCTGTTCCCGTTGGATCACAATATCCTCTATCTGTACTCCCTCAAGGGATGCCACATAATCTTTAATCGGTTTTTCAACGAAATAATCTTGATATAGATACCAGCCACCGAATAAAATGACGGTCGAAACAATCAGAGATACAAAAATGGGCATTTTTTTCATCACCATGCCCCCTTTCTACGACGCATATATTACAGGTTATATACAAAAAAAGTATATCACAGGATATATACTGATTGAAAAAGTAGTTTATGGCAGAAAAAAATAACCTCACCTGGAGGTTATATTGTGTAATCGATAGGACCGTAACTCTTCGCCGGTTATTAAATCAAAATATAAGTATTGCAGACGCCGGTCACCATCAAAAAAGACGGCTTCCCACACGGGTCTCCCTTTGGACGACAATCCGGGAACAATATGGATCAATTTTTCCACCCTGTATTCATCCTCGATGAAGGAATGCAATTTTTCCATCGAATATATCCGTTCGCGGCGGAGTTTATGTTCCACCTGCTTTGTTTGTGGAGAATACCACACAATCCACTCCCTGTCATGTTCATCCCGTCCTTCCATGACAACGTAACTTTTTTCTCCAAAGAATTCATACGCACGCATGACTTCCTGAAGATCGGTTCTGTCCCCGGCTATCTGTCGCGCTGTTTCAATGATATCTTTTTGATGGGATAACAGGGATATATACATATGTAGCGCCTGTCCCATTAAAATCAAAAAAAGTAATGCAATTGCAATCGCTAATTTTTTCATATTTCCCCTCATTACATTGATCAGTTCAATTTAAACGATCGGTTGATCGGTTGTTTATTCATGCGGGATCATAAAAACGAAAGTAAAGTTCCTGTTCTTTTTTTTCATCTCCGTCATTGATTGTAATCGTAAGCTGCATTTGTTTGACCTTTTTTGTTTCGGGATGGACGGCAAGGATATAATTTACTGTGAGATGGTCAATCACTTGATCAACCACCATTTTATCAGAAAATTGCGGTCCAAGAAATGATTCAACCTTTTCCTGTACCGTTTTTCTGGAGAGCGGGACCTCCCAGCGATCATAATATGTGTTGTCAATGGAAATTAAACGATTTGTTTTCTCAGCAGAAGTAATCTCAAGAAGAATAAACTTAAAATGATCGGCCGGAGATATCAGCCCCGTTTCTTCAAGGGATAATTCCTTTTTTAAATTTTCCGCTTCAATGACAAGTTTATGGTCTGCTTTAATCCAGAAATCTTTTCCGTTAAATCGACCGGACAACTCCAGCCTGTCCCCTTTACGACTGCCGACATAATAGGCGGATTGACCTTTTTGATCATCCGCACGAACCACAAAATGCCATTCGTCCTGATCCAGCATTTGTTCAATCGTCTGTTGCAACTCTGTGTAGGACCAGGCTTTTTCATGATTTATCCGATACTCATCCGCCACAGCAGCCTGATCTGATGGAGAATGATTACATGCTGTAAGTACCAGCAAAACCAGGATAAAAAACAGGAATAATACGTTTTTTTGTTCCCTCACCTGTTGTGCCCCCTTCCACCCGCTCATCATCAAATATTCTCCTTGTTGATGAATATGTGTGGCCATGTAAAGATATGCGGACAGGTTAAAAACTGTAACTCATAACCCTGCGGGTGAAGGACACAATATGATTACTGCAGGAGGAGGTGATCACTCCATGAATCCGCATCATCTCGTACATGATGCAGATTTATTAAAGGAAATTCCCCCTCATGTTCTAACACATTTAAAACGGGAACATGGCCCTTCATGGGCTGCATTATCGTCGCCATACCGTTCTCATCCGTACCGGTCCATATATACTTATCGTCAGCCATGTCTGTCGTCGATGATTTATGTGGAAGATGAAGCAGACGAATGATTTTTAAGTCTTCTTTATTTATCTTGTGCAGTAAAAAGTATTAAAATACACTCCCTGCAAACACATCCATGCCTTCAGACAACCCGAAACCAATCAGGTTGTCTGATTTACATAATTTGTTCAATGACACGCTGGGCTTCGTACATAATACGTTCTTCATCAATCGTAATACATTCACGGTTCCGTACAACTGCTTCTCCATCAATGTACACATCCACCACATCCTTTCCCCCTGCGGCGTATACAAGATGTGATATCACATCATGTTTCGGATAAAAATGGGCTTGTTCCATGTTAACCGTAATAAAATCCGCTTTTTTCCCCATTTCAAGCACCCCGGTTTGAGCTTCCAGGAATACGCAACGAGCTCCATTTCTTGTCGCCATGGAAAGTGCTTCTATTGCTGGAACGGCGAGCGGGTCGCAGCCTGCTCCTTTGTGGATTAATGCAGCCAGCCGCATTTCGTCAAACATATCCAGATTATTGTTACTGGCAGAACTGTCCGTACCCAGTGAAACGTCTATACCTTTTTTCAACATTTCAGGAACACGGGCAATCCCGCTACCAAGCTTGAGATTGCTTCCGGGGTTATGGGATACTTTCACGTCATGTTCCGCCAGAATATCCAGTTCTTCATCGGTGAGATGAACGGCATGGGCAATCAGTGTCGGACGCTCAAACACACCGATATTCAAAAGATGTTGTGTGGGTCGTTGACCATACTCCTTGATATTTAATTCCACTTCATGTTTCGTTTCCGACATGTGAATATGAATGGGAAGATCTAATTTTTCCGCTTGATCAACAAATCGGGCAATGTAAGACGGCGAACAGGTATAGGGGGAATGGGGAGCCATCATTGTTGTAATTCTTCCGTTAGCGGCACCGTTCCAATCACGGGCAAACTGAACCGCTTCATTTAATTTGCGTTTCTGTTCCTCCTCAGGGCCCAGTCCGATCGATCCGCGGGTCAATACGGCTCTCATCCCGGATACTTCAACTGCTTTAGCCACTTCATCCATATGATCATACATATCGACAAAACAGGTAGTTCCCGTTTTTAACATTTCGACAATGGATAAATAAGTCCCCCATTTGACATGTTCCGCTGTATATCTTCCCTCAATCGGCCACATTTTATCTTCCAGCCATTCCTTTAACGGCAGATCATCGGCATAACCGCGCAAAAGTGACATCGCCGCATGACCGTGAGTGTTGATCAATCCGGGAAGAATCACTTTTCCCCGTGCGGAAATGACCCGGTCGTAAACCGATAAATCTTCTGGTACCGGACCGACATATGTAATGGATTCATTTTCAATAGCGAGTGCCCCGTTTTTAATGACATCGCCTGCATCATTCATCGTTACAATGGTTGCATCAACAAGAATGGTTTTCATGATATCCTCTCCCGACTCAAAATAAAATGTCATGTTCATTTAATCAAAGCTGATTCAAAAAAGTCAAGGTGATGATCATACCGGTGACAAATGTTTATCAATAAAGGAAAGAAGTTGTTCAAGGGGTTGATTCTGTTTTTCAGTCGTAACAGTCTTGAATAAGTCCCCTTTTTCCTGCACACGCCGGATCATCCGCTCCATTGTAAATTCTGCAGGGTGAAACCCGGTTTCAATTTCTTCCCAGGTTACCGGTGCTGAAACTGTGGCCTGCGGACGGGCCCTTACCGAATAAGGAGCGGGAAGGGTTTTGCCTTTCCAGTGTTGTAAATAGTCAAAGTACAATTTCGTTCCCCTTTTTTTCACCATTCTTTCCAGGGTGATGAGATGAGGATGTTTTTCCGCTAAGTAACGGGCAATAAAGGAACTGATGCGTCGGGTTTGTTCAAATGTGTATCCCGGTTTGATCGGCGCATAAACCTGAAGTCCGGAAGCTCCCGAGGTCTTGGCCACACTTTGAAGTCCCAGTGATTCCAGAATCTCTTTCAAATATAATGCGACATCACACACGTGTCTGAAATCATTCAAATCCATCGGGTCGAGATCGAATACGATCTCAGTGGGAAGATCTTCATTACGATAAAGATGAAAAGAAACATGCAGCTCGAGAGAAGCCTGATTGGCTACCCATACCAGTGTGGGCCGATCATTGAGCAGAATATAGCGGTTATCCCTCCAGATATGCGTGTTCAGCCATTCAGGTGCATAGGAAGGAACGTTTTTTTGATAAAAAAATTTGCCGTGGATTCCGTCCGGATAACGAATGGTTGTGAGCAGACGGTTTTCCGTATACGGCAACAAAAACGGGGAGATTTGAATCAAATACTGGATATACTCCCATTTGGTCACACCGGCTTCAGGCCACATCATTTTACCGGGATTGGTAATATGAATGTCACGTTGATCGACTCGGGTTATAAAATCTTCCACTGCGGTTGCCCCTAGCTGGTTGCCTTTTTACGACGCCCGCCGCCTTTTTTTGCCGCTGCCGTCTTCTTCTTTTTTTCCGTTTGTTCCAGGCTTGCCTGCAATGCCTCCATCAAATCGACCACTTTCGCCGGAGCCACAGCCGGTGCCTGTTGAACTTCTTTTCCTTCCATCTTCTTCTGTATCAAATCGAGAATGTTCTCCCGATACTCATCATGATATTTTTCCGGCTGAAATGACGTAGCGAGGTTTTCAATCAGTTGTACCGCCATGTTCATTTCATTTTCGCCAACTTCAAGCGCCCGTGGCAGACCCGGAACTTGAGCCACTTCTCTGACTTCATCGGGATAAAAAATGGTTTCCATTACGATGCAATCTTGAAATACTCGAACGACAGCCAGTGTTTCTTTGTTGCGAATCGTCATTTTGGCCACGGCGATTTTCCCCGTATCTTCCATGGCCCTGCGCAACAGGGTATATGCCTTTTCTCCCGTTTCTGCGGGAGATAAATAGTAAGAGCGGTCAAAAAAAATGGGATCAATTTCCGACAGGTCAACAAAATCGATAATTTCAATTGTTCGACGGGTCTCGGGTGCAATCGCTTCCAGTTCATCTTTGTCGACGATCACAAAGTGCCTCGTATCATATTCATACCCTTTCACAATTTCATCAAGTGACACTTCTTCATCACATGTCGGACAGGTTCGGACATACTTAATCGGCGTATGGCATTTTTTATGCAATTGTCTGAAGTGAATATCTTTATCTTCCGTTGCCGTAAACATTCTTACCGGAATATTAACCAGACCGAAACTGATCGAGCCTTTCCACATGGTATGCACGGACATCCCTCCTTTGAATTATCCATAGTTTGCATCCACGCGAAAGGCTCTATTCTACAATTTTATTCAAGGTAAAAAGCCAGGCTCTGCAATTCAGTGGTTACATCGGTATGATGTACGCGAATTCCCTGATTGACCCGGATATTTACCGGAGCAAAATTGAGGATGGCATTGACGCCTGTTTCAGCAAGTTTATCCGCCACCTGCTGTGCCGCATCCGCCGGAACGGTAATGATCGCCATGCGTATATCTTTTTGCCTGATGATTTCAACCAGTTGATTGAGCGGGTAGATTTTAACCCCGGCAATTTCAGTGTTAACCTTGTCGGGATCGACGTCGAAGGCAGCCACAATCTTCATATTGTCCTTCAGATAAGCATTATAATTTAAAATGGCGTGACCGAGATGACCGGCACCGATTAAAGCGACATGAATGTTTTGATCCAGCTTTAAAATCTGTTTGATTTTTTCGATCAGATACTCCACTTCATAACCGATTCCCTTTCTTCCGAACTCACCGAAATAAGCGAGATCTTTGCGAATTTGCGCGGGATTGATATCGAGAATATCGCCCAGTTTTTGCGAAGATACCGTTTTAATATTCATATTATGTAAATGCGTCAGATACCTGAGATAAATGGGCAGACGTCTGACAACAGCTTCGGAAATTTTAGCCGATTTCAACTTCATTCACCTCTTCATTTACCGTTAATTAATTTTTCTCCTCAATCACCTGGTAGTCGTCTCCCGTTGAAAAAATGGTAATGGTACCATGAATACTGGTACGGTAAACATCGATCCAGGATTCATTCAACCTTTCCATCACCTCTTCCCTGCCATGTCCTTCACCGTCTCCGTCAAAGATTACTGCCACCTGGGCATCGACCTCTTCAAGGAATGAGGGGTGGGAAGCATGGGCTCTTCCCCCGTCACTCACTTTGAGTATTTGTGAATGAAGATTGTATTTTTGCAACAGTTTGAGTTCGACACGATCATTAATGTCACTGGTAAATAGCAGACGCAAATCCTTATGTTCAACCAGAAAAACAAGGGAATTGGCCTGTGGTGACAGAGAAAGAGTAGTTCCGGGATACAGCACCTTCATTTTTACCCCGAGGGGCCAGATCATCTCATAACCTTCTTCCGCATCGAGAATATCGATTCCTTCTATTGTCGAAGAATTGATAATAAAATCGCGCAGAATACCCGGAACGATTATCTTGTTTACTGAATAATGCTCGAGCACCTCGTCAAGACCTCCGATATGATCGGGCATTACGTTGGTCAGGATCAGCAGGTCAATTTTTTTCACACCCTGTTGTGCGAGGATGTCGATCAAAGACCGGTCACCCGAATTTCCCTCCTCTTGGCCGGAGGTTTCTTCATGAACATGTCCCGTGTCGATCAATATCGTATACTCATCCGGAAATTGGATCAGGGTTGACTCCCCCCGCTCGATTCCAAGAAAGTTCACTTTCATCCCTTCTGAATATTGCAGATCCTCTTCCAGCGCAGGTTCGGATTGCTGTATATGGTAATCAATACTGCAGCCTGAACCGACTGATAGGAAAACAATGAAAAGTATACAAATCAACTTTCTGTTGATTTTCATCCATTCACCTTCTCCACCGACATATCCTACGTGATTATCATATGTGGTAAAGAACAGAAATTATCCCAGCCAGTTTTTGACCTGTTCTAAAATCTCGGAGAACGGACGCTGAATCATGGCGGGCTCGGGAAGAGAACGGAGAAATTGACCGCCGTATCGCGATTCGACAATGCGCCGGTCAAAAATCACCACCACACCTTTGTCTTCACGAGATCGGACGAGACGTCCGAATCCCTGCTTAAATCGAATCACCGCCTGTGGAACCGACAATGCAAGAAATGGATTTTTTCCCATTTGTTTTAGTCGTTCGCTGCGTGCCTCGGTTACCGGATGATTGGGCGGAGAAAAAGGTAACTTGGTGATGACCAGACAGGACAGATCATTCCCTGGAATATCCACACCTTCCCAGAAACTGCTCGTCCCGAGTAACACACATTTATCACTGTTTTTAAAATGCCTTAACAGGATGCTGCGGCTGGAACTGTCGATACCGTGTCCGAGCACGCGGATGTCAGATGATGACAGTCTCTTTTTTAACGGTTCATAAACCTGACGTAACATCTGATATGATGTGAACAGGACCAGCATCCGACCCTCAGTGGTTTCCGCAAGCTCTCCCAATGATCCGACCAGATGTTTCGAATATTCAGCTTCCGATATCCCCTTGATATTGGGAAAATCGGTCGGTATACAGAGCAACGTTTGTTTTTTATATTGAAAAGGAGAAGGCAATAACCCGGTATTAACCTGTCCCTGTTGATACAGATCACTCAATCCCAGTCGGGAAAGGGGGTACTCAAAGGACTGATTGACACTGATGGTAGCAGAAGTTAACACAACACTTTCTTTTTTTTCAAAAAATTCTTCACGTAATAATACTGACACATCAACGGGTACCTGATATAAATGAATTCCGTTACGGCTCCGGTTTCCGTCGGTTTCCATCCAGTAAACACCGTCATCATGTTGCTCGAGAATTAATTCGTGGATCATCTCGGCATAATACCGGAAGTCTTTCATGGCACCATGCCAGTCGGTTGCCAGTGCACGCGCCGTAAACGGGATTTCTTCAGCAGCAAGGGCATGGTGGATATGTTCCAATTCCCTGGCGAGAAAAATCAGTTCGTCCACCGCATTCCCTGCAGCGGATCTGATCGGTTCGTTCCAGGAGTGACCCCAGTCATGAGGTTGATATCGAACCTCCCTTTTTTCGGTGACCATTGTCTGCCCCGATGCATGACGGATCCATTCCGTCAAAACGGTAAACAGCTCCCGTACGGAACTTCTTGCCTTTTCCCACTGTTGATGAATCGGATCCACATGGGCAGACAGTCGTCGGTATACGGTGTCATCCCACTCCGAAATCGCCTGCATCAACCGATATAAAAGACCGTTCCCCTGATTGCCGGCAAAGGATTTTAACAGCATATCCAGATGGACGGCATTGAGAGATTTACCGAGATGATAACTGGCCGCTTCTTCAAGGTGGTGAGCTTCATCAATGACGGCATACTGATAGGAAGGCAGGATATTGTGTTCCGACTGCAAGTCTGTAAATAACAATGAATGATTTGTGATGATGACATCGGCACCCTGAGTTTGTTGTCGTGAGCGATGATAGAAACAATGGGAAAACCAGGGACAATGACGGTTCAGACAAGAATTGGCATCGCTTTGTACCTGATACCAGAATTTTTTTCCTGACTGGGACAGATTTAGTTCTTCCCAGTCACCGCTCTCCGTTTTAGTGAGCCAGACCAGCATTTGTGATTTCACCATTGCGCTTTCTATATCCTCTTTGAGCGAATCCGTTCCATCGAGCGACTGCTCAAATTTACGCAAACAGAGATAGTTTCCGCGTCCTTTCATGAGTTCCACCCTTGGATGGTCGGGCCATACCCGGGATATCATCGGAACGTCTTTCTGATACAACTGTTCCTGCAATTGAATGGTGTTGGTACTGATCACAACTTTTTCGTTCGTTTTGGAAGCCCAGTAAAGCGCAGGCAACAAATAGGCCCATGATTTGCCCGTCCCCGTCCCTGCTTCAACCATCAGGTGGGTGGAGCTTTCAAAAGCATGATAGACCTGATTCATCATATCCAACTGTGCCGATCGTTTTTCAAACCGGGGGAATTCCCGTTCTAAAAGCCCCTCTTCGCCAAACAACACATCACGAAATTGATCAAATTTTTCACCGGGCAAATCCCCCGAAAACTCATCATTATCAATAGAAACTTCCCGATGGTGCAGGGCCAGATGACGATACACATCATACATGTCCTTCTCTTGATCATGAGTCCGGGCGGTCTGAAGCAGTTGCTGTTCACGATTCCGTAATAACTCTTCGATATCTGAGGTCAGCACCCTGCTTAAAGGGATCAACCGTTGAATCGTGACCAGCGGCAATGAATTCAGTTTATTAAGCAGTTCATTTAAAATATGCGCTGTCGTTTCCGCATCAGAATCAGCTTGATGAGGCCTGTCATGATCCATTGCCAGTAAAGAAGCAAGATCTGAAAGGCGGTAACTCTCCGCCGTAGGTATAAGCATCCGCGCAAGTTCTACCGTATCGATCACAGTACCGGAAAATGGATGATAGCCGTTTTCTTGAAGTCCTTCATTTAAAAAAGCGAGGTCAAAAGAAGCATTATGAGCGACGAGAACTTTATCGTCAAGCAACTTGAGCAATACAGGAAGGACTTCCTCCAAAAGGGGAGCACTCTTCACCATTTTATCCGTAATTCCGGTAAGATTGCTTATAAAAGCAGGTATGGAACAACCCGGATTCACCAGCGTTGAATAACGATCCTTAACCCTGCCTTCTTCAAAAACAACAGCACCGATTTGTATAATCCTGTCACCTCTGCCGGGGTTATTTCCGGTTGTTTCGAAATCCAAAACAAGAAATTGAGTCAATGCGGTCCCTCCAGCAACTTGCAAGTCATTTTAACATTATAAATTTATTCTGCATCAATCCCCGTCCTGTTGCAAGCGTTGAAGGCAAACAATTTATTGAAACTGCGGCTAAACTTCCAGCAACTCTTTCCACAAACGGGATGCTTCATTTTTTTCCCCGAGAAAAAAGTGACAGATCCCCTTGTACAAATGATTTTCCCTGATACGATTACCCGTTAATTCAATCGAACGAGAAAAATGGGGTGTTGCCCTCTCATAATCCCCCTGTGTAAGACATATTTTGCCGAGATGATGATATCCCAGTCCCTTCACTTCCCTGACCGGGTGATCGAGTAAACGACGGCAAAGCTGTAATGCCTGCTCAGTTTTTCCGCGCCTGCTGTATTCCAAAATACAAGCAGAAAGAGCAAGAACATGATCCGGTTGTTGCCGGAGAATTTGTTTCCATACCCTGGCCGCTTTCACTTCCTCTCCCGACTGTTGTAATATCCAGCCGTAGGAAAACCAGTAATCATAATTTTTCGGATTGAGAGAGATGGCTCGTTTAAGTAACATTAAACATGAGGGGTTCTGATGATGAAGCCATTGGTTCCAGGCCATTCCATGCCAGGCCCAACTTTTATCCGGTGCGGATTGTAAGATGTTTTCGTAACACTGCGCAGCCTGTAAAAACATGCCGTGCTGTTCATATTGCAGTGCGAGACGGGCCATTCCCTCTCCATGCCGGACATATTGTTTCATCTGCTGCAACAATTCTTCGGCATGATGAACCTGTCCATTTGCCCGATAAGCCTCACACAAAAGAAGCAACACTTCCCAGTCTTCATTCCCGTTTTGAATCAATTCCCTTAACACGACAATGGCCCGGTCGTACTCAGCCAGTTCCATCGACATCAGTACATAGTTAAAAGAGGCGTCGTGTAATTCAGGAAAATCTTCGATTGCTTTTGAAAAATGAAAAATTGCACCCTCCGCCTGATTTTGCTTTGCCAGAATACATCCTTTCAAATTATGGGCAAGTGCCTGAATGATCGGATGTTCCTCTGTTGTCGTGATCACATTTAAATGGATATTGGCCCGATCAATATGACCGGCGTGGTAATATCCCAGAGCCAGGTAAAGCCGGGCCACATGCAATTCCGGTTCCTGTTGCACGACTTCATGGAAGTGGGGAATCGATTGCTCAAACATGCGCAAATCATAGTAACCCTGCCCCATGCGAAAATGGCGCGCCGCAGCTTCTGACAGTATATTAAGGGTTTGTTCTCCGTCCTCTTCTGTCTCTATTTCTGAAGATTGGCTGAGCATATCTGAGATGCGGCTCAATTCTTCCTCAAATGAGAGCCACAGTTCAAGTACGCTGTCACCGATATAACGCAATTCATTCAATTGTTGATGAAGATCTTTTTTTTGCTGTAAAGTGGCAGCAGGATAGATCCGGCGGATCCGTTCCAGTTGTTCCATTAGAGCTGAAAACCAGTGCTGAATTAACATAAAAAAACCACCTTTAAACGGATGTTTATTGTTAGAATCCCATCCGCCCAGGCGGCCTATACATATGTGAGCGTTACCATGGTCTCCGTTTACAGGACGGTCCCATGTACCTCCTCACCCAAAATTTCTTCAATTTTATTATTTTGATTCATGATGGCCACCTTAGGCCGATGCTGTCTCGCCTCTGCTTCCGTCATCCATGCATAGGCAATAATAATCACCGTATCTCCCGGTTGCACCAGTCTGGCAGCGGCACCATTCAAACAGATCACTCCGCTTCCTCTTTCCCCGGGGATCGTGTATGTTTCAAGACGGGCACCGTTATTATTATTTACGACCTGAACCTTTTCATTGGGAAACAATCCGACTGCATCCATGATATCCTGATCTATGGTAATGCTTCCAACATAATTTAAATTTGCCTCCGTCACACGTGCACGGTGAATTTTTGACTTCATCATCGATAACATCATGATATTATGCCTCCCTCTTTCCTGGATCCATGATCACATTATCAATTAAGCGGGTCTTCCCGAATTTTACCGCCAGTGCAATGATGATCGGGTTGTCCTTTATTTGATCAGGTGGATCTAAATCTGGATAAGTCAGTATTTCAACATAATCAATGTCGGCCCTGTCTCTGGTTTTGATCAACTTGATGATTTCTCCTTGTATGAAGGCAGGATCGGTTTCTCCTTGATTGATCAACTGACGGGCATGTTGCAGGGACTGATACAACACTTTTGCCTGTGCCCGTTCTTCAGGTTTAAGGTAAACATTGCGCGAACTCATGGCAAGACCATCCTCCTCGCGAACAATGGGACAAGAAACCACCTCTACCGGCATGTTTAAATCCTCAACCATCCGTTTAACCACAGCCACCTGTTGCGCGTCTTTTTGTCCAAAAAAGGCATAGTCAGGTTGAACGATATGAAACAGCTTGCTGACAACCGTGGCCACACCGTCGAAATGTCCCGGTCTGGACTTTCCGCACAGGCGCCCGGTAATTCCGGTGACACTTACGGTGGTAATTACCGGTTGCGGATACATTTCATTTATGTCCGGTACAAACAATAGGTCAACCCCCCTGCTCTTTGCAAGGGTGCGATCCCGTTCTATATTTCGCGGATAACGGTCAAAATCCTCGTTCGGACCGAACTGAAGCGGATTGACAAAGATGCTCATCACCACGATATCGCAGTGCTTTTTTGCTTCATCTACCAGACTCAGATGTCCTTCGTGAAGGTAGCCCATGGTAGGAACAAGCCCCACCTTTTTCACGTTTCTGTCTTGCAAAAGTTCTCTTAATTCCTTAATGGTATTTACAGTTTGCATCATGTGCGTTTCTTCTCCCCATATAATTGTTGAACCTGTCCGGAGTCGGACGAGTGATCGGTAGAGTAAAATGTATGTTCCTTTCGTGGAAACAGGCGGTGTCTTACTTCCGCGGCATATTTTTTCACGGCCTGATCAATTTCATTTCCCACATTTCCATAGGCCTTGACAAATTTGGGTTGCAAATTACTTGCATATTGTAAAAGATCATGAAAAACGAGAACCTGTCCGTCGCAACTGTTTCCGGCACCGATCCCGATGGTCGGAATCGAAACAGATTCCGTAATACGACGGGCTAAATGATCGGGAATACATTCCAGAACAATCGAAAAAGCACCTGCTTCCTCCAGAGACCTGGCATCGTCGATCATTCGCTTCGCTGTCTCCTCCGTTTTTCCCTGAACTTTATATCCTCCGAGCTGATGCACAGACTGAGGGGTTAATCCCAGATGTCCCATCACGGGAATTCCTGCCTGTGTACAGCGAAATACCGTTTCTGCGAGGGAAGCTCCCCCCTCCATCTTGATTGCCCGGGCTCCACCTTCCTGCATAAGTTTTCCGGCATTTTTCAGGGTCTCGTCAATACTGCCGTGATAAGTCAAGAACGGCATGTCGCTGACAACCATTGCCCGCGTTGTTCCCCTGACAACCGCAGCGGTATGGTGGATCATATCTCTCAAAGTGACCGGAATGGTTGAATCATATCCAAGCACCACCATTCCGAGAGAATCGCCAACCAGAATCACATCCACCCCCGCATCATCCACCAGTCTGGCCGACGGATAATCATAAGCCGTAATCATCACAATCGGTTGTTGATCGGCCTTCATTTTTTTCAAAGTTGAGGTGGTCACTTTCTCATTCGCCATTTTTTCCCCTCCCGATTTAATATTGAAGCGTCGTTACCTTTGCCGGGAAGGTTTTACATGTGAATCACAAAAAAACCTTCCGGCAACTGCTGAGCCAGCCGGAAGGCATGTTACGGCCATATGTGCAACATTCATTCCTTCTGTCTCGGTCCTTTCCAGGCTCAGAGCAGAATACCAAGTTTAATCATTATGGATCCGCTGATTTTTCGAACAAGTGACGTTCTGACGGACAGATACGACCCTATTCGAGTGGCAAATCGGCGGACAAAATTTTCTTTATTATACCATTGTTCAGTTCAAGAAGTAAAACCCCTTCTTCATCAATCCCTCTGATTATCCCCTCAAAGACTCCGTCCAATGTGTTAATCCTTCTTTTTTCACCGATAAAAGCAGCATGGGATTCCCATAACAATTTAATCGGCTTGAATCCTTCCTCCAGATAAAGTTGATACAGTTGTTCCATTTCTGCACATATCAAACGGACGAGTTCCGCACGATGGGCTCGCACTCCCGTTTCTGCAAAAATTGACGTTGCAAAAGGCCGTACATCCTGCGGAAATGCATCCGGCTCCACATTTACATTGATGCCGATTCCGATGACAAGATAATGAATACGGTCCGACTCTGCATTCAACTCCGTTAAGATCCCGCACACTTTTTTGGAACGGATCAACAGATCATTGGGCCACTTGATTCTGACATCGATTTCCGGAACCATTTGTTTTATCGCTCTGGAGACAGCAACTGCCGTAAGTAACGTCAGTTGAGGCGCTTTTCTCAGTTCAATCTGAGGCCTTAAAATAAGACTCATCCAGATCCCGGTTTTTGGCGGGGAGTGCCATTTTCTTCCCAACCGTCCCCGGCCTGAACTCTGGTGTTCCGTTACCACCAGTGCCCCTTCCGGAGCTCCTTCTTCCGCCCATTGATGCGCGACAAGCTGTGTAGATTCCACCTCGGGTAAATACCGAATTGTCTTGCCGACAAATTGTGTATCTAATTGATATTTGATCTCTTCCTGGGTCAGCACATCGGGAACATGAATGAGGCGATATCCTGCTTTTCGTACCGCTTCAAATTCGTATCCTTCTTTTCTCAATTCCTCAATGTGTTTCCACACCGCCGCCCGCGTACAATTCAATCTCCGGCTTAATTCTTCTCCCGACAAAAAATTCCCACCGGATTGCTTAAACAGATTGAGCAAAGTCTTTTTCATAACCGATTCCATTCCTTTCGTGCTTGCTCAAGTAGCACACTTTTCATATTGGGTATCCCCTCTATATTTACCAGATCCACGAGTTGTTCTAGTAAACTTCCAATCCATGGACCCGGAGACTGGTGCAATTCATCCATTAATTCTTTTCCTGAAACAGCAAGTTCGGAGATGTCTTTAACCGGCAACTGTTGAAAAAGCTGTTGTAATTTTCCCTCATGAAAAGGGGATTGATTAAGGGCAGTGATCAGGAGATAAAATAGGTTCACATCATCCCATCCGTGTCTGACCAAAAGCCTTTTCCAAACCTTCTCATGAGAAAGTTGATTATCGTCAGAGAATGAATGATAAAGGTTAAGCATCAACGAGATCCGTTTTTGCATTATCTTTGGAAATCCAAGTTGAGCCATGATCTCATGAGCACTCGTTTCATCAACTGCAGTGACAATAAATAGTACACACCAGCGGGAGGTGAGATCATTAAGTTTCGTGACCGGAGACAGGCTCCCGCAGTCAAGTGTCGTTTTAAACAGGCGGTCATGCCATTCAAAGAATTGCAATAACCCACTTTCTGCTAGCAATCGATACCCTTTTTCCGGGTGCGAACTTTGAATCCATTTATTAAGCTCGTCTGCGATTCTTTCTCTGGCAATGTCCTTGAGAAAAAAAGCCATCTGTTTCAGACTGTGCCATGTGTCGGGTTCAATCTCGAAGTCAAGCTGAGAAGCAAACCTTACAGCACGCAACATGCGGAGTGCATCCTCCGCAAATCGTTGATCTGCCCTGCCCACCGTGCGGATGATTTTTCGTCTGAGATCTTCCTGTCCATGAAAAGGATCGATGATTTCCCCCTCAACATCCATGGCCATGGCATTGATAGTAAAATCGCGTCTGGCCAGGTCCTCACGCAGTTCCCCGACAAATTCCACATACTGCGGACGTCGCCGGTCCAGGTATTCACCTTCCCGTCTGAAGGTGGTTACTTCAAAAGAATATCCTTTATGTATTACCGTGACAGTGCCGTGCCGGATTCCCGTCTCAACGGTGCGTGAAAAAATCTTGATTACCTGATCCGGTAAAGCATCGGTGGCGATATCGATATCGTGAACCGGACGACCCAGCAACTTATCACGCACATATCCCCCGACAAAAAAAGCCTGGAATCCGGATTGAATCAATTTTTCAAGCACTTCACGCCCATATTGTTCCATTTGCACCGGAACTCCCCTATCTACGATTTGTTTGATGTATAATAAAGGTAAGAGTATCATATGATGAACTACTAAGGAGTGAGTAGAATGAAACGTTTAATCGGTTTTTTCGTTCTGATCTCCAAATTCATACAAATGATGCGTCGTTAATCAATGGGGCGGCAATTATAAAATCCGTTCATACAACGCTTCATACTGATCCGTAATCTTATCGTGATTAAAAAATTGATGTGCCCGTTCAATGCTGTTCAAGGCAAATGATCTGTACAGATCCGAATCATTGAGCAGAGCGATAATATCTTCTTTCATTCCCTCAATATCCCCGACGGCTCGAAGATATCCTGTTTCTCCATGCTTGACTACCTCAGGTAACCCTCCCGCACGAGTAGCAATGACAGGTACTCCACAGGCCATCGCCTCAAGTGCGACCAGCCCGAAACTTTCTTTTTCCGAAGCCAGCAACAATAAATCAGCCATAGATATCATGGCTGCGATATCATTTTGTTTTCCCAGAAAAAACACATCCTGCTGCAGTCCCTTCTCAATGACACGTTGACTTGCCCGTTGTTTATCGGGACCTTCCCCAATCATCAATAATTTGGCCGGCATCTGTTGCCTTACCCGGGCAAACACGTCCACCACATCCAGCACCCTTTTTACCGGTCTAAAATTAGAAATGTGAATGAACACTTTTTCTCCGCCGGGAGCAAATCTCTTCTTTAAATCTGCAACATCACGCGGGTAATATTCACGATGATCAACGAAGTTATATATCAGGTCAATGGACCGGCTGATTTGCAATAACTGACGGGTTTGATTAATAAGATCCTGTGATACGGCCGTCACCGCATCACTTTTTTCTATGCCGAACTGAATGATCTCACTCAGTCCCTGATCATAACCGAGTACAGTGATATCCGTGCCGTGCAACGTGGTTACGATCTTCAAACGATCTCCGACCATTTGTTTGGCGAGATAGGCACTGATTGCATGGGGGACGGCATAATGAACATGGAGAACATCCAACTCTTCTCTCGTCGCTACCTGTGCCATGCGGCTGGCAAGGGTCAGATCATAGGGTGGATGTCGAAAAACAGAATAGTTGTTAACTTCCACCTCGTGAAAAAAAATATTGGGATAATATTTTCCGAGTCTGAACGGCATTTCCGAGGTGATGAAATGTACGGTATGTCCGCGTTCAGCCAGTAGCTTCCCCAGTTCAGTCGCCACCACTCCCGATCCTCCCAACGAGGGATAACATGTAATTCCTATTTTCATTTTGGCAGACTCACCTTTTTCCTTTGTTATGGTACAAGATAGTCAAGAGAAACCGGCCCTTTCATTTTAAGGCCTTCTCCATACCCTGCGCCGATCTGTTGACCGAACAATTGATCACGGGCGGCAACCCGAGTCACATACTCCTGATTAAGGGGGGTGATCACACTTCCCTTCTCCATGAGAAACTGACTTTCATATGCGGACAGCGCCCGTTGTTTTGCCGGATATACACCGGTAATATCCACAATCACATCCGGGGTTTCAAAATGATTGATGAAGTAATAATACACCTGCTGAACTTGATGAGCCTCACCGAGATCGGGTCGATACTTTCTGATTTTGGCATTAAAGACCCCCTCTCTTACAAGTTGACTGGTCCACTCGTGATCGGGATGCCGATCGGTCCAAAAAGGAGCCAGTACGACCCGGGGCCTGAAATGACGAAGGACAGATACAACTGCAGCCAGGTATTCTTCGGAGAGGGAAATTCCCCGATCGGGCAACTGAAGATTGATTCGCTCCGACAACATCATCTCCCGGGAAGCACGTAACGCTTCCTGTACTCTTCTTTCCACGGAACCGTTGGAAGACAATTCAGCGAGAGTCAAGTCGCAGATTCCTGTGCGTTCACCCCGTTGTGCGTGTTTGATAAGAATACCGGCTGCTCCGATCTCAACATCATCCGGGTGGGCTCCGAATGCCAAAAGATCGAGAGCGTCTGAACGTTCCATGTCATCCTGGTGCAGTATGTTTCGAAACATGGAGTCCTCCTTATATTACGACATTAACCTTCAACAAGGTGTTCCATACCATAGACCAATTTTTCAAGATCCATCACTTTTTCCACTGCGAGGCGAACTCCCGGCATAAATGATTCACGGTGGATTGAGTCGTGACGTATGGTCAATGTCTGACCGGATCCTCCAAAGATCAACTCCTGATGAGCAACCAGCCCGGGCAGCCGTACGCTATGTATGCGAAAACCCTGATAATATCCGCCGCGGGATCCATCTATAACTTCTTTTTCTTCGGGATGTCCCTGTTTGATTTCTTCCCGCACCTGTGATATGAGTTCAGCAGTTTTCACCGCCGTACCGGATGGTGCATCCAGCTTTTGATCGTGATGCATTTCGATAATTTCCACATGGGGCATGTATTTCGCAGCTACGGTAGCAAATTTCATCATGAGGATCGCCCCGATAGCAAAGTTGGGTGCAATCACACAACCGGTTTTTCGTTCGCGGCACTGCTTGTCCAGTTCATCAAGATCCGATGGGGATAAGCCCGTCGTCCCGACAACCGGACGAACTCTGTGTTCCAGGGCGATCTCAATGTTTTTCTTTACCGTTTCCGGAGTCGTAAAATCAACCAGAACATGAGGACTGGTCTCATGGATTGCCTGTTCGAGAGAGTTATAGAAAGGAACACCGATATTCCCGATACCAATCCTTTCACCTACATCCTCTCCCTGAATACGCGAATCGATTCCGGCCACCAGAGAAAACGAATCCGTGTTAAGAACCATTTTTACAACTTCTTGTCCCATACGGCCTTTAGCTCCGGCCACAGCAATGCGAATAGTCTGATTATCCATGTTCATCCCCTTTTCCTGTGTTTATTGGTTATTATGATATAACTGTTTTAACATTCTCCTGGCCTCTTTATGATTGGGATTCAGGCGCAGAATTTCATACAGTATTTGATAGGCCTGGTCCCGTTCCCCCCGCTGTTTATGGATGTCAGCCAGTAACAATCTGGCGTCCGTATTGAGGGGATTCAACATGATCGCATCCTTTAAGACATGGATCATGTCATGATGAAAATGTCCATTTTTCATTTTATCAAATACCCACTGTGTGAGATAGCGGCTTTTTATCGAGCGCACGTGTTCACGGTAGAGTTCAACATTCGGATTGATGCGGACAGCCGCTTCTGCTTCATTCAATGCTTCCTTAATCATATTGCTTCGGGCATAAGTAATGGACAATTTATAGTGATAAGAAGCATTGTTCGGTTCACATGAGATCGCTTTTTTAAAAAAATCAATTGCTTTGAGATAGTCCCTGTTCATGATGGCCTCGTAGGCCTTTTGCACATATTCGGTTCCCTCAGCCATACATACCACAACCTTTAGATTCAGGCTGCTACAGTATATGAGGGAGACGATCAGTCGGTGTTGATTTTCGTCCAGCGATCGGCATCCCGGGTTTCATATTTCTCCATCACCTGATGGAATGCATCCTCTAAATCAATATCGAGAGAATTGGCAAAACAGATTAAAATAAACAACAAATCCCCAAGCTCATGAGTAATGGAGTTTTCCGCTTCACCCGGTTTTTTGGGCTTTTCCCCGTAGCGATGATTGATTTCCCTCGCCAGTTCACCCACTTCTTCCGTCATTCTTGCCAGCATGGAAAGGGGGGCAAAGTACCCTTCTTTAAACTGACTGATATACTGATCGACCCGTTTTTGCATCTCTTCCATGGATAATGACTGTCTCTGTTCCATCTACCCTCACCCTATCAGAGAAATATTCTTGCTTTTATCCATGTTAACGTAACTGCCCCTTCTTTACAACAAAGGAAAAACAGGGGTTGGGAACATTCGCCGTTTTGTATATAATAGCAATTGTCAGTGTGATGTCAGTAAAAAAAGGAGGACAGGCCGTGCAAAGACATCTGCGCAATATTTTTGCTATTACCGCCGGCGCGGCGATCATGGGATTTGGCATTAATTCTTTTAATATTGCCAACGGCCTTGCTGAGGGAGGCATTACGGGGATCACCCTCTTATTAAAATATGTACTGGGAATTAACCCGGCTTTCAGCAATCTTGCGTTAAACATTCCGCTTTTCATACTCGGATGGAAAATACTCGGAAGGATCGCTTTTCTCTATACGGTATACGGAACGGTAGCCCTTTCCTTTTTCCTTTATCTCTTTCAGAATTTTCAACTGGTACTGGAAAATGATGTGCTGCTCGCTTCACTTTATGCAGGGGTAGCCGTGGGGCTCGGACTGGGAATTATTTTCCGTTACGGAGGAACAACCGGAGGAGTCGATATCATTGCCCGTCTTTTCCAGAAGTATATGGGCTGGAGTATCGGACGAACCATGTTTTTCGCAGATATGATCGTAATAATCCTTTCCCTGTATTACCTTCACCACGAAAAAGCGATGTACACCCTGGTAGCCGTGTTCATCGGGGCCCGTGTCATCGATTTTGTACAGTCCGGTTCTTATGCAGCAAAAGCAGCGATGATCATTTCCGATGAGGCCCCTACAATCTCTCGGGTCATCATGGAGAAAATGGGCCGGGGAGCCACCCTGCTTAAAGGGAAGGGCGGATATACCGGCAGTGAAAAAGAAGTGCTATACTGTGTCGTCAACCGGCGTGAAATCGTACGTCTTAAAAACCTTATTCATCAACTGGATCCATACGCATTTGTCATTGTAAACGACGTACATGAAGTGCTGGGAGAAGGGTTTACCCTGGATGAAAAGAAAAGACCGCTGGATATCTGATCATTTATTTTGATCGTTGAAACGCGGTTCCTCTACCCTTCTCTCCCCTTTATATTTTTTCCAGCCTACATAGGTAAGAGTGGAAAGAACCATCGCCGCCACCGCAATGATGATCCCCAGAGGAGAAGACCCGTTCACAGGAGAATAGGCATCCCTTGAATTTGCCGAAAATAACTGCTCGACACTTTCCTTAAGTTGCGTGAGTCCTCCATTCAGTTCTTCCCAGGAAGAGTGGGGATTTTTCTTTTTATTATGTAAAAATTGATATAATGAGTCCATCATTTCCACTGTGCTGATTGAATGGCTCACCGCAACAGCGGGTCGTAACGTGGCATACAATTGATAGTTTTTTTCCAGTGCTTCCCGGAAACCGTCAGCTTCACGCCTCGATACTGAAGAGATCATCAGATTTACCTGCTCCATATAGGTTTTATAGTAATTTTTCCAGAGAGGTTGATGCTGGTGTGTTAAGGCATCCGTCATCAGTCTGATTTGCAATGCATGCCAGTTGAGACGGTCATCATCCAGTTCAACCATGGCAAAAGCTCTCTTTCCCTGTACAATCGTCCGTGTCATGATATCCAGACTTTCTATGTCCGGATTTTTATCTGAAACCTGAGCGGTAAATACCTTTGCAAGTTCATCCATCTTCTCCTTTGCTTTTTCATATTGCTTTGTTTTTGTCAGGTCATATACCTGCTTCGACAACTGGTCCAGTTCCTGTGAAGGTTGTTCGATTGCAAATGCCTGTGAAAAGATCATATATGATACGATCAATACAATCAGTATTGTCATAAAAAGCGGGTAACGCATCAAGCCCCTCCTCCCTTCTCTACTCATATGTATGGAAGAAGGGACAAGGTTATACCACATTTTTGTGCTGTTTACCTCAATGGTTTCTTCACCAGACGGGCAATTAATGCGATAGAAAACAGGCTGAGGGCAAAGGTAAACCATCCGATCAAGTGATCAACCGGCTCAAGCTGTGGCGGCAGCCAGGGATGTATGTTCAATGTATAGTCCAGTAAATCATTGCTCAATGTCCAAATGGCAACCGCGATCAAATGGACGGGACGAATGGAGTAATGGCGACTGTATAAAATGCTTTCAAGAGCCATTCCCCCATGAGAGATCATCAACATATAATCGGTCCAGTGAAGGGTATTGCCGGAGACGGAACCCAGTAGAATCACCGCCACTGCCCACACCCCGTACTTGAAATTAGTCACCGCCGCGAATGCTTCAAGCTGAGGGATTTTTCTTCCCAGTAACAATGCAATCAGTACAAGGGTAAATAATGAACTTGCCGTAGGGCTGTCAGGTACAAATATCCTCAAATAAGGTGGTTCCGTTGAGAGAAGTTGATTTTTGTACCAGTAAAATCCGTAGATCGAACCTAAAAAATTAATGATAATCAGGGTCCAGAGAAACCATCTGTCCGTTAAAGAGTGTATAAACCATTGCCAGAACCAGCGTAACATGTGTTCACCCCAATAAATATGTAAATGTAATCAAAGTACCTATGTTAAAGGAGAAAAAGCTGACTGCGTGACACAGTCAGCTTAATTCCATGATGTGTATGTTCATAACCATTATTTTTGTTCTGCCAGATACTCGACGAGTTGATTTAATTCTTCATCCGTTCCGGTGAACATTCCGCCGTTCATTCCACCACGGCCGTTTTCAATGACAGCGCGAATCTCATCGGCGGACAAACGACTTCCTACCTGGGTCAGGTCGGGTCCGACTCCCCCGGTCAGATCAGCCCCGTGACACATCACACAGGACTGCTGACTGGCATAGACCTGAGCACCGGGGTGATCATCTTCAACAACGACAGGCGCCGGTGCCGGTGTAGCTCCGCCACCACCATCTCCGCCTGCAGCATTTTCGTGACCGGCATGGGATTCCACAGCAGCCCAGGTTAAGTAAACGATGGAAATAATAGCAAGAAACATCAATGATGTTGCCACCGGACGTCGAAAAGCACGCCGCTCCGGTCCGCGATCCAGCCAGGGTGCAAGCAGTAATGATCCGAATGCTAGCCCCGGAATGACCACGGTACCGATTAACACGTAATCACCGGAAGCCCAGGGATACTTTAATAACTGGTATAAAAAGAGGAAGTACCAGTCGGGCAACGGCAAGAATTCCGTGTTGGTCGGATCAGCCACATCCCCGATCGGAGCGGGATGAGCCACCGTTAATACAAGAAAACCTACCAGACCTACTGCTGCCACCATCCATTCCTTCAATAAAAAGTTGGGCCAGAACGGCTCACTTTTTCCGGGAAACTCCGAATATGAAGGCGGCGTACCATCGAATTTTTTATCGATGATCCGCGAATCGGTGACATATTTGATATCTTTATCGTGTTTCGCCATGATTTAACCTCCTGTTATTGGAGCCTTCCTCCAATTCTTTTGACCATTAAGTATTCCGAATACTGACAGTGTGAAAATTGGATTTTATAGAGGACCTGAGATTCCTTGTTTCCGTATCAGAACGAAGTGTAATCCAAGTAGTCCCAGCAAGGCTCCGGGCAAGAAAAATACGTGGATCGCAAAGAATCTTGCCAGGGTTTGCGCTCCGACGATCGTTCCACCCTGTAACAACTTGCCGATAAACGGTCCGATCAACGGAACGGTATTGGCAATTTCCAGTCCCACTTTTGTTGCGAAATAAGCTTTGTTATCCCAAGGCAACAGATAACCGGTAAAGCCAAGACCTAACATTACAAAGAAAATAAGTACACCTACGACCCAGTTTAATTCTCTCGGCTTTTTGTAAGCCCCCGTGAAGAATACACGCAGTGTGTGCAAAAACAGCATGACAATGACAAGACTTGCGCCCCAGTGGTGCATTCCGCGAACAATCACACCGAAGGCCACTTCATTTTGTAAGTATTTTACCGAAGCATTGGCATTAATAATATCCGGTACATAATACATTGTTAAAAACATTCCGGACAAAATTTGAATAACGGTGATGAAAAAGGTCAATCCGCCGAAACAATAAACAAATGCGGAAAAATGATGAGCCGGATTGACGTGCTCGGGAACTTCATGGTCGGCAATGTCCCGCCACATTGGTGTTAAATTGATTCGTTCATCGATCCAGTTATATACGCTTTTCAACATCCGTTACGCCCCCTCCTTGTTCGGGTTGGGTAGAAGCTTGCCGAGATAAAGTTTTCCGTCTACTACCTTTGCCTCATATGCATCCAGCGGAGCAAGAGGAGGAGTGTTCGGCACGTTTACGCCGTTCTTGTAGTAACGGCCGTCATGACAGGGACAATAAAATTCGTTTTGATTCGGCCCTGTATTCCAGTTTACCGTACAACCCAGATGCTTACAGATAGGAGACAAAGCCAGAATTTCTCCTGCTTCCGTTACCTGAACCCATGCTGATTTAGGTGATTCCGTCTCATACCATCCATCCACGGTATGTACCTTAAAATCAACACGTTTTGGTTCACTTCCAAATTCACTTATATCTCCTACAGCCACCAAATCCCCCATATCGCTCGTTTTTAGCGCAGGATCAATGGCAAACCGTAACATTGGAGACAAAATGCCCGCAGCAAGGAAACCGCCGGTACCCATAAGGGCATAGTTAAGAAATTGTCTTCTGGAAATGTCCTTGCCCTTGTTGTCGCTCATCTCTTTTACCCTCCCTATACGTCTATAGATCAATCCGTACAGACACAACTATTTCAATTAGGACATATCCATGATAGCCCAATGAATTTTGTACTGTCAAGATTATCATACACCAATTTGCTCAATATCAAACAAATTTCATCAATTTATCACGATTTGAATAAGTTTATTTTTTCCACAGTTTTATTAAGCATTCATAACCTCTGTTACCGATTTCAATCAGTGACGGCTCCTGTTCTTTCTCCGATGGATCATGATCGGATATATCAAAAACATGAACATCTTCCCAGCGAAGAGCATTAGAAATTTCTTTTTGCGCTGTGACAAACAGGACGTGGGAAAAAGTTGTCTGATTCAGGATATCGGACTTAACGGTCTGTAAATCAGGTCCCGGCGTATACTGGTACCATACCGGCAACAACACTGCCCGTCCCTTTACCTGGTTTTCAATGTATGTACATACATTCTCCAAACGATGTACTTTACGGAAGGTTTCGACCCTAAGACCTTCTAACTGCAGATGATAAACAGGAATAATAACTGTATCAAAATATGTACGTGCATTTTCATATTTTTCAATTTCATCGGCGGACCACTTCATCTCACGGTACCTCCCTTATTATAAATGAATGAAACATAGAAAAACCCGGCCATGCCGAGTTTTTCATAGCATATCACAGGTTTTGCGTAATCTCAATATCGCCTGCACTCTTGTTTCATTGAACTTCCTGACGCTTCAACCGGTTCAATTCACCTGATAACTCAAGAAAACGGGAGTGATCACGACTTTCCAGCGCCTGATCGATTTCGTCATACAACTGTTTCACTCTTTGTCTGCGAATGACCTGATCAAGCGCGATTTCAGCCAGAAGACTATTCAAATGGTCTTGTGTCGTATAATGTTCTTCCACGGGACCATCCTCCAGTACAACCGCATAGCGGTAGTTTAATTTCCAATTTTTAAAATAAATGGCTATGTAAACGGTTTCATCAGGATTTAAACGTAAATCGTGAAAAGCTTTACTGACGGAATATGTAATCTGTCCTTTTTTTACGAATTGAAAAGACACGAGTGAACTGCTTGTTGTGGAGACGATGATTGACTTGCTGCAATGTTCAACGTTACTGGTAAACTTGACGTTTTTTAACATCTTATCATGGATGAGCATGTACCTCAGCAAAACCGCAGCTTCTCCTGATTTGCATTGATGATTGGACAGAAACCAGCGCAAAAACTCTTTTTTTTCGTCTACAGATACATGATTCATGCGATCCCTCCGAGTTGTTAATCCATGCAAATCATGCATGAGCCATATTTTTTATAATATATTCGCCGACGTATCTTAAAAATCCTGCAACGTTCTTTGACTCTTCCTATAATATATCGATTCTCCGACGGAGTGTTGCAACAAACCAAGTATCACCATCATTTTTAATATCCTGCTTTTGAGAATATTCTGTTGGTCGTCGTAATAGAAAGGTTTGACGACCGGCTGCAACCGGTTGATCAGGAAGTCTTCCTTAACCCAATCGCACCGGTTCATCAAACTAACAATCATATTCACAATCACGCGGAGATTGGGGATCGGTTTACGATACATCTTATACCAGACCTGTTGAGCCTGTGAAAGAAATTTTTGTGAATCAATATCTTTTACCCGCCTCTCCCCTTCATCCGTCAGCATTAAAACACCCCAGGAGGTCTGCTGGATCCATTTCATTTCATAACAGATATCATAGATTAAGGAAAATCGGTCAGGATAATGGGGAAAACAACGTCCGTATCCAAAACGCCATCCCTTTTCCTGCAACGGTTCTTCCCTTACCGCAAAGCCTGAAAACAGTTTTTGTTGGTAGCGTCTGTATATCGCCCCTTCACTCGTCAGCGGCAACGGCTGTCTGTTAAGAAACGACAGAAAATATTGTGTATCCCTGGCGAGGGCATAACCATCATCTCGATACTGACGGATTTCCGGTGCTGCAGGAACTTCCCCGGCCAAGGAGTCTGTAAGAACCTGTTTCCACTTATCAATTAAATCGGATGCAACATTGAATGAAGATTGCCAGTCGGTCCGTGAAGATTGCAATATCCATCCGTTACGCAATGCAGCAGCAATTAAACGGTTGGCCTCACTTTTTTCTCTTGGATTTTGGCTGACCCATTTGGCGCGTGCCTGTAGTTCCTGAAGAGAATATGCGTTTTTTCCGTCAAAAACGATGTGTATCAAAAAAAGTCGTTCTTCGTCGGTTATCTTTCTCAGTTGCTCTTTCATCACCTGTTCTCGTTTAATGGATGAAAGAATCGCCTGGATCAACTCATTTCTGGAATGGATATTACAATCACATTGATAGGTTTGCGCCAGTCGGTGTAACTGTCCGATATCGGTATAGGTCAGTATTTCCGTCAGGTACATCTCATTCACCCGCCTTGCCTCCACAGATGGCCGTCCATATTTCTATTATTAACAAAGCAGGAAAAGAGATATACCTATCAGTCCCGTGATTATATTAATGTTGACGATACCTTTCGAGTAATTCTGCAATTTCATATTGATCGGGGTTCATTTGTAAAGATTGCTCATACCAATAGCATGCCTCGTTGATTTCTCCTTCTTCCATCAAAAGATCAGCAAACCGATTCATTAACTGCCAGTTTTCCGGCTGTTTTTGCAGGGCAGACTGCAAAATCTCCCCCGCCTCGTCCCACTGTTCGTTTTCGAGATAAAGATCAACCAGGTCTTCATAAATTCCGGGGAAATCACCACCCTTTTCTACGGCCGAATCCAACATCCTTGCCGCCTGCTCATTGTCTCCCTGCCTTAATGCAATCTGGCCGAGAAAATAGTAAGGAAGTGGGTGATCAGGATCCAGTTCCGTTGCCTGCTTAAATAGACGGGTCGCAGATGCGTCATCTCCCGTTTCGTACAATAACTCTCCAAGACGCAAAAGTGATTTTTCATCTGTATCATCCCGATCCAGGGCTTTTTGATAATAGTCGACAGCTCTGTCTGCTTTCCCTACAAGATAATAGGACTCCGCAATGATCGGATAAGCCGCTGCATAATCCGTATCCTGCCGGATCAGTTTCTCCAGTACTTGAATTGCCTCACGAAGTTCTCCCGACTGATACGCGGTTAATCCATATGCAAATAACACTTCTGCCGGTAAAAACTCCTCTTTTTTCTGTGCTTGCCGAAATAACATTAATGCCTGTTCAAAATGACCGGATCGTGCAAGTAACATCGCTTTATTGATATCCGTACCTGTCCTGTTCTCCTCATTTTGTGATAATTCCCATTGTTTCAATGCCTGTTCGGCCTGCCCCAGTTGTTGATACAAATCTCCCAAAATTGAACGCAGTTCAGGTTGATCCGGTTCGATCTCCAGTACCTGTTCAAGATAGCGAATAGCAGATTCAGTTAATCCCTGTGCTGCAAAACAATCAGCCAGTAATATCAGGACCTCTACATCGTCGGGATGGGATTCTTTCCAAGTAAACAAAAGGTCAAGCGCATCATCATAACGTTCTTGATCCATGAGGATTTCCGCCTGCAACAAACTTTTTTCCCGCTCCCATTCATTCAAACCGGGTTCAATATGTAAACGCTCATCCAATTGCCGGATTAATTCCTCCGCCTGTTCTAAATGTCCCAGTTGGTAGTATATTCGGGATAAGTACAACAAGATTTGCGGAAAATTCCCCGCCCGTTCTTTTACTTCGAACAGAATTCGCAATCCTTCTGCGGTAAGACCCTGTTCTATTTTCATCACCGCATTCCCTATTTTTTCCAATAATGTTTGTTCCATTATTATCCATTCCTCCCGTAGAAAACCCGGCAAGGCGCCGGGTTACCGCATGTAATCCTATTATATCTCACCTTCAAACTATAACATTCAGCAGGGTGTAAAAAAACCTGTTCTTCTCTTGAAAAGAGAAAAACAGGTCTCTTTAATTAAATTGTTTTACACTCGAACAAGCCAGTTCATGACGATCATGGTGACGAGAAGTCCGAATAAAGAAAGGGTGAGAGTCAAGTTCAGTCCGTGACTCTGATCTAAAACAGGATCAGCACTGAATAACAACGCTTCATCAATACTGGCCAAAATATTTTTGTCTCCCTGTGACTCATCAGACAGGTAGGCAGTATCACTGTTTTCATATACTTCTTCCATTTCGATCGGTTGTACTGCCGAAATCGTATGATCGGCGGTCAGAGTAATCCATTCGCCGTCCGCTTCCGCTACCTCAACGGGTTCATCCGGAGCAATAAACATGAGCCCTGAAAATAGCAGGATGAAAAAAGCTGCTGCAACAAGACTCAATTTCCTGATCCGTTGTGATATACGAAGCGAGCGTTTCGTAACAGGTAACGCCCATTTCTGTTCGCGATGAATTCGTTCCATCACTTGATTCACGATTGAAAAGTCTTCCGGAACAGATCCCTTTGCCTGTACAAGCGGATCATCCGCAATAGCTGTTTCCATACCGCAAACCGGGCACTGGTCCAGGTGTTGCTCAACTTGACGGGAAAGGATTTCCGGAAGTTGATCTTCCTCATATTCGGTTAAGATACGGCGAACACTTTCACAATTCATTATTTGTTCATCCCTTCAACTTCTTCAAATTGTTGTTCCATAAAATAGGATTCCAGTTGATGTTTAATACTGTTACGGGCGCGAAACAGCAATGATTTTACGGAACTCACCGTCAAATCCAACACAACGGCAATTTCTTTGTATTCCATCTGCTCGTATTCACGCAGGATCAACGCGGACCTTTGTTTTTCAGGCAGATTTTCAATCGCTTTTCGCACCAATTCTTCCCGCTCGGAACGTAACAATTCTTGTTCCGGCAAGCGGTCAAAAGAAGCGGTGGTCATCTGAGCGGTATCGTCTATAAACACTTCACTGTTGCGGCTTTTTCTTAATTCACTCAGCACTGTATTTCGAGCGATGGTATAGAGCCATGTTGAGAATGTCGCTTCTACATCCCGAAAAGAATGGATACTGCGAAATGCCTTATAAAAAGTTTCCTGACACAGATCTTCTGCAAGCGATTCCTGATGATGGCTGCTCAGCATATGTAAAATAAATGCATATATTTTACGCTCATAACGACGAACTAATTCAGCATAGCACTCGACGTTGCCATCCTTTATCTCACGAATTAACTGGGAATCGGTCACCATAGGTACCCCCTAATCGATTCCGATGTCCCGACAAAATGATCTATCTACCCTTTTATACTTTGCCGGGCTAAAAAAGTTGCGGAATAAATGAAAATTATCTATAAAAAAATTCGCTAAATCTCCCTTTATTTCTGACGCATAAAAAACAAAAGATGTTGCACATTTCATTCACTAATTATTTCGCCGCGCATTTTGATTCTCCTGCATAAAAAATCCCCATTTCATCGGGGATTAATGGAAAACGCATATACGCTTTTTGTTTGAATTCTTTCTCCCTTTCCTTTTAAATTCCCTGCGGGAATATTTTTTGCTAACGGTAATTTTCCTGCTGCCATCTGTCCTTTAATCATAACGGCATCCGGTACGATGCACCTCTTTTCAATTGACGGTGGGTCGTGAATAAACACCAGATCGGCATCACTTGAAACGGATACTGTCCCTTTTTGCGGAAAAATACCGAGGGATTTAGCAGGCAGCCTGGCCATGGTTCTGCTTAACATCATATAATGATCTTCCAGTCTCTTTTGGCTATTTACAGGAGGAGCAGGAATATTATCCGTTGCCGCAATATGATTTGTGAAAAAATCTTTATGTTCCGGGGTACTCTTCTCTTTATAGGTCATGATTAACGATCTTTCGGTATTTATCAATGGATTGTAACGCTTATTCATCCATTTCAACCGATCCGGAATAATAAACCGGATACGGTAATGTTCCGACAGATAGGAAATTTGTTTAAAAATTTGATTAAGAGTGGTAAATCGCGGATGGAGGTGTTTAAGCTCTAGTTGTAATCCCATGTTCCATGATTTTATCAGCGGAGCGACCTGATCCCACTTGACACAATTAAGATCTCGGGCAGAACGGATGACCAGGATGATCATATTTATTCGATGCAGACCGCAGACACGTACCACTTCCGGCTTTAATTCTTCTGCGAAAACCCTCAACTTAAATACATAATCCATATAACTGTTGAAATGCCGCAGGGTTGCCTCTCGGATATCTTTATCTAGCAACCCCCTTTTCCATTGAATCACATCTGCAAAAGTCGTGAACCCTCCCCTGATCCACTTTTTTAACTGTTCCTGATATTCCTTCGTCGTATAATGCGAACGGAACAGATACTCCTGGTAACGAATGCAGCCGGCCAATACGTAATAGGAGGAAATGTCACACACTTGAACGGACTCGTCCCTCTTCCGCTTATAGTACGGTGAGACAAAGGCAGGATATAACGAGGACTCCACTTTCAACATTTCTATTTTATTGTGCTTTATCAACAGATCCGCCCTGTGAATCCCACAGGTTGTAACCACCTTTCCCCCTGTCAGTAAAAGCCCCATAATCTTCCCCCATCATGTTATATTCTTTGATGTACATAACACTTCTTTTTTCAAAATTATGTGATGGGTTCCGGAATATGCCTGTTTAAAATCAGATCATGATGTCAAAAAAAAAGCCGTCTGTTTGACGACTTCCCTTATGAAAGGGCTTACAAAATTATATGGATAGGAGTGGAGAGAAACCATACTATACTTGTAATTATACCAACCCGTCGTTTTTTGTCAAGAAAATTTTAAAAAATTTTTTATTATTTATTCCTCTTCACAGCGAGAAGGAAAACCTGCTCTGCTGTCGGCTTTAAAACGCAGAGCAGGTCGGGAAGATCAATATACACTCAGACGGTTCAAGATATCAAAAAATCCGGGAAAAGAAACGGTAATGCAATCCGTTCCCTCAATGGTTGTCTCCCCATCTGCCACAAGTGAGGCAACGGCCATGGACATGCCGACGCGATGATCCCCATAGGAGCGGCAAACAGCCCCCCGCAGTTTCTTTTTCCCGCGGATAACCATGCCGTCATCCGTGGGCTCAATATCCGCGCCCATTTTACGCAGTTCATTTACCATCGTTTCTATGCGGTTACTTTCCTTTACCTTTAATTCGCGGGCATCCCTGATTACCGTCTCCCCTTCGGCCCGGGTCGCCAAAACAGCAATCACGGGAATTTCATCAATCAGCCGCGGAATCATATCCCCTTCTATGATCATTCCCCTCAAATCACCGGATTTCACGGTGACATCAGCCAGAGGCTCGGAATTGATCTCTCTCAAGTTTTCTACTTTCACTTCAGCCCCCATTTGTTTTAAAACATCAATAATCCCCGATCTCGTAGGATTGATCCCGACATCGCGGACTTTGACTTCACTCCCGGGAATCATCGCCGCAGCCGCCATCAAAAAGGCTGCCGATGAAACATCACCCGGAATCTGAATATTCCCGGGACTTTTTAAAGTCTGTCCCCCTTTGATGCTGAGGGACATTCCTTCCTGATGCAACTTTGCTCCAAAAGCCTGAAGCATCCGCTCTGTATGATCACGACTCAGGGCGGGCTGATCGATGACTATTTCTCCTTCCGCCCTTAGCCCCGCCAGCAACAGTGCTGATTTAACCTGTGCACTGGCCACGGGAAGTTGATAACGAATACCTTTCAAACTTCCCCCGCGCAGTGCAAGGGGGGTGAAACGACCTCCCTCTCTGCCGTCGATAAGGGCTCCCATTTCCCTTAATGGAACAGCCACACGATCCATCGGTCTTTTTGCGATGGAGTCATCCCCGATAAGGACACTGAAAAATGGCTGAGTGGATAATATGCCCATCATCAGACGAATCGTGGTACCGGAGTTGCCCACATCAAGGAATCCGGAAGGTTCCCGAAGCCCGTCCCATCCCCTTCCTTCAACTATCACACGCTCTCCCTCCTGTGTGATTGCGATCCCCATCCTGCGAAAGCAACTGATGGTACTCAAACAATCATCGCCGGGCAAAAACCCTTCAATGATCGTGTTTCCTTCGGCCAGCGAACTGAACATCACTGCGCGATGGGAAATGGATTTGTCACCCGGCACCCGCACTTCACCCTGAAGACGCTTGACAGGACGCAATACCTTCATCGTTTCCTCCTCCTTCCTATTCCCTTGTGTATACCTTGTATCCCTCATCCAGCAGATATTTTTGAGCTTTTAGCATATCCCCTTCATTACGAAAACTGATTTGTAAAACGCCCATGATGTCTTCACGTGTTTCCAGGATTTTAATATTGGTTATACTGATTTCTTTTTCTCCCAGTAACGTGGTTACACGACCAATCTCACCGGGATGGTCGGGAACATCGACGGATATTTCAAAAATGGGAGACAACGCCCCTCTTTTGGTTTCGGGCAGTCCGTCCCGATACTGTCGCGCTTTATCAAAAAATTGTTCGATCTCTTCCGTTTTGTTTTCCACCAGTATTCGTCGCGTGCGCTCCATCGATTTTTGCCAGTCATCGATCAGGGAAATCAGCACATCGCGGTTATTGGCAATAATGTCCCTCCACATTTGCGGATTACTGGAAGCAATTCGGGTAATGTCACGAAAACCGCCGGCTGCCAGGCGGTGGTACCAGGCATTGTCCCGATCATAATCGGCCACGAGATTGACCAGTGCCGCCGCCACGATATGAGGAAAATGGCTGATTGCTCCTACCACACGGTCATGTTCCTGCGGATTCATCACCACAATCTTTGCGCGTGTATGGGCGAGCAGTGACGTCAGTTCTTCCACTTTTTCCTGCGGCGTTCCTTCAAGAGGAGTAAGGACATAATACGCATTTTCAAACAGCATTTCATGTGCAGCCTCTACCCCTGATTTATGGGATCCTGCCATCGGGTGTCCGCCGATGACATATACGCCCCGTTCCTCAAAACCAGTTCCGTACTCAACCACCGGTTTTTTCACACTGCCGGTATCTGAAATAATTGCTCCCTTTTTTAAAGGGGTATAACGCAAAAAAGAAATCAGTTCATACAATTTGTTGACCGGAGCACACAAAAAAATAAAGTCGGCGTCTACAACAGCTTCCGCCAACTGTGTGGTTCCCTGATCAATGACGCCTCGTTGCCGGGCCAGTTCCAGGCGATTTTTATCCACATCAAACCCTGTAATTTCTACACGTTCATCTTTTTTTAAAGAAAGAGCCAGGGATCCTCCGATCAACCCGACCCCGAGAATAGCTGCCTTTACTTTCATTCTTTAACCCCCGTCTGTCTTATCGATTCCTACACGGACGCATGTTTTAATATCTGCGCTAATTTTTGCAAAATCTGTTCGTTTTGTTCACGGTCTCCCACGGTGATTCTTACATACTCTGGAAATCCGAGAGCCTCACCTGAGCGGACGATGATACCCTCTCTTAACAGGGCATCAAACACTTCGTTTCCGTTACGTTTTACATGAACCAGCACAAAATTGGTCTGGGAAGGATAATAGTCGAGACCGAGTTGGTCAAATCCCCGGTATAATTGTTCCAATCCTTCGCGGTTCTTATTGCAGCATTCCCGGATAAAATCCTGATCGTCGATTGCCGCCAGTGCCGCTTTTTGCGCAATTCGGCTCGTATTGAAAGGTTCACGCACGTGGTTGAGAGCATCGATTACCTGCGCACTGCCGATTCCATAACCGATCCGTAATGCTGCCAGTCCGTAAATTTTCGAAAATGTCCGCAAGATAAGCAGGTTAGGATACTGATCCAACAGGGAAATCGCGTCAGGATAAGTATCATCGATGACATATTCATAGTAAGCCTCATCGAGAACCACGAGCGTCTGGTCCGATACGCGTTCCATAAAAGAAACCAGTTCATCGTGACCGACCATAGTTCCGGATGGATTGTTGGGATTGCAGATCCAGACGACGCGTGTCTGTTCGTTCGTCGCTTTAAGCATCGCGTCAAGGTCATGGACGCCGTCCTTCAAAGGAACTTCAATAATCTCCGCATTTTCAATCATGGCATTGGATTTATACTGCGGAAAAGTGGGAACGGCCATCACTGTATTGGTTCCTTCCTGCAAATAAGTACGGGAAATAAATTGAATTAATTCGTCGGAACCATTACCAAAAATCAACTGATTCTGCGGTACATCAAGAAATTGTGCTAAACGGGCCCCCAATTCAAGGCTGCCTCCGTCAGGATAGATATTAAGCGAATGGAGTTCGGATTGAATCGCTTCCTTCGCTTTTGCAGAACATCCGAACGGATTTTCATTTGATGCCAGTTTAATGACAGTGGTTAATCCAAGCTCCTTCTTAACTTCTTCCATCGGTTTTCCCGGCTGATAAACGGGCACGTTCACCAATTGACGTTTTGCCAGCATTTCTACCACTCCCAGACAATATTTATATTTTTATTATCATACTTCAGACTGAAGGTATTTTACAAATGTTTTTATTTCAGCCAGTGCATTTTTTCTGGATTCTTTATGTTTTAAATCCTGTTCATAATGCTCAATGATTTTAACGATGGCACTTCCCACAATAATCCCGTCACAATGGGAACGAAGGGATGCAACCTGCCCGGGTGTGGAAATCCCGAAGCCGACGGCAATCGGAACATCCGCATACTGCCTCACCTGATCCAAGAAAGAATGTAGATCACTGCTGAACTCACTGCGTGTTCCGGTCACCCCGAGGGATGAAACACAATAAATAAAACCTTCAGCACTTGAAGCAATCTGACTGATCCGTTGTTCTGAAGTGGGAGCCACCAGGGAGATCAGCGGTTTACGATATTTCAGGGACAATTGCCTGATTTCCCCACTCTCTTCGACCGGTAAATCAGGGATGATCACCCCGTCGATCCCGCAGGTCTCAAATTGCTGAAACATCCGTTCCGCTCCATACTGCAAAACAGGATTCACATAAGTAAAAAATAAGATCGGGATGACGACCCCCTGTTCCCTGATCGTCAGGGCCAGTTGTAATACGTCATCAAAAGTCACCCCTTCTTTTAACGCACGCTGTGATGCCTGTTGAATGGTGGGACCGTCAGCAAGAGGATCGGAATAGGGCACGCCCAGTTCAATCATATCTGCCCCCGCTTCCTCCAGTGTTTTTACGATGTCAACTGTCGCTTCAAGACTGGGATCTCCTGCGGTCACAAATGGAATAAAAAGAGGTTTGTCCCGGGATCGGTCAAATGCCTTGCGGATTACCATCTGTCCCATCAGATCCCCTCCTTCCTTTTTTGGACGGAATCAACGTCTTTGTCTCCCCGACCCGACAGACAAACAACAATGATATGATCCTGTGACAACCCCGGTGCATATCGGATCACATCAGCCAGTGCATGGGAACTCTCCAGCGCCGGAATGATGCCTTCAGTACGACTTAACAATTCAAACGCGTTTAAAGCCTCATCATCAGTTACACTGGTGTAAGTGACTCTGCCCGCGTCTTTCAGGTAAGCGTGCTCGGGACCGACTCCGGGATAATCAAGCCCGGCGGAAATGGAATGGGCTTCCTGAACCTGTCCGTAACGATCCTGCAACAAGTAAGTAAGTGAACCGTGAAGTACACCGGGGGAACCCTTCGTGAGCGTTGCCGCATGTGCATCCGTGTCGAGTCCCAGTCCGGCGGCTTCTACCCCGCGCAGATGAACCTGATCGTCCTGTAAAAACGGATAAAAAATCCCGATGGCATTACTGCCGCCGCCCACACACGCCACAATGGTATCCGGCAAACGCTGTTCGGCCTCAACCACCTGTCTTTTGGTCTCATCCCCGATAACCCTTTGAAAATCACGGACCATCATCGGATATGGATGGGGTCCGACCACAGATCCGATCATATAAAAAGTGTCGTCGACATGACTGACCCAGTAACGAATGGCTTCATTGGTGGCATCCTTCAAGGTGCGCGTTCCCGAGGTCACCGGAATGATCTCCGCGCCAAGCAGCTTCATGCGGAACACATTTAATTGCTGTCGCGCAATATCTTCTTCTCCCATGAACACTTTACATTGCAGTCCAAGCCTGGCAGCCACGGTTGCCGAAGCAACTCCGTGTTGACCGGCTCCCGTTTCGGCAATGATGGACCTTTTCCCCATCCGTTTCGCTAGTAATCCCTGACCGAGAGCGTTGTTTAATTTATGTGCCCCGGTATGATTCAAATCTTCCCTTTTAAGATATATTTTCGCACCACCAAGGGTTTCAGTCAGACGCTCGGCATAATAGAGCGGTGTTTCCCGACCCCCGTACTGTTTTAACATATACTCAAATTCTTTTATAAAAGTTTCATCCTGCCTGGCTTCCCTGTATGCCTGTTCCAGTTCAGACAGCGCATTCATCAGTGTTTCCGGCACAAATTTGCCGCCAAACCTGCCGAATTTCCCTTTCTCATCAGGCAATGAACGTCCCGTTGCAATCATATCAACCGCCGAGTCTGCTTGCGTCATGTTTTCTCACCCTTTCCGTCATCCGAATCATTTTGTTGAGGTCTTTTTCTCCTTCGGTTTCCACACCGCTTGATACATCAATGCCGTCAATATCATATTGTTGTAAAAGTTGTTCTATATTCTCCACATGTAGACCGCCGGCCACGAACAACCGCTTTTGACAGGTTTCGGTCCAGTCCCTGTACAGCGGAATCTTATCCCATTGAAACGGCTGTCCCGTTCCGCCTCTGCTCTCTTTCACATACGTATCCAGCAACAAAGTATCAATTCCAGTAGCATAAGCGGGAGACGGCAGTTCGACAGTATCCGTTATATCCGTTTCAACCCGCCACGCTTTCCATACTTCATTGTGATAGCGATTTTTCACATGCAGACAAAAATCCGCACTCTCATCGCCGTGTAATTGAATCACGTCGAGCGGATACTCCTCCATCACCTGATCCAGTTCTCGTAGATCAGGATTGACAAAAACCCCAACTGTCCTGACATGGGCGGGGATAAACCGCGACGCTTCACGCAGAAAAGAAGGCGATACCTGACGCTTGCTCTCTGCAAAAACAAAACCGATATAGTCAATATCCAGATGTAATTTTGTAATCGATTTTAACACTTCACCGCTGTGCAGTCCACAAATTTTTATTTCGGTCCTGAACATGTCTTCTCCATCTCCTCTAAATCTCCCACCAGTTCATGAACAGCCCGCACAATCTCCTTTTGTCTCATCAAATGTTCACCCACCAGAACACCGCGTACCCCCAGCTGTGCCAGCCGCTCAATATGCCCGGGTGATGAAATCCCGCTTTCACTGATGATGGTCATTTGTTCACGCAGGGAAGACGGCAAACCGGCAATTAATCGTTCGCTCGTGTCAAGAGAGGTGGAGAAAGTTTTGAGATCACGATTGTTGATTCCCAGTAGTCCGGGGGTGAGCCGTGACAACACTTTATCCAGTTCCTGTTCATCATGGACTTCAACCAGAACATCCATTCCTAGTTGAGTTGCGAGACGGTGAAAGGACTCCAGTTGTTCCCCTTCGAGAATGGCAGCAATCAACAAAACACAGTCGGCTCCAATGACTTTCGCTTCATAGATTTGAATTTCATCAATAATAAATTCTTTGCGGAGAAGGGGTGTATCCTTTACATGGGTACGAATCTCCGTTAAATACCCATTGTCTCCCTGAAAAAAAGTGCGATCCGTTAACACAGATATTGTTTCCACCCGCGCCTGTTCGTAGGCAGATGCCAGCAGAACCGGGTCAAAATCAGAACGGATCACGCCTCTGGACGGCGATGCCTTTTTAACTTCCGCAATGATACTGACTGGCCGCACAGATTGGATTAATCTTTGCCGAAAAAGACGATTCGTTCCGGTTCGTTGTGCCAGTTGTGTTGCCAGTTCAATCACGGACGAATCAATATCGGCAATTTCCTGCTTTTTTTTGGCAACAATTTTATGAAGCATATTCAATCTCTCCCGTTACCTCGATCAATTGATTTAACTTCTGTTCAGCCAGTCCTTCGTCGATCACCTGTTGCGCCAGTACTATCCCTTCCTCGATCGTATCGGTTTTCCCTGCGAGGTAAAAAACGGCGCCGCTGTTCAAGCAGACGACGTCACGATAAGCACCTCTGTCACCGGCAAATATAGACTTCATAATTTCTGCATTGTCAGAGGCTGATCCGCCGCTAATATCCTCTAAAGCATATCGTTTCAATCCCATTTGTTCGGGAGTCACCGTATAGTTTCGAATGAGTCCTTGATTTAATTCAACCACACGGGTAGGTGACGAGATGCTCAATTCATCCAGTCCGTCCTCTCCGTGTACGACCAGCACCCGCTTTAACCCGAGTTCTTTTAATACATAAGCCACTTTTTCCTGCACCGTTTCATCATAGACGCCGACAAGTTGGTACTCTGCACCTGCCGGATTGGTCAACGGACCGAGCAGATTAAAAAAGCTGGGAAAACCCACTTCCTTGCGGGGAACGGCTGCATGTTTCATTGCCTGGTGGTATAGCGGGGCAAACATAAAACACAGATTCGTCTTATTGAGACATGATTCAGCCTGTTCGCCTGCCAGTTGAATGGAAATGCCGAGGGCTTCGAGTACATCGGCACTGCCGCTTTTGCTGGATACAGCCCGATTACCATGTTTGGCCACACGGACTCCGCCTGCCGCCGCTACAATCGCCGAAGCAGTTGATATATTAAAGGTTTTCCCTCCGTCACCGCCTGTACCGCATGTATCAACCAGTCCCTGTTGATCAATGTGGAGTGAACGGGCTTTTTCCCGCATGGTCGTTGCAAATCCCACGATTTCCTCCACGGTCTCCCCTTTCATTTTCATCGCCGTGATAAAACCCGCGATTTGAGAGGCTGTCGCTTCCCCCTCCATCATTAACGCCATGGCCTGACGTGCCTCTTCTCTGCTCAAACTTTCTCCACTAACGACCCGCTTCAACATTTGTTGAAACATGTTTCTCAACCTCCTCTTTATCAAATACACGTCCAGCTTTTTGGATGGCCTTGATCATCCCTTTTGCTTTGTTTACCGTTTCCTGATACTCATTTTCAGGAACTGAATCGGCTACAATACCCGCCCCGGCCTGCACATATGCCTTCGACCCCTTACAGATCACCGTGCGAATGGTAATGCAGGAATCCATATTTCCGTTAAAACTGAAATAACCCAGCGCCCCCGCATATGCATTACGGGCCACATTTTCCAGTTCGGCAATGATCTCCAGAGCACGTATCTTGGGAGCTCCGGAAACGGTCCCGGCGGGAAAGCAGGCCAGCAGTGCATCAAAAGGCTCTTTTTCCCTGTGCAGGCGGCCACTGACGTGGGAGACAAGGTGCATGACATGGGAATAATATTCCACTTCCATCAGTTGATCCACTTTTACGCTTCCATATTCGGAAATACGTCCCACATCATTTCTCCCCAGATCGACCAGCATATAATGCTCGGCCCGTTCTTTTTCGTCCGCCAGCAATTCATCTGACAGTTGCTGATCTTCGATCTGATTCTTTCCCCTTGGTCTCGTGCCGGCGATAGGACGAACATCCACACGTCCCTGTTCAACCCTGACCAGCATCTCAGGTGAAGTACCCACCAGAACTTCATCGTCAAACTCCACATAAAACATATAGGGTGACGGATTCATTGAACGAAGGACACGATAAATGGAAAAAGGGTCACTCTCATTTTCCATTTCAAAACGCTGCGATAACACAACCTGGAACACATCTCCCGCAGCGATATATTCCTTCGCGGATTCCACCATCTCCATAAATTCCTCTTTTTTTATATTGGATTGGACTTCCGGTTCGTAAACAACATCCTCTTCCCCCGTCGAACGGATGGGATAACGCCTGCGTTGATCAACGGATCTGCCGTCACTGGTCCGTTGAATTTCCTCAACCAGTGTCTCTACTCTGGACCTTGCTTCATCATATTTCACCTTCAATTTCATCTCATCATCGTCATTTTCAACATGAACATGAACGATGACATGGATTTCGTGGCGATAATGATCAAAAGCAATCACTTCATCCGTAAACAGAAATCTAAGATCATGCATATTCAAATCATTACGGGGATGGGGTTGCAAGCGCGATTCATAGTATCGCATGATATCAAAACCCAGATACCCCACTGCACCTCCACTAAACCGGGGTAGATGATCCTGATGCGGGCTGCGATACTTTTTTAATTCCTCTCGCAGGTATTTAAGCGGGTTCCCCTGTTTACTTTCCGTGATACCGTCGCGGGACCGCCGTTCAATGATGTGATCACGACCGCTGATCTGCAAAAAGGGGTTGAGTCCGACAAATGAATATCGTCCCCATTGATTTCCTCCTTCTACACTTTCAAGCAGAAAAGTGTCTTTTGCACGCAACTTTTGATACACGCTGATCGGCGTTTCAACATCGGCAAGAAAGGAAGATGAAACAGGAATCATGTTGTACTCGGATGACAATTTTAAAAATTCGGTAAAGGAAGGATAATACATGGGTTCACCTCTTCATGAGCATAAACGAAGAGCATTGGAGGATAGAATGAAGGAAATAAAAAAACCAGGCAGATAGCCCGGTTCACGTGTCCGTTCTCAATCAGCACCGTGAATCCTCATCTCAGGCTCCTCTACACTCTCTTCGCTCAACTCTACTCTTCTCATCTCAATTAAATAGTGCATTTAAGTTAGTAACAGATTAATAGAAAAAAGGGATAGTGTCAACACCCTTTTTGTTGTTTTTGCGTAAGGTCGGGGCGAAGTTTGCATGCTTCCCGTAAGAAAACGTGACGGATTTCTTCAAGGGACTTATCTGTATTAACAAGCATCATCACACGGATACAACGGGGCAATCCACCCGGAACGGGAATCTCCGTGGCACACATCAGCGGTACCAGATCCCAGCCCGGAATATCACGTGCTCCCCGGGCAGGGTAAGCATCGTCAATATCCGGAGTTACGGTGATGAATACACTGGCCACATCATCCGCTTTCACCTCATTTTGTGAAACCATTTGCTCCACAAGCTCTTTTGTTCTCAGCCAGATCTCTTCCGACCGGTTCTCATCCACAGTCGTCGCTCCTCTAATTCCTCGCACTCCCATTATTCCACCTCTTTTAAGCTTTTCAACACTTCCATCACCGCTGTCTCATCCACAGCGTTGACAATTTCTACACGACCGATGGCGCGCGGCAACACCAGTACCAGTTTGCCCTCTTTCCCTTTTTTATCCCTTTTCATCGCCTCAATCATTTCCTGCTCATCATATTCCGGCGGCAGACTTACAGGTAAACGAAAACTTTTTAAGATATTCCGTGTCCGTTCATATACATTTTCAGCCATCCCGAGTCGCTCGGCGAGCAGAGCCGCGCCGACCATGCCCACGGCGACTGCTTCCCCGTGAATGAATCCGCGGTAATTGGACAACGATTCAATCGCATGTCCAAATGTGTGTCCCAGATTTAAAATTGCGCGCAGTCCCTGCTCCGTTTCATCGCGGGATACGACATGAACTTTGACGGAACAGGCACGGTACAGCGCCTGCTGAAGGGGTACTTCTTCCAATTTGTTCAATGCATCGGCATTTTGTTCAAGCCACGTCACAAAGCTTTCATCCCAGATCAATCCGTGCTTGATGATCTCGGCATACCCTGCAGCCACTTCCCTTTCGGGCAACGTGTGCAGGGTGGAAGTATCATAGATCACGGCCTCAGGTTGATGAAAAGCTCCGATCATATTTTTGCCAAGAGCATGATTTACGGCGACTTTCCCTCCCACACTGGAATCGTGGGCCAAAAGCGTTGTCGGCAATTGAACAAACCGGACTCCGCGCATATAAGTTGCAGCGACAAATCCGGTCAGGTCACCGACTACGCCCCCACCGAGTGCCAGAAAAACACCGTTTCGATCCAGGCCGAAGCGAAGCGCGGCACCGATAATCTCTTCGAATGTCGCAAGCGACTTTGCCTGTTCTCCTGCTTCCACAACCATGGAATCCACCCTGTATCCCACGGAACGCAAACCATCCTTAACTTTATGCAAATAAAGCGGAGCCACGTTGCTGTCCGTCACGATAAATAACCTTTGCTTCGTACCGATTCCCCGTTCCGATAAAAATTGCCCTGTGCGATTCAACAGATTTTTTCCGATATGAATGGGATATGTTCTCTCTCCCAGATCTACCTGTAATGTTTTTGTACTCATGGCATCTGACCTCAAAATTCCCTAGTATATTGCTTATATGCTTCTACATAGCGCTTCATCTCAACTAAATGATCACTGGGAAACTTTTCGCACATGGCACGGGCAATTTCCCAGGCCACCACGGCTTCCATCACGACGCTGGCGGCAGGAACGGCGCAACTGTCGGACCGTTCAATACTTGCGACAAAAGGCTCCTTGCTGTCGATATCCACGCTTTGCAGAGGCTTATATAATGTGGGAATGGGCTTCATCACACCGCGTACCACAATCGGCATGCCGCTGGTCATCCCGCCTTCAAGACCGCCAAGACGGTTCGTTTTGCGGGTAAAACCCTTCTCCTGATCCCATAATATTTCATCGTGTACCTGCGATCCGGGCAACCCGGCCGCTTCGAACCCGATACCGATTTCTACACCCTTAAAGGCCTGAATGCTCATCACAGCCATGGCGAGACGTGCATCGAGCTTTCTGTCCCACTGCACATGACTGCCCAGTCCGATCGGCACCCCTTCCACTATGACTTCCACTACACCGCCGAGGGAATCTCCTTCCTCTTTGGCCCGGTCAATCCGTTTCATCATCTTTTCCGCTGCCTCCGAATCAAGACAGCGTACAGGAGATTCTTCCGTGATCTTTCTCAATTCCTCAAGCGACACCTGGTCCGTTCGACGTTCTGCTTTTATTTCCCCAATTTGAAGAACATGGCCGCCCACCCGGATACCGAACTGCTCCAGCAAAATACGGGCGACAGCTCCGCTTGCTACACGTACCGTTGTCTCCCGCGCACTGGAACGTTCAAGAATATTGCGCATGTCGCGGTGATTATATTTAATCGCTCCGTTTAAATCGGCATGACCGGGACGGGGACGGGTTACTCTGCGCTTGATCTCCTCATCATCCGTCACCGGCTCAGCATTCATGATATTTTGCCAGTGGGTCCAGTCCTTATTTTCCACCACCAGCGTAATCGGAGCACCCGTGGTGTATCCGTGACGTACACCGGAAACAATGTTACATGTATCCTTCTCGATCTGCATTCTTCTCCCGCGTCCATACCCCTTCTGTCTCCTTGCTAACTGTATATTGATTTCTTCCGCAGTCAACGGCAAATGGGCGGGTACACCCTCTATGATTGCCGTCAGCTGCGGACCGTGTGATTCCCCGGCTGTCAAATAACGCATATAGTTCCTCCCCACTTTAACGCTTTTAAGTGCTATTATATTATAGCCTCCTTAAAAATGATAGGCTTTTTCCACTGCTTTTCTGAGTATGGATTAAAAGTTGATATAGTCGGTGATCATCGGTGCCGAGTAATTGTGCGCATTCTTCCCGGGTAAGATATCCGTTATGATACGCTTCGATGATCTTCTGTTTTTCCACCTGTTTTCATCTCCATTCTTTTATATCGAATATAGTTTTTGAAATCAGGCAATATTTATGCATTGATCATTCAGCGTCAGCGGAAGCGCACGCGCACCCCTCGCACCTGTTGAATAAAAAGAAAGCCGCCGAAACAACAGCGGTCTCTTTCTCCTATCGATTCATTTTTCGGTAAAAAAATGTGTCATACGTCTCAAATCCGTATTGCTGGGGCTGGAAAATTTGTTCCGTACTGCCGACAAACAATATCCCTCCCGGATTTAAAGCATCGCTGAACTTTTGATAAAGCAGGTGCTTCGCCTCATCGGTAAAATAAATAATCACATTTCGGCATACGATCAGGTCATGATTTTTCTCAAAGGAATCTGCCAAAAGGTTGTGGCGTTTGAAATGGACCTGCTTTTTCACTTCATCTTTAACCTGATAACGTCCCCAATCTTTTTCTTCAAAATAAGTTTTTAACCGTTCGGCTGAGATATTCTTGAGTGCCCGTTTATCATAAATGCCCTCTTTCGCCTTATTAATAACCCCTTCATCGATGTCGGTTGCCGTCACTTTCACTCTGTTTAACGGGAAAAACTGATTTAAGGCAATCACTAGTGAGTAGGGTTCTTCTCCGGTGGAACAGGCGGCACTCCACACCTTCAACGAAGATTTTCCTTTCATTAATTCCGGAATGATTTTTTTCTCGAGTACATCCCATCGTCCCGGATTGCGGAAAAATTCGGACACGTTGATAGTCATTCGATCCAATAGTTCTTCCATAAGCTTACGATCATTTTTTACGGCGTTAAAAAAATCCGAAAAATTTTGATACCCTTTTTTGATGCGAAAAGAAGTGAGACGGCGTTTCATCTGAGCCTCTTTATACAAAGCCAGATCGATTCCCGTCAGTTTCTTCATGCTGGCGATAAAATTGACAAAATCACGATCGACAGTTTCGGAAATATGTGATTGTTCCATATGACATCGTTCCCCTTTTCATCCTGTGACACATTATGTAATGATATTACATTCTTCGTCAAAATGTGCATTTCCTTTTTTGTCATGAAATTTTCAATCATTTTTTGTTTGCAATCGATACACGAGCCACAGCATGAAAAAAGATACGGTCATCATCGTCAGTGTCCACAACCATGCCCACGTCCACTGCCCCGACTCTACGGCGATATAAATTGCCGTGGGAACGGTCTGTGTCCTGCCGGGGATGTTGCCTGCAACCATCAACGTAGCGCCGAACTCTCCGAGGGCCCGCGCAAATCCAAGGGTTGCACCCGACAATATAAACCGCATGTTCAGGGGAAGGCTGATCAGGTAAAACACCTGCCATCCGCTTGCGCCATCGGATCTCGCCACATTTTCCAGATCAGGATCAATTGATTGAAATCCGCTTTTTATGGTTTGATAGGCAAGCGGAAATGAGACTACGGCAGCGGCAACTACCGCGCCCCAGAAGGTAAAAATGATTGAAAAATGAAAGGTGTCCCATAACCAAGAACCCAGAGGGGAATTCCGCCCCATCAAAAAAAGGATGATAAAACCGATGATGGAAGGAGGTAAGACGAGCGGAAGCATCACCAGTGTTTCCACAAAGGTTTTGGCCGGGAATGTCTTTCTAGCCATCCACCATCCCGAAATCAGTGCCAATAACAGGACCAGCAGGGTGGACAGCCCTGCAGCCTGAATCGATAAAGCTACCGGATCCCAGAATGATTGAATCACAGAACCTCCTCCTAATCCGTTGATACAGAAAAACCGTATTGTTTGATCAGTTCCTTCACCCGTTCATTCTCAAAAAATTGCAAGAAAGCGCGCGATTGTTCAGGGTGTGGGGAAGACAGAATCACCGCTCCGGGATAAAGGATCGGATCATGCATGCTGTCTTCGATCGTCAATACGGAATTTACCCTACCGGAAGCAATAAAATCCGATTGATAGACAAAGCCCGCGTCCACATTTCCCGATTCGACATATGTTAAAACCTGACGTACATCCTTTGCATAGACCAGTTTATCTCTGAGTGATTCATACAAATTTTCCTGTTCAAGTGCCTGTTTGGAATAATAACCTGCCGGAACCGTAAGCGGGTCACCGATTGCAACTTTATGTACATGGGGCGAAAATAAATCGTTTAAATTTTTGATCTCGTTCCCGGATGAAGTTCCGGGTGTAATAAGCACCAGCCGGTTACGTGCTATGGTGGAAATTTCATCTTCTTGAACCAGACCGGCTCCCGCCAGATCCTGCATCTCCCTTTGACCAGCAGAAATAAACACATCCACCGGTGCGCCCTGCTCTATTTGATTTTTTAAGACTCCGGATGAGGCAAAGTTGAAAATGACGCGTACCTCCGGGTGAGATTGATGGTAAAGCTCCCGTACTTCATTCAACAGATCCGTCATGCTGGCTGCTGCAGACACAGTTAATTCAATGTGCTCCTCTCTTCCCCCCTCCTGAGGAGTTGAGTCTGGAAGATTGCCGCAGCCCGAGAGTGTAAGAATCATTACCGGCAATAGTAAAAAGAGCAAGATTTTACGCATTGGTCAACACCCCGGATTGATCAAAAAAATCACAAAAGAAAAACGGGCTTCCGCCATTGCCGTCTGGCGAAGGCGAAAGCCTCATTAGTTTTTCAGTCTAAATCCACTTGCTCAACGTTCTTTCGTAAGACAAAATCTCACTTTCATCAAACCAGAGAGCAATTTCTCTTTCCGCATTTTCCGGCGAATCGGAACCGTGAATAATGTTCATTCCCATACTGATACCATAGTCGCCGCGAATGGTACCCGGTGCAGCCTCAACGGGATTGGTCGTACCCATCATATTCCGGGCGGTGGCGATCACCTTCTCCCCCTGCCATACCATGGCGAATACAGGTGAAGAAGTGATAAAATCGACCAGTTCGCCGAAAAAGGGCTTGTCTTTATGTTCTGCATAATGTTTTTCCGCCAGTTCCCTGCTCACATTCATCAATTTGGCGGCTACCAGTTGAAATCCTTTTCTTTCAAAACGATAAACAATTTCACCGACTAAGTTGCGTTGTACAGCATCTGGTTTTACCATAATAAATGTTTTTTCCATGTCTACATCCTCCGTTCAATTGTTTACTTTATGTAGGATCAATATCTACCAAGCTGTTTCAGACATCGAAAATTTTATCAAAATTATTCACGTGTTGCAACAAGGCTTATGACTTACGTTCCTGAATAAATTGAGAGATGGCGATTAAAGATTCTTTGCTTGAGATATCCGGTAAAGCATCTAATGCCTGTTGCGCCTTTTCATTATAACGTTGCGCCAGCTTTCTGGCAAAATCGATGCCGGGACCTTTGCGAATCATTTCGATCGCTTCGTCCATATGTTCATACAGACTTCCTTCTTCGACCCATTCCCGCAGTTTTGCCCCGTATTGTGTATCATGATATGTGGCGAGGGCAGGCAAGGTTATATTTCCCTGGCGCAGGTCGCTGCCCGCCGGTTTCCCCAGTGTTTTTTCAGTTCCCGTAAAATCAAGAATATCATCGGTTATCTGAAAAGCCATTCCCGCATAATAACCAAAATGGAATAATCGGCGAATGACATCAGAACTGCAATCACTGACCATTGCCCCAAGTTGACAGCTTACCGCAATCAACAGAGCGGTTTTTCGCTTGATGCGACGAAGATACTGTTTCAAAAACTGGTTCCAGTTATTCAAATCTTTGATCTGCTGGATTTCACCTTTACACATTTCAACGACCACTTTCGCAAGGGACTGGTGGATCTCCGGTTTTTTCAACTCCGTCACAACATTAAGTGCCCGTGCAAGGATGTAATCACCGGTATACATGGCCACTCGATTATCCCAGCGTGCCTTGACGGTCTTCTTTCCTCTGCGGGTGTCCGCATCATCAACCACGTCATCATGAACCAGGGTCGCCATATGAATCAATTCCAGAGATGCGGCGATATATTTCAACCGTTCAATATCATAGTGGCCGAATTTACCGCTTAACAGGACGAAAACCGGGCGGATCCGTTTACCCCCTGCTTTTAACAGCTGGCTGGATGCTTTTTGTAATATGGACTCGCTACTTTTGATCGACTGTTCCAGATGGGTTTCAATCACCTGCATATCTGATTTTAAATCCTGATAGATATCGGTCAATTTCATTTGATTCACCTTTGTTTCAGCTGTTTTCAATTTTTAAAGCAGAAGATGCATTCCATGTTTTTGCCTTAACAGGTCGCACCAACAGGCCCAAATCGGCTGCACACTGATAATAGTATTCCAGTCCCCGTTTATGATCTTCACTCAGGTCATAGGATAAACCGCTGTAATATGTTTCCCAGTAATCTGTGTCTCCTCCGTAGGAAGATTGTACCACCCTGATGACTTCATCAAGACGTTCCTTCCCCATTAACTTACTGATCAAAACAGCTTCGTGGATTTGTTGTATTTTTTCCCGGGAATGTTCAAGCACTTCATTACGCACGGCCCATACAGCAAAAATCATCCACATTCCTGTTTCCCTATACCACAATTCCCCGAGATCATACTGGTAATATGGCAACCTTTTACGGTCAGCACGCATGGCATCATCACCGATTAACAAAGCTGCATCTGCCTGCTCCATCATGACTTCGACATCCGGATCCATTGTTTCATAAAGGGGATGAACCGAGTAAAATTTCTCAAGAATAATTTTTAACAGATTGACGGATGTGGCTGACGAACTGGTAAGAGCAATCCTGGATTCATTTAACTCCTGCAAAGGTTTTTTGCTGAAAAGGAAAATGGATCGTACGGGTCCCCTTGCACTGATGGACAGATCGGCAAGCAATGTCAATTTGTCATGATGCCTGGCGTAGGCAAAGGAAGAAATCGGTCCGAGATCCATCTCCCCTGCCGCCATTTTTTGATTTAGTTGGGAAGGGACCTGCTCAATCCATTCTGCCTGACCTGAAAAACGTTGGCGATCCACGAAATGATAGACTGGCAATATGTTCGTATATGCAATCTGTCCGATGCGAATCAATGTCATGACTGATCTCCCCACCTTCTGAACAATTCATGGTCAACTCCCAGGAAATCCAGTGTTTTCCCCACCACAAAGTCTATCAGATCTTCCATGGTTTGCGGTTGGTGATAAAACCCCGGCATTGCCGGGAGAATGTGTACCCCCATGCGTGAGAGTTTGAGCATATTTTCAAGATGAATACTGTTTAACGGTGTCTCGCGGGGAACCAGAATCAATTTTTTCCCTTCTTTCAGCATCACATCTGCCGTTCGCTCCAGCAAATTGCGTGATGACCCCTGGGAAACAGCTGAAAGAGTGCCCATGGAGCAGGGAACGACCACCATTGCATCACTGCGGTAAGAACCACTGGCAATGGGAGCTGTAAAGTCTCTCATTTCATGATAATGCAATGTTCCCGGCAGATCATCCCGGAACTGAATGAATTTTTCTGTTAATATTCTTTCCCGGTCCGCCGTATCCCAGCCCATTTCTTCCCGGAAGACTTGCCAGGCTGCCTCGGTGATCAGCAGGTGGATCATCGAATCGATTTTCATCAGTTCCTGCACCAGTCTGACACCATAAATACTGCCGCTGGCACCAGTAATGGCCACAACATAAATGGGTTTATCTTTTACTATTCTCATCTTATCACCAGATCAATTAATGTAAAAACAAAAACAACAACACTCAAAACCCCGTTCATTGTAAAAAAGGCGGTATTTAATTTACTCAGGTCATCGGGTGATACCAGTTGATGTTCATAGAATAACAGAGCAGCCGCAACAATCACACCCACTGCAAACCAGATCTGCATATCCACCAGGAAAAATAATGTGACAAATCCAATGATGGTGACCAGGTGAAAAAGCCGGGCGATCTTTAACGCTTTTGCCAATCCGAATCGACTGGGAATGGAATAAAGTCCGTGTTTGCGGTCGAATTCAATGTCCTGGCAGGCATAAATCACGTCAAATCCTGCCGTCCACAGGGCCACCGTGGCAAAAAGCAGGAGCCCGTACAGATCAATCTGTCCGGTTACTGCAACCCAGGCACCCAGGGGGGCCAGCCCGATCGCAATCCCAAGAACGACATGGCAGAGCCAGGTAAATCGTTTCGTATAAGAATATATCACAAGGATGAAGACGGCAAGCGGCAACAGTTTGACCGCCAGCATATTGAGCTGAAAGGCTGCAAAAAACAAAACGGAAAATGAAATGATGATAAACCACAATACTTCTTTTACCGATACCAGTTTCGCCGGAATTGCCCGATTGTTTGTACGCGGATTAGCCGCATCGATATAGCGGTCGATCAAACGGTTTAAAGCCATGGCGGCGCTGCGGGCGCCGACCATAGCCAGTGTGATCCAGCCGATCTCTTCCCACAGCGGCCACGTACCACGATGAACAAAACTCCCCAGCACCGCACCCATATAGGCAAAGGGAAGGGCAAAAACGGTATGTTCAAACTTGATCATTTCCAGAATGATTTTGATTTTATTCAATACCATATTGAGTCCACTTCCGGTCAACAAGATTTTTTGTCTCTTCGTTCATCTCAATATCATCCGGCCATTCTCTTTCAAATCCTTCATTCGGCCATTTTTTCGTAGCATCAATCCCCATTTTTGAAGAAAAATGAGGACGTTGTGCAGCATGATCGAGGTCATCGGTCGGTCCATCCACAAACATAACGTCCCGTCGGGCGTCAATGTTGTGAAAAACGCGCCAGGAGACTTCGGAATAGTTATGAACATCGACATCTTCATCGACGACGACAATCAATTTGGCAAGCATCATCAATCCCATACCCCACAATCCGTTCATCACCTTGCGGGCATGATAAGGATATCTTTTACGTATTGATACAATCACACAATTGTGAAAACCACCCTCCAGCGGCATGTCGATGTCGACGATTTCCGGCAACATGATTTTCATCAATGGCAGAAAAATTCTCTCCGTCGCTTTACCGAGATAAGCATCTTCCTGTGGCGGCTTTCCTACTAGGGTCGCAGTATAAATCGGGTCTCTGCGATGTGTGATCGCCTGGATATGAAAAACGGGATATAAATCAGCTAGTGAATAATATCCGGTATGATCTCCAAAAGGACCCTCCACCCTTAATTCATCGAGATCGACATACCCTTCCAGGACGATTTCGGCATTAGCGGGAACTTCGAGATCCACCGTTTTGCATTTGACCATTTCAACCGATTGCTTTCGCAAAAATCCGGCAAAGACCATTTCATCGATATCTGGCGGAAGCGGAGCGGTTGCGGAGTAAATCACAGCAGGATCTGCCCCGATGGCGACGGCTACTTCCATTTTTCGTTCACCTGCCGGCAACGCCTTCTTCCCCTTTCGATGATGTTCTGCTCCACCCTTATGTTTGTGCCAGTGCATTCCCGTGGTTTTCCCGTCATACACCTGCATGCGATACATGCCGCAATTGCGTTTGCCGCTGACGGGATCCTTTGAAAAAACCAGCGGCAACGTAATAAACCGTTCCGCATCCTGAGGCCACGTTTTGAGGATCGGGAAGCGATTTAGATCAACATCATCTCCGGTTAACACCACTTCCTGGCAGGGCGCTTTTCTGACCGTTTTTGGCATAAAAGAAGCGATTTCCGCCAGTTTGGGTAGTGCCTTCAGTTTATCCATAAATCCGCCTCCCGGAGTGGGTAGTTCCATCATTTGCTGAATTTCAGCAGCGATGTCATCCAATTTTTCCACTCCGAGTGCAAGACTCATTCTTTCATAACTTCCCATCACATTGGTGAGTACCGGGATATCATGACCTTTAACATTTTCAAAAAGCAGGGCATAACCTCCCCCTGGCATTTTTGATACACGATCGGTAATTTCAGCAATTTCAAGAATGGGATCCACTTCTGTCTTGATACGTTTAAGCCATCCCCGTCTCTCCAGTTCATCGATAAATTCTCGAATATCGTGAAAAGCCATTGATCAAACGACTCCTTTACATCAGTTATCTTTTCGTTCCGATATGCAGTGCTGCAACGCCGCCGACAAATAAGCGGGTTTTTACATCCTTCAGACCCGCTTCTTTAAAATCTTCAGCCAGCCGGCGACTGTCGGGAAAATCGATCAGAGACTGAGGTAGCCAGCTGTACTGCTCGTATTTATTTACCACCAGTTTCCCGATGACGGGAAGAATATGAAAGAAATAAAAATAAAATAATTTGCGATAAGGTTTCCACAAAGGCTTGGACACTTCGAGAGAAATAACTTTTCCTCCCGGCTTGACCACTCTTGCCATTTCCGATAAAACATGGCGATAGTCCGGAACATTACGGAGCGCAAAACCGATGGTTGCATAGTCAAAGGTATTATCTTCATAGGGAATGGCCATGGCATCTCCGTTAATTAATTCTACCTGCCCGTCAAGGGATTCCCGGCGGACTTTTTCAGCTCCGATATCAAGCATATTCTGGCTGAAATCGAGACCGACCACTTTGCCGTTCTTTCCTGTGGCACGTGCCAGATCAATCGTCCAATCACAGGTGCCGCAACAAACATCGATGGCTGTATCTCCCCTTTGCACATCCATCTGCTTCATGGTATATTTTCGCCACGCTCTGTGACGTCCCAGACTAATAATGGAATTCATGCGATCGTAGTCCCGTGCAATGCTTTCAAAAACGGAATGAACAAATTTAGCTTTTTCTTCTCCCACCCGCTGCTCCAATGTCTACATCTCCTCTGCGATCCGGCCGGGAACCAGATCGATTTGTCTGATATATTCCTGTATCACAAGCATGATTTCTTCTCGGGTTTCCTGTGATGTAATCCTCTGTGTCATCTCCTGGGAATGCAGGAGAAGTTCACGGATTTTTTGAATCAACTTTTGTACCGAACGATGAACATCCATGTGTTGATCCAGTATGGAAAGATAGCCCTGTATTTTTTTCTCCCATTGAAAAGTACGGTACTCGTTCCACAACCTTTCTACAAGCACAAGTTGACGGATTAAATTGGACCAGGCCTGTCCCATCTGAGTGGGGTAACGGTTGATGATGGATACGTATAAGTTGGTGTCGATAAAATTTATATAAGAAAGGTAGTGATTTTCACTGATTTTATTTTGTTTTCTCTTTGAATACAGATTGATTTTGGCTTCGTTAATCGATTGAATGCTTGAAGCCAGCAACTTGATCGTTTCCGTATCCTCTACTTTTGCCAGCAGATCATAATAGCGGCTGCTGTAATAATCTCCGGAAAGGACGAGGAGCTGACGGAAGCGTTCATCAAGTTCACTGTTGTCGCTTTCAAGAGGAACATCTTCATGACTGTCCAAACCCATTTGGATCAACGTAGCGGATACGCAATATTGTTGAATTTTATCTTCAGGAACCTGCTGTTCCTGCAAAAATAAATAAAGCAACTGGATGCGAAGTTGTGAAACCTGCGGAAGGTCAATGAATTGTTGCACAAAGGGATTTTCCGCATATTGCTTCACTTGATTCATAATCTCCGACAGTTGCCTGGCATAACGACTTTTTAAAAGGTTCATAGCTCTGGTCCTCCAACAACCAAAAAACATTTACAGGTTCATTTGTTGTCACAATCTTCCCTGAGTATAACACACTATCGTTATTATATCTTTGTTTAAGTGAAATTTTAAGATGCTTTTTCAAAATTTTGCTTCCAGAATGTGCCGTAATAAAGTCTAAAGTTTTGCTCAATAATTGCTTTTTTTTCTACAACATCCGGCTTGTCGGGAAGGGGCCGGCTTAATTGGCGACGGTCGGCTGACATCGCAATCAACAATACCGGTTTTCCCTCCTGTTCCATCAACACCCTTACATTTACTTCGTTCACATTGTTGACCCGGAGGAATGAAAGTTCCACCATTCTGTACAGATCCTCATATATGTGATGGTTATCAAGGGGGGATAATCTCGGGATGGTCAGATCCACTTCCAGTTGATCCCCTTTCCACATCACTCGTTCCACCGGGTATTGCAATCGCTGGGAAACAATCATATCCACCAGATTATAGGGAGACAGTCTTTTTTCGTATTTCAATGCCACCTGAAAAGCGGGGACTTCGGACTGTTTTGAAGCGATGCGCGGATCATAATTTGAAAAAAACGAGAGTGAAATCGACATCAATGTCGCTATCAGAACTGCGATGAAAATATTTCTCGACATCGGATGATGCACCTCCCACGCGCGCCGCCCGGCAAAATTCAATCCTCCTCTATATATTCTATAAATAAAAACAGCAGGCTATGCCTGCTCCCCATTATAAGCTAAGACTTCTCACGCTCATCATCTTCTTCACCGCTGATAATCTCTCCCAGTTTGGTCTGGATCAAGGCTTTTCCTCTCACCTTAATGGCAGAAGTATGCTCTGTAAATTGAGCGATCATAATTTCCCCTTTATCCAGTTTTTCCGAATGATGAAAGCGGGTATTCTCCCCACGTGTTAATCCGATGACATTGACACCGTTTTCTTTTGCTTTAATCACAAAAAAATCATGGTAATCCACGGACAACTCTCCTTTAGCATCTATCAATATTTATTATAGCCATACTCACTATCCCTTAAAAAACCAAACTTGTCAATAGCCAATCCCTGCTGTTGCAAGCCATCCACCCGTAATATACCCCAAAGCTGCCATACAGACTCCCATTATCATGCTGAGGAACAGGTAAAGGAGAGATACTTTCTTCGATTTCCGACCGACCTGAATCACCTCTAATGAAAAAGTGGAATAGGTCGTAAACGAACCGAGAAAGCCTGTCCCGAGCAAGAGAGAGATACCGGAATCCGGTCCGATCGCTCCGAGAAGAAAACCAAGTCCAAAGGAGCCGCCCATATTGATCAAAAAAGTAGCCCATGGAAAGAGCCTGTCCGTAGTCCGGGTGATCCATTGCGTAACAAGGAAACGCGCTAGTGCTCCAAAAATCCCGCCTATCCCTACCAGAACCCATTCCATCATGCTTTCCCCTTTTGCCTGTGACCGCTGAAGCGGTATATAAAATGAATCGCCATCCATACCAGAGTCAGCCCCATGATCAGATGAAATCCGTTGTACAAGAAAAAGAAGAGCCATTCTTCGTCCCTCAATAATTGTAAGGAGTGGACACTGAATGTAGAAAAAGTAGTTAACGATCCAAAAAAGCCGGTGCTGACACCGGTTTTAATCGCATGGGATAAAGGAAGCACAGTCAGGAAGAGGGTGGTGACCATTCCGATTCCGAAACTCCCGAGACTATTCACCAGCATCGTAGACAGATATGGGGATGAAAACGATTGATCGCTGAAAAAACGTAACAGTGTTCCCAGTAATGCTCCTAAAGAAATAGCCAGATACGTAATCATTACATTCCTCCTGTTTGATCTTCTCCCCGTTCGTCCCGCCATAACGTATTGAAATTTTCCCCACTTACAATATGTTGGATTGCCCTGTATAAAAGGGAATGATCCCAGTACATCACATGAGAATGAACCCATCCCCGGTCATCTTTAAGTTCGATGTTTTCCACGTCGCGATAGAAATCAAGATGACCCGAAATCGGATCGGAAGAATTCCACAAATTGATCCAGCGAACATGTGATAGATGGTCCCGGACTTCAGTTGTCAGGGTAACCGGCACTCCATTCAGGGGATAAACCTTTCCTCTCGTACGAAAACCATGGATATTTTTAATCATGTACCTTCTGACATATTGATCCCTGCGTGCTCGTTCGCGGAAAAAGAATCCTACTTTGTCAAGCGGAGAACCTATGGAAATTATTCCCTTCAAGCGATAGGAAAGTTGCTTTAACCCGGGGTCATGATTCATCAGATGATTGATTTTATTCATTGCATCGTAGGCAATGACACTCCCGAGAGAATGACCCACAATCACTACCTGGGCATCTTCTTTTAGCAACTCTTTGATCTTCTCCACCGCTCCGTGCAATACTTCGCTTCGAATCTGATCATAATGAGAACTGTTGTCGGCAGAGGTGTACATGACGACATCGGAAATATGTTTGATAAATAACCTTCGTTTTTCTCCCAAAAAGAGCGTGATAATCCGGTCAAAAGCCTGCGGTAAGGGCCGGATGGATAGGGGAAGTGAAAAAACTAGGCGGGTGAACCAACCGAGATGCTTAAGATACCACCGTTTTTTAAATTTCCCGTTTTCAAACGATTCATATTCTTTAACCAGTTCGCTGTTTTCACTGTAATAATCCGCAGCCCCGTCCGACGTTTCGATCAACCAGTGGATAATCTCGGCAAAAGATACCCTTGTTCTGACAAGATTTGACCAGTAATATTCCTGTATATTCCATTGAAACCCGTCTGCTTCTTCAATCCTTACACCGTCATCAAACTGACATCCGCCGGTATGCCTGCGATAATGACAAAGTCGTATCTCCTGATTGGATCGATTGTCAGGTTGTGATTGCAAATATGAGGTCAGTCTGACGCAAAACTGATCCAGAGTCTGATAAGGCTTTTGATCGCCTATACCATGAATGACCAGTACACTCACCTGATCTCTCGGCACAACCATCCCCCTCCCCGTAATTCATTTATATGATTACTTTTAAAAAAACATCATAACGAACTTCCGTTCATCATGATGCCTTTGTTGTAATCGGGGGTATAAAATAAGTATAAATACCATGTTTATCCTTTAATCAAACTGAACACTTCTGCTCTCGCAGGTGCATCTTTTTCAAAAATCCCCCTCACGGCCGAAGTTACCGTTTTGGCTCCGGGTTTTTTCACCCCCCGCATGGTCATACACATATGTTCCGCTTCAATCACGACGACTACCCCGCTCGGTTCCAGCATTTCCATAATGCTGTCGGCCACTGTTGTGGTGATCCTTTCCTGCAATTGAGGACGGCGGGCGACGGCCTCCACGGCACGGGCCAGCTTACTAAGCCCCGTCACTTTTCCTCCGCGGGGGATATAGGCAACATGTGCCTTTCCGAAAAAAGGAACAAGATGATGTTCACACATAGAAAAAAACGGAATATCTTTCACAAGGACGAGTTCTTCATGTTCCTCACTGAAGATAACGGAAAAGTATTGCCTGGGATCTTCATTCAATCCCTGAAAAACCTCTTCATACATACGTGCCACCCGGGCCGGTGTATCGATCAGTCCCTCCCGGTCGGGATCTTCTCCAACTGCCTCCAGTATCATTCGAACGGCCTGTTCTATTTTAGCATGATCTACAGCCATGTTATTTCCCTCCTATAATGGCAAAAACACAATATCATATTAGCAAAGAAGTCTTGAAAAAGCAAAAGAAGAGTTGCTGTCCTCAGCAACTCTTCCCGCACGTCTTTGATGTCAAAATCTATTGGATGCCTTCCTTCAATGCCTTACCGGGTTTAAAAGCAGGTACTTTACTTGCCGGGATCTTAATTTCAGCCCCGGTTTGAGGATTGCGTCCCTTACGGGCAGCACGGTTGCGAACCTCAAAGTTACCGAATCCGATTAACTGGACTTTGTCACCTTTTTTCAAAGATTCTGCAATCGCATTAAATACAGCATCAACAGCTTTCGATGCATCCTTCTTTGTAAGACCTGCAGCTTCAGCCACTTGAGCGATGAGTTCCGTTTTATTCATTGTCTCACCTCCTCCCAATAGGCAAACATTATGTACTGCACCTATTATACTGTCTTAACTATGTTGGACAATTTTATACTTATTTCCTCCAATTTCTACAAGGAGGTCAAGCTAATATTAATATAGCCAAATCAGCCAGGTCAAGAATTTTTAACGGAATCATGCAAAAATGATTCTATGTATCTAGAACATAAGACGCATATATAGGTCTGCAGTACCATAACGCCAAAAAGCTTCTATCAAATGATAGAAGCTTTTAAAATACGAATAATTACAATATGATGGCGATCAATCCGCCCGAACCCTCATTGACAATGCGTTCCAGTGTCTCCTGTAATTTAAAGCGGGCATGATCCGGCATCATGGATAATTTGGCGGAAATCCCGTCGTTTACAATATTGCTCAATGTACGGCCGAAAATCTCCGTTTGCCAGATACTATGGGGATCACGATCATAGTCATTCATCAGATAATTGATCAGTTCCTGACTCTGTTGCTCGGTACCGATAATCGGAGCGAACTCTGACTCCACATTAACTTGGATCATGTGGATGGCCGGAGCTTTCGCTTTTAATCTGACGCCAAACCTTGATCCCTGACGAATAACCTCGGGCTCTTCCAGCTCCATTTCATCGATCGACGGACGCGATACACCGTAACCGGTCTGGCGAACCATCGTTAATGCCTCCGCAACCCGATCGTATTCCCGTTTGGCATGACTGAACTCTTTCATAATCTGCAACAGGTGATCCTTGCCACGAATCTCTACTCCGACGATTTCCATCAGGATTTTATCATACAGATCCTCAGGTGCGTACAGATCAATCTCAGCGATTCCCTGACCCATATTCATGTCTGCCAGGGCAGCCCTTTCAATGTTTTCATAATCAACGAAGTATCCGACGACCCGGTCAACGTCGCGCAGTCGGCGGATATCTTTCACCGTTTCTCTTACCGCTTCCTCATAGCTTTGCCTCAACCAGTGATCGTCATCGAGAACCATCACCCAGCTCGGCAAATTGACATTCACTTCATGTACCGGAAATTCAAATAATACTTCACGCAGGACGGTCAACATTTCACGTTCATCCATGTCCGCCACACTCATTGCCAGAACCGGAATGTCATATTCCTCCTGCAGTTCTTCAACCAGCAGTTGCGTATCGTGACTGTTCGGACGGGTGGAATTAACCAGCATGATAAAAGGTTTGCCCACCTCTTTTAATTCTTCCACCACTCGTCTTTCTGCATCGACATACATCTCACGGGGAATATCCGTAATCGTACCGTCTGTAGTCACCACCACTCCCAGTGTGGAATGCTCCTGGATCACTTTTCGTGTTCCCACTTCAGCCGCTTCCTCAAAAGGAATCGGTTCGTCATACCAGGGGGTGTTAATCATTCGCGGCCCGTTTTCATCCTCGTACCCCTGTGCTCCCTGTACCGCGTACCCGACACAATCAACCAGCCGTACATTAACATTAAGTCCTTCATCCACATGGATCTCTACGGCCTGGTTGGGAACGAATTTAGGTTCGGTTGTCATAATCGTACGGCCTGCCGCACTCTGCGGAAGCTCATCGGTCGCTCTCACACGGTCCGAGTCATTCTCAATGTTGGGCAGGACAACAGACTCCATAAATTTTTTTATAAAAGTTGATTTCCCCGTACGAACCGGACCCACGACTCCCACATAAATATCTCCCCCGGTTCTTTCCGCAATGTCGTGAAAAATATCAACGCGTTCCACCTGAATACCTCCTCCTTATAACCGTCTCCCTGAACCTGCTGTCACTTTGTCGCAGAAAAAGGAATATCTCGTACTACATGATTGGACACTATAAGTATATGAGGAGGAATAAGGAATATGACAGGTTTTGACCGCTACAAAAAAGCAGCAGGATCGTCTGCTACTTTTCCTCGGGTATTAATACAGGTTCTCCGTTTTCAATCGTATAGGGAAAAGATTTCACAGGGACATAAATCGATTGGTCAACGAGTATTTTCCGGATATCCGTCCCTTTCTCAGGCAATTGTTCCATCTGGCCAAGCAACCTGTATAAATCGATGCGGTAATCGACGCCAATCTGCCCGTCCCGGTTCATGATCAAAGGTAAATATTCCCCGGAATAAACACTTTTTACGGTCTGTTCTTCAAGCTTCAAAGCATCAAAATCGATCGAATAGTAACCGGAGCCAATCTCTTCTTTCACAGGCAGATTGCCCTTTGTCCGGACATAAACATTGACCCGGCTTTGTACATCAGCCACCCGGCTCGTCACCTTCAAATCCAGGAGTTTCACCGTCGGGTTCTCTTCTGCGTTGACCAGCACATAATAATAGGATCCACCCTCTTCGAAGACATTGGGTGGTGGAGAAGGCAGATATTTAGGTACCAGTTTTTGAAACTGAATCACGTATTTTTCAAAAATGGGGGTATCCTTTGGTTTTGTCTGAATCGGCAAAATATGTTCTTCCTCATAATACCGGTCGATTGCCTGTTGTACCTGTTCCACCATTTGTCCCGGCGGGATCTGATTGCCAGGATCCCGTTCCTCGGGATACATGCATCCTGTCAAAAGAACAAGTAAGCTGAGAGAAATCACAAACCGGTTCCTTTTATTCGTCATTGTTCTCCCTCCTGTTCCTCTCAAAGTTCAGGCGGGCCTGAACAGCGGCCTGCAGGGGATCAACGGGAACTTCTGCCTCGACGGTACCGAAAATACGCGTCTGACATGCGAGGCGAAAACCTTGATCCAACATCGATTGACCCAGTCGCTGGATCTCTGCCGGACGCGGCGGTGAGACATCATTTTTCACTCCGCTCAGTTTCACCTTGCAGGTCGTGCAGGAACCTTTTCCTCCACACTTATGACGGATGGATACCCTTTCTTTTAAAGCTACCGATAGGATGGTAGTCCCTTTTTTGACCTTGACGGTTTTATTCTGAGGATGAAATGTTATCTGAATCAATGGATTGCTACCCCTTTTCGTTTAACTGAAAATAACGACCAGAACCAGTAATGCTGACGGGATCAACAACAAAAATGCAATCACCGACAGGGCGATACGCAGCAGTCCTTTGTGCAGCTTTCGCGCAAACACGATTGTGATATTGGCGATAAACATGAGTAATATCGCAATTAAAGCATACATCATCAGTTCCATACATTCCGACCCTCTTTTTATCAATTAGCGAATTTTATTATAACATAAATTGATCAAATGTCCCCTGACCGAACATCCCCCCGCATGCGTGCATAAGATATGGTGAAAACGCACAGGAGGGATTGAACGTGGTCATTCAACAACAGCGTCACTGGCGTAACCCATACAATACAAAGAAAAAGCGGTCATCATCAGCCACGGGAAAGAAAAAGGGCATTTCATCCAGAAAAAAAAGCAATGTCTCTTACCTGTCATCCCCTTCAAAAAATCAGGTGGAAGATATGCGCAATACCATACTGCGCATGAGGGACAATATTAAACAGGCTACAGTCATGATTCAACAGATCGACCAGGCGATGAATTCGATTGTAAGTGCATTTGAGTTGATGGATCAGTTCGGAATTGGTTTTGGAAAGAAAAAAGGGAAAAATCAATCGTTACAAATATCAAGTCTATTAAAAAAGTTTAATCATGTTGACTTCAGGCAGTTGATGGAGATTTTGCAATCACCGGTGATCCAGTCCCTGATCACAGAAGAATTTCAGTCGGATCACGAACAAGAAAGCAGCACAAAGAGAAGAGGCAGCCACCGCTCAGAAAGTAAGCATCATGAGAGCCGACTCCATGCATTACCGCAGGTAAAAGAGGGATAGCTGAAAAAGAAAGTCAGTCCTATCCCTCTTTTTTGCCCATTTGCATCACAACCTCTTCCACTTCATGGGTCTTTCCGCGGCCCATCAGATCTTCAACAGCTTTGCGCGGTTCTTTTTGCTCAAATAAGACCCGATATAACTCGCGTGTAATCGGCATGTCCACGTTTTCCTGTTGAGCGAGACGGTATGCGGCTTTGGTCGTACGTACCCCTTCTACTACCATGCCCATATCCTTCAAAACCTGATCGAGGCTCTTTCCCATCGCCAACATATGACCGGCACGCCAGTTTCGGCTGTGGCTGCTGGTACAGGTAACAACCAGATCCCCGACACCGGCCAGTCCTGCAAAAGTAAGGGGGTTGGCCCCGAGTTGAACACCAAGCCGGCTGATTTCTGCAAGTCCGCGTGTGATCAATGCAGCCCTGGCATTATCTCCGAATCCCAGTCCGTCAGACAATCCGGCACCCAGAGCGATTATGTTTTTTAAAGAACCGCCGATTTCAACACCGATAATATCGGGATTGGTATAAACGCGAAAATGGGAATTGATAAATAAATCCTGTGCCTGTTCTGCAGCAGACTGGTTTTGTGAAGCAACCACAACCGTCGTAGGCAATCTGTTGCTCACTTCTTCCGCATGACTCGGTCCCGAAAGAACCACGATTTTTTCACGGTTAGGGACAGGCAATTCTTCAGTCAGAACCTCGCTCATACGCTTTAAAGAATCCAGTTCAAGCCCTTTGGCCACATGGATAATCAACGCCTGCGGATCAAGATATCCTGAGATTTCTGCGGCAACAGAACGGATTGCGTGTGAAGGAACCGCCAGTAATATAACCGGTTTTTCTCTAACCACTTCATTTAACAATGTCGTACTATGTATCGATTCAGGAAGAGTTCGATCGGGCAAATATGCAGAATTGGTATGCTTCTCATTAATTTCCCGTGCAACATCCTCATTTCGAGACCATAATTCCACATCAATCCCGTTGTCTGCCAGTACAATGGACAGAGCCGTTCCCCAGCTTCCCGATCCGATTACGCCAACCTGTTTCAATCTGAATCACCTCTTCTCCGCATCATTTTTTGATGCGGCTTTTTCACCCAGTTTTCTTTCTGTTCCCCGTATAAGGTTTTGCAGATTACGACGGTGACGAATAATTCCCAGAACCGCAACCAACGCAGTAATCACGATTCTTATGGCGTCTTCTCCAAATAACCACATTATGAAGGGGATTCCCGATACAAAAATGAGGGAACCGAGGGATACATAGCGGAAGACGGCGATGGTCAGAATGGCCACGATGCCCGATAACAGAGCGGCTGATGACGCTGTAACCAGCATGACTCCGATAGTTGTGGCTATCCCTTTGCCCCCTTTAAAATGGAAATAAAGAGGCCAGTTATGACCGACAATGGCAAGCAACCCGGCCACAAGAGGAACCACCTGATTACCGTCGGCAACCAGATGTCCTATCCCGACGGCAACAACGCCTTTTAAGGCATCCAGCAGCAAAACAGCAGCAGCAGGTCCCTTACCGAGCACCCGCAGCGTGTTGGTCGCCCCGGCATTGCCGCTTCCATGCTGTCTTATGTCAATTTTGGCTATTTTTTTGGCGATGAGATAACTAAAACTGATTGAACCGATTAAGTAAGCTGTAATCCATGAAATCCAACTCATTCCCCCATGTAACTCCTCTCTATGTTTTACGGCGAACAAAGAATCGTAACGGTGTCCCCTCAAAGACAAATGCTTCGCGGATTTTGTTTTCCAGATATCTCAGGTAAGAAAAATGCATCAATTCCGGATCATTTACAAATATCACAAACGTCGGCGGTCTTACACTCACCTGCGTAACATAATGGACTTTTAGTCTTCTTCCTTTATCCGAAGGAGGAGGAGTCATCACCAGTGCATCGGAAATGACTTCATTTAAAATACTGGTCTGGATACGCATCGCGTGTTGTTCGGCAACAATGGAGACGCGCGGTAACAGTTGCTGCACCCTGCGCCCCGTTTTCGCCGAAACAAACTGGACAGGTGCATAATCAAGAAACGCAAAGTGATCACGGATTTCCCGCGTCATGCGCTGCATGGTTTTATCGTCTTTTTCAACGATATCCCATTTGTTTACCACGATGATGATCCCCCGGCCCGCTTCGTGGGCATAACCCGCAATTTTTTTATCCTGTTCGGCAATTCCCTGTTTTCCATCAAGAACAACCAGCACAACATCGGAACGCTCAATCGCACGCATCGCCCGGATCACACTGTATTTTTCCGTTTTTTCATATACTTTGCCGCGCTTTCGCATTCCCGCCGTATCGATCAGTACGTATTTTTGCTCCTCTGTTTCAAAAGGAGTATCGATGGCATCACGGGTGGTTCCGGCCACGTTACTGACAATAACACGTTCTTCCCCGAGTATCGCATTAATGAGCGAGGATTTACCCACATTGGGACGGCCAATCACCGCAACCTTAATGACGTCTTCCTCATATTCCTCTTCCTCATAGGAAGGAAAATGCTTCACCACTTGATCGAGCAAGTCACCGAACCCGATCCCGTGAGCACCGGATACGGCAACCGGTTCATCAAGACCGATTGAGTAAAAATCATACACATCCACCATATGATCGGGATGATCAATTTTATTGACAGCAAGCACCGCCGGTTTTTTTGAGCGGAACAACATCTGCGCCACTTCCCGGTCAGAATGGGTTAATCCCGCCTTACCGTCTACAACAAAAATGATGACCGTGGCTTCATCAATCGCCAGTTCCGCTTGTTGCTTGACCTGCTTTAAGATATCTTCCGTGTCTTCAAATTCAATACCCCCGGTGTCGATGACGGAAAAAGAATGATCGAGCCATTCCGCTTCTCCATAAATGCGATCCCTGGTCACTCCCGGGGTATCTTCTACGATAGCCACACGCTGACCTACAATTCGGTTAAATATCGTCGATTTACCTACATTCGGCCTACCGACAATGGCTACTACTGGTTTTGCCATAAATCCCTCTACCTTCCTTCTCTGATGCATACACTTCGCGCTTAATTTTACATCATTATCTCTTTTTTTAAAAGGAAAATCATGAAAAGTGTTTCACAATGATCATGGTTCCGTTCTGTAAATCATGGGCCATCCCGTCTAAAATTTTCTCCAGTTGAAAGGATATCTGTTGCATTTCATCTTCATCCTTCGCATAAAAAACAGGGGCTCCTCCACCCACTTTATCACGATGAATAGTGACGACGGCCAAGATAATTTTTTCAAGTGTCGTTCCCATTTTCGCTCACCTCTCATGATTCGCTGACGAGCGGGTGGGCATGCGTACCGCTCCTTCAAGCACGGGGATCCTGCCGATGATCTGTTTTGCTCTTTCAAAATCAGGTTCCTGCGGCAACAAAAATGCGGCTACCCGCCCATCTGATAAACTTCGTTTTGTCAGAGGGACCAGGGAAGGTTCACCGGTATCACGATACACACCGAGGATGGTGGATACATCATGAAGAATCGCCTGTCTTTGCCCGGTGTTGGACAGGGTGACGATACTGTTCGCATCCTTTGGAATGAGAACAACACCCAGACCCGTCTGTTTTATTTTATCCCGTGTATCTTTTAACCCGATATTCATGATATAAATATCATCCACATAAAGATTGGGGCCTTCCAGACGGACCTCCCCCTTTTTAACAATGGCGATATCCTTAATGACTTTCCCCGACATAAGAAACAAATCCAGGACGATTGCAACTGCGCCCATGATGATTCCCCCGACCCAACCGAAGTAAACAGTCGCCAGGGATGAAACAAATGCCGAAAAAATAACGAGATAGTTTCTTCCCTCAAACACCATGGCAATTCCTTCGATGTATGTATATCCCCGCGGAACCAGTTCCATTTTATCCAGTTGTTGCAGACTGTTTCGTTCCATATTTCTCACGTCGCGAAACTGTTGCGCAGCCAGAGCGAGAAAAGTGATCGCCGTAAAATCCTGTTCCATCAATGCAGGAACGGCAACAGCACCCAGTGCTGCCGCAATGAATCCAAGGGAGAGGTGGATCACCCTCCCATGCGGAAAAGTGGGATACTGTCGATAATCGGTACGCAACATGACCATTCTGGAAAAAAATCCGACGAACACACCTAAAACGATCGGCCATACATAGGATTCCATGTGATTCACCCGTCTGTCTCACGAATTTTCCAGTGTTCCTTTAAACGAAAAATCGTAAATTTGACCCCATCGATCACCTTTTGAACCGTTGTCGTAATAATCAGAGATAACCACCAGATGTCGCGAAACCACCCGTCTCCAAATTGAACTTCCCTTATTCTGTCCCAAATAAACCAGGTATATAAAGTCTCCTGAACGATTAAACCCATTGTAACCACAAAAAAATGATGGGCGATTTTTCGGGCGGCGATGAGGGACAACAGTGATGTCAACAGAGAAAGCAAATATTTTTCTTTCATAATGAGGAGAACGGGATCGATATAAAAAGCACCCCGGGCGAGTAAAACGGACATCCCGATCAAAGCCCCGGCACTGAAAAGATGGATCCGTTCATATTCCTGTTGTTGCATCCACAGATACACGCTTACTGCGGCGGGAAGTATCCATCCTCCTACATTCACGCTGAGGAGTTGACTGACCGGGATCGTAAAAAAAGTAGTTAAACCTGACGCGATCACGATCCAGAGAAAACGATTTTCCTTAAGATGAAAATGGTGATTCAGTTTAATTAATTCGCTCCATATTAACAGAAACAAAAACCAGTAACAGATAAAGGCAAAATAACCCGGATTCATTCCTGCTTCCTCCCCGTTTTTTATACAGTATGTTCAATATGCGGGGATAAAAAAACAAAAACCCGGGGTTTACCGGGTTTTTTCACATGAGTCATCATGATTTTTTATTTTATTTTATTGCAACTTATCTTTTAAATCACCAAAAATGTCCCCGATGGTAACGCCCATTCCACCGTTATTTTCCTGTTCATAATTCTTCTGGACTTCCCTTGCTTCCTGTTGCTCTTTTTGTTCATCAAGCTCACGGATACTGAGGCTGATCCGCTTTTCATCAACATTGACATCAAGTACTTTTGCCTGTACTTCCTGACCTTCCTCAAGCACCTCCGAAGGTGTACCGATATGACGGTTGGCAATTTGAGAAATATGAACGAGCCCTTCAACACCGGGAAGCACTTCCACAAAAGCACCAAAACTGACGAGACGCTTTACCGTACCCGTTACGACATCACCGGGTTTAATCTTTTCGGCAGCCTGTTCCCACGGACCTGCGAGGGTCTGTCTGATACTTAAACTGATCCGTTCTTTTTCCGGATCAACACCCAGTACCTTTACTTTGACCTGATCTCCTTCTTTGACAACATCGGATACCTTTTCAACATGTTCCCAGGCGAGCTCGGAAATGTGTACCAGTCCGTCTACGCCTCCGATATCGACAAAAGCACCAAAATCAGTGATCCTTTGAACAGTACCTTCCAGCACCTGTCCCTCTTTCAGGTTCTGCATTACTTCATACTTATTCTTTTCTGATTCTTCATCAAGAACAGCTTTCTGGGAGAGAATCACCTTGTTTTTCTCCTTATCCAGTTCGACCACTTTGAGACGTAATGTGCGTCCTTTATAATCAGAGAAATCTTCAACATAATAATTCTCCACCATAGAAGCGGGGATGAATCCGCGCAGACCCACATCGACCACAAGGCCGCCTTTTACCACGTCGGCTACTTTCGCTTCAAAGACTTCCCCGGTTTGCAGTTTTTGTTCCAGGTCTATCCACGCTTTTTCACGATCAACCGCTTTTTTTGAGACGATCATTTCGTCCTTTTCATCATTGAAGCGGATCACCTGAACCTCGATTTCATCTCCTTCTTTTAACACGTCGCCTACTTTTTCAATGTGCAGGCTCGATACTTCACTGATGGGAAGAATGCCGTCCAGTTTGTAACCTACGTCAACGAGAGCCTGTTTTTCGTCTACTTTGCTTACAGTACCCTTTACAACATCCCCCACTTGCAGATTCTCCACTTCCGTCATTTTTTCTTCATGCTTCATTTCTTCTACCATTGACCAAAACCTCCTTGATTACACAACCATTCTCATGGAACGTGCTTTTCACTTTATATGGAAGGTATCATTAAGCACAGGCAATGATACCTTGCTCTCATTTGGTTTTTAATTATCTTAGTTATACCCCTCATGATTGGGACAATATGCAAACTTAACCATGCTGTTCGATCAAACGGCCGATTGCAGCCATAATCTCATCGGTCGCCTCTCTCGCCCGGTCGCGAGTCATTTCACCTTCTTTATATTCTGAAAGATCGAGAGGTGATCCATAAATGCATTTCAGCCTGCCAAAAAGACGATAAGGACCGATGATGGCCACCGGAATGACCACGGCATCGGTACGCATGGCAAACATGGCTGCACCCAAATGTCCTTTGCCCAGTTTACCCGTTTTGCTGCGGGTACCCTCTGGAAAAATACCCAGCACATGTTGATCCCTCAGGGTTTTCATGGCCAGTTTCAAAGCCTGCCTGTCGTTCAAACCCCTTTTTACCGGGAAAGCACCGAATCTTCGCACGAAAAAGGATACGACCGGGATTCGAAACAATTCCTCTTTTGCCATATAGTGCACTTTGCGGTGCATGACCCCGATTCCCATCACAAGCGGATCGAGATTGCTGATGTGATTGGAGCACAGGATAACCGCACCTTGATGAGGAATGTTTTCAGCCCCTCTAAATTCGATGCGGTAAAAAATTTGCAGTAAAAATTTGAATAGTGCGCGAAAAATGGTATACAGCATCAGGATGTCCCCACCTTGTTGTGATAAACGGTTATGATGTGATCCACTACTTCATCGATGGACATGCCCGTTGTATCAATGTATTCGGCATCAGGATGTTTTTTAAGTGGGGAAACTTCCCTTTCCTGATCACGCCGGTCCCTTTCGGCAATTTCTTCTTTTAAATTTTCGAGATCCGGCTGATACCCCTTTTGCAGCAAATCGTCATATCTCCTCTGTGCCCGTTCCTCGATGGAAGCTGTCAGAAAAATTTTCACTTCTGCATGAGGCAATACATGGGTGGCAATGTCTCTGCCGTCCATGACCACATCCAGATCCTGAGCGATGTTACGTTGAATTTTCACAAGTTCCTGACGAACCCCGGATATTCCGGCAACATGAGAAACCATTCCCGTAACTTCGGGACTGCGAATCTCTTCCGTCACATCACGATCTCCCACCTTTACCCGGTTTCCCTCTCCCCCAATTTCCAGAGCGATCGGGTATTGCTGTAATAGGCGGGTCCAGTCAATCGACTCGTCAAGAGTCAATTGAAGATGCTGAATTAACCATGTAACCGCACGATACATGGCTCCGGTATCTATATATAAATACCCCAGGCGATCAGCAACTTTTTTTGCAACTGTACTCTTCCCTGCTCCGGCAGGTCCGTCTATGGCAATAATCATTCTTACATTCACCCGTCCCGTCATTTTGAGGACATAAAAAAAGCAGGGGATGCCTGCTTCGTAACCTTGTCATCGTATTCGATTCACTCTCTCTATTTCTAACGACTACGACTATCCCCAAATTTTCACAGACAACTGTTTACCTTATTAAGTTAATTAAATAGTAACACAGACCTTGCGATGTTGCAACGGAACGAACACCCTTTTCACGGAATTTTCACGTATTGATCCCGTTAAATCAGACCCTTTTTCCGCAGGTCAATTTCACATTCAAAACAAAATTTCATAATGTTTTGCTGGTCCTTTTGGGAAATATTGATAATCTCCATGGGCGCTAATTTTTGCGACCTGTCCTTTTGATCGATAATACGAACGACTTTTGCGATGAAATTAGCCTGCAAAACATCTTTACTGCAGGAGAGAGCCATCCAGACTTCAAACTGGTCATCGACACGTATATCGTAATAAGACGGATACTTAATGGCGATACCTCCACCGCTCACATCTTCTGTTTTAGTCAAAATATGAATTTCTCGGTCGCGGGGTTCAATTAATTTTAAGGCTACTTCTGCTCTTGCAGGGACGCGCAGAAAATTTCGCCGTTGTTTGTGGATAATGGCTTCTTTGTCCGGCACCTCAATGCGGACAAAAGGAATTCGATCCTCAATTGTTTCCAATATGAGAGACTGGAACGAATATTGAGAACGGTCTTTAGAGAAATAGGAAACTTCGATCTTCGTCCCGGGCCGAAACACCCGGGTATGACCGGTATTTTGCTGAGTCGGCAAAAAAATGGATATGTATTCATCCGTCAAATCAATCACTTTGGATTTATAATTGGTACTAGCATCATTGCCTTCATCAATTTGTAAAAAAAGCTCTTGTCCAATTTCCGGAAGCATGTCGGTTCCACCCCTCCTGTGATTTGTTTCCATTATAACATGCTCCCGTTTTCATTAATATAAAAAGACACCTGCATCGATGAAAAATTGATACAGGTGCCGTTTTCTCCGTTCCGTTCAAAGACGTATGTCTTTCAGCAACTCCACTTCCTCTTCCTCACCGGTTTGTGCATTGATAAAGATACGGTAAGTTTGATTGTCTCTTGTCGTGATAAATTCATAACAGAGAACTTCTTCCCCCCGTTTATTATCAATGAGAGCCATCCTGGATTGACGGATCTGCAAATCCCCGTTCATAGCCTCAAGCGCTTCACGTCGACTAATTTTTGCTTCACCGACATTTCGCTCACTATGAGAAAGGAGGTATTTCTCCGCCTGAAAACCGGTAACCTCTCCATTATCCAGAGCCACTTTCACTGTTACAGCATCCGGGTAATAGCGAACGCCTCCCTCTGTATAAACCGCCGTAAAAACCGCAAGTTGCTCATATTGGTCGGCAGCGGTGATCTCCATATTTTCGTATCCGTGATTTCTTAGATGTTGCAGGGCCTTTTGTCTCGCCTGTTCAAAACTGATCTTTGGTTTTCCGATTTCCCGTTCGTTCATCATCCAGACGACATGTCCGCCTTTTTGAGTAATATCCATCTGGATCGGATCCCGATTCTGTTTTCGGACCGTGACACTGTAACTTCTGTAATCTGTACCCTTGCCATTTTCATGAACTTTGACGGAGGATACGTCCCCCTGTCTCAATCCCAAAAATTGCAACGCCTTTTGTCTGGCTTGTTCTTTACTGATCGATTCACCCTTGATGTTTTTCAATCTGCTGTTTTTCTGACGTTCCATATTGGCTGCAGTGGTTCCCCAATTCAGTTCATCATATTCTTCCACTTTCTTATCAACGGTTTTAAAACCGTCGACAATGGTGTTGTCCATCGTTTTTTCCTGTGCAGCCAGTGCCAATTCCACATCCATCCAGCGAAGATTTTCGGAAAGTACCTTGCTGCGCACTTTTTGCAACTCATCCTGGATTTCCTTTGAGCGTTTGTGAAGTTCCTTCAAGGTTTTCCACTCTTCATCATTCAATGGTTCTTTATCAAGGTCGCGCATCGCTGCCTCATGAGAAAAATCAGCGATCTTCGATAAAAACTCCTCCGTCTTGTTGAACGGCATTAAAGTCAAAGGCAGTTGACCCACATCGGATTGGGCCGCATATGAAAGTCTCCAGACCGTCGTCAAATTGGGAGACAGCTGAACCCGGCTGTTCATGGCAAGGGATTTGGATAATTCATCATGAAGTTGATCAATATGATACGTTAAATCGTGGAAGGCCCGCTGGTACTGGTTTTCAGCATTAATCAAGATTGCGTTTTTCTCCTGATTTTCGGCATAACCCCAGATTCCGAGCCCGATCATCGCCACCAGAACAATTGGAAACAAAATACCAGCAATTCTTAAATACAATTATGTTCACCTTCCTTCAAGTAGTCGGGAACTCTTCGGTTTGATTGTATTTTTCGTTGTTTCCTCCCTCTTTATACAAAAAAAGAAAGAGCCCGACCGCTCTTTCCTCTGTATTTACAAATCGTGAAAGGTATATTGAAACTGTTCTTCATTATCACAAAGGCACCGCTGGAAACCTGTTGATATTTCACCTTCTTTGCCCTTTTTCCCCCGAAGGGTAAAACGCTCCCCGCATTTTTTACAGGTAATGGTCACCTTATACCGATCGTGTTTCACTTTATGATTCCCTCCTTGTCTGATAATTATATTGTTGTCCAACAGGAGGAGAATTAGACGCCCTTGCAACACGGTGCAGGGAATATATCCACAGCAAAGCCATGAACGGAATCATCAACCACATCCAGCGATCCTGGCCATACAGGAGTATGGTATTATAAATTCCGTGAATCATTACGGGCAGACCGATTGAATATAGCAAAAGTTTAACCCGTGTTTTGCGCCGCGAAGTGAACTTGCTTTTGCCCAGATAAAAGCCCATGGCCACGGCAAAAAGGGCATGACCGGAAACGGGCAACAGCGCACGCAAGAATGCATGATTGAGGCCGTGAGTCCATAAATACAAAAAATTTTCCATGGAGGCAAACCCGAGAGAAACGGCAACAGCGTAAACAATTCCATCGTAGTGTTCATCGAACGCAACATGTTGATATGCGGTATAATATACAATGAACCATTTGAAGAATTCTTCCAATAGCGCACTTATGAAAAAGGCATGCATCACCAGACCCGGAACAAATTCTTCCTCAATGGCATATTGAATAACCATGATGGGAAACACAAGCAGAACTCCGTATATAAAAGAACGAACCACCATCGAGATCGGTTCACTCTGGTATTTGTCCTTTAAATAAAAATAACTGAGCAGGGCAATACCGGGGGCAATCGCCGCACCTATGGTTGCAAGCATTTGATATACTCCTTTCTTACGCTTTATCGTACCATGCAACTAATTAAATGAACAGTTCCAATGTCGGGAGGAATTTTCGTGAGGAAAGTATCCATTATTACAACAGGCGGTACCATTGCCATGGAAAAAGATCTACATTCTCAGGCAGTCAATCCGAAAGAGGACAATGTACTGGAAAAAGTGACTCCGTTTCTTGAACCCTACGCAGACAAAATTGAAATGGATTCATTCTTAAATTTACCCAGTCCACACATGACACCGGACAAAATGCTCTCACTTGCCGCACGGGTGATGACTCACCTTGACGAACCGGACACCAGAGGAGTGGTTGTCACTCATGGTACGGATACTCTTGAAGAAACGGCTTATTTTCTCGATCTAATCTGTGCTTCCGATAAACCCGTCATTGTTACCGGAGCAATGCGAAGCAACAATGAATTGGGAGCCGACGGTCCGGTAAATCTCGTTCATTCCGTTCGGGTAGCCATGGATGAGGCAAGCATAAACCGCGGGACCATGGTTGTTTTCAATGATGAAATTCATGCAGCCCGTTATGTAACGAAAACACATACCAGTAATGTATCAACTTTTCAATCTCCACAGTATGGAATTATCGGACAAATCACCAATAAGGAAATAAAATATTTTCAGCATCCGTTGCAAAGGGAAATATACGAGGTCAAAGGGATTGACAGCAACGTACCATTGATTAAAGCGGTGGCGGGAATGTCACCTGAGTGGCTTCGCTTCCTGCTTGAACCGGGTATCGACGGAGTCGTGATCGAGGCTTTCGGTCAGGGGAACCTTCCGCCCTCGATTATGCCCGTCATTCGAGAATTAACAGAAAAAAACATTCCGATCGTGATGGTGTCCCGCTGTTTCAATGGATTCGTACAGGATACCTATGGATATGAAGGCGGAGGAAAACAATTGAGGGAACTGGGGGTGATCTTCAGTAACGGGCTGAACGGGCAGAAAGCGAGAATCAAGTTGATGATCGCTCTGCAAATCAGCCGCGACATCGGGCAGTTGCGGGAGTACTTCTCTTTTTAAGTGTAAAAAAAAAGCCGCGGCGGAAACCGTCTGCGGCTTTATTTAATTATGATTGTTCTTTTCGGGCAATATCGTCAGCCAACAGACCCCCGTGAAAACGGCCGTTTTCAATAAATATGACATTGGCATTATTGCCCGCACTTATGACTCCTGCAACGTAGACATTTTGAACATTTGTTTCCATCGTTTCTTTGTCGTGTACTGGTTCACCTGTTTCTTCGTCAATAGCAACCCCGATGGAGTTCAGCAATTTGCGGTCGGGACGATAACCGGTCAGAGCAAACACAAAATCATTTTCCATTTCCGTAATCTCCCCGTTTTGTTCAACCACAACGGATCGGGGCTTAATCTCTTTGACGCGGGCATTCCACATCACTTTGATCCGTTCCTTATTGACCAGGCTTTCGATCACCGGACGAACCCAGGGTTTAATGCTTTCAGAATATGTATTTCCGCGATATATGATCGTAACATCCGCGCCCACCTTTTCAAGATCCATCGCCGCTTCCACAGCAGAGTTTTTCCCTCCGATAATGGCTATTTTTAAACCGCTGTACGGATGGGCCTCCTTATAATAGTGCGATACTTTTTCAAGATCTTCTCCGGGTATTTGAAGATAATTGGGGTTATCAAAATAACCGGTTGCAATCACAAGGTATCGGGTTTGATACTGATGTTCTTCTCCGAAGCGATTATTTGTTTTCACGAGATAACCATCACCGGATTGATTGACCTCAATAACTTTTTCGTATGTTTTGACGCGTAAATTTTTTCTTTTCACCACATTACGGTAATAATGAAGGGCTTCATTTCGGGACGGTTTTTCTCCACTGGTAATGAAGGGAATATCCCCTATTTCGAGGAGATCCGGAGTGCTGAAAAATTGCATGTTGACGGGGTATCCAAAAATGGATTGGACAATCGACCCTTTTTCGATCAGAAGCGGATTAAATCCTTTCTCCTGCAATGCAATACCTGCAGCAATCCCGCAGGGCCCCGCCCCGACGATTACGATTTTTTCTTGCTGTATCATTTATCAATCACCTGCCTGTATATCAATCATCTGATTTTAAAAAAAGAAATCCCCTATCATCATATCGGTGACAGGGGAAAATTACAACCGGTTTAAACCCATCCGCGGAAACGGGAGGCTTCCGCCATCTTGCGTACGCCCACCATATAGGCGGCAAGGCGCATATCCACCTTTCGATTTACGGATGTGTTATATACATTTTCAAAAGCTTTAACCATGACTTCCCTTAATTTTTGTTCCACTTCTTCTTCTGTCCAGTAGTAGCCCTGGTTATTTTGCACCCATTCAAAGTAGGATACGGTCACTCCTCCGGAACTGGCCAGCACGTCCGGAACAATCAGCACACCCCGTTCCGTCAGGATACGGGTTGCTTCCAGCGTGGTCGGTCCATTGGCCGCTTCTACCAGAATGGAAGCTTTTATATTATGCGCATTTTCAGCGGTAATTTGATTTTCAATCGCTGCCGGGACAAGGATATCACAATCGAGTTCCAGCAATTCTTTATTGGTGATCGTATTTTTAAACAACTTGGTTACGGTACCGAAAGAATCACGACGGTCCAGAAGATAGTCAATATCGAGACCATCCTCATCATACAACGCACCATAAGCGTCGGATATTCCGATGACTCTCGCACCTGCATCATGCATAAACTTGGATAAATAACTTCCTGCGTTACCAAAACCCTGTACGACAACACGCGCGCCCTGCAAATTGATTCCTTTGCGACGGGCAGCTTCCTCAATACAAATGGTAACCCCTTTGGCTGTAGCTGATTCTCTTCCGTGGGAACCCCCCAGCACCAGCGGTTTCCCTGTAATAAATCCCGGAGAATCAAATTCACGGATGCGACTGTACTCATCCATCATCCAGGCCATAATTTGCGAGTTTGTGAATACATCAGGTGCGGGGATATCCTTTGTGGGGCCCACAATCTGGCTGATCGCCCGGACGTATCCGCGACTCAGACGTTCCAGTTCCCGAAACGACATTTCACGCGGATCACAAATAATGCCCCCCTTACCTCCGCCGTACGGCAGGTCGACAATGCCTGCCTTTAAACTCATCCATATTGACAGCGCTTTCACTTCATCCTCAGTAACATCCGGATGAAAACGAACCCCACCTTTTGTCGGACCAACTGCATCATTATGTTGAGCCCGATAACCGGTAAATACCTTGACGGAACCATCGTCCATTCGTACCGGAATTCTCACTGTCAAAAGCCGCATAGGTTCTTTCAACAGTTCAAATACTTGTTCCGGATATCCCAGTTTATTCAGGGCATTCCGAATGACGGTTTGTGTAGAAGTCAACAAATTGAGATTCTCTTTTTGTTCCTTCGAGTTTCCGTCTACGACATCTTTTTCATCCATCAATACCACCTCTATAAATATGTCTCAAATCACATTTAGATATTAGTATACACCTTTCCATGGAGAAAGAGAAGATATTAATTCTTTTTTTTGGGTACACACTCCATTTTCATTGGAAAGTATGCCATAATGTAAGGGAAACAAACATCCGGGGAGTGAATCAAGGTGACCAAACGCTTACTACTCGTCTTTGCCCATCCTGATGATGAAACATTCACCTGTGGAGGAACAGTCGCCCATTATTCACGCAGCGAAGATTATACCATTCATCTGTTGTGTGCGACCCGCGGAGAGGCCGGAAAAACCGGAAATCCTCCGCAATGCCGGCCGGAGGAACTGGCGCAAGTCAGAGAAAAAGAGTTGAAAGAAGCGGCATCCGTTCTGGGTATCGACCACGTGGAAATTCTCGGATATCATGACGGGCACTTGTCCGAAGTCCCCTTGCAACAGTTGTCCGATGATATCATTCAATATCTAAACAGTTTTCAGCCCGATGTGGTGATCACGTTTCCTCCCCACGGTATTTCGGGACATAAGGATCATCAGGCCATCCAGCAAGCGACGTATGAGGCAGTGAACCGGTTTGAGACGAAAAATCCGATCAAACTGTATTACACAATTCTGCCCGATTCCATGAAGAACGAGCTTCATCGTGCCGTGCAGACCGAACCCGATGATGCAATCGATGTCCGTATCAACGTGCAAAAATATCATGATCTCGTCGCTTCCGCCCTAGGAAAACACAAAACACAAAACATGTCGGTGAATGCAGTTTTTCCGGGGGTTCTTGAAGGAGACCTCAGTGCCCTACGTAAAAATAACTACTTTCATCTGGCGTGGTCCAACCTTCCCCAACCGGAACAAGACCCGGATCATCCTGTCACCGATCTGTTTTAACAGCATATATAAAAAAGAGGAATCTCATGTGTTTCCATCAGGATTCCTCTTTTTCATTGATTTGATGTTATGTTATGAAAAATGTTTACGGATCGTTTCAATCGCACTGTCTTTAATGACTGATTTTCCATACTCTTCAAGAACCACCGGAGTGATGGTTGAAGCTTCACCGTATTCCGATAAAATGGCAATCATCCTGTCATATGACTTTTCTTCAATGTCTGCAGGATCCAGCACAAGATAATAACGGTTCTTATAATGATACACCTTCCCCATATTCTGCAAAAAATCATGCAGACGGTGAACCGCCTGAATCAAGTGTTCAAAATCAGTGAAGGCATATATGACAAGGTCGCTTTCCTCCATCGTAACTTCCAGTTCATAAATATCATTATAGTCCAGCGCATCGTCATAATCATAAACCGATTCGGTTTTGCCGCGGGTAACGATTACAACCATTCCTTGTGCGGGCAGGGCGAAAACCTCGACGGCCACAGGTCCTGAGACTTCAAACCCCAGTTCTTTATAAGCCTGATCCATCATTTCGTTGAACAGTTCATGCACTTTTGGTATGTCACGCCACATGTCCTCTTTTTCGATTCCTCTTTCCGACAAATCATCAAATGTTAAGAAAAATCTTATTTTGTCCTGACTCAGCCGTTCTATGCGCATGGAATGACCCTCCCTCGCCATCCATTAGTACTACAAAATATGTTTCGCGTGTGAAAAATGTTCGTTAGGCGAGTAAATGTGAGTAATGATTTTCTTCATCATAACACGTATGACCTTCCGGCGACAAGCGGCATAAAATCTTTGCAACAACCCACTGATTCGGCAGTTTTCAAGTCATGAAAAATAAGCTATGATGGAGAAAAGGAGCAACCAGGGGAGACGAGAAAATGGGGAAAAAAAGGGGCTTTATTACCACACTGTTCTTAGTTATTGTTATAACGACTTTTTCTGCATGCGGAGCATCGGTCAGCCAACCGGTCAATCAGGAACCGGCTTCTGATCAAGATCACAATGCCTCTGCAAACAATGATGCCGGCAACCCGTCTGAAAAGGATGAAGAATCAAACGTAGCAAAAGATACTACATCCACGGGTGATACGCATGATGAAATGAGTCAGGAACAGGATCTTAACGGGCAAGAAACGAATGATCCTCAGACAGAAGACGTAATCTACTATGTCAATCCGGTCAATTTCAGAGTATATGCTGAGGAAAATGAAGAGAATGAACAGGATGAGACGGTGACTTATAAAACGGTGCTTCTTACTTTTGATGACGGACCGAAAGGAGACAGTACCGCTAAAATCCTTGATGTGCTCGACCAGTATCATGCCAAATCGATCTGGTTCATCAGTGGTTTTAACTATGGCTGGGACTATCAGCCTCACCCCGAAAAAGCGGCGGAATTTGAAAAATGGGTGCTGGAGATTGAAAAACGTGGGCACATCATCGCCAATCATACCTGGGAACATAAAAATTTGAGGCAACTACCCGATGACAAGGTCCGTAAGGAAATTGTAGAATTAAACAATTTACTCGAGAAAATTACCGGAAAACGTCCACAATATTTTCGCGCACCTTTTGGTGCCAACTCGGATACTTCCAACCTCGTGGTACAGGAAGAAAACATGCAGGCTATGAACTGGTCGGTGGGTTCCCTCGACTGGGAACTGGATACTCCCAAGGCCATTGCTGAACAAACGTTGAGCACGATGCACGACGGTGCCAATATTTTATTTCACGATAAGGAGATCACGGCGGAGTCCCTTCAATTAATACTGCCGGCACTGGTGGAAGATGGTTACAAGTTTGTTTTGCCTTCAAAAGTTGTTCAACCTTAATAATCATAGAAGGATTGATCCCCCGTCCCGATCAGGTGGACGGGGTTCTTTTTTTTGTCATAACATGATTAAACCTGATTTTTTTGGAAAAAGTATTTATAGCGAGGTGATGAACTTGCAAAAGACACTTCTCATCGGAGGCCTGATTCTCATACTCATAGGTACACTTCTCGGCGCAACATATGCCAGTATGCATTTGTCCAGGGTAAAAATCACTCAGCAAAAATCGATCGAAAATGCCGTGCAAATCGCGTCTGAAACGCCCTCTTATGCCAAAAAAGAAGCACGCCAGTTCATGGAAAACCAATTACTGGACGGGCGAATGAGTAATTTTCACAGCCACATGACTTTGATCGGTTTACTTGCTCTGTCCCTGTCATTCTTTATCCGGCGGATGCGCCTGTCAGATAACCTGAAATTTTTTGCAATCATCATGTTACTGGGCAGCGGTGTGATCATGCCGGTGGGAATCATGATGGAAAACTGGTTATTGAAACCAGGCTCGTTCATAGCCATGGCAGGAGGCTCGATGTTTATCATCGCGATGACCCTGTTTTTAATCGGCAGTATTCGCAGTCGTGAGTGGGTATAAGCATTTTACTGATATTCACGAAAAAAACGCTTTAATTTCTGATGGTTTCTTCTCACCTGATACCATCTTTGCATGTCATACAGGATAAAAGGAACAGCAAAACCTATAAACAGATAAGGATGTTTTATAAAAGACATTACCAGAGTAAAAAAGATCAATAAGAGGATGAGATACACCGGTATTTTTTGCACAATCCCCTTTGTAAGTTGGTTAAGGTCATACCAGGACATATATATCGCCCTGCGAATCAAAACAAAGAACAAAAAATAAAACAGGATGAACATAACCACATTGAGCGGCTTCATTAAAAGCAAAGTGAAGTAATCGCCGATGCGGTCATATTGCAATGCTTCACTTCGGGGGATCATCGCGACGGCCCATTGCTCAAACAACCAGGCGATTCCCGTGTATATGATCGGTCGAATGACTCCCATGGCTTCTCCCCCCCTTACCTAGATATATCGTAAAAGGAGAGAAAAAATGAATAAGAAAAATAATAAGCTGGATTTGATTTGCCTTTCCCTCACTGCGTTCGGCCGGTCTGCATCAAATCCAGCTTATTATTTTTTGAGTAAAAGAATAGCGAGATCATTAAGAAGTAGGTTGTTGTGTTATCAATTAATGAATAAAAAAGCTGTTCCCTGTCAGAATCATTCAGGGAACAGCTTTTCTTGTTTCTTTATTTCTTATAGATAGGGACTCTCGTGTTTTGCTTTGAGTCGACGCCATCTTCTTTCCACTTCATCAGAAAATTCCTTTAAGGATTCGGCATACTCCGGTTTGGTTAAATGTTTGGTTTTACCCATTAAGGATAACCAATCTTGCACATCGATCCGTTTATTCTTTTCTTCCGGATCATAAGTGATATTGGTGATGCCGCGCTCCACTTCATACAGCGGGAAAAAACAACTGTTTACCGCAGCCCCTACGATATCCTGTCCCAATTCTTCTTTGGACTTCCAGTTTAATGGACAGGTAATGAGAATCTTACCGTAAACCAGTCCCACATTGTTGGCATACCATTGTGCTTTGGCTGCCTTCTTCAACAGATCCTGCGGGAACGCTTCCGTTCCGGTAAAGACATAGGGAATGTTGGTTGCGGCCATGATTTGTGCCGTATCCTTGTGATGGAATGCTTTTCCTCCCTGATACTTGCCGACATTGGAGGTACTTGTCATATGCCCGAGCGGTGTTGAATAAGACAACTGACTTCCGGTATTCATATACCCTTCATTATCATATTCCAGAATAATCATCTTGTGGTTACGCAAAGCTGTACCGATCGCCGGACCCATACCGATGTCCATGCCACCGTCACCAGTTACCATCACAAATGTAAAATCATCACCCAGTCCATATTCCTCTAATTCACCGCGACGTTTACGCTCATAAAACATTTCAACCAGTCCGGAAAGTGTGGCAGATCCGTTTTGAAACAGGTTGTGGATGTATGTTGCCTTATGAGCCGAATACGGAAAACCGGTACTGACAACCATGGCACAACCGGTCTGGAACAACGCTACAATATCCCCTTCAATTCCTTTGAAGAAGGTTTCGAGTCCCGGAAAAATTCCGCATCCGGGGCAGGCTCCGTGACCGGGTGCAAGACGCTTCGGTTTTTTGGTAAGAGAACGTAACGGCGGGATTTTAACATCCAGTTTACCCGTTTCTTCGTTGGGTTGCACCTTGATCAAACCGGTTTTCAAATCTTCCTGCTTCATCGGTTTCAAAATTGGCTTCGGTGCGTGCTCAACACTTCCCGGATTATGTCCCCAGTAATCGAAGGGCTTCTCGACGTACCCTTTTTCAACGGCATCAAGAGCCAACTGGAAAAAGTGTTCCGCGTCATCGGCATAAAAATCTTTTCCGCCCAGCCCATAGATACGACTGATGACCATCGTCTCAGTGTTTCCGTAGGTTTGCAGGGCAGCCTTCACTTCATTAACCATGTTTCCGCCCCAACCACCGTAGGAATCGGCACGATCACCGACAACAACAGCTTTTACATTCTTTAAGGCTTCTGCCATTTCTTTCTGCGGGAACGGACGAATCATATTCGGAGAAATAGAGCCGGCCTTTACCCCTTTTTCACGCAGACGATCCACGACATCCTTGGTAATTTCAGCAGCAGAATTGAGCAAAAATACTGCAATTTCCGCGTCCTCCATACGATGCTGATCAAGGATCGGGTAATGACGTCCCGTCAGTTCGGCGTATTCAGATGAAATACGCTCAAACACATCCCTTGCTCTGTACATTGCCATCGATTGCTGATAACGATTATTGATAAAATCGGGTTCGTTCATGTAAGGGCCGATCGTAACCGGATGGTCGCGATCAAGTGCATTGATAAACCCTTTCGGAACGGGACCGATAAATTTTTGTACATCTTCACGATGCGCGAATGTCTTTACCCTGCGCTTCTGGTGAGATGTAAAATATCCGTCGAAGGAAACGATGACGGGCAGACGAACCTCGGCATCTTCCGCCAATTTCAGTGCCATAATGTTCATATCGTAAACCGCCTGCGGGTCGCGTGCCAGCAAAATCGGCCAACCCGTATTAAGCGCAAAATAGAGGTCGGAATGATCCCCGTGAATATTCAATGGTCCTGACACCGAACGGTTAACCAGGTTTAAGACCATGGGTAAACGGGTTCCCGATTGTACTGGCATTTGTTCCAGCATGTATAAATATCCGTTGGCACTGGTGGCGTTAAATACACGTCCACCACCGGCGGAGGCACCATAACAGATCCCAGCGGAACCGTGTTCCCCGTCAGCGGGAATCAATACAACGTCATGTTCCCCCCTCGCTTTCATGGAATCAAGAAACTGTGCCACTTCCGTCGACGGCGAGATAGGGAAATATCCCATAATATGATAATTGATCTGATGAGCAGCATATGCCGCCATCTCATTTCCTGATTCATAAACAATACGTTCTTCTACTTTTGCCGTTTTCAATTGTTCTTTTTCCTTATTGTAATCAATCGCCACATAAATCCCCACCTTTCCTTATCGATTGATTGCCAGATCAAAGCGATGCGGAGTGCGGTGATCTTCCGCATAACCGTCCGTTTCTCTCTCTCCCGTCAACGCTTCAACCGGACATGCCTGAACACATTTTAAGCAACCTTTGCAATATTGATAATCAATGCCCTGTAAAAACATTTGCGGGCGGCCTTTCTTGTCCATACCTTCTTCCCAGACGAAACAAAAATCAGGACATACCGTATCACATGCGGCACAATTGATGCATTTATCCTGATGGAAATGAGGAAGCATTCCGATCCGCGATCCGCTTAAATCTTTGAGAATGCTGTTTCCCGGGTTGATAATGGCCCCGCCCGGCGGTTGCGTTTCGTAGCCGAGGTCGGGTACATGGCGTTTAAAGGGCTTGCCTTCAGCACCCGGAGCCATTTCAAACGTGACCATACGCACTTCCTCATATCCCCGGTCAAAAGTACGCAGATTTGCCTCGAGCAGATGAGGATATTTCTTTTCAAACGTTCTGCGAATGACATCACGCATGGATTCAGGATCCAAGAAGTCAATGATACGGAATAGAGCGCCGAGCATCGCGGTATTAACCCGTGTATTCTCCTCAAGCGCAATGTTGATGGCATCCACTACTGCTACCGTACCGCCCTCTAATCCCAATTTTTCTTTCATTTCTTCCGGAGATTTTGTTGTATTGATCAATACCGTACTGTCCGGATATACGCCGTTGACACAATCAATCGTCTTAAAAAGGGCTTCATGAAATACGCCGACCACATTAGGCCGCTCTACCGGGCTTGTATCGCGGATCTCACGATCCGGTTCGGTAAAACGGATATGGGCTTTCACCGGTGAACCCTTTTTTTCCGATCCATAGGAGGAAAAACTGACTCCGTTCAGCCCTGCTCCGACCACTCCTGCTTCAGCCAGCATCTTGCCAGCCAGATTGGCCCCCAGTCCTCCGATTGATTCAAGGCGAATTTCAAAGAAACCCAGTTCGTTGGTTTTTGTGAGAATCGCCATTCTCCTTTCCCTCCCTTATATCCATTTCAAAGAATCATTCATGACTAAATCTTTCGTGTATACGAAGGTTGAAAAATATAGTAAACTTTTTAACCATTATAACAGAACTTAAAAATGATAACAACAGATTTTTGCCACTTCCGATAGCACGCGCTGTTATCGCAAAACATGAAAGCGCTTAAAGCATGATCATTTTTTATAAATTCATTTGAACAGGCTTGTGTAAATCTGAATGAATACAGTAAGTTTATGATATATAACAGGTATATTTTTATTATAAAACAGTTCGTATAACAGCTTTCGGGGAATGGTGGGTTCCGGTACCTCAAAAACAAAGAATCCCCGATGTAAAGGGGATTCTCAATATGATCTTCTGTTGTACAACAGTCGGTATCGAATGAGAGAGGCCATCACCAGATCGATCAGAAAATGAGCGCTTACCGGAGCCCATGCATTTTCCGTCCAGTCATATAGCCAACCGAGTGATAAACTGACTGTGAAAACAAACAGAGGCATAACCCAGTTTCCCAGATATCGTACATGAATCACTGTGAACAAGATCGAAGTCCACCACAGCCCCAGTAAAGGTTGTATCACCACACGAAATAAAAACTCCTCACTGAGAGCAACTATGAATGTAATAAACACGATGTGGAGCAGACTTCGCTCCGCAAACAATTTTTCATTAATACCGCCGTCATCAAAAAATTTTGGGGGAAGAAACCATTCCATAATGATATTAATGATAATCACGGCGATTGCAAGAATAACACCCGCTGTGATGGAAGAAATCATCCCGTCATCCAAGGTAAAAACGTGATCAAAATGGATGCCCCGGCGAAAATAGAACCAGTAATAAAGGGCGATTCCGACCAGTAATGTAAGCCCCTGGGTTAAATATAGGTTGAGCAGCAAAACGTAATCATCGATTTCACGAAGATCGATTTGTTTCATGTCAGCGACTTCCTTCCTTTTCAATATGTACGAAATGATGTAAAATAACTAAAAATAGAATTGTTGAAAAATGTCGGAGGTTCCATGGAACAGGAAAAACGTTTAACTAAAACGGATTTCATCATTGTATATTTTATCATTTTTTCACTCGTCGCTTTTGTGGGAGGTTTCTTTCTCGGCGCTTCCACAATCAAAAAGAATATGTTGGAAGAGATGTCTGCTCTAAAAGAACAGGAAGAAAAGGCGAAAGCCATGGAAAATGTTTCAGAGCCTTATCCCCCGACCGATTTTGTTTCGTTTTATCACGGGGTCTATTTGCCATATGATAAGTTGCGTTCCGATCATTATACATATTTGCGGAATCTGTTGCGACAGCAGTCCGGTGCAGATCATAACATCATTGATCTCGACATGAAATCGAGGGCGGAAGAAACTCTTTCTGCAATACGCAGGTCGGGTCAATTTGTTCATTCCCCTCTGCTTCAGGATGCCAGATCTCTTTATATCAAAAGTGTAGAGGCCTATATTGACGGGATCGCCACATTGTTCCATGACCAGGAGAATGTAAAAAATGAACTGGCCAAAAATCATCTTTTTGATCTGGAAAATGACAGTCCTTCCCAGCGATACTGGTTACAGGCACAGAGCCGCTTTTATCAGGCTATCGCACACTGGGAAGCATTGCAGAAACAAGTTGAACTTCCCGTTGAAAAATTGGACCAGATCAATGACATCGCTGAATGGAGCAAGCTGACTTTTCAACAGAAAAATTTTGTCATCGCAAAAAAAATGGAAACGATGATGCTGGCTGCCCCGTACAATCCAGAAGATATTACGATCCATCTGGACTCAGCAATTCAGACCGGCAATGGTTCTCTGTTAAATAGCCTTGAAGAAGGCATTCGCATGATGCACGTCACCAATGCCGTCAAAAAAGGTGATTTTTTGCAGGAAAAACATATCTTTTATTCTGAAATCGAATCCCCTCTTCTTCCGCTGTTTAACAATTGATATGAATAATTATTGAAAAAAACGATTTTTGCTTGAAATGGTCCGGAACTATGAATACAATGTTATTGAGACAATCAGCCCTATTGCAACTGTACAAATTTTCACTTGAATGAAACGCGGTTTTCGTGTATAAAGTGGAGTAGGTTATTTATAATTTTGAAAATAGGAGGAATTCATTATGGCTGAGAAGTGGTATACCATTGTTGACAAAGAAACCTGTATTGCTTGCGGCGCCTGCGGTGCCACTGCACCAGACATTTACGATTATGATGATGAAGGATTGGCGTTCGTAACTCTCGATGATAACCAGGGAATTGTAGAAATCCCCGATGTCCTCGTAGATGATATGCATGATGCCAAAGACGGTTGTCCGACTGATTCAATCAAGATTGCCAACGAGCCTTTCGATGGCGATGCGAACAAGTTTGAATAATTTTTGTATGCATGCTGAAGCCTGCCGGCAGTCAATGCCCGGCAGGCTTTTTTCAATCCATTAGAATCATTCTTCCCTTCACCGCAGCAAATTGTTATAATAGGGCATGTGATTATTTTCTGGAAAAATACGATGATGAATTGACTCAAGGAGGTATGAAAATGTCTAAGGTTGTAGATGCTTTTATTGAAATCCCTGCAGGAAGCCAGAACAAGTATGAATATGATAAAGAGGCCGGCGTATTTCGTCTGGACCGCGTGCTGTATTCACCGATGCATTATCCGACCGAATACGGTTATCTTGAAAATACACTTGCCCTTGACGGAGATCCGCTGGATATTCTGGTTCTCACCACTTTTCCCACTTTTCCGGGATGTGTCATTACATCCCGCGTAATCGGTGTACTGATTATGTCGGATGATAAAGGACAGGATGAAAAGTTGCTGGGTGTTCCGGTTGATGATCCCCGCTGGGATGGTGTTAACTCTCTGGACGACATCCCTCCCCACAAATTAAAAGAGATCGCCCACTTTTTCCAGGTTTATAAGGACCTTGAAAATAAAGAAACCAAAATTGAAGGCTGGGAAGGTCCTGAAAAAGCAGCTCAACTCATCGATGAATGTCTTGAGCGTTACCAACAGTAAAAATAGCAAAATCCGAACATTAACAACTATTTTTAAAAAATCATTCACTTTTTTTTGAAAAAGATATTGACGAAAGCCTAATTGCATGTTAGATTTATAACATCAATATTCGGAATATACGACAAAACGATGACGAAGACAGGAGATCAGCCAGGAATCTTCAGAGAGCCGGTGGTTGCTGCGAACCGGTGATGCCACTGATGTCAAGCACTTCCGAGTTGTTAGGCTGAATCAGACATGTAGTAGGCTTAACCGGTTATGCCGTTATCATTTCTGGTCACGTAACCAGGTGAGGTTGTTATCGCGAGATAGCAACGAAAAAGGGTGGTACCGCGAACCTTTCGCCCCTTCTCTTCGATTGATGCAGCAGGGCGCGAAAGGTTTTTTTGTATTGGTCAAATATGGAATATTTTCAGGAGGTGTACATGTCACATGTATAAAATTTTAATCAGTGACCCTTTAAGTGAACAGGGAATTCAAGCTTTGCTCGATGCTGAGGATGTGGAAGTCGACCGCAAGATCGGTCTCAGCGAAGAAGAAATCATTTCGATCATCGGTGGGTACGATGCCATGCTGGTACGCAGCCAGACAAAGGTAACTCCCGCCATTATCGAAGCAGCCAAAAATTTAAAAGTGATCGGGCGAGCCGGTGTCGGAGTGGACAACATTGATTTGAACGCCGCCACCAATGCAGGGATTGTAGTCATCAATGCACCTGACGGAAATACGATCACAACAGCTGAACATACGTTGGCCATGTTGCTCGCCATGGCCCGTAACATTCCCCAAGCATACAAAAATACCGTAGATGGCGAATGGAACCGCAAGAAGTATCTCGGTGTGGAATTGAATAAGAAAACTCTCGGCGTTATCGGCTTCGGGCGTATCGGTTCAGAGGTTGCAAGACGCGCCAAAGCATTTAATATGAACATCATCGCCTATGATCCCTATTTGACCGAGGAACGTGCTCAAAAGGCCGGCGTAAAAATGGGATCTGTTGAAGATGTTGTACAACAATCTGATTTTATTACCGTCCATACTCCCTTGACGAAAGAAACCAGACATATTTTAAGCACAAAAGAATTCAATATGATGAAAGAGGGCGTTCGAGTACTCAACTGTGCCCGCGGTGGAATTATTGATGAAAAAGCCCTCTATCAGGCAATCGTGGATGGAAAAGTTGCCGGATGTGCTCTAGACGTGTTTGAAGAAGAACCGCCAAAGGACAATCCGTTACTTACCCTTCCCCAGGTCGTGGTAACACCGCACCTCGGTGCTTCAACGGTGGAAGCCCAGGAAAATGTTGCGATTGACGTATCTGAAGAGATTCTTCATGTACTCAGGGATCAACCGTTTAAAAACGCCGTCAATCTGCCTTCTGTTCCTGCAGATGTGATGGAAAAAATCGGGCCTTACTTCTTCCTCGGAGAGAAACTGGGTAAGTTTATTTCTCAAATTACTGTCGGAGCAATTAAAGAAGTGGTCATCACCTATTCCGGCGAGTTAACGGAGATGGATACTTCTCCCCTCACCCGTACGGTGTTAAAAGGGATTTTGTCTTATACCCTGGGTGAAGGTGTCAACTATGTGAACGCCCCGCATCTTGCCAAGACACGGGATATCTCGGTCACAGAACAAAAATCTTCACATAATCGCGGATTTACCAATTTGATTTCAATCGCGCTTATGACCAATCAGGAAAACAAACAGGTTGCCGGTACACTGCTGAACGGTTATGGACCGAGGATTGTTGAAATCGATCGCTATTCGATCGATGCCGCACCCGAAGGACATCTTATACTCATCCACCACAATGACCGTCCCGGTGTGATCGGACGTGTGGGAACGGTTCTGGGAAGCATGGGTGTCAACATCGCTACGATGCAGGTCGGACGCCGCGATATGGGTGGAGACGCCATCATGATGCTTACCATCGACAAACAGGCTACTCCCGATGTACTTGACAGTCTTGGAGAGCTTGAAGAAATCTCCAGCGTAACCGAAATCGAACTCATCTAAAACAAAACAACAGCCCGGAGCTTATCGCCCGGGCTTATTTTTATTTTATCACTTTTAATGATCGGAAGCGGAGGTGATCGGCTGTAAACGGGCCGTAAAGTGACGCAAGACCTCCGGCTCATAAATGATCTCCAGTCCTTGTAACTCATGTCTCCGTTCATATAGATGAACCAGCCCGTCCACCACCACATCCATATGACGGTCGGTGTATGTTCTTCTGGGTATGGTCAGACGCAGAAATTCAAAGGGTGAAGTAAGATTTTCCCCAGTGTCGGGATCGCGTCCCATCAGGAACGAACCGATCTCCACCCCCCTTACCCCCGCTTCAATATAGAGTTCCGTTGCCAGCACTTGTGCAGGGAATTGATGGGGAGGAATATGGGGGAGAAATTTTTTGGCATCAACAAAGACGGCGTGACCACCGGCAGGCTGTTGTACGGGAATCTGATTCCTCATTAATTGCGATGCCAGGTATTCCACCTGACCGATGCGGTGCTCCAGATAATCCTGATCGAGTACTTCCTTCAATCCTCTCGATAACGCTTCCATGTCGCGTCCTGCTAGTCCGCCGTAAGTGGGAAAACCCTCATACGGTACCACCCTGGAGCGCAAACGCTCAAACAACTGTTGATCATCACGGACACATAATAATCCACCGATATTTACCAGACCATCTTTTTTGGCACTCATCGTCAACCCGTCACCGTAGGAGAACATCTCTTTCACAATCTCGGCGATGGATCGATGCTGATAGCCCTCTTCCCTCTGTTGAATAAAATAGGCATTCTCAGCAAATCGGGCCGCATCGAAAAAAAGCGGCAATTGATAACGATCAGCCAGGTTGCGCGTTTCTTTAATGTTTTTCATGGAGACCGGCTGACCGCCCACGCTGTTACAGGTGACGGTAATCAAAATCAATGCGACTTTTTCAGGACCGTGCTGTTGAATAAAAGCCTCCAGGCGATCGAGATCGATATCACCTTTAAACGGAAAGGTTGAGTCGGTGTCAAAGGCTACGTCATAGACAAAGTTAACCCCTCTTCCCCCCGCCAGTTCAATATGGGCCTGGGTTGTATCAAAGTGAAAATTCCCCGCCACATATTGCCCCTTTTCCTTAATCAATTCCGGAAATAAAACTTGCTCGGCACCTCTTCCCTGATGTACCGGGATCGTATATCGATATCCCGTCATCTGAGATACCGTTTCCCGCAAGTGTTCATAATTCCTGCTGCCTGCATACGATTCGTCGCCAAGCATCAAACCTGCCCATTGCTGATCACTCATTGCTCCCGTCCCGCTGTCTGTCAATAAATCAATATAAACATCCTCAGCTCTAAGGGCGAAGGGGTTATAACCCGCTTCTCTCATTCTACGCTCACGCTCTTCTCGGGGGAGCAGCCGGATCGCTTCCACCATTTTGATCTTGAATGGCTCTGCTCTGGTCATCGGCCCTACCTCCTTTTATTGTGAGTCGTATCACCAGTATATTCCCCGTTCGCTCTCCTTTTTCCTTTATAACAGTCAAAAAATTCTCATATTATTTACGCACGAGATCAAGTACACCCATCACATCGTCCAGGATGAAATCCGCCTCTAGTTCTTCAAATTTCGATCGTGCCTCCTGTCCCGTCAATCCGGTCAGTGTCGCTGCAAATTTCGTACCCATCGAACGGGCCGCCATCAGGTCGGCAACCGAATCTCCCACGATTAAAATTTCATCCCCGTTTTGTACGGGAAGCGGATGATTTAAAATCTCCCTCTTGTTATGATCCAGCCCCATCATTCCGGCGACATAGCAGAAAGGTTGCGGTTTGGCCAGCGGTGCATGCTGAGGAAATTCACGTTCCGTATCCAGCACATAGGATGCAGAAACGATGCGGTTTTCATCAAATTCCTCAAGGAGACCGAGCGCACGTAAAGGTTCAATCGTTTCAATCTGCGGTCTGCCGGTTCCGATTCCGGTGGTGATACCCATTTCCTTTAATTCGTGAAACATAGACTTCATCGCTGTGGGATCAACAATCGGGATCTCATCATTCAAGAACCCTTTCTTACCTGCTTGAAAAGCCGGTCTGCCGATCGATTCCTCGATTTTTTCATCCCCGAGATACCATTCCTGAAATGTTTCTTGACAGAGGTCCCACAAGACACTTTTTCGCGAGAAAATATCGGTTTCAACTCCTGTACGTTCGAAAAGAATTCGGTTCAATTCAGCCAGTAACGCCTGTTTTTGTGCGTTTCCACGGGAAAAGTCTTCAACGAAAGAGGTAAATTGAGGTTGAAAAGAAACCCCTGTCGCCCATTCACGCAATTGATCGAGATGTTCCCGTCCGATCTGATTTTTAATGACCGGTCTGATACGATCCGGGTTCTGTTGATAAAGTTCACTTATCAAGAGGACCAACTGGTACCCGAAAACAAGGTATACCATGTCCCAGTTGGCGTTGATACCTCGGCTTTTGATGAACTGCAGGGCACGGTCTTCATCAAAAACCGTTTTCCGTACCCGGCGGATCGTGTCCTCATCCGGTTGCGGTGTGAACGTATCACCGGAAAGTGCGAGGTATTTCGGACTGTGCAACATCTCCCATACCGTTAAGGCTGAAGCATCAAAATATCGCTCCTCACTCAAAATAACTCCGTCAACATCAAATAAAATCATACGAAACATTTCTCTATTTCCCTCCACTCCAAGTTCTGCTGCATCCATCTTTCTGGCTCAGGCTCATTTTAGCATAGAAAATGATGATCGTGTGAAAATCTTAACGGGATATGGGAATCTGGATGGAGAAAGTTGTTCCTTCCCCCACTTTACTCTTTACATCAATTGTTCCACCGTGGGCCTGAATCAAATTTTTGACAATAGCCAGTCCCAGACCGGTTCCCGATTTCCCCCGCGTTCGTGCTTTATCTGCTTTATAAAATCTTTCAAATACAAACGGCAGGTCCTCTTCCGGTATTCCGCTGCCGGTATCCGTCACTTGAATATGAAGATTACCGCCCTGTTCAAATGCAGTGATTTTGACCTGCCCGCCGCTATCTGTATGACGAATGGCGTTGTCCATCAGATTGATCAAAATTTGTTCAATCCTGTCGGGATCCAGCAGGTAAACCCCCAGGCCGGGATCAAGTTCCTCAACCAGTTCGATTTTTTGTTCACGGGAAAGGCTGGAGAATTTTTTAACCACTTTGCGAATGACGGAAGATATCGCCGTTCTGTCTAATTGAAGTTGAAAATGCCCCGCTTCAATACGGGCGAGATCGAGCAGGTCATTGACGAGTCGTCCCATGCGCAGGGATTCATCGTAGATGATCTGAGCAAATTCACGACGTTCTTGCGGACTGTCGGCCACACCATCGATGAGCGCTTCGCTGTATCCCTGTAACATCGAAATCGGTGTACGCAGTTCATGGGAAACATTGGCCACAAAACCTTTACGAAGCATGTCCAGTCTGCGTTCTTCGGTCATATCACGTAATACGGCCACGGCTCCGCTTACCTGATTGCGATCATACAACGGGGCCATTACTACCGACAATACACGTCCCTGCACGTTGATGTCCGTCATGACTTCCTCTTCTTTATGAACCACTTTTTCAAGTGTTTTCAACAGCGGTTCGGGAAGTGTCATTTTTTCTTTCCTCGAAAAGATGCCGGCTTCCATTTCCCATGCCCTTACCATCCTTTCCGCAGGAGGGTTGGTCATAATGATCTCTCCGTCGGCATCCACCGTCAACACACCGTCCGCCATACTCCTCAAAACACTTGACAGTTGTTCTTTTTCACGGGATAAAGCATGAATCAGATCGTCCAGTTGTTTTGCCATGTGATTAAAGGTTGAGGCCAGTTGACCAATTTCATCATGGGTGCGGATCGGAATTTTGGCATAAAACTGCCCGACAGAAAATCGGTCCGCTGCCTTTCGCATCTGCCGCAACGGTTGCGTGACCCGCGTGGTCAGAAAAAAGGCAAAGATAGTGGTTAAGATCACGCCGACTCCTGCCGTGAGGATAATCAATTTGGTGGCGCGGTCCGTTGTCTCGTTTAATTCCCACAAGGGCCGATATATGATGATATGACCTTCCTGATTATGTTCAACCGTATACGGTACGGCAACAACAAGCATTTCTTCCTGATTTAACGCTACTGAGTCCGTTCCCTGTTTCCCTGATTCATCGGAGGTAAGAACAGGAAAGTAATCCCGCCGGATGGTTTCCGATTGGTCATTGAGATGTTGAAGGACATATTGAATTAACGCATCCGCCGGAACCTGTGGTATGTTTGATTCGATATCGGGGACGTCGACTTCCCCTTCGGCATTGACGACAATCAAACGTGTATCATAGGCCTCCACAAATTGGGCAGCATTATGAATGGCGTGCTCCCGGTCGGGATCGGTTTTGAATACCTGAGCCAGATTTTCCGCGGTGCGAATCAGATCAGCTGATCGTTGCTCATAGTAATATTGTTCGAGAAACTGGATCAAAAAGAAACTGAGTACAAACAAAACGACCGTGACCAGCCCGATGATGGTAAACCACAATTTACCGACGACACTTTGCCAGATTTTCCAGATCACTTATTTCGGCACCTCTAATTTATATCCAATCCCCCATACTGTCGTAATCATTTCGGCTGCATCCGGGGATACCCTGTTTAGTTTTTCCCGTAACCTTTTTATATGAGTGTCGACCGTTCTTAAATCTCCGAAAAATTCATAATGCCAGACATCTTTCAATAATTCTTCTCTCGTAAAAACTTTATCCGGTGATTTCGCAAGGTAATGAAGCAACTCATATTCTTTAGGAGTAAGGGGGACCTCCTCTTCATCCGCAAGCACTTTGTGTGCATCATGGTCAATTGTCAAATGCGGAAATACGATCACATTTTGAGCGACTGTTTCCGTTTGCAGATAAGCTGTGGCCGATGATCGTCTTAACAGCGCCCTGACGCGGTAAACCACTTCCCGCGGGCTGAAAGGTTTGACCACATAATCATCGGTTCCCACTTCAAATCCCTGAACGCGGTTGGTTTCCTCCCCCCTGGCCGTCAGCATGATAATCGGTGTTGCTTTTGTCTCACGAATACGTCTGCACACTTCAATTCCGTCCATACCGGGGAGCATCAGATCGAGAATAATCAGATCATAATCATGTTCCAGTGCTTTTTGTAAAGCCTGTTCTCCATCGGCCGCCTCTTCGATTTCAAAATGTTCTCTTTCAAGATACATCTTGAGCAGACGACGAATACGATCTTCATCATCAACAACAAGGATTTTACCCATTTTACTCATCGCTACCATCCCTTCTGGTTCAGACATTCCCATTTCTTTATATTATACCAGTGGAATTATACACCGGCGTAAGAATGGAGACCGGCAATGACAAGATTAACGAAAACCAGTGTAAAAACAACAACGACAAAGCCGATTACAGCCATCCATGCCGATTTACTACCGTGCCATCCGCGCGATAAACGGAAGTGGAGATAGGCACTGTAAAAAAGCCATGTGATCAAAGCCCATACCTCTTTGGGATCCCATCCCCAGAATCTGCCCCAGGCTTCCGCTGCCCAGATCATGGCAAAAATCAAAGCACCCAGTGTGAAAATCGGAAATCCGATGGCAATGGAACGGTAACTGATTTCATCGATTACGGCGGGATCAATATCCCTCAGCCAGGGTTGTGCTACCGCTGCCAGACGTTTACGGACAACGAGCCGCAATAACCAGTAAAGGATGACACCCGATATCACCGACCAGAGCATGGTATTGAATTTCCTTCCCGGATCAACACCTTTCATCCAGCCCGGTGTGGTGATAAAGGGGCCGAACCCTTCGTCCGTGATTCTTTCCCCGTTGTAAGGTGCGGCAATGCTGGGCAATGTATAGGTGACTTCACTCGTCATTCCCGTTTCATTGGTCACTTCATAAACTACTTCATATCCGATCGCGGAAAAAATGGTAACCATCAGGATAAATCCGACCAGCATCAACACCACTGAAATACTGAATTCAAGCCAGGTGGTACCCCGTTTCCACCAGGGTTTGCGTTGTTTTTGACTCTGGTCGGTGACCCGGATCAAATACATGAGACCTGCGGCAAAACCGACGGCAAAAACACCTTCACCGAGGGCTGCGGTCGTTACGTGAATGTACAGCCAGTAGCTCTGCAGGGCCGGGATGAGCGGCTGTACATCCTTCGGAAAGACGGATGCATAGGCAATCATAATGATCCCGACGGGTAAGGAAAACATCCCCAGTGCCGGCAGGCGGTAAATTAAAAACAGGATAATAAAGGCCAAAATGATGGCAAAACTGAGAAATGCCATAAATTCAAACATGTTGCTGGTCGGACTGTGTCCGCCGGCGATCCAGCGCAGAACCAAAAATCCAAGTTGACTGAGAAACCCGGCTGCAGTCAGGTAGAATCCAATCCTGCCCCAGCGTTCTGAATGTTCCTTCGGATCCCGGTTGCTCCATTTTTTCCCGGTTACCGCCATTACAAATGCAATGAAACTTACCAGATAGAGTACAAATGCAAGCATTAACAGGTTGCTGCTTATGGCGATCATCTTTACTTCCCACCTTTGCTTAACTGTTCAATTGATCGTTCAACATCAATCGATTGTAAAATCTGTTGTACTTCTCTGCGTAAACCATACCAGTTTTTATTGGTATGAGCTGCAATTTGAATTTCTTCTCCCTCAAAATTGATCCAGATTCTTCGGTGTTGCCAGTAAAAACCCATCACCAGTCCCAGCATAACCACCCCTGAACCAAAGTAAATGAAGGGGAGGCTCTTTTCTTTACGCACCATAAGACCGGTTACATCGGCGATTTCCGGTTTGGTAAAGGCAAATCCATAAACGGGTTCCCCATCCGGACTGGAAAGGGTGCTTCCGAGAAAAATCCAGCTTCTTTCTCCCGCGGGAGTCTCCGGACTGATCACACTGACCACGAATGCCGGATTGTTCGGATCGGGACTTTTACTTCTCGGCTCATTATCCTCGGTCCACTCAAAATCTGTGAAGTACTCGAGGACTCTCACAGTTGTATCCTCGCTTACCTTGATCTCGCTTTCCGGATGGTACAAATCCAGTGTGAAGGGGCCGATCACTTCTTCTCTTTCAAGATGAATCAGATCGATATTGAGTGCCGTCACTTCATTCAGTCTCCGCCCCGACTGGTATAACAGCAAGTCTTTGTATTTTAAAGGATGATTGACGCGGATTTGATCACGATGGACTTCCACCAGATCCGGGGGTGCCCCCGGTGTGTCAGCCGCACGATTTTCATATAAAATCGCATCGGTCTGATAGTTTTTAACTACTCTGCCTTCCACATCCACCCCTTCGGGAACATCCTCCGGGTCATAATATTCTTCCTTAAATTCTACATTTTTAACGTAATATTCCGTACCGGTTACCTTGCGCGTCTCCCCTTCTTTCACCCAGACAAACTCATCCAGGTAAAATCCGGGAATGAGCCGCATCAGCACAGCCACAATGACAAGGATCAACCCGATGTGATTAATATAGGGACCCCAGCGGCTGAAACGCCCTTTTTCCCCTACCAGAGAATATCCCTCTCGCACAACTCGGAATCCTTTTTTGGAAAGGGAACGTTGCAATTGATCAAGAACCGGTTCCTTGTCCTGCGACAATGAAACCGAAGTGTACACCTTCTGACCTTTCATAAAAGACAGATGCCGCTTGACAGGCAATTTTTTAAGAGCCCGGTACAGTGGCACCACCCGGTCGAGACTGCATATGACCAGTGAGGTACCGATCATCAACAATAGTGTAATATACCACCAGGAAGTATAGAGATTGTGGAAACCCAGTTTATAATAGATTTCACCGGCGATCCCGTATTTTTCGGGATATACCTGTTCTGCCGGACCTGAAATATACATTTCCTGCGGAAAAATCGTACCGATAATCGATGCCAATAAGACAATGATGATAAGAATGATGGCTACGCGAACCGATGAAAAGAAGTTCCAGATTTTATCGACGATCGTACGGGAAAAGGTTTGCGAACGACGGGATACCCCGTCATAACGCATATCAGGAAACTCTTCACCATCTTCTTTTTGCAAGGGGTTGCCGCAGGCTTCACACAGCAACGTCCCTACCGGATTGGTATGTCCGCATTCGCATTTGATATCATCCACTGTTGTCACCCCGTTATTCCGGTAAAATTTCTTGTATATATTGCTCAATCGTTTGCTCCGACATGGGGCCGCCTATGACAATCCGCCGGACCACACCCTCACCGTCAATGAAAAAAGTGGTCGGAATCGGACCGATTTCATATAAAGCGGTAATCTCCGATTGTTTATCCATCAAGACCGGAAAGGATAATTGATATTGCTCCACAAAACGACTCACCGTAACATCTGATTCACCGATATTGACAGCAAGTACCTGTACATCCCTGTCTTTGTATTTATTGTGGACCTGATCGAGTGCCGGCATCTCTTTCCTGCAGGGATCGCACCACGTTCCCCAGAAATTGAGGACAACCCCCTGTCCTCTCAGGTTTTCAAGTTGCATGGAACCTCCACCTAAAAGGGGCAACATAAAGTTGGGAGCCGCCGTCCCTTCCTCAATCGTTTGTTTATCTTTAATCGCAGACTGATAGACGGCCCATCCGGCTGCAATTAAAATCAAAGCCAGTATGACAATACGGACTATCGGATTTTTATTGATCATGAAAAGGATCACTCCTCTTACAGAACGCCCATTAAATAACATAATTGCTTATTAATTATTATAAACTTTCTAATGGATAGAATTAGGAATGGATTTTGAACGTTATGTGACACCGGCGCATCCGGTCTCCTTTTTCAAACGTTCAACTTCCTCTCTTGTTAAAAATCGATATTGGCCCGGTTGCAGCGAATCCAGCGTTAAGAAACCAACCTGTATTCGTTTTAATGCAAGCACCGGATGGCCGACAGCTGCACACATCCGTCGGACCTGCCTGTTCCTTCCTTCGTGAATCACCATCTCAAGCAGGGACTGTCCTTTTTTATGGTCTGCAGACAAAATATTGACACGGGCCGGACCGGTCACACCATCCTCCAATTTTACACCATTTCGCAGTTGAGTGATAGCTTTTCCGTCGGGAATCCCTTTCACTTTAACGTGGTATACCTTGTCCAATTCATAGCGTGGATGGGTCACGTGGTGGGCCAGTTCGCCGTCATTGGTCAACAACAGCAGGCCCGATGTATCATAATCGAGCCTTCCCACCGGATAAACACGTTCTTTTACATCGGGCATCAGATCGATCACGGTTTTACGGCCGTGAGGATCTTTTACACTGGTAATGACACCGGTTGGTTTATGTAGAAGGATATACACGTGAGATTCTCTGCTTTGCACCGGTTGATCATAAACCTCTATCAAATCACGGAAGGGGTCAACCTGTACGCCCATTTCCGTGACGACTTTTCCATTCACCTTCACATGCCCCGCATGAATCAATTCCTCACATTTGCGGCGTGAAGCAACTCCTGCGTGAGCCAGATATTTTTGCAAACGTTCCATGATAACCTCCTTTCTATACCATCATAATCCTCATCCTTCCCATAAACAAGGTGAGAGATTCAATGGTAACGATTGAGGCGGACGAGGCTGTCCAATAACGGAGACATTATCATAGAATAAAAAAGAAGTGGAGAAATACGATTTCTCCACTTAGTCAGAAAATGATCGTCACGATAAAAATAGCAGCCGCAGCACCGGCCAGATCAGCCCATAAGCCCACTTTGACGGCATATAACACGTTGCGGATGCCGACGGCGCCAAAATAGACGGTTAATACGTATAACGTGGTGTCGGTGCTTCCCTGAATGGTGGAGGCCATCCGGCCAAGAAATGAATCGGGACCATAGTTCGCGATGATATCCGTCATCAAAGCCAGTGATCCCGTTCCACTTATGGGGCGTAATAAAGTAAGGGGGACTATTTCTCCGGGAATATGAAAAAATTGCAGGACGGGTTGGATCCAGGAAATGAATAGTTGAAGGGCCCCGGATTGCCGAAATATCGTGACGGCAACCATCATGGCCACAAGATGGGGAATAATTTTAATCGCGGTAGCAAACCCACCCCGGGCTCCATCGATAAACGTTTCATAGATCTGTACTTTTTTGTACATCCCATAGACTAAGATAAAAGCAAGCAACATGGGAATGAGCCACAGGGATATCGTTGTGATCACCTGATACATGGGGAAACTAACCTCCCGACGGATGGAACAAGAATTTTTTGATCAAACTATCGTTTCATCCACTTATTGCGATAGTATCGATCAAGAAGAATCGCCACAACGGTGGAAACTACCGTCGCGAAGAGGGTGGTGCCGACGATTTCAACCGGATTTTGCGAATTGTAATTCATGCGGATGGCGATGACAGTCGTCGGGACAAGGGTGATGCTTGATGTATTGATGGCAAGCAGGGTACACATGGCGGGACTGGCTTTTTCAGGATTGGGATTTAACTTCTGAAGCTCCTGCATCGCTTTGATTCCTGCAGGAGTGGCCGCATTACCCAGCCCGAATAAATTGGCCGTCATGTTTGAAAGAATATATCCCATGGCGGGATGATCCGGGGGAACCTGTGGAAATAAAAAACGAACCAGCGGCCGCATGAGTCGCGCCATTTTTTTTAATAATCCGGCTTTTTCAGCAATCTTCATCACCCCAAGCCAAAAAGCCAGGATGCTGATTAAGCCGAAGCTGATGGTCACCCCCGTTTTGGCCCCTTCAAAAGCCGCTTCATTGATCACTTCAATGTTGCCGTTGATTGCAGCCACCACAATGCCTGACAGGATCAAACCCAACCAGATGAAATTAATCACTTACATTCCCCCAAACCAGGTTTTCCAGAAGTCCACCCAGTAGGAAAACCAGTTATATGCCGATGTCACTGTCGTCTGCTCCGCTTGCACCTGCAATCCGATGCTGGCGATCTGTTGATCATCAAGATAGATCAGAAGATGACCGGCGATAGAACCATCGATCAATTTTTTGCGGGACATGTTCTCATCAAACAATCTCAGTTTCTTGCGGATTCGCTCTTTTTCCCCGTCACGCAGGGGATACGAAAAATCACGGACCGGATACAATGCGGTCACCCTGCCCTTTTTTTCATTCCATTCTTTAACCGGGGTGACAGCAGAGACAATGGGTTGCGTGACGAAGTGTTCAAAACCCCAGTCGAGCAGGTTGGTGTGATCCATCCAGTCATCGGGGTCATTTAAGGTGACCGCGGCCAGTTGCATTCCATCCCGCGTAGCCGATGAAACAAGGGTTCTGTTGGCCTTTCTCGTGTATCCCGTTTTTACTCCGTCGGCCCCCCTATAATATCGAAGCAACTTGTTTTTATTGATAAAAAGTCGATTCCATTGTTCTCCGGGCCAATCCACCGATTTTACCCGGGTGCTGACAATCTCCTGAAAAACGGGGTTTCCCATGGCATAAGCCGTTAAGATCGCCATATCACGCGCCGTGGAATAGTGCTCCTCATCGTCCAATCCATGGGGATTGGCGAAATGGGTGTTGTTCATTCCGAGTTCTTCCGCTTTTTGGTTCATTAAAAAAACAAAACCTTCTACCGAACCCCCGACATGTTCAGCAATGGCAACTGCGGCATCATTGCCGGAACGGAGCATCAATCCATATAACAGATTGATCAGTTTCACCTTTTCCCCTCTTTTCAAGTATATCGATGAACCTTCGACTCCCTCGGCCCGATCCGATACGGTGACAATGTCATCGGGAGCATGATTTTCCAGTGCGATGATCGCCGTCATAATCTTTGTAATACTGGCGATAGGGAGACGTTTGTCCCCTTCTTGTTCATAAAGAATCCTGCCCGATTTTACATCAATCAAAGCGGCCGCCTCAGCCGATAATTCCGGTGGAGAGGTATCATCGTGATCCTCCGCCACAGTAATCGTTGAAAATAAGAAGGTTTGAAGAATCAAAAGGATACTTAAAGAAATAAGTGCGTATTTTTGCGTCCTCATAGGCGCCCCCCTGCATGTACATCGTACAACCTTACCTTCATGTATATGTAAGAGAAAACAGGTTATGAATCAATAAAAAGCTGGATTTGATTTGCCTTCCCCTCACTGCGTTCGGCCGGTCAGCATCAAATCCAGCTTTTTATTTTTTCATCAAAAGAAGGTCGTGTTCATGAAGAGGTATTTGGGGAGCAATGATCCTTTTGCATCGTCTGTTGCCACAACATTGTTCAGACTCATAACACCAGCTTTATTCCATGACTCTGTATAAGTAAATATCCGTTTCATGGGGACTACGCGAATTAAGGTGAATAACTATATAGCCCCCTAATCCATTTGGACACTCCGACCACTTCATATAAAATAAAAATAAGTGGGAGGAAGAACTCATGAAACGACGGTTTCGATGTCCGATCGAAGCGAAGAAGGAATTCGTAGCCATGGTGGTGTCTGGTTATCGGATTGAGCACTTAGCCAGACAACACGGAATGTCTCCGCATACGCTTCGTAACTGGGTTCGCCAATATGAGGATGAGGTGGATGAAATTATGGTGAAGAAACGGGAAGAGGAAAAACGGATCAAG
>JAWLDF010000004.1:0-18306 GCA_041686735.1 Bacilli bacterium
TTTACATGAATTATTAAATGAACACCGGGACAAAACTGTGGAACATATTGATATGATCGGAGAACGTGTTGCAAGGCTCGGCGGCGTCCCCACGGCCCACCCGGTGACACAACATGAACTCTCGTATATTAAACATGAGGTTGAAGGGCGTTATACCATAAGGGATTTTTTACGGAATGATCTTGAACATGAGTTGAAAATTCAGCAAATGCTGAGGAAAACGATCTCACGTGCCCACGATTTAGAGGACTGGGGAACTTCCGAGGTATTGCAACAGGTGCTTATTGACCGGGAGGACTTTGGTTATCACCTGTACAGTGTGCTTGAGGACGACACCCTGGTTCGCGGCATGTCACACCTTCTCGATCAACAAAATGATATTTCCGGTGACCGTCCGATGAATCCGGATACCAAACTGCAGTAGGGACAGCGGAGTGATCGAGATATGGATGATCAACAAAATCGCGAAACGAAGCAACGGAATCTTCAGCGTGAGCAGTTACCCTTAAAAAGATTCCGCGCCAGTGAGGATACCGTTCCATACGACGAACCAGAAACGGACGATATTCATACGGATGATGCCTACTTTGTAGATGCGCCTAAGGAAATTGAAGTCGCAACCGATGAGGATACGGTGAAGAGGTAGATATGTAGTAGTGAGGAAGGCTGTTCAAATGAGAACAGCCTTTTTTGCATGAAAAAAATTGATATTCCTATTAAGATTGAATCTTATTAGATTGTAAGTGTTACTTAGGATTGAACCAGATGCCGAAGACCTTGGGCAATGATTTTTGCAAATCATTGCAGCCCCGGGAGGGAGAGGAGTTTGATACGATAGGAGAGAAGAAGAGATTCTTTTTGAAGAGAGGTGTTGAAGTGACTTTTGAAGAGGAGTATCGCACTTTTATCGAGCTACACAAGTTGGGGCGCACGGGAGAAAATCAGCGCAGGTTGGAGCAGGGGCACGGTAATGCAGAAAAGTTATTCTTGAAAAATATATGGTGGCCACTGTTCCGGGATTTTGAGAACTTATATCCGGAATATGAAGTAGATGAATTTAGGGATGGGAATAGGTATCTCGATTTTGCATACATACGGACGGGGCTGCGACTGTGTATAGAGATTGATGGATTCGGTCCGCATTTGAAAAAGATCAGTCGATGGCAATTTTCCGATCAGCTTTTCAGGCAAAACCAACTGGTGATTGACGGGTGGATCGTGCTCCGTTTTTCCTATGATGATGTGGATGAACGTCCGCGCAGGTGCCAGCAGATGATTCAGCAGATATTGGGCAAATATATGGAAAATCATCGCCTGGATGAATGTTCACTGAGTAGTGTGGAAAAAGAAATCATTCGATTAGCCGTGAAACAAAATGGGGTGGTTAAGCCGAGAGAGGTGGGGGAATATTTACAGAAGCATGAACGGACAGCGAGAAGAATTCTTAAGGGATTGGTATCGAAAAAAGTATTGATTCCCGCATCGGGGGTGTAGAGAGTGCGATCCTATCGCCTGCATGAAAAGTATTCAAATCTCATTTTGTGAGACGAATGTGACAAGATTTAGCGGACAAAAAGTTTGTTATTTACAGGATATAGCTGAAAATCGGGAAAATAGAGGAACGAATGTTCGTTAATCGGGTGTGAACCCTGAATTTAAAAGGGAAATAGGGGAAATAAGTGAAAAAATGTACCCTATTTTTGCGGAAAATTCAATTTTGGATAAAATAGCGGAAAAAAGGTTCGCTATTTTCAGAGGAGACATGCTCGCTCAAAATAAGAACCGGGCGACTTCGCCCGGTTTCATTATCGTCGTCAACAAGCAGCAGCCACCTTACAACGGAATTACCGGTAAGCAGGCATCAATTTTGATCACAGGTGCGTCTTGAGGTGTCAGGTACAATTCAAGACAGGGTTTATCAGCCAGTTGATAAGGGCTGTCAGGCAACCATTCCCCATATAAATAATCGAAGGCTTTACCCATCTCCGAAATGGCGCGTGCAAAAGATCCTTCCTCCTCGTTTTTGACTTCAATATGAACGATGGCATAGGTTCCGCCTGTAATGTCCTGCACCCCGACCTCGCCACTTCCTTCTTTAACCTCCGGGGGAATGGTGAAGGCCGCGTCATACCTTCTTTTTTCCGCGGCGGTTACATCACCGTGTTCGTAAAAGATTCCCATGCAGACGGTGTCCTTGCGAAACAGATCTCTCGCTCCGACCCATTGAGCCGCTTTATCAAAAGCCCTTGAGATTCCCTCATTGTACACTCCCTCATCGTATCCTTCCAAGTGCCTTACATATGCAACATGAAAGTCCGGCAGTTGTTTCACTTCCACTTTCATAGATTCAAATTCCTCCCTATTCCGAATTTGAGTGGCCACCCTGAAATGATCATAACCCATTTCCCCACGAAAAAATTGACTATTCTTGCGATCCGCTTTGCCGATCTTGCGATTTTGGTTTTGCTGACGATAGGCACTGGGGCTGACACCATACATTTTTTTAAACGCCCGTGTAAAGGTGGCATTAGATGAGAATCCGCAATCCAGTGCAATTTCCGTGATCGACAGGTGACGGTTATGTATGAGTTTCATTGCTCCGTTTTCCACCCGGATCCGTGCGACATAGTCACCCGGAGTTTCACCGATCACAGCTTTGAACAGTTTATGAAAATGAAAGGGAGAAAAAGAAGCGATTCTGGAAAGTTCCTGCAGGGAGAGGTCCTGATCCAGATTTCTGTTGATATAATCGATGGCTTCATTGATCCTTGCCATGTACTGATTGTTCGCAGGCATATCGATCCAAATCCTTCCTGACTACGTTCATGTATAAATCTTACCAGATATTAGATTTTATTCAAACGGTAGGTTTATGTCATTTTATGTCGGTGACAGGCACCAATTGAAAAAGCGGACTCGGCCGCTTCGGAAATCCGCCCGGAACTATTCCAAAAAAGAAAAAATAGGGCGGATCTTCGCCCTGTTATGCAATGCACCCAAATGATAGATTGGGTTAAAACTTAAATCTCGATAACGCCTCGTTCAATTCCTCCGCCATTTCAGCCAGATTGGCAGCCATGGCGTTGATTTCCTGCATGGATGCATTTTGTTGTTCCATGGAAGCTGATAATTCTTCTGTTCCGGCAGAAGATTGCTGCGTGATTGCCGCAATGCTTTCTACCGATTTTACACCTTCGTTTGCCTTTTTCGTAATCTCTTCCGTTGCCAGAGATACCTGACGGATATTCTTTGCCATCTCTTCAATCACCCTGGCGATCTGATTAAAGGCTTCCCCGTTGCGGTTGATTACCTCTGACCCGGTTTTCACGCCGTCCACCACTTCAGACATGGCTTCTCCGGCCTGTCGGGCTTCTTCCTGAACAGCCTGAACGATTTCAGCGATTTGATTAGTGGATGATCCCGCCTGTTCCGCCAGCTTTCTTACCTCGTCGGCCACGACGGCAAAACCCCGTCCCTGTTCTCCGGCCCGTGCCGCTTCAATGGCGGCATTTAATGCCAGCAGATTGGTTTGATCTGCGATATCGTTGATCACATTCAGGATTTCACTGATCTCCCGGGATTTCTCCGCCAGTTGAAAGACAACCTGCGAAGACTCTTCCACCTTTTTCTCCAGGGTGCCCATTTGCTGAACCGATTGCCGGACACTGTTCAGACCGTCGCCGGAAACTTCATTCGCCTTGTTTGATTGTTCCTCAATTTCCCTGGCGTTTTCATTAATCTGAATGATTTCCCGATTGATCTGTTGAATGATATCAAGCGTGTTGTTCGCCTGCTCGGCCTGGTCTGTTGCACCGGCGGCCAACTGCTCGGCCGTGGCGGATATTTGCTCGAGTCCCTGCGTCATTTCACTTGCGGAATCGGTCAGTTTTTCACTGGACTCGGCCACTTTTGCAGATGCGCCGTGTGTTTGTTGAATCAAACTTTTAAACTGTTCCACCATGGCATTCACCGCGTGAGACAGTTGGCCGACTTCGTCTTTTGAACGAACGTTTAACTTATTTACAGTCAGGTTTCCTGTGGCCAATTCTTTCATCTGTCCGGTAATTTGTGAAATGGGGTGAGCGATGCTTCTGGCAAACAGGTAAACTGCTGTTAAACCGATGATAAATGATAGGGCCAGTGTGATCAACAGGGGTTGTAAAATACGGTTGGCTCCGCTGTTATAATCGATCATATAGGAGCCGGCTGCTACAACCCATCCCCATTCCGGATCCGCTTCTGAATAGGTGACCTTGGGCTCCATCGTATCCGGATCGTCAGGAAGAGGCCAGTCATAGTAAGTATAACCGCCGCCGTTTAATCCTTTTTCAATCATATCCCGTATAAAATAAGTACCGTCCTTAGTTTGAAGATCCCAGATGTTTTGTCCTTCCAGGGAGGGATGGGCCAGTGTATTCCCCTTATCGTCCAGTATAAAGTAGTATCCGTATTTCCCGATATCGATCGATTTGTTGATCGGACGTTTTCCTTCGGCATCTTTTTCGCCGAGAATATGTACCTTAACAAGTTCCTGCGCATCTGCAAGCGGAATATTTCCTTTCTTCACTTCTTTGTTCAGAGCGGCGATCATTTCAATGACCAGCCTGACATCATTTTTAAGACCGACCGCACCGGACTGATTCAGTTCGCTTTTTGAAATGTTGAAGGCAGTCCATCCAACAATGATGCTGGGTACAAGTAACAGAACCAGCCCCATGAGAATCAATTTTGCACGGATATTTGCTTTCATCATCTTCATTCCTTCCTCTTTTAAATGAAAAAGGCTATTTCTATAGTGTTGAAATAGCCAGGAATGGTCTGTTTTCGGTTCGTGATGATATATAAAATCGCATGTTTATTTCCAATAATAACCTATTCCTTGCAACATTTTACGATATTTTTTGATAAATTTCAACATTTTCTATAAAGTAACAACTGAATTATTATTCTAAATTCTTATATGGCATAAATAAAGTAAATAAATAAACTTTTAAAATATGAAAGTTTAATATATAATAATGTTGACAGTTTCAATGGGAGGGAACGTTAATGATAATCGATGAACAATACATAGAACTTGGTTTGATTGCGCTGGCACGTTCCGGGGAAAAAACGGTATTCACCGGGCATTATGGGGCCGCGCTGTTGGCCGCCTATTTTATGGATCAAGAAAATGAGTTATCTGATGCAGTCCGCGCAGGACTTGTGCGGAATTGCAACCATTATCGCGAAAAGCATGCTGAATTTTTTGTTCCTTTTGAAGAGGGTACTGCCCCGAATGATCGGCTGATGCAACAAATTGTGGAGGGAATTGAGTTCAATCTGCAGCAACTTCGCTCGTCGGCCCATGGGGTCATCCTCGGTGTGCTTGCATTGAAAGGGTTACGGTTAAGGCCGAACCTTTGTACGGCGCCGATTGTTGACGGGATTTCACGCACGCTGAAGCGGGCGGTGGAAGATCGAAGAGACAGGTATTATGGGATTGAGGATTATCGTAACATGGATGTTGACGAGGTCTGGGGGATCCCACGCTACCAGTCGATTCAGGATATGATCGAAGTAAGTCTGGCGGAGTGCAGGTTTGCGGCGCCTGACCAGAAAATCGGCGAGAGTTATCATTTCTTCTCGGGGGAATTGGAACATGGCGTCACTTTTGCCCATGCCCTCGTTGACCTGAATGAGATGGGGCTGTCCCATTTGACGGAAAAAGGGATGGAGATTCACCGGTTGCAGATGTTTCTCAACCGGCAACGACCGGAAGAAATCCTGCATCAAGTGGTGACCCGCCCACGATATATTTCGTTACTGGATGATCGATACTGGGAAAACATTTTTGAAGATCCGCACGGGATCAAAGTTCCGTATGCGGCGCTGGCATTGCTTAAAAAATTGCCGGAGGAGCATCGGTCAACGGCCGAGTTGTATGTATGCAAGTTGCTGGATGAGATCAATTAAAAATAAGTTGATTATATGACACGAGTGTCATATAATCTTATTAAGGTATGACAATGACGTCATTGTCATACTATGAAGGCCATTTTTTAAGAAAGGAGGATCATACGTGCCAACGGATACGTTTTTTAATCTTCCTGCAGAAAAAAGGGAAAAAATTATCGACGCAGCCATCGCAGAATTTGCCGAATATCCTTTTAAGCAGGCAAGCGTGGCAAGGATTGTAGAACAGGCGGTGATTCCGCGGGGAAGTTTTTATCAATATTTTGTGGACATCAAAGATTTGTATCAATATATCTTTCAATTAAGCGGACAAAAGAAATTGGAATATCTTCATCAACATATGAGTGACATGTTGACGAACAATGGTGATGCAGATGTTTTTCAGCAGATCCGGGATTTGTACATTGCCGGGTTGAAGTTTGCCGGCGAATATCCCCGGCTGGCCCGGATCGGAAGCCGTTTCTTCAAAGAAGACAATGATTTGAAGCGGGAGATCATGGGAGACCTTGAGCAAAAATCGGATGATTTTTTTGGAGCGCTTCTGGGCCAGGCGCAGCAGCGGGGAGAAATCGATGCCACTGTCGATGTGCGGGCTGCATCATTTATGTTCTTTACACTGAATTTTGCCATTACCGATCATCTGTTGGCCCAATCGGACCCGAACAGTGACTCGATCTTGGATACCGATGCGTTTATGGAGATGGTCGATCAGATGCTTTATATCCTGAAAAATGGTATGGCGGCTAAATAATAAATAGCCCTGTTATAAGGAGGGGATGGTTTTGTTTCAAGTCAAAGATCTGACATACAGATATCCCAAAAGCAAGGAAGATACGATCAAGGGAATCTCTTTTGAGATTGCGGACGGGGAAATTTTCGGACTGCTCGGTCCGAGCGGTGTCGGCAAAAGTACGACGCAAAAAATATTGATAAAGCTGCTCGACCATTTTGGCGGGGAAGTGTTATACCGGGGCAAACCGCTGGCTGCATACGGTAAGGATTTTTATGAGGGAATCGGTGTCGGATTTGAGATGCCGGTCCACTTTTCCAAATTGACGGCGGAGGAAAACCTCAATTTTTTTAAAAAGCTCTACAAATCGACGGCGAATACGGATGAGTTGTTGAAGCGGGTCGGACTCTATGAGCACAAGGACAAAAAGACGGGGGAGTTTTCCAAAGGGATGAAAGCACGCTTAAACTTCGTGCGTGCCCTGTTGAACAATCCGAAGATGCTGGTGCTCGATGAACCGACAAACGGGCTCGATCCCAAAAACGCGCGCATTGTCAAAGATATGATCCGCGAGTTTAAGGAGCAGGGCGGCACTGTTCTGCTGACCACCCATTTAATGAATGATGTGGATGAATTATGTGACCGCGTTGCTTTTATGGCCGGGGGAAAAATCGCGGAAATCGATTCGCCGAAAAACCTGAAGCTGAAGCACGGTGAGCGCAGGGTGGAGGTGGAGTACGAGGATGAAGGCGGGGCGACAAGGGAGTCCTTCGATCTTGATCAACTGGGCACTAGCGAAAGGTTCCTGGAAATCGTGCGCACCAAAAAAATCGTCACCATGCACAGTAAGGAAACGACGCTTGATGATATTTTCATCAAGTTGACCGGGGTGGATGTCTATGAATAGTTTTGTCGTGTTGTTCATGGGTGAACTGGCGCGTATGAAAAAATATAATATTTTCGCGGCAAGCTTTGTGATCATCCTGATCTGGGTCGGGATTCTGCACTTTACGGATGTCAGGGATGTGAGCTTTATTTTTCCCTTGCTGATTTTCCTTGATGCCACCTCAATGGCGATTTTAATGATCGGGGTGACGATATTTTATGAAAAACAGGAGGGAACCCTGAAGTCGATTCTGGTTGCCCCTGTGCGAAAAATGGAATATATCATGGCAAAAACTTTCGCCAATGTGGCGTCGAATGTGGTGACGCTGCTGATTCTCTACCTGTATTCGCGATTGTTTAAGGAGATTCATGTCAACCTGATCGGCTTGATTGCAGCCGTCATTCTGGTGTCGCTGTTCCATTCCTTGATCGGATTTTTGCTCACTTATTATTCGAAAGATTTTACCGATCTATTGATGGCGATGATGAAGTATGTGTTTCTGTTTATGTTGCCACTTTTACTGGAGCAGGTGGGGATCATCACCAGTGAGTGGTTGCGAAACCTGCTCTATGTATTGCCGACCAAGGCCTCCTATATCCTGTTACAGGCGACGGCCGGAGGGGCGAAGACGTGGGAAATCGTATTTTCTGCCGGGTATTTAGTTGTCGCTTCCCTTGTCCTGTCCCGGGTTGCGGTGAAGAAATTTCAGCAATTTGCGCTGAAGGAAAGTGGTGTATAACATGTATGCCCATTATATGTACAGTGAATTGAAAAAATGGCGTCGCGATTCGTTGATGGGGTTCATGCTGGTCTATCCGATTTTGTTCGGGGTGATCGGTCGTTTTGTCGTCCCGTGGGTGGAGGATATGAGCGGTTTCCCGATGAATACGGTTGCCGATTACATCCTGGTAATGCTGGTGTTGCTTACCCCGCAGGTGTATGGCGCGCTGATCGGTTTTTCCATCTTAAATGACCGCGATGATCACGTGCTGACATCGGTGAGGGTGACGCCGCTCAGCATTCATCAATTTTTGCTGTTCAAACTGGTGATCGTGTTTGTGCTTTCCTTTGCGGCCTGTTACTACGTGTTGTGGTTTTCCAATATGGTTGATTTCGGGGCGGGTGAGATGGCGACGATTTCCTTTCTCGCTTCATTGTCGGCGCCGATGACCGGGTTGCTGATCAACGCGCTGGCCCAGAATAAAATCGAAGGGTTTGCAGTGATGAAAGGGGTCGGGATCCTGATCATCTTTCCGTTTGTGTCACTGTTTTTTGTGGATGCAAAGGAACTGTTGTTTTCGTTCGCTCCCGGATTCTGGCCGGCAAAAGCGATCAGCAGTATCGTTCGCGGAGAAGGGGTTTTGTTGCTGAGTTACGGGCAGTATGTGTGGATCGGGCTGGTTTATGTGTTGTTTCTGAATGTGTTGACGTACCGGGTGTTTGTGGGACGGATTAAAGTATGATCAAGTGTACGGGACGGGGGCGGTGAGCGCTAGTGGTTGCGTTGACTTTGCCCCTTTTTTTTGATTGTACGTGGTGATTACACTGTGAATATAGCGCCACCCGTGCGCAAAATTTTGCAAAAGTAGTCAAACTCCAATCGACGGCAAGTGACATCCTTTGTGGCCTGTCCGGGATATAATGGGGCAAAGGAAAGGATGCGGAAGGGGTCGGTGGAGTTGAAAGTGATGAATGCAGATGCTATTGAAGATGTTCGTGGTGTGGATGCCGGGACGGGGACTCGCGCCGGAGTGCATGAGGACAGCAGAAGTAGCAACATTTTTCAATTCAGGCAGCGGCTTGCGGAACGGGATATGGACAGGCTGCAGAATATCGGGCGGGATGACATCTGTTTTTTTCGTTTTGTCGGAGGGAATCCCGGGGAAACGGATGGGCTGGTAGAGCGGTTGTTGCGTTTAAAGGAAACCAGGGCGCTTTTGATCGGAATCTTTCGATTTCCATTCCGTTTTGAGGGAAAAAAACGGCTGCAGACGTCGATCGTGCAGTATCATCGCATGAAGGAGTTGTGTGACGCCGTCATTTACTTTGACAGCGACGGGATGATGGAAATTCTCAAACCCGGGACTTCCATTCAGGAGGCCCATCATATTTTTGAATGGCTGGAGGAAGCGCCGATTCGCGATATCAGGAGTATGGTGGAGATTTCCGGTGAAATGAATATCGATATGCGCGATATTCAGACATTTGTGCGGGGGGAGAAGGGACCGCTGTTTGTCCGTACGTTTGAGGGGGAGGAATTTGATGAGCCCCTGAAGTATCTGGTGTCGACGCCGTATCTCCCGGAGGATTATACGGAAGGAAAGCAGATGATTGTCAATATCGGATGCGCCAAGGACGTGGACTTGGATGCTTTTCGCCAGATGAACCTGCGGCTGAATGACCTATTTCACAAGACGGATCTGGTAAAGCTGGGGATGTATTATATGGATGAACCGGGGGAACGTTTTCGGGTGACGTTGCTGGTGAACGGGATCGAGGATCCTTTCGAGCGGCCGGAAGAGATGAAGTGTATGTTTGCCAGCGGGATGTGGTGGAAGTGCAGGTGGCGCAGGCTTGCAGCGGCGATGATTCCGGCAGTAAGGGAGCGGCTGGGTCAGCGTGCTTTGAAGAAGGAGCGGGAGGTTTAGCGAGGACCGGAAGGAAAGGGTGTGCGGCTGTGTTCGGTGCGATCGGCAACGTCTGCTACTCTCTTGAGTCGTCGGTGCTTCACGTCCGGGTCGGCGCTGAAATAACGCACTTTTTTTCGTTAAAACTTGATTTAGCCGATTTTCCTTGAAATTAAGGTACGAAAAGTTCCTTATTCATGGCGTGAATACTTCGTATAATATTTTTCGGGGTCAATAGCGGACAAAAGGTTCGCTATTTTCCGTGAAAATAGCTTTTCCGATCAAATAGCGAACAAAAAGTTCGTAATTTACAGCGTAAGAATTCAACCTTTAATCTGATATGATAGAAGGAGAAGTATCATAAATAGCTGAAGGGAATTTTTATCATGAGACTAAGCGAGATCCACCCTCTGCTCTACCATCTGAGGATCCAACAACAAAGAGGGTCGCGTCATCTGCAGGACTTTTTTTCACGTATTCAATTTGCCAAAACCATTTATAACGAAAACCTCCCTTTTACATGTAAAAAACATCAGTCACTGTTACGGCGGCGTCTCGGTTCATCCGATCCGCAACTTCAGGAAAACAAGATTACCAACCTGAAAATTGCTACAGCCACCATCGATGGGTTGCTCATTCACCCGGGTGAGACCTTCTCCTTCTGGAAACGCGTCGGAAAAACCACAAGGAAAAAGGGATATATCGAGGGCATGCTCCTGTCACGCGGCGAGGTGATTACCGGAGTGGGCGGGGGGATCTGTCAGCTCGCCAATCTGCTTTACTGGATGGCGTTTCACACCCCGCTGCAAATCACCGAATGGCACCACCACAGTTTTGATCCGTTTCCAGACGATCATCGTACTTTACCATTTGGCAGCGGTGCCGGGGTTTTCTATAATTATGTCGATCTTCGTTTTTATAACCCGACGGAGCGGACGTTTCAAATTCGAACATGGGTTACGGATCAGCATTTAAAAGGAGCGATCCATATCGACCGGGAGTGGCCTTTTTCTTATCATATTGAAGAGAGGAATCATCGCTTTGTCCGCCGTCACGGAAAAAATTTCAGACAAAATGAAATCTGGCGCAGGGTGATAGACAAACAAACGGGAAATAAGATAAAGGAAGAACGGTTGATTCAAAATTTTGCAGAGGTAAAATACGAACTTGCAGAGGTTCAAATTCAGGATGGGAGAAAGGAGAGCAACGTTCGATGACGAGAACCAATATTAATGTTTGTCCCCACGACTGCTGGGATACGTGTAGCATGAAGGTCACTGTGGATGAAAAGGGAAGGGCCGTCAAGATTCGCGGTAATGATGAGCATCCAATCACCCGCGGCTTTCTTTGTGTGAAAGTGAACAATTACCTTGACCGTGTTTATCATCCGGATCGCATTTTGTATCCGATGAGGCGTGTCGGTGCCAAAGGGGAAGGAAAATTTGAACGGATTAGCTGGGAAGAGGCGATTAGCGTTGTGACCGACCGTTTTAAGGAAACGATCGACCGGTATGGAGCGGAAGCTGTTCTTCCGTACAGTTATGCCGGCACGATGGGACTGTTGAATTACAGCAGTATGGATCGCCGCTTTTTTGGCAAAATGGGTGCATCCCGGCTGGAACGGACGATCTGTTCGGCTGCCGGTACGGCGGCTTTGCAAACGACGATCGGTACGGGGATGGGGGTCGATCCGGAAGACATGGTCCATTCGCGACTGATCATCATCTGGGGACTCAATCCGATGACCTCCAACGTGCATCAGGTTCCGATTTTGGAAGAGGCGCGTAAGCGCGGAGCAAAGCTTATCGTCATCGATCCCTATAAACATGAAACGGCAAGACGTGCAGATTTACACCTTCAGATTCGACCGGGGACAGACAGTGCGCTGGCACTGGGAATGATGAACATCCTGATTAATGAAAACCGGATTGACCGGGACTACATCCGGCAGTATGTCCATGGTTATGAAGAACTGGCCGGGCGTGTCCGGGATTATCCGGTAGAAAAAGTGGCGGCCATCACGGGCATTAAGCAAGAACAGATCGTGGAACTGGCGCGGATGTATGGGGAAACGAGACCGGCACTGATCCGTGTGGGATACGGGATTCAGCGGCATACAAACGGCGGCGAGATGGTTCGCAGTATCGCCCTCCTTCCCGCTCTGACAGGAGCCTGGAAAGAGGTGGGCGGCGGATTTTTGCTGAGTAACAGCGGCGCTTTTGCCATCAATAAGGAAAAATTGGAGCGGCCGGACCTTTACAACGGCAATCCGCGCACGATCAATATGGTGCAGCTGGCCTCGGCCCTCCATGACAGTTCCAATCCGGTCCACATGATGTATGTGTATAACAGCAATCCCGCCAGCGTCGCCCCGGATACGGGCAGGGTCATCGAGGGATTGAAACGTGACGATCTGTTTCTGGTGGTCCACGAACAGTTGATGACGGAAACCTGTAAATATGCGGATATTCTCCTGCCTGCGACGACAACACTGGAGCATCTTGACCTTCACGTGTCGTACTGGCATCTGTATGTGCAGCTGAACGAGCCGGCGATTCAGCCCCTCGGTGAAGCCAAACCGAATACGGAGGTGTTTCGTCTGCTGGCGCGGGGGATGGGATATACGGACCCCTGTTTTGAGGACAGTGATGAAGATTTGATCCGTCAGGCACTGGATTCTGATCATCCTGCCATGCAGGGGATTACCTATGAAGCATTGAAACGGCAAAAATTCATCAAGATCCGTTACGACGGTCCGCATTTTATGCCTTTTAAAGAGGGTTTTCCGACCCCGTCTGGGAAGGTGGAAGCCCGTTCCGGGCAACTTGAAAAAATGGGGCTCAATCCGGTCGTCAGGTATACGCCGCCAGCAGAAAGTGCGGAAGGTTCACCGCAACTCTATCAAAAATACCCGCTGCATTTCGTGACGCCGGCGGCGAAGCACTTTTTGAATTCGACGTTTAACAATGTGGAGATTCTTAAGAAGAGAGAAAAGGAACCGACCGTATTTTTGCATCCGGATGACGCGCGGTTACGGGGGATTGCGGACGGCGACACAGTTCGTGTCTATAACGAGCGCGGCTCGGTTGTGCTTGTGGCCAGAGTCGGAGACAGAGTATCGCCCGGTGTGGCCATCAGCCCCAGCATCTGGGCCGATCAGAACGTCAATATGACGACTTCGGAGGCGCTGTCGGACATGGGGCGGGGCGCCACGTTTCATACCAATCTGGTGCAGGTGGAGAAGATCGGCTAGTTTTTGAGGAGGATTAGTATATGAAAATCAGTAAAAGCAATGCCGAGCATTATTTGTGGGGAGAAAATTGCGATGGCTGGCATTTAGTGAAGAGGAAAGAACTGAGTGTTATACATGAGCGTATGCCAGCCAATACATGTGAAGTAAGACATTATCATAATGAGTCACATCAATTTTTCTTTATTTTATCAGGTGAAGCAGTCCTTGAGATTGACGGCAAGCGAATATATCTAAAGGTACATCAAGGATGTGAAGTTCCACCTTCCGTTCCTCACCAGATATTTAATGAAAGTAAAACAGATGTTGAATTTTTGGTTATATCCCAGCCCAGTAGTAAAGGCGATCGGGTGTTGAGTTTCGGAGGGAAAGAAGGATGAAGGATTTAAAAGAGACATTATATCAATTAGAGAAAAGATTGTTGCAACCGGAAGTTCGACAAGATCCGCAGGAGTTAGATCGACTACTCTCTGACGATTTTTTTGAATTCGGAAGTTCGGGTCGTGTGTGGTACAAGAAAGATTGTGTGAGCGAAAAGGGTCTGAGTGTTCGAGATATGACTCTGTATGATTTTGATATACACCCATTATCAGAAAATGTGGTGTTGACCACATACCGTGTGAAGGATGAAACACGACAGCAACACACTTTGCGCAGTTCGATCTGGAAAAATGAAAATGGCAGGTGGCAAATGTTTTTTCATCAAGGAACACCGACAGCATCAGGATCATAGAATTTTAACTTTCGGCCAGGTTTCCTGCCACTTCTTTTGCTTGATGCGTTTATGATAAATCGTCATCCGTTCCCTGGACGCCTTGAAAAAGGGCGTGGGTTTGACTTCCATGCGAATTACATCATCGATTCCCCAGGGAGCGGTTAAAATCAATTGACCGTCTTGATCCAATTTTACCCCGAGGGCAGTTACGGTTTCGGGAAATTTGGATATGGCATCTTCAGAAGATGAATATGGAGGAATGTGATTGGCAAGGTGCATTCTTGCTTCGTTGGTGACTGACCAGGGAATGTCCGCTCGCATCGATTTAAGAAGTTTTTGCCATTTGATTTCCTCTTTTTCCTCTATGTTTGTCGGATCAAAATAAATCACATCGATATCGGGGAGCGGAGTTCTCTCGTGAAACCCGTGAAGGACATCCCAAATTTTAGAGCGGACAAATCCTGCACACACCCACCAATCAGGCAATCCGAGTGATCTAACCACTTTCAATATTTCCATCATCCACTCATCCTCACGGATAAAACGTAATACATCCTCTTTTTGGCTGATCATTATTCCTGCCTCCCGATGATTGTGTCACCCATTATATCAAATAATTGAACGTGATCTTATAAGCGTTTTATAGGATAATTATTATCATAATCACCCATTACTTCTATAATTTGTTCACATCGAATTAACATGATACAATAAATCAGAAAGTATGAAAATCAGATATTCGGAAATAATTGTTGGGGAGATGCATATGATGTTACCAGAATTAATGAAGAAAGAAGTGGGCATCATGGATGAAATTAAAAAACAGCATGTTACGTTAAGGAAAAGAGGTCAAATCACGATTCCTAAAGAGATCATTGAAAAACTCAATTTAAGTGAGGGAGATACATTAGAGTTACGTCTTGAAGATGGAAAAGTAGTAATTGTTCCGACTATTCCTATAGCAAAGGATCAGGCCTGGTTCTGGAGCAAGGAATGGCAACGTGAGGAACTTGAAGTCGAAAAACAGCTTAGAGAAGGCCGAATCTCTAAACCAATGAATATAGATGAAGCATTAAAACATTTAAATCAACTAAAGGAATCAGAGAATGAATGAATTACTATTTATTTTTACAGAAAGATTTCAAGATAATTTTATTAAATTAGATCCCCAATCCCAAAAAGCGGTTGAGAAAGTTTTATGTTTTATGAGTAAGGATATTAGACACCCTTCTTTAAGAACGAAAAAGTTAGAAGGAACCGATTATATTTTTGAAGCCAGTGCAAATATGGATTTAAGAATTACCTTCCATTATGAAAAACCGGATCGGATTGTCTTACGTAATTGTGGACACCATGATCGGACTTTAGGTAATCCTTAAATTATGTAAGAACTGAATGGGTTTAGGTCATTCAATCCACCTTTAACTGGGTGGATTTTTTCTTCAACGTAACATAAGCCGTCAATTTAACATAGAACTGTACAAATGAATACAATACAAATGACTATATTGTGGGAAGGAGAGTGAGTAATATGGCTAAACAAAAGAGAAAACAATTAAATCATTGGAAACATTGGAAGAAAAAACAAAGTGTGCCGTATGTATTAACTAATGCTGACTTTAGAAACCCTAATCGTGATACAAAAGTTAACGAAAGTAAAGAAATTACATTTGATGACTTAGAAGAAGTTGTGAGATTGGATGACACAGACCGTTCTCACCCGGATCATAAATATTCTAACCAGACTAAACCCTTTCTGAATTCATCCGCAAAAATTTTAAATGAAAGAAAAGAAGAAAGAAAGGGTGCTTTTATTTATACCGATGATTTAGTCAATGAAGCAGTAACAACTGAAAAAATTGCAAATCAAGCAGTTGACGAGAGTAAAATAAAACAAGGAAGTCTTGGAACAAAAACCCTTAAGGACTATGCCGTTGATCAATCAAAATTGGCAGAAAAAAGTGTAACATCAAGTAAAATTGCTCCGGCAGCCATAGAAAACGAACACATAGCCGAATTATCCATCTCAGGAAATAAAATTCAGGATCGTTCGATTTCTTCAGAAAAAATCATGAATAACAGTATCACTTCTGAGAAGCTGGCGGATAAAACGATCGATTCTATAAAAATTGCTGACGGTTCAATTCAGAGCAAACACTTGCACCCCCAATCAATTACAACAGAACTTATTCAAGATCAATCCATTACCGCAGAAAAAATAAAAAATGCTAATATCCATTCCAATCACTTGATGAATAACAGTATTGATTCAGCTAAGATTGCAGATTATTCCATTAGTACCGACAAATTAAAAAATAATGCAGTGACTTCAGAAAAACTGGCACCCGACTCAGTGACGGATTTTCATTTGCTTAATGGCTCGATTACGTCTTCTAAATTGGTTCCGGGTTCTGTGACCAGTGAAAAATTAAGTATTGGATCAGTTCTTGGAGAACACATTCAACCAGAGAGTATAGAGGGTATTCATATAAAACAGGGAAGCATTAAACCCAGTCATTTAACCACTCACATTATCTCAAATTCAAAATTAGCTCCGGAATCGGTATCTACTGATAAGTTACTTGATCAATCTGTTACGACGGATAAATTATCCAATTCGAGTGTGACTTCTGAAAAATTAGCCAATAACTCAGTAAAGAATCATCATATTTCTCCATCATCTGTGAAATCGGAAAACATTGCCGACCGTGCCGTTCATTCTCATCATATTAACGATCAAGCCATAGGGACTGAACAGATTCAAGATCAATCCGTGTCCAGTTCCAAAATACAAAATGAATCAGTAACGAGCGAAAAGCTGGCGCCGCGGGCTGTTACTGGAGAAAAGCTGGCTATAGAAGTGATTAACCGACAACATATTCAACCAGGAGAAATTGATGGTTCCCACATAAGACCAGGTAGCCTGTATATGGAACATTTAGTAGATTTAAAAGTAAATGAACAGCATATCGAAGATGATTCTGTGTCAGTTTCTAAATTACAAAACAAGTCCGTAACGAGTGAAAAGCTAGCTGACAACTCTGTGACTGGGGAAAAAATAACGGAAAATGCGATTTGCGGTAAGCATATAAAAACAGGAGAAATAGACGGTTCTCATATTAAATATGGAAGTTTATCCACTGATCATTTTTCTGACTTAAAAATAACGGTGGATCTTATTCCAGATTGTTTTGTGTCATCAGATAAATTGCAGTATCAATCGGTAACCGGAGAAAAACTGTCGGACGGTGCGGTAACCGGAGAAAAACTGGCAGAAGGAGCGGTAACCAGCGACAAACTTGCCCGGGAAGCTGTTCGTGGACAGCACATACAACCTGAAGAAATCGAAGGATTGCATGTGAAGCCCGGAAGTCTGACGAAGAACCATCTCGCCGACTTAGAAGTGTCGGAAGGAGAAATTCAAGACGGATCCATATCCACCTCCAAGCTGCAAGATCAATCGATAACCGGAGAAAAACTGGCGGACGGTGCGGTAACCGGCGACAAACTTGCCCGGGAAGCTGTTCGTGGACAGCACATACAACCAGAAGAAATCGAAGGATTACATGTGAAGCCCGGAAGTCTGACGAAGAACCATCTCGCTGACTTGCAAGTGTCAGAAGGAGAAATCCAAGACGGATCCATTTCCACCTCCAAGTTGCAGGATCAATCGGTAACCGGAGAAAAACTGGCGGACGGAGGGGTAACCAGCGACAAACTGTCAGCAGGAGCGGTAACCGGAGACAAACTGGCCCGGGAAGCGGTACGGGGTACGCACATACAACCTGAAGAAATCGAAGGATTGCATGTGAAGCCCGGAAGTCTGACGTTGAACCATCTCGCCGACTTCGAAGTGTCAGAAGGAGAAATTCAAGACGGATCCATATCCACCTCTAAGCTGCAGGATCAATCGGTAACCGGAGAAAAACTGGCGGACGGTGCGGTAACCAGCGACAAACTTGCCCGGGAAGCTGTTCGTGGACAGCACATACAACCAGAAGAAATCGAAGGATTGCATGTGAAGCCCGGAAGTCTGACGAAGAACCATCTCGCTGACTTGCAAGTGTCAGAAGGAGAAATCCAAGACGGATCCATATCCACCGCCAAGCTGCAGGATCAATCGGTAACCGGAGAAAAACTGGC
>JAWLDF010000004.1:18406-144426 GCA_041686735.1 Bacilli bacterium
TGCCCGGGAAGCTGTTCGTGGACAGCACATACAACCTGAAGAAATCGAAGGATTGCATGTGAAGCCCGGAAGTCTGACGTTGAACCATCTCGCTGACTTGCAAGTGTCGGAAGGAGAAATCCAAGACGGATCCATATCCACCGCCAAGCTGCAGGATCAATCGGTAACCGGAGAAAAACTGGCGGACGGAGGGGTAACCAGCGACAAACTGTCAGAAGGAGCGGTAACCGGAGACAAACTTGCCCGGGAAGCTGTTCGTGGACAGCACATACAACCTGAAGAAATCGAAGGATTGCATGTGAAGCCCGGAAGTCTGACGTTGAACCATCTCGCTGACTTAGAAGTGTCGGAAGAAAAGCTCAAGGACGGGTCAATCGGCACGTCAAAACTTAAAGATGATTCTGTTACCTTTGAAAAACTAGCTCGGGGAGCTGTCACCAGTGAGAAAATTGCCAGAGATGCTATCCGAGGTTATCATATCCAGGAAGGTGAAATTGATGGTTCTCATGTAAAAACAGAAAGCATAAGCGGTAATCATTTAGCGAAGCAATCTGTCACGGAAGACAAACTATCGTTTCCAACTATTAAGACTTCCAAAAACAAACAAAATACATTCCAACAATTTGGTTTAACCCCTTTTCAAATGAATGAGCGAGACGATTCTACAGAAGTAACCATTGTTCTGGAAGAACCTTTTGCAGATGCCAACTACGTTCTCGTTGCCATGACTAATCAACCGGAATATTGCGTAGCACTTAAAAATCAGGACACTCACTCTGCAACTGTTACAATCACTCCAGTCAGAAACAAGCAAACTATCTCAGGATTGATTCATTGGATTGCCATAGGAAGAGAACCAACTGCTGAGGAAAATTTCGAGGAAAAAACAGACGGGAACAATAATACCGTTGTTAATGAAATAAATCAAGAAAAGAAACAAAATAAAAGAAAACATAAGAAACGAAAAAGGTAAAGAGCGCATTCAAATTAAACAGGTGGAAAATGAAGAATATGAAAGCTCCGCAGACATACAAATCGGCGGAGCTTTCTTGCTTTAGCTTACATACATATAAGAAAAAAGATCGTGGGGTGAATTGTAAATGAATAATATCAAACTGGGTAATTGGGATTTTAATGAATTAATATTGGAAGACATTGATCTTTATTCGAAGTTTATAAAGGAATCAGACTGTCCGACCAACCGATTTTCTTCAAATTTTGCCTATTTGTGGGCGAATTCACAAGCCGGATTCGCAAGAATTTTATGGAAAATTGTAGACGGTTTGCTGGTGACGTTCGTTTTTACCCGTAAAAACACGCTTTATATCATGTGTCTGCCTTTCGGTCAGGGAGATGCCGATAAAGTAATTGATGTTACTTATCAATGTTTGCGTTACTGTAATGTATGGAATCGCGGTAATGCTTCAGAAACTAAAGTGGATACAATCAATTCATCACAATATGATTTTTTAAAAAACTCCTCCAGATTCCACCGGTATTTTCGGTTAAGAAAATTAATGGGTCTGGAAAGGTTTTATGGGATTGAAAACCTTCTTGCTTTATCGGGGAAAAAATTTAGCAATGTCAGAATGAAAATCAATAAATTCAACCGCAACTATCCTCAGGCAGTCATCAGAAATTATGAACCTGGCGATTTTGAACAATTACTTCTTTTAAAAGAACATTGGAATCAAACTGCCGGGAAAAAGTATGCGGGGGTTTTTGATGATGTTGCCTATCGCGCTGTTTTAAAACATTACAAAGAATTAGATCATGTAATTTTAGTTGGGGAAGTGGAAAGCCAAATCGCCGGTATGATTTCCGGCGGACCTTTACCTAATGGGGAATCATGGTCTTACTTTTTGAAAACAAGAAGTGATTTCGATGGCTTGTCTGAATTATTGCAGGTGGAATTGGCAAAAACAATAAACCGTATCAATCCTCATATTGAAAGAATAAATGTAGGCAGTGACCACGGGGCGGGTATCCAGGCATTCAAAAAAAAATTTAATCCTGTCCTTAGCCTGGAGAGGTTTGTCGTTTACCCCAGATAATTCAAAAAGCCCTCAATACCATAAAAGGTTTTGAGGGCATATCGGATTATTTAAGGGTAACCCGGTATCTTTCCAAATTTAGAATGGGCCTGAATTTTTCTTTGAAATGGCTGAGACCGGCTGTTCCAAGATCACTTCCGACATTAATCAACTCCACGTTCGGATCCAAACGGTGGATTTCTTTCGCGAATTCTACGATCATCATTTCACTTAACCCATTTATACTTTTCCATTTCTTTGTCAGGCAACCCCATGATTGTCCGGTTGGTAAAATCTCACCAGTTATCATTCCAACTATCTTGCCGTCGATTTCCACAACCTGTATAAGGTGATCCAACTCTTTATAATGCCTGATAATTTCACGAAAATAGACTTCATCAAAGATTAGTGAGTAGTTTTTTCCTGCTGTTTTCTGCCATTTATTATTCAACTCAATTAAATTACTGTAATCACTGGGATGATATCTTCTCAGGATTGCCTGCGGATACTTTCTTTTAAAGCGATTTATTTGCCCTCTTACATTGCTGAAATCTTTACCGGATAAAGTGATCAGGTTTTGTATACCAAAATGCCTCTCAATACCTGTTATTTTCTTCCATTTAAAGTATTTTTCAAATTTATCGCAACCTCTTAAAAAATCCAATTGCATCGCATTTACTGTTCTTATCGTTGCCTTTTTCCCGCCTTTACGCCTGTTTAATTTATCGCAAAATTGAAGGCTCTTGTAGACAATAGATAATATTTCTTCAGGGTCTCCCCTGCCAAAGGGCAAACAATTTAAATGAAGTCCGCTTTTCCAGAGAAGAACAAAGGGAATTAAATAGCCATCGACGATTTTCCACATAATTTTTTTATAATTTGATTGAGAATCGGTCCATAAATAAGAAAAGGCCGATGACCATAGATTTGCCGGATACGTTGTCTTTTTCATAAAATCTTCAAACATTTCTTTATCACGAAGTCTGATTTTATAAAAGACCTCTCTATTTAATACGATTTTTCTTGGTTTGCTTTTAAATTCCTCCATAAATGACATCTCACTTTTCTAAGATCATTTTTTTTATAAAATCGGATTTTGCATCCAACATGGATGTTTTGATAAGAACAACGGAATCCTTATCCAATACATTTTTCACGCTCCTGTAAAACACTTCGGGATGATCACAAAAATAGACGTTACTCGGATTCATATTCATTTCTAAAGCTTTCATCCCGGTATGTTTTGATTCATCATCTACTGCAATAAGGATATCGATCTCTTCTCTGACGATGATTTCTCCTATTTTCGCATGTTCCTGTAACGTAAATTTCCCGAGAAGTCCCATTTTCCCTAAAATCACTATCTTTTTCTTTTCTTTTCCTACTTCAGACAACACTTTTAGGGCGGCCTCTGTTGAGGTCGGATTGGAACTCCATGTGTCGTCAATCACCGTGCATCCATTCAATCCTTTATGAAATTGTAAGTGGTGTATTAACGGCCTAAAAGACTTCAATCTATTAATTGCTCTTTGAAGGTCAACCCCGGCAGAATAGGAAGCGGCCAATGCAGCTAATGCGTTATGCACGTTGTGATCTCCAATTCCCTGAACATAGGCTTGATAGTCCTGACTCTGAAATTGTAGAGTAAAGTGCATCCCCTTTTTTCCAAATGTGATATGTTTGGCGTAAAAATCAGCCCCTTCGTAAAAACCGAAAGTGAGGATTTTTCCTTGGAAGGCTTTTTTGTTGATGTTTTGTATGTTTTTATTGTCCGCGTTTAATATTAAGGTTCCCCGGGCGTCCAGTCCTTCAAGTAATTTGGCTTTTTCATTAATGTAATTTTCCTGTGACCCGCAGTGCTGTAAATGGTCCGTACCGATGGTTGTAATAATGCCGATTTGCGGTTTGAAATAGCGACAATAGTTGAGCAGATCCCCCGGACAGGCAACACCCATTTCAAATACTGCAGCATCGGTTTCTTCATCTATTCCGAGCAGGTACTCCAAATTGGCATTGAGAGCATTTCTGCTTTGATAAGTTGCTTGAACCCGATATCCTTCCATGAGGAGGATATGTTTAATCATTTCTTTTGTAGTCGTTTTTCCGCAGGTTCCGGTTACACCGATTACAGGCAGATTAAATAGATTGCGGTAATAGTCGACAAATTTCCAGTACGCTTTTTCGATGTCGTTTACTTTTATGATTGATGTCCCGTCGTCGATCTCATGTAACCGTTCAGCATTCTCTGTGACGATAGCGGCAGGAGAGTTTTTAGGAAACGGGTCGTCTTGTCGATGCAATTCAAAAAACAAGGTGTTGTTATTTAACTGGTTTACTTTTGTAGTCACATTTTGAATAAGAGCATGGCCGTCACCATCCAGTAAAATTCCATCTATCGCTTTAACAATTTCATTTAAATAGAGAGATTTCATGTAAATTCCCCTTTGATACTTCTTTTATCCTTGATCTTTCACATATCCGGTAAGTTTTTTTAAATAGAGCATGTTATTTCGTAAGGTTTGTTCATACATTTGTGTATCTTTCGCATCCAGTGCAATGCTGTGAGCTGGACTATGGTGCTGAATTTCGATAATCCAAATTTTTTTCTCTTTATCGACTGCCAAATCGATCCCCATATTTCCGCAGTGCAATCCGGTTTGATCCAAATGTTTCGCCACTTCGATGGCAAGTTCGCACATTTTTTTAGTAAGAGATCGTGACTCACTCTCCGTCAATTGGAGGATTTTTTTCAAGGCTTCTTCACCCTTTTCAGCCTTTCCCCCCGCCGATATATTGCTAATAATACTGTCCTTTACACCGTATCTTGCAACCACCCCCATGTATTCCCAATGCCCTGACCCATTTTTTACAATAATTAACCGAAAATCGACTTTCTCTCGCTGGTAAGAAATTAAATCAAGAGCTTGCTGAATGATAAATTTCTTTTCCTGCAAGACAAGGGAAAAAAATGTTTGAGCCTGGTTATAGTCAGTAAATATTTTCATACGGTTTCGTCCGTTCTCACGGTATTGCACAATAATTTTGTCATCCGTTATGGATGCCTTAAAAATTGAGATGCCCATTGTTCCATGAATCGGTTTGATATAAGCCTGTGAGTAAGACTTTAGAAAGGAGAAAATGTCGGCTGGATTTTGATAGAGGGTCGTAACTGGCAAATATTTTTTGATTGCGGGGGAAGAAGAAAGCAAATGATACATTTGCCATTTATCAAAATAAAAATCGTTGAACAAAGTGTATCCTAAAAGCGATCGAAAGTACTTCCTCCAACGGTTGCTCTTCACATCCCCCCTGATAAAAATCGAGGAAGGGTAAGGATACGTTCCTTTTACCCATTGCTTTGTTTGCGGATGATAAACATAACCTCTTATCGTTTGATTTGAGCGGTTCACTCCCTCCAAAGTAAAAGCTAAAACAGCCCCATGTATTTCGTTATAATGAACGAGGTAATCAGATAAGCTGTCAATGTATTCATCCAATATCTTCATATAATTGGAAACCAAAAATCCAATATACGGACCGATCTGAATTTCACCGTTTTTAATCAACCATTCATAATGAGCGAATAACGGGATATTTAACTTTTCTATAATTTCTTTCGATAGTGCGACCTCTCGCGTTTCGAGTTCCCGGGAGAAATGGAGCTTAATGGGGTGCGTTACTATCCCGAAACGCAATCGTTCTATTTTTGATCGCACGTGTTCTAGTTTTTTAAAGCTATCCGGATTGAGGGTGAGACGGTCTGAATTTTTGTCATCAGGTATTAGTTTCCATATTCCCATTAGCTTATCTACTCTCCTGTGAAAAGGTGTTTTCTTATCTCTTTGACTATTGTATTAAGCCCATCGTTATTCTGATTGAGCATTTGCGCCAGGATAAACGTGTATTTATTAAAAAAATATATCCTTTCGTCCAATCCACTCTGACTTCAGGACATATACAGTTACTATAAGGTAAAGTTCATGAACAGGAGGACCCGTGAATGGAGGGAAAGTACCGCATTGTTCCTGATTTTTATATGCCGGACAGTTGCATGAAGATGCACCCTGATACGGCGTACAGATTGGGAATTAAGCATGAAAAATATAGAATACTCAAATTTGGCACTTCATCTTGCTTGATTCAAATCATGATATCCTCATCTATGAGTCCAAAAAAATTACAGATTTCACGGAACGTATTGCATGTCATGCACATTCCATTAACTCCTTATTATGAGATTCGCAATAAAGATCCTGAACTTCTTCTCGGACCCTATGTCGGACTATTAACTGCGCCAACGGAAGAGGTGTTACGAGAGATGCTTCCCTCTTTAACCAGCTATCTGGCCGATTATGAAACCATTGGCGGAGCAGTTCTCGCTTTTTCCTTTGATGGAGTAGAACGGGAATCTTCCAAAATCAGGGGATATTTATTTAATCCACAAACAAAACAGTGGGACGAAGGCATATATGGCTATCCCGCTTCCCTTTTTTCCACGGTTGAGGTCAGTTTGACCCGTAAATGGAGGCAATTTCAATCGTTATTACACCATTTCCATTCGGTAATGGGAAACCACGTTTTCAATTATCCTGTATTTAGCAAGTGGGAAATGTACGAATCACTTCATCCGTTACCCGGCTTGAATCAATTTTTGCCAGAAACACGTCTTTATCAACACCCGATGGATATTTACCAAATGGCAAAAAAATATAAAAAGGTGTATATTAAACCCATTTTCGGCAGATTGGGATTAGGCGTAATGAAAATGATAAAGACAGGATTAAGTGTAGAAATACGCTATAGGAAAGATCACCAAAACATAAAAATGAGCTTTGCAAATCCTGATGAATGTTTTCGGTTTTTTGATCATGTCTTAATACCGGGGCAATATCTCTTGCAGGTATCTGTTGACCTTATTTCTTATAAAAAAAGGATGATTGATTTTCGTGTGATGCTCGTAAAAGATCAATTAGGAAAATGGCGAGATATTGGCTTTTTTGCCAGATACGGGCCGGAAAATAGTGTTGTAACCAACATTACCGCCGGAGGAAGTACGGAGTGTGGGGAAGCGGCATTAAAAAGGGTTCTCCGATTAAAGGATGATAAAGTAAAGGAAATAAGGGAAAAAGTCAGAGGTTTATCCATTAAATCTGCAAAGGCTATTGAAGCGGAAGGGATTCATTGCGGAAATTTGGGGGTAGACATCGGGATCGATAAAAATGATAAGCTGTGGCTGCTTGAAATCAACAATCAAAATCCTGACCCGTATATCGCTTTAGTTGCCGGCAAATCGGATATATTTTATAGAGCAAGACGCTTCAATATGCTTTATGCAAAGAAACTGGCAGGTTTTCAGTGATTTTATAAAAGTGAAATGAACCCGGAGAGATTATAAACGGGTTCATTTCACTTTTTCAATATGAGCTTCATTAATTTACGGAATGAAGGATAATAGCTTAATCGATACTTATAGGGAAATTTTAAAAGTACCAGCGTTTCTTGGTTAATCACACTTCTTAGTGTGTTATATACTTCTCTGGCAGAATGGCATAAATAGATCTGTTTCTTATCCATTCCCATTTCGAGGGCTTTAATTCCGATTCTTTTGGTTTCTTTTCCTATTAATATAAGGATGTCTATCCCCATCTCAGCTACCTTTTCTCCGACTTTTTCATATTCATCGATCCCGTTTTTCCCCAATTGTGGCATGTATCCTAAAACGGCCACTGTTTTTCTGCCGTAAGACATATCTCTTAATACTTTCAATGCTGCTTTCACGGAGGGAGGTGTGCAATTCCAGGTATCATCAATAACAGTACAGCCTGCCATACCCGGGCTAAATTGCAAATGCTTGCGTACCGGTTGAAAATCTGCAATCCATTCTGTTGCTTCCTCTGGATCAATTCCTATGGCATGAACGGCTGCGATTGCTGCCAGTGCATTATACACATTATGTTCACCGTATCCCGGAACATTAACAAGATAATTTTTATTTGCAACATGTAAAATAAATTCCATTCCTTCACTGGTATAACGGATATGTTCAGCCCGGTAATGAGCGCTCCGGTTGAAACCGAAGTAGAGAATTTGACCTTTAAAATGATGGATATTCAATTTATTTATAATCTCGTCATCTGCATTTAAAATTAAGGTACCGTTGCCGGCTATTCCGTCAATAATTTCCGCCTTAGCTTTAATATAATTTTCAAATGTTTTACACCCAAGCAGATGATAGACTCCGATATTTAACAGAACGCCAACTTGCGGTTGAAAGTAATTGCAACTATATTCAATACATCTCGGGTGGGACACCCCTAACTCATAAACTGCTGCCTCCGTTTTTTCGTCAATATTTAATAGATAGGGCAGATTCAAGGAGAGCCGGTTTTTTCCATCGATGGTTGATTGGACATGGCGATATTTATGGGACAAAATCGTTTTGATCATTTCTATCGTAGTTGTTTTTCCGCAGGTTCCTGTCACTCCTATGACCGGAATGCGAAAAAGTCCCCTGTAGAAGCGGACAAAACTCCAGTATGCTTCTTCCACATCCTTTACTTTTACAACTGTAACTTTATTATGAATCGCCTTCATGACAAGAGAAGGATTGTCTGTGACACAAACAACGGAAGAGTGAAAACGATAATTTTCCAAATTGATTTCATTAAAATGAAAGTACAACGTGTTTTTTTGTATTTTTTCGGGATCGTATACCGCATTGATAATCTTGATATTTTCCTTTCCCCGGATAATATGCCCCTTAATCGGGACGAGAATATCTGTTAACCATAATGTCTTCAATATGATCCACCTGCTTTATTTACAAATAATTTATTTCCCATTGCAAGGTTAACCGCCATTTCCGCCAACATGAGAGTAGGATCTAATTTCTTGACTTTTGCCTTCATATAAGGGAAAAGAAGCGGAATCTCCGTACATCCCCCTAAAACAGCTTTTATTTCTCTATTACGGATATAGTCATTTAAAATATTATCTAATGAATGTAAGAAAGGATTCGTTTGAATACGGGATGCTTTTACCTGTGTGATGGCTGCTGACACCACTTCCTGTTCATGCGGTCGAGGAATGATTAGTTGATATCCCGATGCGGAAAATGCTTGTTGATACAATTTCTTTTTTATTGTTGCAGTGGAAGCGAAAAGCAAGACATGTTGCAACAAATGCCGATGATAATGTATCAAGTAGGAAACCGTATTTTCAATCATATTGCAAACTGGGATTTTGAGCGCTGATTGAAGCGGTCGAATCCAATAATGGGCGGTATGGCATGGAATGATAATAAAATCGGCACCACCTGCCTGCAATACTCTGGCGGAACGGATAAGCTCCTTTAAAGGATCCTCTTCTCCGTTTAAAATGGCATTAATTCGTGAAGGGATTTTAGGATTATTATCTATAAGGATGCGGATGTGTTCTTGATCTGTTTGTGCCGGGGTAAGATTAACAATCTTCTCAAATAAATCGACTGTGGCCAGAGGACCCATTCCGCCCAATATCCCGATAATTTTACTCATTTTCGATTCCTTCCTTCACTGCGCATTTCTGATGCAAAGCCTGAGAGCTTTTTTAAATAATGCATATGATTGTATAAAGTTTGAAGATAAATCCCGCTGTCTTTCCCATCTAATGCAAGGGTGTGATCCGGATTATTATGTTGAATTTCAATAATCCATAATTTTTTATTTCTATCTACTCCAATGTCGACGCCCATATTCGCACAGTGAACACCAGTTTTATCCAAACATTCGGCAACTTGCCGGGCGACCTGAGACATTTCCTGTTTAATTTGAGATACTTCTTCGGGATGAAAAAATTTTTTTAACGCCAGTTCCCCTTTTTCTGCTGTTCCCCCCTGACGAATATTACTCACAATACTTCCTTCTTTCCCGTATCTCGCTATTATCCCCGTCTCCATCCATTCCCCAAACCCGTTTCTTGCCATAATTATCCTAAAATCAATTACCTTTTTTTTGTAACAAATAAGATCAACGGATTTTTGAATTATAAATACCTTCTTTTTTAATCGTTCTTTAAATACTCTTTTCGCTTCTCCCTTCGTGATCAATCGTGTGTGGTCTCTGTAGCTTACGGCAATTCTTTCATTTCTTGAAGATAGTTTATATATGGATCTTCCTCGTGAACCGTTTAGAGGTTTGATGAACAAATCATTTTGCTGCTTCAATAAATTTAATATATCCTCGGGCTTTCTATAGAGTTTGCTGTCAGGCAAATACTTTTTAAGCGGAGGAAAAGAATTCAGGATTTGATACATTTCCCATTTATCGAAATGAAAGTTATTGAATATGGTGTGTCCTAACACGGATTGAAAATGCTGAATACAGGGATAAGGTATCATTTTACTTTTAATAAAAAAGGAAGCCGGATAGGGGAACACGCCTTTTTCCCATTGATTGCTTTCCGGGTTGAATATTAATCCTTCTGCAGTTAGACGGTTGGGATTAACCCCTTGTAACGAAAAGGCTAAAACGGTTCCGCCGATTTCTTCGTAAAAATAAAGATAGTCGTATAAAAAGTGAACATATTGATCCAGATTTTCCTCATCAAATGTCAACAAAAATCCTATAAAGGGCCCCAACCAAAGTTCTTTTCCTTTCATAGCCAGTTCGTAGCGGCAATATAAAGGAAGGTTAAAATCTTGAATTATATTTTGCGACAATAAGATCTCATCAACTTGCACACCGTGAGAGATTCTGACAAAAATCGGACAGGATGCTGAACCGTACCGAAGAGACTGGATTTGTTGAGCGATGATCCCCGATTGATCCGCTATCTTTGGGTGAACCGTCAAACAGCTTACATTCATTTGATCAGGAATACATTTGAGTTTCAAACATTTTCACCCCAATAAACTTTACCAAGAATGAAAGGAATTGATTTCCCGCATCTTATCTTATGAAAAAATTTGAAATCCGTTTGGACGAATCAAAATATTGGGTGACATAGATGCCTTATCAAAAATGGATCGGCGCAGGTATGGATATCGTGGGATTATTTTACCTTACCGATCGTTTGCTTCCTTATGTGTTTAACTTAAAACCATATTCGGGGTGTTTATAAATCCGTTCAAAATCAGGGCTTTTGCGCAGATTCTTTTCCAGATCTTCGGGGGAAAACCAGAGGAAATCATTTTTAAATTTATAACCGCAACCATTTGCATAGCAGAGCCAGATCAATTTTGAACAATAAATATGTGTCCAGGGATCTTCAAGGGAAGAACCGAGTGAAAAGGAAAATACCGGTTTTTTCTCGCCGTTGGTCAGGTTTTGTTTATACTGTTCCAGGTATTTATGGGCATACTGTGCCGCTTTTTCACCCATTTCTTGCGACTTTGGGCGATACTGGGCGTGCAGGGGGTGGAGCCTGATAAACTGTTCAATCGAATCTTTGCGGATGGCCGGGTGACCGCCTGGAGATTCAATCAGGTGATTTTCACTGACAACCAGCGCGGAATGGCCCATATATCCTTTGGGAATAGAACTGACATTGTCGCTGGCAATTAAAATGTCGCCCGCGCGAAAATCACGGTTCCGCAGGTTGAGCTCACATTTTAAATCCCGGGTGGGTACTTCAAATGTAAATCTCTCATAGACCGGAACGGGTCCATTCTCCAAAACGGCGTAGGCACGAATCGTTAAAATGTGTTTTCCCGGGGCAAACCATTTTTTATTAAGAAGAAAAATATTGCCGGAATAAAAAAATCCCGTGTTTCGACCGTCTACATCGAACGAATAATGATAGCAAGAATACGGAGATACATTTCGTATTTCCATCCACTCATGATTTTGCCGAATTTTAAAAAGTTTTTTCATATTATCACCGCCGGTGATAATATATTCAGTGTTGGTAAATCGTGTTAATATATTGAGAGAGGCAAACCAATGACATTTATACAGGGGGAAGGGTTATGAATAATAAAATGATGATCACGCATCATGAAAAGATGATCACCTGGGTTGAATCGCTCCGGGTAATCCCGGAAGAGATATGGCGCCGGCCGGTTGCCGAGGGAAAATGGAGTGTGGCTGAAATCATCGCTCATTTTATTCCCTGGGATGAGTTTCTTCTGGAATCAAGAATGCCGTTTTTTATTAAAGGGGAACTGGAATCACTTCCTTCTTTTCAGAGCAGCGAGCAAGAAGTGAATTCGGCAGCAGCTGATGAAGCACGCAGAACAGACCGGGAGACAGTGATCACACGCTTTGTTCGTACTCGCAGGCAAATGATCGATTTAATAGAGAAAATGGATGATGGACTATGGAATAAACCTATGAACATCGGCAACTCACAATTAACACTGGCGGAGTATTTTGATGACTTTATACAGCATGATCTGCATCATCGCGGGCAGATTGAAGCAATACTCAATGAAGATTGAAAATGAGATCCGTTTTAGATATAATTTGAACAATCTAATCGTAGATCGTGGAAATCGATGATTGGGAGAGTATTCACGGGGGTAAGGGACAGCGAGCCGGGTTGGTGGAAGCCGGTACGGAACCCGTTGAAGAAGCGCACCCATGAGATGGTCGGCTGAAACATGATGTGTATTCAATTTCATCGGAGTAGGCCGGACCCGGCGCCATCCGTTATACTGGCTGAAAGTGGCTTCCGTAATGATGGGTTTTTACGGAAGCAACAAGAGTGGTACCGCGGGATAACTCTCGCCTCTTTTACATGAGGCGGGAGTTTTTTACTCTGTTAACGATAAAAGGAGTTGTCGGAAATGTTAATTCAAAAAACGGTTCAACTGTTAATGCCACATGTGGATCTGACTGCGGAAGAGGTGGAGGAGCGTCTGGAAATCCCGCCTGATCCGGAACTGGGAGATGTGGCCTTTCCCTGTTTTGTGCTGTCAAAGGTGTGGAAAAAGGCGCCGCAGGTGATCGCCTCGGAACTGAAGCTGAAATTGAATGAGGGTGCATCCGGGGAATCCAAAGTACAGGTTTCAGCGGTCGGACCCTATCTCAATTTTTTCTTTGAACGGGAAGCGCTGACGGCAGAACTGCTGCAACAGGTGTTGGCCGACGGGTTCGGGCGGTTAAATGACGGCAACGGAAAAAGGGTGATTCTCGACATGTCCTCACCCAACATCGCCAAGCCATTCGGGATCGGTCACCTGCGTTCCACGATGATCGGGAATGCCCTCTACCATCTCTATCGGGCTGCAGGGTATGAGGCAGTCCGGGTCAATCATCTGGGAGACTGGGGTACACAGTTCGGCAAGCAGATTACCGCGTTTAAACACTGGGGAGACTTGGAGACGATTGAAAAAAATCCGGTGCGTGAGTTACACAAGCTGTATGTTCGTTTTCATGAAGAGGCGGAAAAGAACCCGCAGCTTGAAACGGAAGCGCGTGAATGGTTTCACCGGCTGGAGCAGGGTGATGAGGAAGCACGCAAACTGTGGCAAATGTTCGTAGACGAGAGTTTGAAGGAATTTAAACGGATGTATAAGAGGCTCGGGGTCTCCTTTGATCACTACATGGGCGAAAGTTTTTACAATGACAAAATGGGTGCAGTGGTCGAGGAACTGCGCGAAAAAGGATTGCTGGAAGAGAGTGAAGGCGCACAGGTAGTGAGGCTGGATGAATATGATCTGCCGCCCTGCATCATTTTAAAATCGGACGGGTCGACGATCTATGCCACGCGGGATCTGGCTACGGCCATCTACCGGCATGATGCGCTGCACGGGGATTACCTGTTATATGTGGTGGGGGCCGAACAATCCCTCCATTTTGAACAGGTATTCCGGGTATTGCAAAAAATGGGTAAGACTTGGGCCGAGGGAGATCATTGCCGTCACGTTCCGTTCGGACTGATGAAGTTTGAAGGGAAAAAGATGTCGAGCCGCAAAGGAAGAGTGGTTTTTCTCGAGGATGTGCTGGAGGAAGCGGTCAACCATGCCCGCCGCATCATTGATGAGAAAAACCCCGATCTGGCGGACGCCGACGAGGTCGCAGAGGCAGTCGGAATCGGTGCGATCATCTTTAATGACCTGAAAAACAGCCGTGTGCATGAAGTCGATTTTTCCATGGAAGAAGCCCTTAATTTTCAGGGAGAGACCGGTCCCTACGTGCAGTACACCTATGCCCGCACACAGAGTCTGATGGACAAAACGGGGGATGTGGCCGTTGCTCCCGACGTGATGATCAACGGAAACCACCTCGCATCCGATTCGGCCTGGGAGTTGATCAAGCAGCTGTCCCGTTATCCCGAGGTGATCCGGCAGGCGGTCCGTCACGATGAGCCGTCGGTGATGGCGCGGTACGTTCTTGATGTGGCGAAAAAATTTAATCGTTTCTACCATGCGGAAAGAATTTTGGTGGATGAGCGCGAGGAAAGGCAGGCAAAAATGACACTGGTGGCGGCGAGCGGACGAATTTTACAGGATGGCATGAAGATGCTGGGGATGAAGACGCCGGCCCGAATCTGAGCCGGCGCATTCCTTTATTCTTGCGATATTTTACGAGGAAAATCCTGATCTGGTTTACAACCCGTTGACGGCAGGCGTTTTCGCAAAAAATAAGGTCAAGCACTTATTTTAAAATAAGGGTTGCAAAAACTAATAACATTAGTTATATTTAAACTAATGATATTAGTAAAAAGGTTAAAAGGAGATGTTTAGTGATGAGACTGATCCGGGAAGGAACATTATATCAGCTTTCATTTTTGCCCCGATCTTTTCCAGTGAATTGTTATCTTGTCGAAGAAGACGATGGATTGACCTTGATTGACGCAGCCCTGCCGTACAGTGCGAAAGCCATTTTAGAGACAGCGCGAAACATCGGCAAGCCGATTGTGCGTATCGTCCTCACCCATGCCCATGATGATCATGTGGGGGCACTCGATGCTTTGAAAGAAAATTTGCCGGATGTTCCTGTGTATATTTCTTCGCGGGATGCGCGGCTGATGACGGGGGATCGTTCGCTGGACGAGGATGAACCCCATACACCGATCCGCGGGGGAGTTCCCAAAAAGCTGAAAACCCGTGCCGACATATTACTCGAGGATGGGGATCGCATCGGATCGTTGATGGCGATCGCCACGCCGGGACATACTCCGGGATCGATGTCATTTATTGATACACGAAACAATTACGTGATTGCCGGAGACGCGTTTCAGACGAGAGGGGGAGTGGCGGTGAGCGGGCAAATGAGACCCTGGTTTCCTTTTCCGGCGATGGCCACCTGGAATAAAAAGACGGCTTTGAAAAGTGCTGTCCGCCTTCGGAAGTATCAACCCGTGTTGCTTGCTGTCGGACACGGGTCTATGCTAAAGTATCCTGAAGATGCAATCGAGTATGCCATTAAAGAAGCGGAAGAAAATCTAAAAAAGAGTTCTTAGTCTTGGGAGGGAAAAGGGATGACACCGAGAAATTCTGTAGATATGCGTGCCATTCTTGATGCGGCAACGGAAATTGCCGATTCAAACGGAATGGAAGAAGTGACCCTGGCTTCTGTCGCCAAAAAATTGGGGATCCGGTCCCCTTCTTTATATAATCACGTAGACGGGTTGGACGGATTGCGACGCCAACTTGCCCTTCACGGCTTGGAAAAACTTCATCATGCCTTAATGAATGCCGTCGTCGGGCGTGCGGGGGATGATGCAGTGCGGGCCCTCGGGAAAGCATATGTTGAATTTGCCCGATCCAATACCGGATTGTATCAGGCCACTTTACGGGCACCGGATGTTGAGGATCCCCGGTTAAAGCAAGCAGGGGATAATATCGTACATTTGACGATGCGTGTGTTGGAGGGGTTCGGATTAAAGGATGAGGAAGCCCTCCATGTCGTGCGTGGACTGCGCAGCCTTTTTCACGGATTTGCATCGATTGAACAGAGTGGAGGCTTCGGACTGCCGCTTGACCTAGACGAAAGCCTGTCCCGCTTAATCGATACCTACATCGCCGGTATTCATGCTATGTATGATTGTAAATAAAATAGGTTGGATTTTACAAAAAATTCTTCGTTATATAAAATAGAGGGAAACATTACATGTTTATGAAGGAGAATGAGATGTTAAGATCCGTTGTTTTCAGAACGATATTGATCTTGGTACTCATGTTTGCTCTTGCGCTCCCGCCCGCATATGGAAACAGTTCTTCGGCCGAAAAGGAACCGGTGTTCCCGGGTGAATGGATCCCCTTTGATCCCGGGCAGGGCATTATCGGAGGCAGGGAGTTCGCTGTCGGTGGGGATTCTTCTTCGCCTGACAACGGACAGGCTGTGGAATTGAAGCTGAACTTGGCAGAGGGCTATCACCTTTCCCCGGTTTATCGGGATCGCACAATTTATGCTTTTCTCGATAAACGCTGGGCCAAGTGGACTGTTTTGAAGGGTGAGCAACAATACGGCTATATCACGGTGATCGAATCCGTGGTTGCCGGAGGCGATTATTATTATCTGGTGAGGTACGAACCTCTGGTTGACGGAGCGGAGATTGATCCGTCGACATGGATGACTTCGCCTGTGACATCGATTGCGCAATTGGGAAATGGCTCCGACGATTTGTGGGAGTCGCATCTGCCCTTATTTTTCGTGGATGTTCGGTTAACAAATGTGAAAGAGCCTTTTGTGGAGAGACATGCGGAGTATCCCGGCGAGATAGAATTCGACAAGTCTGTGTGGCAGGAGTCGTCACAGGTGGAAAATCAACTGCCTCGTTTCACGGCGGTGGTGGAAAATGAACAGTATTCGCTGTGGATGAGTATGAACAATGTTTACCGTCCGATGGACAAGGCGACGCTTGAAGAGCAATATGAGCAGGTACAGCCAACTTTGTATCGGGTGGAAGAGCTACAGGTGGATTCAGCATTATCTGCTGCTGAAAAAGAAGGTTCTCCATTTGCGGAGGAGCCGGGGGCGGAACATGAGACGGTAACGGACGGGGTGTTTACTCTGGTTTTTCCTCAAAAAAAGGGGTTGATCGGGGAACAGTGGTCTCTTGTATCAACACAGCCTCTCATCGACTGGCAGCATGAAACTGCGGCGGATAATCTGCAAAGAGCAGATTTTAACCGTGCGCGCAAATGGTCGATTGCCGGTCCGTATTATAAGGTTCCGTCGAGTTATTATCCGTATACGGAGTATAACTTCTGGCGGAGACCGGCACAGCATGTCGGAAACATGTTTCTCGATAAAGAAGGAGCACGGCTGTTTCAATCGTTCAGCCTGATCGCTTTATATAATGCGGTGGAGATACAGAATGAGAAGGGCTACTGGTGGTCGACGCCGCGCTCGGAATGGCTGTATCGCTCGTACGGGATCGACTCTTCTTTTTACGACACAAGGTTTAATACGGACGCGGCCCTGTTTTTAGTGCGGGGATATCAAAAGTATCCGGATCTGGCATTGTTGTCGGCGGCGAGCACATATGCGGAATTTTTGATGGAATATGCGGAAACTCATCACCACCGCACCGGAGATGTGGGAATTCTTGTATATGACTACGGCCATGAAGCAAATCCGCAGGCGGTCACCCATACGTCGTTAAATCATCACATCACGGAGATGAACTTTCTCTACGAGATGTATTTGCTGACCGGGGAAGAGGCTTATTTCAAGATGGCGGAACGGATGCGCCAGGGTGTGAAGGATACGGTTGACGGCTGGAAAAAGGAGAACGGTGATCTGCAGTACGCTTATCTCGGCAACGGACGTTTTGGGATGCAGGATTATCCGACACTGACGTTGAATGATCTCCGCTACAGCCAGCGTTTGATCCAAAAGGTGAGTGGCGGGATCGATCCGGATTTTGAACAGCTGATTCAGTGGAAGGTGGAATTTTTGAATCGCAGCGGGAAATAGGGTGATGAGCTGAGCTTTCGGCCCGGTGGATTTGGTGGACTGGCTGGAAGTGACGAGAGGCGAGAAATTTAAGGTGAATTATTCGTCTTAATTCGATGATGGTTGAAAAAAGGGGAAAAATAGGGTGGAAAATTCGTCTTATTTCATCCATCGGAACCCCTGAGAGGAGATTTTGCAAGAATTAAGACGATTTTTTCGTCTTAAAATAACGAAAATATATGAATAACCGTAATTAGGACGAAAAAATCGTCTAATATTCGGAGTGGTAATCTGGCGCAGGGCAGTCAAAGCCCAGCGCCAGATTTTTTTAAATAAGTTTCTTTTCTTACACGGCGAGCATTTCTTTCATGTCCTCCTGCGGATTACCGATCAGTTTCAAGTTGAAGTGTTCCTGCAGGGCGTTGACGATTCCCGGAGAAATGAACTCGGGAAGTTTGGGACCGATACGAATATCTTTAATTCCGAGGCTGAACAGGCCGAGCAAAATGGCGACGGCTTTTTGTTCAAACCAGGACAATACGATGCTGACGGGCAACTCACTGATGTCGCACTGCAGAGCATCGGCCAGCGCAGCGGCGATTTTTACGGTAGAGATGGAGTTGTTGCATTGCCCGAGATCGATATAGCGCGGAATGTCGGTGCTAGGCACGGTCCCGTAATCCACGTCGTTAAAGCGGAATTTTCCGCAGGATGTGGTGAGAATGACGGTGTCTTGCGGCAGTGATGTCGCAAGTTCGCGGTAGTAGTTTCCGCCCTGGCCGGGAGCATCACATCCGGCGATCACAAAAAACTTGCGAATTTTTCCTGCATGAACGGCATCGATGATCTCCGGAGCCAGTCCGATTACGGTTTCGTGGTGAAAGCCGGTGAGCAGGGTCTGGTCCGATTCGATGTTGGCTTCCGGCAGGGAAAGCGCTTTTTCGATCAGGGTCGTGAAGTCGTCGTTTTCGATTTTGGTGACATTTTCAAGGCCGGCGATGTCATAGGAAAAGAAGCGGTCGGCATAGCTTCCTTTGATCGGCATGACACAGTTGGTGGTCGCCAAAATGGCACCCGGGAACTCTTCAAAAAGGCGGCGCTGGTCGTACCATGCTTTCCCGATGTTCCCCTTGAGATGGGGGTATTTTTTGAGTTCCGGATAGCCGTGGGCGGGCAGCATTTCGGAGTGGGTGTAGATGTTGATTCCTTTGCCTTCCGTTTGCTGCAGCAGTTTTTCCAGTGCGTATAAATTGTGACCGGTGACGACGATACATTTTCCTTCGATTTTGTTCTGGGAAACGCGGATCGGCTGGGGAATCCCCAGGCGTGATGTATGGGCGCGATCGAGCAATTCCATCACCTTGATGGCGGCATTCCCCACCTTCATCGCCATGTCGAGATGTTCCTGTTGATTAAAATTGGAGTTGGTCAGGGTCATGTACAATGCTTCGTGGGTCACGGCATCGACGTCGGGATCGACGAATCCCAACTGACGGGCGTGGGTCGCGTAGGCGGCAATCCCTTTCAGCGCAAAAATAATCGTGTCCTGCAAACTGGCAATGTCCTCATTTTTTCCACACACGCCGATGACCTGGCATCCGCCGCTTGGTGTCTGTTCACACTGATGACAAAACATATTGTTCCCTCCCTCAGGATGTGTTGTGATGAAGTTGATTGATACTTCTTTTTTTACGATAGCGAATGTGAGGGAATGGTTTTGTGATTTTAATCACAAAGTTTATTACAAGATTGTGACGATGAGGGGGGAGGGGAAGATCCTATGATTCTAACTCATTAAGTATTTTTATTATTTTTGGCTTAACAAGTGGCAGTTCTTTTTCAATAACGCCCCAAACTGTTCTCAGATCAACACCAAAGTACTCATGAATTAAAACATCACGTAAGCCTGCCATTTCTCTCCAGGGCAGGTCATTATTCTGTACTCTTAATTCCATAGATAACTGTTTGACTGCTTCACCGATTATTTCCAAATTTCGAATTACTGCATCCTGAATTAATCTTGATTTAAAAAATTCATCTCTTCCAGAAGTTATAAATGATTCAATATGTTCTATGCTGTCTAGTATGTGTGCCAGATAAATCCTATCGTCCTTCATAGTTGAACAGCCTCGTTTAAAATATGTTCTTTTAAATGATCATGTAATGCTTGATCTGTAACTACGTCAACTTTTTTCCCTATCATATCTTCAATATGTTGTTTGAATCGAATCAGATCAAAAAGAGTTGTTCCCTCTTCAATTTCAACTAACAAGTCAATATCACTACTACTTTGATCCACACCTCGTGCGGTAGATCCAAAGATCCTTACGTTTTTGATCCCGTTTTCAGATGCAACATTTAAAATTTCCGACTTATGTTCAGATAACAATTTAAGACCGTTCATCGTTATCCCCTCCTTTTACAATTATACCATTAGAATGTTCTACTTTATTCAGCGTATTTTAACCTTTGATCGTGGGGTTTGATCAGGCTTTTGTCTGAAATTTACAAAACATATATAATGGTTGGTAAGTTGGATAATCATAAAGGAGTCATCGTCAATGAACATAAACAACTTCAAAAATCATATCAACACAACCATTTTACAACGAGGATATGATTACTACGAAAATGGAAATATCGTCAAATCATTTCATCAAGGAGACGATCAGTATATTTTTCATGTACAGGGAAGTAACGACTACGAGGTTATTGTTCAGCTGAATGAGAGCGGAGAAATACTCTTTTCAGAATGTGATTGCCCTTATGATTTCGATTCCATATGTAAACATCAAGTGGCCGCTTATTTTGAATTACATGAACTTTTCAATAGTGAATCCAATCATAGCAAGCCTCAAAAAACAAAAACGAAACAACCTCAATTAAAAGACGTATTATACGATCTTTCTTACGAAGAACTTGTTGATTTGATTGTCGATTTGACCGAAAAAAATCCAGATCTTGAAAACAGTATTATTTTTAGATATGCAAAGGGCAATGATTCACAGGAAGAACTGAAGAAGTGCAAAAAATTTATTCATTCGATCATCAGAAAGTACACTGGCAGAGAAGGGTTTATCCCATACAGGCAAACCTTTGATTTTGCGAGAGAAATGGAAGAATTGTTAGAAAAGGTAAAGGTTACAAACGACGAACTATTGGCCCTGGATATTGCATTTTTGGTATTAAATAAAGCCATTGAATCCTTTCAATTTGCAGATGATTCAGGGGGAGAAATCGGGTATTTAGTAACGGAAATCATAGAGCTGATTGGAGAAATTGCAGTAAATAGTACCGGTTTAGACATCAATTTAAGAGAAAAGATGTTTGCGAAAATAATGGAGCAGAGTAGTAGCGAGATTTTTGACGGATGGGAAGGTTATAAAATTGCTTTACTCAAAATATCTGCTCAATTTGCTGACATAGAAGGATTAAGGAATGAATTAAGAACAAGAATAGAATGGATGTTGAAGGATTATTCTCAAGATGAGTATAAGAAGTATTACGAAGAAGACCTGCTTTACATATTGTACATGCTTATTAAGGACTACAGTAGCAAAGAAGAAGCTGAACGATTTATTAAAGATCATCTCCACATCACATTCTTCAGGGAATTGCTTATAGACAAATCCATGAAACAAAAGAATTATCACCGGGTCATAGAGTTGGCGCTGGAGGGAGAAAAGATAGACGCTCATTATGCGGCGCGATTAACGCAGTGGAAAAAGATCAGGTATGCAGCCTATAAAAAACTTTCCATGAAAGAAGAACAACAGGAACTGGCTAAAGAACTTTTGTTTGACGGGGATTTTGATTATTATAGGGAGCTTAAAGAACTTGTAAATGGAGATCACGAATCATTTTATGTTGGCTTAAAGGAAGAGTTGAAACGGGATATGAGTTGGCATAGGAAAAGCGTCTACCTCAAACTTGTCGTTGAGGAAAATGACCTGGACGAAATTCTGACGTTTGTGAGAGAAAATCCATATTATATTGAACAATACGCTGAAATGCTGAGTGGCAAGTTCAGGGAAGAGGTTATCGAAATATATTCAAAATATATCAAGTTAGAAGCAAGTAACTCATCAAATAGAAAAGAGTATCGGAAAGTTTGTGCAATCATCAAGCGGTATAAGAAGATCGCCGGCAATAGCAATCTACAAAAAATCATATCGGAACTAAAAACATTATACAAAAATAGGCCGGCATTTTTAGATGAATTAAGTAAAATAAAATGAAACGGCTAAACTGCTATAATCCACAGAATGTTATTTACCAAAACGCCGCCCACGGTTATAGTAGACATAGGAATAAGACATAGATTGGATAAGAGGACCTATGAAAAAAAGACATTTCCGTCAGTTGTATCAATTGACGTTGCCGATTTTAATCACACAGTTGACGATGTTTTCCACCCATCTGGTGGATACATTGATGACCGGGCGGGTTCATCCCAGGGAACTGGCAGGGGTAGCCATCGGGACGAGTATATGGAACCCGATTCTCATGATTATCATGGGAATTATCATGGCCGTCACCCCTTTTGTCGCCAACTATTTTGGGGCGAAAAAAAAGCATGAAATTCCGCCGCTGGTACAGCAGGCTTTTTACCTGTCCGCTTTTCTCAGCGTGCTGGTATTTCTACTCCTCGGGCGATCCGATACGATCCTCAATTGGATGAAAATCGAACCGGAAATCATGCCGATCGCTTCCGGTTATCTTCATGCCATTTCATTCGGGGTGCCGGCTTTGCTCGGATACAACGTACTCAAATCATACAGTGAGGGCGTCGGTCTCACCAGACCCGCCATGTTTACCGGATTTTTGTCCCTGCCGCTGAACATTTTTTTGAACTATGTCCTGATATTCGGCCATTTCGGATCTCCGGCGATGGGAGGGGTCGGAGCCGGTTGGGCCACCGCCATCACCTTCTGGATCATGTTCGTGATCATGTTTTTATTTTCCAGAAAGAGCAGGGAGTATCAGCCCTATTCCATCTACGGTGAGCGCCATCCTCTTTCCGTTGCGCGAATTTGGGAGATTGTCAGGTTGGGCGTGCCGATCGGTTTGACCCTGTTTATCGAGGGGAGTATTTTTGCCACGATTACCCTGCTGATGAATGCATTCGGCAGTAATGTGGTGGCTGCCCATCAAATTGCCATCAACTTCGCATCTTTTACTTTTATGGTGCCGATGAGTCTTGCCATGGGGTTGACGGTGGCTGTGGGACAATCGGTGGGGGCGAAAAAATGGGAAGATGCCCGCTCCTTCGTGTGGGTAGGGTTACTGTCTGCCGGAATGTTTATGGCTTTCAGCGCCTTTATCATGCTGACTTTTGCCGAGTGGATCGTCCTCATGTATACAAAAGATTTGCATGTGCAAAACCTGGCGATTGGATTCTTAATGTTAGCCGCTCTATTTCAAATATCGGACGGGATCAACGTGTCGTCGCAGGGGGCGATGCGGGGGTTGAAGGATACCAATGTCAGCCTTGTTTTTAACATCATTGCTTACTGGTTCATCAGTCTGCCCGTCGGGTACGTATTGGCACACACGGATTGGCTGATCGGGCCCCTCGGAGCGAAGGCCTACTGGATCAGCTTGATCATCGGTTTAACTTTTTCCGCCATTGCCTCTGTCATCAGGCTGAGCCTGCTGTTAAAGCGGTTGCAGAAAAATTCGTCCCATGAGCTGCAGGGAGAGAGGGGTTCCATGTAATGAACGGGATCAAACGACATCGCCTGTTACTGGCCTGGATCGTGTCGATGACGGCCACACTGGGAAGCTTATTTTTCAGCGAAATCCTGCTGTTTATTCCCTGTGAATTTTGCTGGTATCAGCGGATCTTCATGTACCCGTTGACCATTTTGCTGGGAATCGCATTTTTTAGAAAAGACGAATCGATTCGCATTTACGTGTTGCCGCTGGCCGTGATCGGTGCCGGTTTTTCCGTCTTTCATTATCTGATCCAGAAAACCGATTTTTTCAGTGCCGGTTGTTCGGTGTTCATTCCCTGCAGCGGGACGTATATTAACTGGCTCGGTTTTATCACCATTCCGTTTATGGCGGGGATCGCGTTCTTACTGATCATTCTGTTGCTGGCGTTTCGCAGATAGCCCGTTTGCCGTCCCCAGTCACGGGTTGACGGGCTGGAGCGGATTGTTCTGTAAAATTTGTTCTACTTCTTCATACCCTTCGGGGAAGGCATAGTTGTAGCGTGCCGGGATGGCAAAAACGTAGGTGTTGTTGCGCCCAATTTCGCCCGGGCCCACCGGTGCGGCACCAATATGGAATTTCTGTTTTTGCATTGCATTCCATTGATCGAGGGTGAAGATCATAATCGGGATGTCCTGTCGTGGATTTTCCGAAGTCCAGAGAGGATGTCGGATGGATATGACCGTGCCCGTTTCTGTAAGCTTCTTTTCGCCGGAATCATTAAAGGCGTATCCTTCCCATGTGCCGGTGATGATAGTGTAACCTTCCCAGCTTTGCGGTAATGAGAAATTGAATCCATACTCCGTGTTCTGATAAGTGATCGAACGTGGTTGCTGTTCTTGTTCGTAATTGCCAAGTGTAACATCCGTAATCATCCAGTGACTGTCTGTTTTCTCCACAGTAAGATGGACCGGTCTCTTCGCTGCTGCCCCACCCTGTAACTTTTCCACACTGGTTACTTCAATGATGACACCCTCAACATCGTATTTCGTGTCCGAAACCTTTGTAGCGGTCTGGATTTCAATGCGATCCGGCCAAGGGCTGGAAGTTAATCTTCCCGGAACGTCCTGAGGCGATGCCAGCCATCTGTTCAATAGTTCGGGGGATACAAGATCGCCGTAGTTTTCTTGCATTTCTTTTGACAGGATATCGTGGGGGGCCAACATGGAAACGTTATGCAGTCTGGTGCCGAATTCTTCTACCAGGGAGATGACTTCCGATTGTTCGCTTTCATCGCTTTCCTGGTTGGAGTCCTCATCAGGCTCGGTTTCGTTTTCGGATACATTCCCGGGGGATCCGTTATCTGTCGCATCTGATTGATTCCCATTAGCCGCCTTCGAAGATTGATCCATACCAGCACAACCCGAGATTATGAGGGCAACACTGAACAGTAGTAAAGCTGCCAAAAGCAGTGATTTTTTCAACACGGTTTCCTCCCTTGATTAATTCTGCTTCAACTAACATGACGTGATTGGAAGATGGATTGTTTCTAACACTCGAAAAATAGGCTTCATTTGCTGGTAGGGCCGCCCGTGATTCGGGATCGTATGCTTGGGAAGGTGGGCGATCCGTGAGTTAAGACGAATTTTTCGTCTTAATGACCAACAATTCTCGAAATCCAAAAATTTAGGGTGAAAAAATCGTCTTATTTCCCATATAACCTTCTCTCGGGGGGTCACACGGTCAATATAAGATGATTTTTTCGTCTTATTTTCCCCGCTTTCCCCTAAATCATAGAATTAAGACGATTTTTTCACCTTAATTTGCGCAGCCCCTACTCATAAAAACAGATGTTCATTTCCTTTTTTCAATTTATAGGAGGATATCCGACTCTTCCCTCTTGCAGGTATTAGAATCCGCTTCTCAACCAGCATGGTCAGCCATTTTCTCGCTGTTTGTCTATGCATCTGCAAGTGCTTCCCCACCTCCACCGGACCAATTCCGCCCTCCCTTCTCACCGCCAATCGAATAATTTCCTTCTCCACACTACTGAGTGAACATGCATCCATACCGTGATTCCCCAGGTATTTTCCCATCACCTGCTGAATCATTTGCTGGCACCTGCGCGGACGTTCATCCACATCATCATAGGAGAAACGTAGCACAATCCACCCGTCAATCACCAGCTGGTTTTGCCGATAGAGTTGATCGGAAAATTGCCATCTGCTTACATTTTTCAGATGAGGTCCGTATCCATCAATCTCAATACAAATGCGCAGCCCCGACCTTATGTATGCAAAATCGAGATACCTTTTCCCATCCCTGAAATCGTCCACTTCATATTCCGGATGTAAATTTTCAAAATCGTGGTACAGCGGCCACCATACATTTTTTAAAAAAAGGTGCTCTGCACTGGCATGACCCTGCTCCAATCTGCGCTGCCTTTCTCCTGTCCGCTCCAACAGGTGACGCTCCATGAAAGCCCGGTAATCCTTATCAAAAGCCATCTTTCTTGCAACCTCCTTCCTCTCCAATCAATCCTTCACCCCTATCGTATCAGAATCGTCCCACTCCCGGCGGTTCAATCTTTTGCAGCAATCCCCAAAAAAATAGGATGGAGGGTTGTATACATCTCCGGGTACTGTCATACTTTTTATCGAGAGGAGGAACGCCTGTGATAGAAGAATTAAACCAGCGTTTAAATGATGTCAAACGAAAGCTCCGTCAAAAAGAGAAATGGGAGACTGCGCTCAAACAAAATCAAGAAGAAATCCAGCAATTGCAATTCAAAATGGAAGAGGCGGCCCGCCGGCTTAAAAAGGAAGAAAAGGATGTTGACCGTCTGGAAAAGGTGAGCCTGCAAAATTTTGTCGTGACCTTGCTGGGCAAAAAATTGGAGCGGATGGAAAAAGAAAAGCAGGAACTGGTGGAAGCCAGAATAAGTTACGATGAAGCGCGCGAGAGTCTGGACGAATGCCGGCGGGAAATCGAACAATTGCAGGCCCGCCTGGCCCCGCTTAAAGGTGTCGATGAAGTGTACAGCAGAATATTGCATGAAAAAGAAGTATTGATTCGCGATCAACGATCGCCCCTCAGTCGGACGATTTATGAATTGTCGGAGAAGGAAGCCAAACTGCGGGCCGATATCCAAGAAATGAACGAAGCGATTCGGGCGGGAGATCAGGTGATTGAAGCTCTGACGGAATTGACGACGAGCCTTGAAAAAGCAAGAGGCTGGGGTACATTTGATATGCTGGGAGGGGGACTGTTGGCCACCATGGCTAAACACGGTCATCTGGACGATGCCAGGCATCACGTGCACCGGGCGCAAACACAATTGAAAAAGTTTAATAAAGAGTTACAGGATGTGAAACTTCATCTGGATATCGTCATTGATATCAAAGGGTTACTTGCATTTGCAGATTACCTGTTCGATGGTTTTTTGGTGGACTGGGTGGTGCAGGGTCGGATCAACGAAGCCCTCGATCGTACTGAAGAGCATTCAACCCGTATATCAACGATCATCAATGATCTGGAAATGAAAAAAATTGAGCTTGAAGGTGATGTTGAACGGTTATCATCTGAAAGGATCCGCAGGATCGAACAGGCGGGAGATGAATAAATCGCAACCCTATCCCCTCCTTTGTTGGAGGGCTTTTTGATATACACTTAATCAGCTTCGGCGGCACCCTTACTGGCAAACCATCCCATACATGAATACCATTTTTTTCAGAAAAAATATGAAAAAATGTGAAAGTTGTGAGGACGAATGAGAAAAAGATGGTTGTTATGGGTGGTTACTTTCCTCTGTGTCATCACCGCGTTAATGGCCGGCGGACATCCCGTATCAGGAAATGTAAATTCAGATGAAACGTTAATCGAACTCCTCTTTCCTCGGGTTGATGTGTTAATCGACGCCGGACACGGAGGGATTGACAGCGGGACTTATTACCGTGAACTCTACGAGAAACAACTTAATCTTGCCATGGGACGAATACTATACCGCGAATTGACCAATCGGGGATATCACGTGATTCTCAACCGCGTCGATGACTATGCTCTCAGCGATGATAACCGGTGGTTGCGAAATGCTTCCCGGCACAAAAGGGATCTGGCGCAGCGCAGTCAACTGGCAAGGGAGTTATCTCCGCGCATTGTCCTCAGCCTGCATGTCAACTGGTCATCCAGTTCCTCGAGACGGGGCCCGCTTGTACTATATCAAAAAAACTACCAGAGTTTTTTGCTTGCGGAACTCCTTCAGATCGAATTGAATCATCTCTATAAATCACATGAATTGCCACAGCCGGGAAAAACCTATTATGTCTTGAATCACATTCCTTCTCCGACCGTCATCATTGAGATGGGTTTTATCAGCAATCCGGTCGATCGTGAACAATTAACTACCCCTGCGGGCCGGGAAAAAATCGCACAGGCAATCAGCCGGGCGGTGGAGAAATATTTTTCCGTCATGGCAAGATGGGATTGATATACGAACATACGTTTGATATGATGAGGGGGAATAAATTTCGGAATTCGGGATTGGACGACATGCTGGAAAAAGGGGAAGTCAAAATGACACAGCGCATCTTTGAAAAAATTAAGTCCAAACAGGTCATGAATCGTGTGCAGGCCCCCAGTATGCCTTTTGACTGGTCGATCAATCCCTACCGAGGATGCAGCCACGGGTGCAGCTTTTGTTATGCCCGGACAACCCATTCTTTTCTCGGACTCGATGCCGATGACACCTTTCAAAACCACATTTTTATCAAAGAAAACGCTGCGGATGCGCTCGAACGACAACTGAACAGAATGTCCGCAAGGCTGGGCGTTTCAAAGGAAGAATCGGGGTATCACATGGGGCTGGTCGCCATCGGCACGGCGACCGATCCCTATCAACCGCTGGAAGGGAAGGAGCAGGTAACGCGGGATTGTCTGCGCGTACTGGCTGCCTATCAGGTCCCGGTGACGATCACCACCCGTTCACCGTTGATTCTGAGAGACCTTGATATTTTAAAAGAGATGTTTATCACATCGATCAATATCAGCGTGAACACGTTAAACCGTGAGGTTTGGCGCCAACTGGAACCTGCATCCCCCTTTCCGTTAAAACGGCTGGAAACTGTGGAAACACTCGTATCGCACGGACTGCACGCAGGCATATTTCTCGCGCCGGTCATCCCCTTTCGCACGGACCAACCGGATGATCTGGAACGGCTTTTCCATGAAGCCCGACAACATCAGGCGCAATTTGTCATGCCTTCGTTGCTGCGGCTTTCCCCGGAGGTGAAACCCTGGTTTTTCCGTGTCATTGCCGAGCATTATCCTCATTTAAAGCAAAAATTTGCGGAATTATATCGTTCGGGTTATCCTGTCACTTCTTACAAGGAATCATGCATGAAGCGGATCGCCGGTTTGATGGAAAGATACGGCTATGCAACGGGGCGAGATGAAAGGGACGACTGGCGCAAAGATTGGAAGCTGAGGCAGAAGCAGCGCCGAGAAGGGATGCCGGGTCTGGATGAGAACATCTCCCGTGAAAAGGATTCGAAACAACAGCCGGAAGTCATTCAGTTAACGTTGCCATTGTAAGTGGTATAATGGCTGTATGAGATGTTCTAATTGACGTGATTGTAAGGGAGATGAACTTATTGAAGCCGACATATCAGCACGAGTATAAAATTGGAATTTATTACGGACTTGCTGCATATATCAGCTGGGGTTTTTTACCTCTGTTCTGGAAGACACTGCAGACCGTTCCAGCCTGGGAAGTACTTGCTCACCGGATTGTGTGGTCTCTGGCATTTGTAGCTGTCATCCTGTGGATCAACAGGCGCTGGCATGAGGTATGGGAAACTTTTCGAAGCGGAAAAAAGATGCTTGCAATCGTGGCAAGCGGTATCTTGATCAGTTTTAACTGGGTCACATTTATCTGGGCGGTAAGCAATGATCATGTGGTTGAAACCAGCCTGGGATATTATATTACCCCTTTGTTCAATGTACTTTTGGGGACGGTGGTATTGCGGGAAAAATTAAATCTGTGGCAGTGGGTGTCGTTTATACTGGCCGGAGTTGGCGTGATGGTGATCACTGTTCATTACGGCAGTGTACCATGGATTGCGATCATCCTCACCCTCACATTCGGATTGTATGGTCTGGTAAAAAAAGTGGTCAATTTAGATTCAGTGACCGCCCTTGCCATGGAAACGATGGTGGTGGCACCGACTGCGCTCATTTATATTATCTTTCTGCAGCGTGAGGGCACGGGAATGTTTATGAGCGAATCCGACTCGATCACATGGTTGTTGATTGCATCGGGAGTGGCAACGGCATTGCCACTGTTGTGGTTTGCCCGGGCAGCCGGAAGAATCCCGTTATCGATGGTTGGTTTTTTACAGTATGTTGCCCCGAGTATCAGTCTTGTGCTGGGCGTGTTCTGGTTCCGGGAACCCTTTACGCTCGCCCATTTGATCAGTTTCGGGTTGATCTGGCTGGCATTGCTGATCTATACGTTTTCCCATACATCGCTGTTTGTTCAGCGGCAACAGCGGGAAGTGGCGGGGAAGCAATAGTTGATCTGTTGAATCCTGCAGCAATGAAAAGTATAATGAATGTTGAAATCATGAAGATCGAACAAAAAGGAGGTGTGAAAAGAGATGAAAGGTTTATTTGTTGAGTCACGGAAGGCAATAAAGGATTTCCTGTACCTGTGCCGTGCGATTTTTCATGGTGTGAAGAATGTCCAAGGGATTCGTATGCCCTTTTTTGGTCATTCAATTTCATACTGCCGTCAAACGCAATCATCTCTTTTCCCGCCTTCACCGGTGAGAACCAATTCCGGATCGTAGATCCGTTCAGACAAAATGTAAATGCAAGTGAAATCAATGATGACATCAATGGGGAGAGACCTTGCGTCTCTCTTTTTTTTATTTAAAGGAGGAGATAATCACATGATATGTGCTGTAAATAAAGTAAAAAAAATATTGGGTTCAAACGTCATTTTTGAAGCGGTATCTTTTGAAATAAAAGACAGACAGCGGATCGGAATCGTAGGCAGAAACGGAAGCGGAAAAACCACGATTTTAAAAATGCTGGCGGGGGTCGAGCAAGCTGACGAGGGTGAAATTTTTATCAAAAAAGGTGCGGGGATCGGATATTTGGAACAGATTCCTTTTTATGAGGAAGGTGTTACGGTACGGGATGTATTGATGGAGGCTTTTTTGGAACTGCAAAAAATTGAAGAAGAGATGAAGAAGTTGGAGAGCCTTATGGCTGAGAATGGAACCACACATGATCAGATGACGAAGTGGCTGGATACGTATGGGAAGTTACAGGAGAAATTTGCATCATCCGGCGGATATGAAATGGAATCCGAGTTAATGAAAGTTGCTGCGGGATTAAATATTATATCCTTGCTCGATCATGATTTTTGTAAATTAAGCGGGGGAGAAATAACCAAGGTTTGTCTCGGACGCCTTCTGCTGTCGATGCCGGATTTATTATTGCTTGATGAACCGACCAATCACCTTGATATTCAGGCGGTGGAGTGGCTGGAAACCTTTCTGCGGGAATATCGCGGTGCGGTTGCAGTTGTTTCTCACGACCGTTATTTTCTTGATCTTGTGGTGACACATATTATTGATATTGAAGATGGTGAAATCACGGTTTACCTCGGGAATTACTCATATTTTACCGAAGAGAAAGAGAAGCGGTTACTGGCAGAGTTCGAGGCGTATAAGGAGCAGCAAAACAAAATAAAAAAATTGAAGCAGGCGATCAAGCGCCTGAAAGAGTGGGCCAACCGTGCCAATCCTCCCAACGAAGGATTACATCGCAGGGCAAGAAATATGGAACGGGCTCTGGAACGCATGGAGAAACTAAAGCGACCCAATATTGATCCGCAGAAGATTCAACTTTCTTTTGAATTGCGTGAGCGCAGCGGAACGGATGTGATCATGCTGGAAGGCGTGGGTAAAGCTTATGATAACCGCGTGCTGTTTGAGGATGTATCTCTCCATGTACGTTTCCGGGAAAGGGTGGCGATTGTCGGGGAAAATGGAAGCGGCAAATCAACCCTGTTCCGCATGATTACAGGGGAGGTCAATCCGGACCGGGGTACGGTGAAAGTCGGCAGTAATCTGCGGATCGGGTATGTTACCCAGCACCTTATGGATGCAAGGGATCGTCAGCGTACCGTGCTGGAAGTGTTTCGTGATCAAGTGCCGGTAACGGAAGGGGAGGCCCGTTCCATTCTGGCCCGGTTTTTATTTTACGGCTTTTCAGTATTTAAAAAAGTGGAGCAGTTGAGCGGCGGCGAAAGGATGAGACTTCGACTTGCGCAATTGATGCACCAGGATATTAACCTGCTGTTACTTGATGAGCCGACGAATCATCTTGACATTGAATCCCGTGAAGTTCTTGAAGAAGCACTGGAGCAATTTTCCGGGACGATCGTGTGCATTTCCCATGACCGTTACTTTTTGAACCGCTGTTTTCCGGTAACATACTGGCTGGATAATCGGTCGTTGACACGTTATGAAGGCAACTATGATGAAGCGAAGAACAAACGGATAAGCAACATAAAAGAAAATTAAGGAATATTTCAAGTAAAAAGGAGTTCATGCCTTTGTCAACTTTTGATTTTTCATTTGTCAGGCATGTATATTATAATGATCATGGGTCAGTTTAAGCGATTTACGCAACCAAATTTCAAATAGGAGCGGTGGAATCCATGAGCAAAAACAATTCATTCTCACAAGATTCGACTCCGGTAAAACAGCGAAATTACACCCCGGTCATCGTTATTTTGACCATCGTTATTAATGCGCTGGTGGCCATCCTGTTTTTCATGCCGAAATATGAAGGCTTAAGTCATATCGATCTCACTTTTTTGCCGATGCTGAACGCCATTTTAAACAGTTTTACATTCGTGTTTCTATCAATGGCGTTGTATGCGATTAAGAAAAAGGACATCAAGCTTCACCGCAATTTCATTTATGCTGCTTTTGTCTCGACGACATTGTTTCTGTTGACCTATGTAACCTATCACGCACTGGCTGAATCAACGCATTACGGTGGTGAAGGTTTCCTGAAATATCTCTATTTCTTTATTTTGATCACCCATATTTTACTGGCAATTGTGATTGTTCCGCTTGCCCTGACCACGGTGGCGCGGGGACTGAACATGCAGGTGGAAAAACACCGGCGCATTGCCCGCTGGACGATGCCGTTGTGGTTATATGTCAGTTTGACCGGCGTGCTCGTTTATATTATGATTTCACCATACTATTAATATTACAAAAGAATGAGTGAGAGATTGTGAGTATTTTTTCTGAATCATACAACTGGATATTAAGTCGTGCGGAACTCTGGATCGATATCGGAATCGCGCTGGGGATCTTCCTGTTTTTCTTGGTTTTGCGGAAGGTATTCACCAGGTATGTCTTTCGACTCTTGTTAAAATGGGTGCAAAAAACGAATACGGAACTGTTTGAGTATGCACTCAAGGCGTTTGAACGTCCGCTGCGCATGTTTTTTCTGCTACTCGGATTGTTCGTGGCTACTCAGTATCTTCCGTTGTCGGCCGAAATCAATGTATTGATTTCAAAAATATTCAGTTCCGCCGTGATCATTTTGGTCGCATGGGGATTTTTTCTGCTGTCCGATTCGTCATCAACGTGGATCGAAAAATTGATGGAAAAGTATAAACTTACCTTTGACCGGTTGTTGATCCCGTTTTTCTCAAAAATGATTCGCACTGTAGTGGTTGTCGTTGCGGTCAGCATTGTTATGGGTACTTGGGGTTATAACATCAACAGCCTCGTGGCCGGATTGGGTCTTGGTGGTCTTGCCTTTGCCCTGGCAGCCAAGGATTCACTCAGCAACATATTTGGCGGGGTCGTAATTATTACAGAAAGGTCCTTTTCAAAGGGTGACTGGATTGAGACACCGAGTGTGGAAGGTACGGTGGAAGAAATTACGTTCCGCAGCACCCGTGTTCGCACGTTTGCCCAGGCGCTGGTTACAATTCCAAATTCCACGCTGGCCAACGAACCGATCACCAACTGGTCAAGGATGGGAAAACGCCGAATCAACTTTTATCTGGGTGTTACCTATTCTACTCCGGGTGACAAATTGGAAATAGCGGTCAACCGGATCCGGGAAATGTTGAAGAATCATCCGGAGATCCATCCGGAAACAATCCTTGTTTATTTTGATCGCTTTAATACCAGCAGTCTTGATATCTTTTTGTACTTTTTTACGAAGACCACAAACTGGAATGAATGGTTAAGGGTAAAACAGGATTGTAATTTAAAGATCATGCAGATTTTAGAGGAAGAAGGCGTAGGCATCGCCTTTCCGAGTCGGAACATTTACATTGAGACGAAATCGGATCTTCTTAAGAAGGAAGGAAACCAGCCGGGGTAAAGTGGTTTTAAATCAGGAAAATTTTCATTGCATCATGTCAGGACGCTTCATTATAATTGGAGAAGAAAGGTAAGACAACAACATAACTGCCCTATCGAACAGGTCTTTCATTTGAAGAAGACTGAAAGATAATAGGGAAGTCCGGTGAAAATCCGGCGCGGTACCCGCCACTGTAATTGGGGAATGTAGTCTGAGGTAACCACTGTCACCATAAGGTGATGGGAAGGGACAGGCAACGTGAAGATCCAAAAGCCAGGAGACCTGCCTGTTTGATTCGTGCGAATTTCCTTCGGGATCAAAGGAAACGCAATCACCTGAGTAACGTCTTCTGTATTGACTGCGATTCTACTTGAACTTACAGGCGGCATGTCGCTTCAGGCCTTGATTTCTTTTGAAGGGAATCAAGGCCTTTTTACATATAAAAAAGGCAGGATTAATTTCATTCAGAAAGGGTTGTCGTCAATGACGCAAAAAAGAGAACAACATTTTGAAGGAAAGTGGCATTCATTCAGACCGTCTCAATTGGATGAGGAAGCAATGGCAAAAGCTGAACAGCACCTCTCACAATTAACAAAACCTGTCGGGAGTCTGGGTAAACTGGAAGAGTTGTCGATCAGGCTGGCAGGAATAACCGCTGATGTCAGTCCGACATTTTCCGATAAAAGGATCGTGATTATGGCGGCTGACCACGGGGTTGCGAATGAAGGAGTTTCGGCCTATCCACCGGAAGTGACACAACAGATGGTTCGAAATTTTGTCAGCGGAGGGGCGGCTATCAATGTGATCGCCCGCCAGTTCGGAGCACAGGTTATCATTGTCGATGTGGGTGTAAACGGAGATCTGAGTGATCTTTCAAGCTGTATCAACCGTAAAATTGCATATGGCACCGAAAATATGCTTCATAAGCAGGCTATGACCCGGGAGCAGGTTGAACAGGCGATACAGGTCGGCATCGACATGGCAAAAGCACAGATTGATGACGGCGCCACACTGCTGGCGGGGGGCGAAATGGGAATCGGAAATACCACCGCAAGTGCGGCAATTGTGTCGGTGCTGACATCGACCTCGGTGGACGTCGTGGCAGGAAAAGGGACAGGTGTGACGGAAGAGCGTCTGTTGCGTAAAAAGCAATTGCTTCAAGAGGTACTGCGCTTCCATCAACCGGATCCGTCTGATCCCCTCGATGTATTGCAAAAGGTGGGAGGTCTGGAGATTGCGGCACTGGCCGGATTGATGATCGGAAGTGCGTCGGCACGGGTTCCACTGGTTGTGGATGGTTTTATTGCATCGGCAGCGGCCCTGTGTGCGGAAGGATTATGTCCGGGTGTACGCCGGTACCTGATCGCTTCTCATCTGTCGGAAGAACCGGGTCATCGCATTGCGCTGAATGCGCTTGAATTGGAGCCATTCTTACACATGAACATGCGACTGGGTGAAGGGAGTGGAGCGGTCCTTCTTTTTCCGATCATTGATTCTGCACAGCGGATTATGAGGGAGATGGCTACCTTTGAACAGGCCGGAGTTTCCCGTGAAGCCGGGGGAAATCACCATGAAGATGATTGAACAGTACGGACACGGCGGCGATGTGATCACTGCGGCAAGCTTTTGGGGACAGGATCCATCCGAAATCATCGATTTTAGTGCAAACATCAATCCCCTCGGTCCGCCGACATCCGTGCTACAGATGTTGCAAAAAGCGGTTCGGGAAGTGTCGAGTTACCCGGATCCGGCTCAACGTACGTTTCGTCGTAAACTGGTGTCACATATGAATATTCCCGGTCTGAGCGAAGAAATGATTCTGGTGGGGAACGGAGCGGCGGAATGCATGGCGCTTGCGATCCTGGGACTGGCTCCGAAAAAGGTGGGCGTCATTCATCCCTGTTTTTCCGAATACGAACAGCTGGCCCGCAGTTATGGTTCTGAAGTCATCCGTTGTTACGGAAAAGAAGCCGGTCAATTGAAACCGGATATGGCAGACCTGCGAAGATTGTTTGCTCAAAGTGACATGGTATTTATCGGTCATCCCAATAACCCCACCGGATTGATGTACAGTCTGGAAGAATTACGGGAGATGGCGGAGTGGGCGGAGCAGGAAAACACAACGATGGTGGCGGATGAAGCATTCATCGATTTTTTGCCACCTGAGCAACAGGTGAGTTTGCTGCCTCAATGGTCATCATTCCCCAACATGATCGTGATACGATCGCTGACCAAATTTTATGCCATACCCGGTTTGCGACTGGGATATGCTGTTGCACAGCCTGAGTGGATCAGGGCGATGAAGGAAAAACAGGTGACGTGGAGCGTCAATCATCTCGCATTAAAGGCAGGAGAGCTTTGCCTGGAAGAACATGATTATGCCGAAAGGACACGGGAACTGATCAGCGGGGAAAGAGCATTTTTAACGGAGCAGATTGCGAACGGATTGGGCTGGCAGGTGTGGCCGGGTAAAGCCAATTATTTACTGGTCCGTGCCCCCGCACCTTATTCCGCGCGATCATTGCAATTTTTACTGGGAAAAAAGGGGTTTTTGATACGGAATTGTGAGATGTACCCGGGACTCACGTCGGGGGATTTTCGCATTGCAGTGCGTACGAGAGAGGAAAACAGGCGTTTAATATCGGCCATGGAGGAAGTGGTTTTCGCCCGGGATGAAAGGAGGAGGTAAAGTGAGTCTTTGTCTGGTCACAGGGGGGATTCGTTCGGGAAAAAGTGAGTTCGCGGAACAACTGGCTGAAAAAATGGGCGGGTCTGTATTATATGTGGCAACGGGTGTTGCCGTAGATGAGGAAATGAAAGAGCGTATCGCCCGCCATCAGTTGCGCAGGCCGACTGAGTGGGGACTGCTGGAAAAATCCCATTCGTTGAACGGCGATATGTCAGTATATTTGGGGTTTGATCTGATATTATTGGACAGTCTTTCGGCCTGGCTGGCCAATCGCTTAATGGATACGGCGGAGGAAAAATGGGGGAATGTTCTTGTCACACAGGAGATTCTCAAGGAATTGGAGCAGTGGCTGGACCGCTTGACCCGGGCAGACAAACAAATGATTGTGGTGACGGATGAAACGGGATGGGGAGGAGTTGCCCTCAGTCCACTCGGGCGCTGGTTTCAGGATGTTCTGGGGAATGCCAATCAAATGGTGGCCGGCAGGGCGGATCAAGTGTTTGTCGTGGTATCCGGCATACCCTGGTGTATAAAAGGACGAGAAAACGATGAGAGTTAAAAGGGAAAAAGAGCGAATGCGACGTCGATTGTCTTCTCTGCTTTATGCTTACACATTTTTGACCCGTCTTCCTTTTCCGAGATCGTGGCTGGTGCGGTTGCAATCCGATAAGGACGAAGAAAGCCGGCTGGAATGGCAGCAGAGTGTGGCTTTTTATCCGGTGATCGGACTGGTACTGGGACTGGTTTTGTGGTTGTGGGCCGAAGTCGTGGCCGGGCTCTTCCCCCTTTCCCTGGCGTCTGTACTGTTATTGGTCGGATGGGTGTATATAACAGGTGGATTACATCTGGACGGGTGGATGGATCTCGCGGACGGATACGGGAGCAACCGCTCACGGGAAGAGATGCTGACCATCATAAAAGACAGTAGGGTGGGCGCGATGGGTGTGTTGGCCGCCGTTTTGTTATTAATGGTCAAAGCGGTGGTGATTTATGAATGGTTGCGAATGGGGGAGACCATCGGTTTTATCGTCGTTCCCCTTGTGGCGAGATTTGCCGTGGTGATTGCAATGTGGCGATTTCCGTATGTCCGTGAGCAGGGCATGGCGACATCGTTACGTCAGGGATTGAATGGCAGGATCATCGCGGTTTCGCTCATATTCACTGTGGCGGTCGTGCTGGCCGTGCATAATGGAATCGGAACGGGGATTTTTCTCCTTACCCTGTTATGGGGCGGAGGGTTTGTGCGTGCTGTGATGGGAAAGCTGGGCGGAATGACCGGCGATACATACGGAGCTCTGGTGGAGTGGGTTGAAGTCGGATATCTGCTTATATATATCGCACTCTTCCTGTGGTGGTGATGAAAAATGAAATTGATCTGGATCCGGCACGGGGAAACGTCGGACAATACAAGGGGTGCTTACCTTGGACATAAGGATGTTCCCCTCAATGACAGAGGACGGGAGCAGGCAAGGAAAACAGCAGAGAAATTGGCCCGTTTGTTCCCTGATATCACTGCATTGTACAGCAGTGATTTACAGCGGGCAGGGGAAACGGCTGCGATCATCGCCGAAGCCTGTGGTCAAATGAATGTACAAACGGATCGGGCGCTTCGTGAGTTGCACTTCGGCAGATGGGACGGTCAGACCTTTTCGCAAATATGGGAAAGGGAAGCGGACACGTGGCAGCAATGGTACCAAAATCCGTTTGTTATTGCTGCACCGGGTGGAGAAACGTTACAACAACTCGGCGATCGGGTCGACCTCTGGCTGGAGCGGGAAATGAACACATGGAAAAAGGGGGATACCATCGTCGTTGTCAGCCATGGCGGACCGATTCGCTGGTTCCAGAGCCGTTGGATACAAAGGCAGCCTGAAATCTTCAATGATGTAAAAGCGGTCGGTCATGGCAGGATGATTGTAGCCCAGCAAATCAATGGCAGCTGGGCAAAATGGCTATAACTAATTAACAGATGAAAGGGAGCGTGTGATTTGCAACCGTTTTTAAGCAGCAGGTGTTATAACACCCGTTTGATATCTGATGTGAATGTGTGCTACGAACAGGACCATGTTGTGATCAGAAGCGAATCGCCGTTACATGTTGTGGGAAGTTCGCTGTGGGGAGGCGGCTTACAGGAACGGGTCACCGCTCTGGTCAATGGAAAAGTACCCCTCGAATATATATGTGATCATCCGCTGGCAGATATGGAGAAGCGATTGCTTGGCTGGGGTTATGATACGGATAAAACGGTCGGTATGTTAACCGCTGCCCCATTGCAGCAAGCTTCGGTCCATGAGGATGCAGGGGAGGACTACCGTCTGATGGTATGTACAACGGCAGGGACTTCGAACGGTGCGAGGGCGGGAAAATTCTATCCGACATCACAAGAGATCACGTCAGGAACGATAAATATTTTTGTGGTGATTGATGGGAATTTGACAGAGGCAGCTGCCATTAACTGTATTTTGACGGCCACCGAGGCAAAAGCGGCTGCACTGCAGGATCTTGATATCAGAGACCGGGACGGGGATGTCATTACCGGAACCACCACGGATTCCATTGTCGTTGCCAGCGCGAATATCAGCAACTCATCATCGTTTGTTCATCACTTTGCAGGTGTGGCTACGTCACTCGGCAATGCCCTCGGGCGCTGTGTGTATGCATCCGTGGTTGAAACTTTGAGCGGAAAAGACCGAATTTTGTAAAGGAAAGAGGTTCAGGGAATTGGGTATTTCATGGACGATCATGGCTGCTTTTCTTATAGATGCTTTAATCGGAGATCCCCGTTTCATTCCCCATCCCGTTGTAATGATGGGAAAGGCAACAGCTCAACTGGAAAAATGGATTCGTTCCGCACTGAAATCTCCTTCTTCCGGACAACTTCGGGCGGCAGGGGTTCTTTTTCCTGTGATCATTGTCGGAGGGAGTTTTTTTATCACGTGGTTACTGCTCTTCGGGTTGTCCCATATTCATCCCCGGGTCGCAGTCGCGGCAGAAGTGTGGCTCATCTCTACCACGATCGCTTATAAAGGATTAAAAGATGCGGGATTGAAAATCTATCATATTTTAAAAGAAGGAAATTTGCAAAGCGCTCGGCAGGCGCTGGCGATGGTGGTGGGGCGGGATACAGAACAACTGGATGAAAAAGAGGTGACGCGGGCTACAGTAGAGACGGTATCAGAAAATATCGTTGATGCCGTTGTCTCCCCTTTGTTATTTGCTGCACTCGGAGGTGCTCCTCTGGCGATGGCTTATCGCGCTGTAAATACGCTGGATTCCATGGTAGGTTACAAAAATGAGCGGTATGTTGATCTGGGATGGATCTCGGCCCGGCTCGACGATGCTGCTAATTATGTGCCTTCCAGGATCGCTGCAACAATACTGGTACTCGTCAGCGTCTGGTTGACGCGAAATCCTTTCCAGACGTTGCGGATCATACGTCGGGATGCAAGGCGTCACCCCAGTCCCAACAGCGGATTTATGGAAGCGGGGGTTGCCGCTGCCCTTGGCGTGCAACTGGGAGGTACCAATTATTACGGCGGAATCCCCTCTCACAGGGCCGTGATGGGAGAAGCAACGAGGGCACTCGATCGGGAGGATATCGTAATGTCTGTCCGATTTTTACGTCATGTGTCCCTGATTTCTGTCATTGTGGCAACACTGATTACGATGTTTTATAGATAATCTGTATATAAAAGGGATATGATATCATACAATTTTGATCATTCTTCCAGTGGCCGATTTGGATATAATAGACATATGTTCTTTTTTCCAAATTTCATAACATTTTAATATCATAACGACAAAGGGGTTACGTTGATGGAAAAACCATTTACCAGAAATGAATATATGAAACGTATGGAAAGGGTAAAGCAAAGGATGATGGAAAAGGGGCTGGATGCCTTGATTACGATGAATCCGGCCAATATGAATTACTTGAGTGGTTATGATGGGCATTCGTTTTATGTTCCTCAGGCGGTCATGGTGTTTTTATCAGAGGATGAACCGGTCTGGGCCGGACGGGCCATGGATGCCTCCGGAGCCCGATTTACAACGTGGTTAAAGGATGAGAACATTCGCGGATATGATGATGATTATGTGCAGTCGGATGTGAAACATCCGGTCCAATTTTTTGCGGATGTGATGCGGGAAAAACGAGTTGACCAGAAGCGAATCGGAGTGGAGATGAATCAGGACTTTTTTCTTCATCGCAGTTATGTTGAATTGATTCGTGCCCTTCCACAGGCTTCGCTCGTTGATGTTTCTTACATGATCAACCGGATTCGCATGATAAAATCGGAACAGGAGATTACTTATATGAAACAGGCTGCACAGATCACTGATCTGGCGATCACTGCGGCTGTTAACAAAATTGCTGCAGGTGTGAGAGAAAGTGATGTTGCTGCAGACGTTTATCATGCGTTGGTTCGCGGAACCGGCGAATTTTGCGGAGATTATCCTGCCATTCCCCCTCTTATGCCTTCCGAAGATAAAACCTCTACCCCCCATTTATCATGGAGCGATCGAATCTATCAAAATAATGAGATCGTTCATCTGGAATTATCCGGATGTCGGCTGCGATACCATGCTCCACTGGCCCGTACCGTTTTTACGGGTAAACCGCCGCAGCGATATATGGATATGGTGAAAACAGTGATAGAAGGGTTACATGCCATGCTGGATGTGATTCGTGCCGGCATGACCTGTGAAGAAGTTGAGCAAACCTGGCGGGAAGTGATTCGGAAAGCAGGGATTGAAAAAGAATCCCGTGTCGGGTATCCGGTAGGGCTCGGTTATCCTCCGGACTGGGGAGAACAGACTGTGAGCATGCGTCCCGGAGATATTACTGTGCTTGAACCGAATATGACTTTTCATGTGTTGCCGGCACTCTGGATGGAACCATACAGTTTTATCATCAGTGAGACGGTCAGGGTGACGGAACAGGGCTGTGAAACTTTCTCCTCTTTGCCACGGGAATTGTTTGTCCGTTAATAGTAGACCTGTAAACTACAAAAAAATTTATTTTTCGAGGAATTTTTTGAGTTCGTGTCGAATGTTTAATTGAAGGATGGTGTTTACAAAAGAGGGGATTTATGTGCAAACACAAACAACAAGAGGGACAATCAAAAAAGAATGGGTGATCAGCGGAATTCTGCTGTTGATCCCTTTTATTGTGTCTGTGATCACTGTGTGGCCGATGTACTATGAATATGATCTGCCGGGGGATATTGTTCCCGTAGAGGAAGTGGGAATTGACGGTTCTGTTTATTTTACCTATGTCCAGACGGGTATCACAACAAATTTTTATGAAAAACTGTTGGTGGAGTACAACTATGGAAATGTTCGATTCACACCCATCGATAACGACTATGCCCGTGCTGAACTGGAAATGGGAGAAGAGCCGGCGGATCATACAGAAACTTTGGATTATGTGGTGAATGAAGTACAGAAGCTCACAGACGAATATGAATGGGACTTTTTAAGTGATCGCTTTTATGATGTGTTGGAACAAACGCAGGATCTTTATGGCGAGTCTTTCGGGATGATGCTGGCGATCGGACTGTATGAGGATCAAACCGGGACAGATTTTTCCCGGAGAGGAAAATATAAAATTGCCGGAACGGGTACGCTGGAGCCGGATGGGACAATCGGATCCATTGGGGCAATGAGGGAGAAGATATTGACCGCGGCAGAAAACAATGTTGATATTTTCCTGGTTCCGAAGGATCGGGACCGCTACTACTGGGAGGGGATGAGTAATCAGGATGAAGCCCTGCAGACAGTAGAAGAAGAAGGCATCAAGATGCGGGTTGTTCCCGTTGATCATTTGCGGGATGCCATCCTCTTTTTGAAATTTGGTCTTTAATTACCGTTTAAAGAATGACAAACGAAAGGATGAATAAATGAAAAATGAAAGAGCTGTTACAATCAGAAACAACCGGGAAGGTCTTTCTTATTTTTCTGAGGATCGGACTTGTGTTATCGGGATTTGGACTCCTTTTAACGATTCCATATGTTTATTTCTTTGATTTTTATCTGGACTATTTGAGTGGTATTGATCGTTTTTTTGAAATATTCAACTACATCAGTTATCTGATTCAGGCTGTCATATTTCTTATCTGGATCGTTCACGTACATCGTGATTTGCGCAGATTGATTCCTTCTTATCCCGTCAGTCCTTCAGGTGCGGTTGTTCGCCTGGCGGTTCCAGTAGTCAATCTCTGGGGGATTGCCAGCACGTTTTATAACATGGCCGTCCATTTTCAGAAGGCTCTTACGGTAACGGAGGCAACGGGGTCAGAAAAAGCAACAGATGGTGAAAAATTAAGCGATCGTTTAATGCATGCCATTCCCTTTTTATACCTGGCGTTATTTGCAACGCAGATCATTGATCGCATTTTGAGAAAAATCGAAGTAAATGAAGTCTGGTTCCTGGTGTATTATGTTGCTGAATTATATCAGCAGTTTGTTTTTATTGTAATGACTGTCACGATCATTAGGTTATTACACCGACTCCATACCAGGGCAACACATGAGCAGGAAAAAGAGCAAGAAATCGCGGCAGAGGTATAACCTAAACGCATAGCCTATACATATTTTTTATAAATCCTACATTAAAGTGACTAAATATTCACAACCTATTGACGATTTAAAAAAATTAAGCGTAGAATGGGGGTAAGGGTATACCGATCAGTTATAACATATATCTTGTTGGTATGCGCCTCAAATTTGAAACCGCTTTCAAAAAATTAAAGAAGAGGGGGATTCTATGTTACTGAGGTATTTTTACAACGATAAATTGGCCCATGCTTCTTATCTGGTCGGATGTCAGGCGACTGGAGAAGCGATTGTGATCGATCCGGGACGCAATATTGATGATTATTTGAAAGTGGCGGATGCGGAAGGTGTTGAAATCATTGCGGCAACGGAGACGCATATTCATGCAGATTTTGTTTCCGGAGCACGTGAACTGGCTGACCGTGTGGGCGCCACTTTATATTTATCCGATGAAGGTGATGAAAACTGGAAGTATCAGTATATTGACCAGGTCAAGCATGTCCTTGTAAAGGACGGAGATACTTTTCAAATCGGAAATATAAAATTTGAAGTGATGCATACTCCGGGGCATACTCCCGAACATATCTCTTTTATGCTGACTGACGGAGGCGGTGCCGATAAGCCGATGGGAATCTTCACAGGGGATTTTGTGTTTGTCGGAGATGTCGGAAGACCGGACTTGTTGGAAAAGGCGGCGGGGGTCGCCGGGACCGCTGAAATTGGAGCCCGTCAGATGTTCCGTTCCCTGCAGCGGTTTAAGAAACTGCCCGATCACCTTCAGGTCTGGCCTGCCCACGGTGCGGGCAGTGCATGCGGAAAAGCGCTCGGTGCGATTCCCTCCAGTACTGTCGGATATGAAAAAATGTTCAATAAGGCCCTCTCCTATACCGATGAAGACGAGTTTGTAAAAGCGTTGCTGGATGGACAGCCTGAGCCGCCGAAGTATTTTGCTGTGATGAAGCGCGTCAACAAAGAAGGGATAATCCTGTTGCGTGAATTGGATGAGCCGGTTCGTGAAGAAACGTCGCGCAGCCGCATGGAGCAGTTACTGGAGCAGAATGTGATGATTATAGATACTCGAGATGCGAGCCGGTTTGCTGAAGGTCATATTCCCGGGACTGTTAATATTCCCTACAATCGTTCTTTTACCAACTGGGCGGGATGGCTCGTCAATTACGAACAGCCCCTTTATCTGATCGCTGATCTTTCACAGAAAGATGAGATTATGGCTGATCTGCATTCCATCGGAATTGACCGTATCGCCGGGCTGATCGACCTCAGTGTTTTGGAGCATTATCAGGCTGCCGGCGGAAAACTGGAATCCTATCTTGAAGTAAATCCGGCCGAGGTGGCTGGCAAAATCGAAACGGGTGAATTACACGTCATCGATGTACGTCAGACAAGTGAATGGCTTGAAGGACATCTCCCCGGTGCACAACATTTAATGCTCGGGTATTTACCAGATCGGATCGATGAAATCCCGAAGGATAAAACCTTGTTGCTACAGTGCCGTTCCGGAGCACGTTCCGCCATTGCCGCCAGTCTCATGCAGGCCCGGGGTGTGAAAAATGTACTCAACCTTCTCGGAGGATTTGATCAATGGAAAAAGGAAGGATTACCGGTTGCGAATTAGTTTTTGGGAGAAAAAACGATCGGATGCCCCGTGAATTGTCGGGCATCCGTTTTTTCATTTATTCAACTTTTACTGGCAAAACGTATGGGAGCCAAAAGAGTCATAGCAGAGACCGGTGCCGGTCAGCACGGCGTTGCCACGGCAACGGCCTGTGCGATGTTTAACATGGAATGTACCATTTATATGGGAGCGGAAGATACCAGGCGCCAGGCCCTCAACGTCTTCCGCATGGAATTGCTGGGAGCGAAAGTCGTAGCGGTTACAAAAGGACAGGCCCGGTTGAAAGATGCGGTGGATGAAGCGCTACAGGATCTGGTGTCCAATTATCAAAACACTTTTTACTTGTTGGGTTCCGCTGTGGGTCCCCATCCCTATCCGACGATGGTCAAACACTTTCAGTCCGTGATCAGTGAAGAGTCGAAGCGGCAGATTATGGAGAAGGAAGGACGTTTGCCCGATGCAGTGATCGCCTGTGCTGGCGGAGGAAGTAATGCCATCGGCGCTTTTGCCCATTATATCGAAGAACCGGATGTACGTCTGATCGGCGTGGAACCGGACCAGGCGGCCACCCTTTCAAAAGGTGTTCCTGCCGTGATTCATGGCTTTAAGTGCCTTGTCTTACTGGACGAAGAAGGCAATCTTCAGCCCACGTACTCGATTGCAGCCGGATTGGATTATCCGGGAATTGGTCCCGAACACAGTTATCTAAAAACTTCGGGCAGGGCGGAATACTATACCGTGACCAACGATGAAGTGTTAGAGGCTTTCCAATTTTTGTCGAAAACAGAGGGAATCATTCCTGCTCTGGAAAGCGCCCATGCCATCGCATATACGATGAAACTGGCACCGCAAATGAACCGTGATCAAATCATCATCGTCAATCTCTCCGGACGTGGTGACAAAGATGTGGAGCAGGTATTTAATATGTTACAATCGAAGTAGAGATTGAACAAAAAAGGTAAAGGAGAGAGCTTGCTCATGTATGATGTGATTATCGTGGGTGCCGGCCCGGCAGGAGCCAGTGCCGCATTATTCGCTGCAAAAGCAGGTAAAAAAACGTTGGTGATTGATTCCGACCAGAGTATCACCAAAAGGGCATGGATTGAAAATCACTACGGTGTCATGGAAATTTCAGGACCCGACATGGTCGCGCTGGGTAAAAAACAGATTGAGAAATTTGGGGCGACTCTTGTCAACGCCAGGGTGACGGATGTGCAAAAAACCAACGATGGTCTTACCGTAAAAACAGAAGATGAGGAATATCAGGGGAAACATGTCATTCTGGCCACGGGTTTGCTGGTTGATGTAGCGGAAAAAATGGGGTTGACCATTAAAGAAGGAACGGAACCGCGCATCCAGAAGATCGTTGCCGTGAATGAACAGGGCAAGACAGACATTGAAGGCGTATGGGCCGCCGGCACAGTTGCCGGAACCAGTATGCATACCATAATCACTGCCGGAGACGGTGCGAGAGTGGCTATCAATGTCATCAGTGAATTGAACGGCGAAAGATACGTCGATCATGATGTATTGAAAAGCTGAAAATACAGAAATCACTAGAAAGCCGGGTCCGTAAAGGATCCGGCTTTTTTGCTTCAGATATGTTTATACAACTCATCAAGCAAGTGTATAACCTGCAGGGACACTTCTTCAAGTTTGGGGAACAGGGCGTCAGCCTGCTCATATTCGCCGTCTTTAATGTGGTAGAAAATTTTACTTGCAATATCATGGACATGCTTATGGGGTTCTTCCAGCGCGGAAAATGCGCTGACCTGAGCGAATTTTTTACTTGCTTTAGACTGATCATACCATCTTCCAAGACGACATGAATGGTGGTTTGTAACCCGGGATTCATCAATGACATGGTATCCGAGATATTTGTTGTATAGCCACCATTTCCATAACAGGTGTTCCGTTTTAACGATACGAATCATCTGTTTATCTTTAATATTATCCATCAACTGAATGACCTGCTGACGCAGTTCATCGATCTGCCGGCTGGCGGTATAAATTTCCTTACCTGTTTCCAGAGAGCAATTTTTGATATCTTCCATCAACTGATGAACTTCAGCAATCCGGTCTGAAATTTCCCGGGTACTGGCTGATTGTTCCTCCGCAATCGCTGCGATATTACTGGTGGCTCCACCGATTACTTCAATCTGTTTTACGATGTTATCCAGGCGTTCGATAGATTCTTTGGCATTATCTACCCAGTGATTCAACTGATTTCCCATATCTCCGACGGTTTTGCCGACAGTGTGGGCCTCAGACTGAACCTCACTTATCGTACTGGTAATATCACCAACAGAACTCCTTGTTTGTTCGGCCAGTTTTCTGACTTCTTCTGCGACAACGGCGAATCCGCGCCCCTGTTCTCCGGCACGGGCCGCTTCGATGGAAGCGTTTAATGCAAGAAGATTTGTTTGCTCGGCAACGTCTTTAATAAACTCGACGACTTCGGTAATGTTCTGAATCTTACTGACCAGTTGGTTGATTTTTTCATTCACGCCTGCAAACTCATTGGCCATGGATAAAAATCCGTTCAGTGAGACGTTGATGACTTCCTGGCCTTCGGTGGCATTCTTTGATGTTTCCTCGGTGTTTTCCGCCACCTGCATCGCATTTTCTGCCACTTCCTGAACGGAGGCGGAAAGTTGTTCGGCAGAAGCACTAACACCGGTGGCTTCCTCTACGGTTGCATCCACTTTTTCCATCAGTTCTTTTATTTTATCTACTTTAATAACTGCTTCCATGATCGAACTGATGTTATCCACAACCTTATAATCCATATCGGACTGGTACGTTTTTAGCACGATCTGCGAGTCAAGCGAAAGAATGCGGATCAAAGAGAGAATCATTTCGGATAATTTTTCCGGCTTGTTTTTGTATTCATGTACCAGAGTAGGGATCAAGTACTCATAAACACGCATATAGGAACCGGTATACCATTCAGGAGCTACATGAACCCGGCTATGTACTTCACCTATTTTTTCACGGTTTTTAATATATGTTTCGTCAAGCTCGACTTCTGAGATTGATTGAAGATATCCGGAAAAAGTCCGGGATAATTGTTCAATTGAACTGTTTTCATTGATGATTCCGGTGAGGTGATCGTACTTTCCAAGCATTTCATAGTGTCTCTCGGTGATCTTATCATGATAACGATCAATAATAGGTTTCATACGGCGTAAGTTTTCGAGATCGTTGCGATTGAACTGTAGAAAAGTAAGTTTATCTTTTAACTGGGGTGCGGAGTCAATGTTGCTTTCCTGCAGGGGCGGAACTTTTTTAATGCTGAATTTCTTAGTGGCGAAAATTGAATTCAACAAAACCATGACCTCCTTGTTAATTTCATCCTGTTATAACGACACCGGCCCAGGATGGCCGGCGGATTTTAAATTTGATGGATTCTTATGCCCGGAAGATGAAATCATAATATTCAACGTACTGCGTTGAACTCTTTATTTCAAAGTATAGAGAAGAAGAATGTCGAAGGCAACATTATTTTGAAATAAATTGTAAAAAAATTTAAAATACAACATCGGTCGATTCATTTATGAATCAAAAGAAGTCCCGAGTCCGTATTTCTTTAATTTGCGGACGACTGAAGGCTGGCTGATCCCAAGGTATTCGGCGATTTCATAAGTTGTGCGACAGACCTCCAGTGCTTTTTGCAACCAGTGTTTTTCTACTTTTTCCAATTGACATTTTAATGTAAAATCTATGTCTTTTGCAGTATCACGATTAGAGTAAATTCTATCTGAGGTTGCTGTTCGAATATTTTCAGGAAGAGAGCCGGGAGTAATCACCGGTTCGTTGACGGTAAGAACGAGACGTTCCATCACGTTTTCCAGTTCCCTAACATTGCCGGGCCAATCATACTGAAGAAAACGATCCATTGAACGCGGGTCAATCTGTTTTTTTACCCCGTACTTATGATTTAAAGTCCGGAGGCAATTTTGTACCAGCATGCTGATATCATCCTGACGGCGGCGCAACGGCGGAATTTCAATCGGAATGACGTTGATGCGAAAAAAAAGATCTTTTCGGAAATGCCCCTTTTCAACCATTTCCTCAAGATTCCGATTGGTGGCTGAGATCAGGCGAAAATCAACATGACGGGACTGAACGCCACCGACCCGGGTCACCTTCTTCTCTTGAATTACTTTGAGTAATTTTGCCTGCATCGATAATGGAATTTCACCGATTTCGTCCAGAAACAGGGTACCTTTGTCGGCAATTTCAATCAGTCCCGCCTTTCCGTTTTTATGGGCACCTGTGAAGGACCCCGGCTCATACCCGAACAATTCAGATTCGAACAGGCTTTCCGGAATGGATCCGCAATTCACTTCAATAAAAGGGTGATCTTTACGTTCACTGGCCTGGTGTATCGTGCGCGCATACAGGCTTTTTCCCACTCCTGACTCGCCGGTTAACAGGATCGTTGCATCGGACAGGGCGACGCGGTGAATCAGATCCCAGAGTTGTTGCATGATTTTGCTCTGGATCACAATCCCTTCAACGCGCGTGTTTTTTTGTCGAAGTCCTTCGATTTCTGTTTGATAACGCTTCATTTGGTCCTGGAGATTCTGGTACTGTCCCCGTAGTTGTTCAAGTTCAGTCAGATCGTAACTGAAACTGATGACACGGATTAAATTCCCCCGGTCATCAAAAATGGGCACTCCGGTAGCCATAGCCACTCGGTTGGTTTGCGTATGTTGCATCGTCTGCATTTCTTTCTTTTCTTTCAAAACCCGGATGGTAATGGAAGGGGAAAAGACACCTTCTTTTTCTAGGTCATAGACGGAACGACCGATCAATTCATCTGCCGATTTGCCATAAATGGATAAACAATTGGGACTGGCACGGAGCAATATCCCTTCCCCGTCGGTGATGACGATATTGGAACGGGTAGACCGAACGATGGCATCGATCTCCCGTTCAAGCAGTTCCAGTTTGTTCATCCTATCCTTCCTCTCGCAAGCAATATTTGATTCAATTATAAATTAAATGATTCATTTTGTAATCAAAATTATTCAAATTTTCACTAAAAATGCTGTCGAAAGCCGGTTTTGTTTATTGGCATGATTTTTGCAAGAATAATCTGATAGAGTGACTCAGCCCAAACCAGGAGAACAGAATTCAACAGGAAAATGAAAAGGGGGAACTAATCATGGCAAAATATGAACCAAAAAATTCTTTCGAATCACCGAGGTTTTGCGGCCCGCGCACGTTTATGCGCCTGCCATATGTTGAACATCTGGATGATGACATGGATTTTGTCGTCATGGGGATCCCGTTTGATACCGGCGTGTCTTTTCGTTCGGGCGCCAGGTTCGGACCGGGAGCAATCCGCGATTTTTCAATTCTGCTGCGTCCGTATAATCCGGAGCAAAACGTGCATATCTTCGACAACATCTCCGGTGTTGATTACGGAGATATCCCGATAATTCCCGGCTATATTGAAGATACTTACCAAAAAATTGAAGAGGGGTTGAAACCTGTGCTTGACCGGGGGATCATCCCGATATCCCTCGGTGGGGATCATTCCATCACACTGGGAGAACTCCGGGCAGTTGCGGCAAAATACGGTCCTGTGGGCCTGATCCAATTTGATGCCCATTCCGATACATGGGACAGTTATTTCGGTAAGAAGTATAATCACGGAACGGTTTTTCGCCGGGCTGTGGAGGAAGGATTACTGGATGTTTCCCGATCGATTCAAATTGGCATGCGCGGCGGTCTGTACGGGCCGGACGACCTGGAAGAAGCACGCGAACTGGGTTTTGAAGTCTGGAGCACCAATCAATATAAAAAGGAAGGAGTTGAACGCACCCTCGAGGCAATTCATCGGCGTGTCGGAAATGGTCCGGTATTTCTCAGTTTTGACATTGATTTTCTTGATCCTGTTTACGCACCCGGCACGGGAACACCGGAGGTATCGGGAGCGAGTATCGATGATGCACTCGCTTTCGTCCGCGGATTGAAACAGATTGATTTCGTAGGATTTGATCTGGTGGAAGTTTTGCCCTCTTTTGATCACGGGCAGGTAACGGCGATGGCGGCAGCCAATATTGTATATGAATTCATTACGTTAATCGCTTTAATGAAAAAATTAACCTGATAAAGGGGAGATTTGAATGGCAAGCTTTGTCAATCAATTGGGGAATGATAATATTCAACCCACGCCGCAACATCAGCGCACGATGAATTTTTTCAGTACGTTTACATTGTGGCTGGCGGCGAATGTGGTCATTACGAGTGTATTGACGGGGATGTTTTTCGTTCCCGACATTTCATACCTTGAATCGCTGTGGGTAATATTTCTCGGATCAGCCATCGGAGCTGTTCCGCTGGCTTTGATGGGACGTATAGGAACACGCACCGGTTTGCCGACGATGGTAATCACACGGGCGGCATTCGGACAAAAAGGGGCGATTTTACCTGCCATTGTCAATACGATTGTCCTGATTGGCTGGAGTTGGATCCAGGCCTATATGGCTGGCTTAAGCCTTAACTACGCTGTGGAATACATTTCCGGATACAGCAACATCAATTTATTTACCATTATTACGGAAGTCCTTGTGGTGGCAATTACCATTTACGGTCACAGAGGAGTAGAAAAAACGGAAAGACTGGTCTCAATCGCGATGTTGATCCTGTCATTTGCTGTATTTTATAAATTGTTTACAACCTACAATACAGGGGAATTAATTCAGATGAAATTGAGTGATAATCCGGCCATTACCGCTGTGATTGCATTTGATATTGTCGTAGCTACCGCCTTTTCCTGGATGTCTTCGGTGAGCGATTTTAACCGCAATTGCAAGTCAGAAAAAAGCGGGATGTACGGAACATTTTTCGGATATGTACTTGCTTCGCTGATCGCAATGGGATTGGGAGCCACCGTCAGCGGTTTCAGTATTCTCGCCGGTATGGAGCAGACCTATGATCCGACAGTTATTCTCGCTGCACACGGATTCGGCTTGGTTGCTTCGATTGTGGTCTTCTTTTCCGTATTATCTACCAACGTGATGGCACTATACAGCGCAACCATGTCCTTCTTGAATGTTATACCGCGATTCAGTTTCTGGCGTTCCGCTCTCATCATCGGGATCATCTGTACGCTGGGTGCTCTGCTGAAAGAAGCATTGATGACCAACTTCTTTGATTTTGTATTAATGATTGCTACCCTGTTTATACCGGTATTCGCGATTGTGCTGGTGGACTTTTTTATCGTGAAGAAGGGTCACTATGACAGTGAAGAGATTGCCAATAATCAAAAAGGACTGTATCAGTATTCCGGAGGATTTAATGTTCCCTCATATGTCGCTTATATTGCCGGAGCGGTCTTTGCTTACTACTTTACCTATGTTCACCCCCTGTCAATCGGTTCGACAATTCTCACATTTTTAGTATCCGGCATGGTATACTGGGTATTGATGAAGGTGAACGGTAATATGTCGGTTACACCGGATGTGAAACAGGAGGCGTAAATCATTGGTTTCAACTTATAAAATCGGTGTGGTGCAAACCTCATTCGAAAACGGAAATGTGCCAAAAAACCTGAAGCATATGAGATGGTGGGCGGAGGAAAGCAAACGGCTTCACCCGGATTTGCGGTTACTGGTATTTCCCGAACTATCATCGACGGGCTATTATTTATCCTCCCAGCTTATCTCTTTATCGGAAAGAAAAGACGGTCCGATTTTTCAATACATGTCACAGACGGCGAAGGATTTTGATTTGTACATTTGTTACGGATATCCGGAAAAAGGGGAGCAGGGTAAACTCTATAACTCCGTGATGCTCGTCAGTCCGGAGGGGAAGGAAGTTGCCAATTACCGTAAAATCCATATTACTTCGATGGAAACGGGAATCTTTTATCCGGGAGACGATTTTATTTCCGAACAGACTGAACTTGGGCGCATCGGACTCATGATTTGTTGGGACCTGGCTTTTCCGGAGACCGCACGCATTCTGGCTGCCCAGGGTTCCGATCTAATATTATCACCGAGCGCGTGGGAGCACCCGTATCAGACACCGTATCAACGTTTTGCCATGGCACGGGCAATCGATAACAGTGTCTATCTGGCCACATCCAATCATATCGGGCAATCCGATGATTTGAAATTCTTTGGTTTATCAACCGTTTATTGTCCTGACGGAACGGTGATGAATCAGGTCGATGAAGGAAAAGAAGGACTCGCTGTAGTGGAAATTGATATGCAAAAAAGAGAAGAATTAAAGCAATCCTTTTATACGATGTTATCTGAGCGAAGAACGGATTTATATTGAGGTGATGAAATGGTTTCAGTAAAGAAAATTGTTGATTTGTCCATTCCCATCACCAATGATACCCCTATTTATCCGGGAGATCCGAAGTTGAGTATTCGTCCGGCCACAACGATTGAACAGGATGGATATAGTGTTCATTACCTGCATATCGGATCTCACACGGGCACGCATGTCGATGCTCCTTCCCATTTTCAGAAGGATGGAGCCACCATGGATGAGTCGGATTTGCATCTGTTTATCGGACGCGGTGTGGTGATTGACGTGACCGGAAAAAGTGAACAGGAAGCAATTGTTGTCGAGGATGTGGCACCTTACCTTGCTCAGTTGAAGGAAGGAGATATCGCGTTGATTCATACGGGGTGGTCACAGTACCTCGGAGAAGAAAAGTATTTCCGGCATCCGTATATGACCGGTGAAGCGGTTGATGCCATGTTGGAAAAAGGGGTGCGTACGTTTTTAATCGATGCACTGAATATTGATTTAACCGGAGGGGATGAATATCCGGCCCATGAGAAGATCACAGCGGTTAACGGAATCATCGGCGAAAACTTTGTTCACTTTGACCGCATCGATTTTCCCGATCCTCTCATTTCGGCTTTTCCGTTAAAAATCAAGGGGTGTGACGGATCACCGGTAAGAGCAGTCGCCATTCAAATCGGATCATGAATAAATTCAGTTTGCGAAGATCCCGATGGGTTGGAACGGGATCTTTTATTGTTGACGGGATCAGGTATAATACAGATATAGTTTTTCGGATCGACGGACAACGGGAGGGGTGAAACCGGTTTGCAAAAAAATGTGATTGATCATGTCGGGCGCAGGCTCAGCTTTTCTTTTCCGCCGCAGCGGATCGTTTCCCTGTGTCCCTCCATCACACGGACTTTATTTGATCTGGGCCTGGGTCAACGGGTGCTGGGGAGAACGCAGTTTTGCATACATCCTGCCGGGGATGTAAAAAAGGCGGCTGTGGTAGGCGGAACCAAGCAGGTGAAATATGAACGGATCGATGAGATCCGTCCGGATTTGATCATCGCTGAAAAAGAAGAGAATCCGCGGGAAATGGTGGAGCGATTAGCCGATTCTTATCCCGTCTATGTTGCGGATGTAGAGAATGTGGCGGATGCCCTTCATATGATCCGTGATCTTGGAGAAATCACGGATTGCAGAACGGAAGCGGATCATCTGGCGGATAAAATTGATCGTTTGTTTCGAACACTTCCTGATTTTTCACCACGAAAAGCGGCTTATTTTATCTGGCAAAATCCTTATATGGCAGCGGGAAAAAATACTTTTATTCACGATATGATGCAGTATGCAGGTTTGAGGAATGTGTTTGCTCATAAAAAAGAGAGATACCCGCAGGTTACGAAGGATGAAGTGCGTAAAGCTGCACCCGATGTCATTATTCTGTCATCGGAGCCATTTCCTTTTAAGGAATCACACAGACAGGAATTTTTAAAGGAATTGCCTAAGGGCACAAGCGTCCTGCTGGCTGACGGGGAAGTTTTCAGTTGGTACGGGTCGAAAATGTTGGATGCCCCGGATTATTTTATTGATTTACGTTCACGCATGTAATCATATCCCATTGATTTCGGCAATTGAGTTGTAACATAGAAAGGATCATCAGACATGGTTAGCGATCGTATTAAAAGTTATCTTATATTATCAATGGCTGCACTTTACCTGGTTCATTCTTTTTTACCGTTCCGTTTTTTGTATATCATGCTGGCTTTGATTACGATGGTCGTATTTGTCATCAATGTCCCCGGTACCCGTCCGGCTCCTAAATATTTTAGCCTTCTGATGTTTACCGTTGGTTTGATCATTCATATTCAAATGGGGCGGAGCCTTGACTTATGGATGGACAGTGTGGTCACCAATGTACCGCTGATTACACTGATCATGCTGGTTCCGCTCATATCGATCCCTCTAAAAATGGGGGGATATATCAATTCGGTTCATGAGTACATGATTCGTTTGGCACAGCGGCCCCGCAAATTGTTTATGGGAATCACTTTTTTTCTTTTTTCTCTCGGACCGGTGTTGAATCTGGGTTCGATTCGTCTGATTCATGAGATTGTGCAGGATTTGAACATGAAGAGTTCATTTCTGGCACGGGCCTATTTGACCGGTTTTTCAACCGTTATTCTGTGGTCACCCTATTTCGCGTCTGTGGCGCTGGTTTTGTATTACCTGGACATTCCCGTATCTGCCTATATACCGGTGGGATTGCCCCTTGCTTTTATGCAATGGATCATCGGCAATCTTATTTTCCGAATCATCGCATGTAAGAAGAAGGTTCCGTCGGCCACGGAGGAGAGCAATGCTGTTCCGGATAATCCCGTTTCCTCTTATCATCGTCGTCATATTCAGCAATTGGCCGTGTTGATTCTTCTGTTGATGGCGATTGTTTTATTGATGGAAACGTTGACCGGATGGCCGATGATGTTACTGGTCAGTCTGGTGGCCATCTTGTTTCCGCTGGTATGGTTATTGTTTGACCGCCGCTTCACGGAGTGGAAAACACATTTGGAACAGTTTCGTGATCAATCCGTTCCCCGTACCAACAATGAAATTGTGATGTTTATCAGTGCCGGAGTTTTCGGAAAAGCACTTACAGGAACAGTGGTGGCGGATATGATCAGTACAGCGGTACAACAGTTGTCCTCCGTATCGTTTCTTTTACTGGCGCTGGCGATTGTTCTGGTCATGTTTGTTTTGACATTCATGGGGATCCATCCTATAGTGATCGTGATTCCATTACTGACCCAGATCGATCCTGTGATTGCGGGAGCGACACCTGCAGCTCTGGCACTTGTGTTTATGCTGGCCTGGTCCATTTCTGCCGTATCCAGTCCGGTGAATCCGCTTAATCTCCTTGTGAGCGGATCGGTGAACGAATCAGCCATTCGAACCGGGGTCAAATGGAATGGATACTACCTTTTGTCGATGCTTCTAATAGGAATGGCGTATATCTATCTTATCAATTCGTTTGCCGCTTAAAACTAAGAATAAGAAAAAAGAGTTTCCGTCTCACAAATGAAAACGGAAACTCTCTTTTTCTCTTTTTCTCTATACTATTTTTCTTTCAAGGACAGTAAGTAATCTGCAACAGCCGCTTCGTTACCGGGAACCAAACCTTTAGGCATTCCGCCTCGTCCGTTTTTCAGGATATCAACGATTTCATCTTTACTTAACGCTAGATTGGTTAAATCCGGGGCGGCCGGAGTACCGGTCAAATCGGTACCATGACAACTTAGACATTGTTGCATGTAATCTGGTAACTCTCCCTCTGCGGATTGTGCGGTATCACCGCCTGCTCCTTCTGCTTGATTTGCGTTTTCGCCTGCAGTCTCAAGGTAATTCATTCCGACTACCCCGAGCAATACGGCAACAGCGAATCCAACCGCGAGTATAGAGAAAATGACTTTTACCGGATTCATTATAATGATGCCTCCTCTATCTTTTTTCTCTTTTCTGCACTTCTCCACTAAACGATTATACCATGATCTCGGCATACGATCTATTGTGATTTCGTGAATTTTCGTGTCAGCGGTTCTGAATCCGGCTGTGCCTGCGTGCCAGCAGGAGATATAATACTAAGATGATCACTTCGAGGATGAGACCGAGAACCGGCCAGGTCCGGGCAGAGTAGTAAAAGTGCGTAATATGATTGTCAAAGAGCATGATGGATAACAATCCGGAGAGAAGACCAGCCGGGATCAGAAACAACTTAATCCGTTCGTTAAAAATAATTTGGACACATTGCAGGATTCCGTACAATGTCAGCCCCATTTTACTAAATAAAGTAGGCACCCAGAAGAAAACAATAATCAGATCGAGCCGGTCCAAAAAGTCCGTAATATTAATCTGTCTGACCAAAAGATAGCTGGGGTATGTCGTAAATTTGGCAACCACCGCACCCAACACCATAATGGAGGAGATCAGAATGGTCAGGATCAAAAAGATTCCCAGTCCGATTCCCCATATGACGGATCGGACGGTGTCGGCAGAAGGTTTAATCACACTGACAAATAACAGAATGATCACCCATTCTCCGATCCAGGAAAGTCCGGCAAATCCTGCTTTAAACACGGCAGGGAGGGTATTTGTCGAAAACAGGGGCATGAGTTTACCCGGTTCAATTTCGTTTAATAACAGAATTGGCAGCACAAGCATAACCAGAGCCATGACGGTAAAGTAAATATCATTGAACCGGGCGATTACTTCCAAGCCGAGCCAGGCCAAATAAATCAAACAGATGATACTGGCGAATACAATGATCTGCGGAGGGGTTTGTTGTAACAGAGCCAATCCCGCAAAATCAGTAAAGCCGCGCAAATCCCGGATCAGAATCAGCATCAAAAAGAGGGCCATGATAACCGCAAAGATTTTGCTGCCGATTGTCACTGTCCCCTGTTGCGGGATGAGAAACCGGTATTGAGCCGGGCCCTTCCTGATTCCCAGTCCGATCAAAATCAATAACGAGGTAAGAATCATCCAGATCGCCGCACTCATCCACACATAATGTAATCCAAAATCGAACATGGCCTGCGGAAGAATTATAAGAAAGGAAGTCATAATATAATTGGCAACCAGCAATGTGGTCTGTAAATTGGAAATTTGAATTTTCACTTTAACACCATCCCGGACACTGGTGAAAACCAGTGATTCAGCATATCTATGACAAAAAAGAGACTCAGATTCAGACCATAAATGAGGGAAACCCCTGCGGTCAGCATACTGAATAGAATGAAGGCCAGTCTTTCTTTGGGAAATTCATGCCACCTCTTTCTGCCGATGAAGAAAGTAACGGCTAACCCAACCCATATAATAATGGTTGTCAACATGGTGATATCTACTCCCTTTTTCCGAATCCTTTACTGGTAAATCCCGACTGGTCGATAAGAAACTTTACTTGAATGTTTGTATGGAGATCAGTCAATAGCTCACTCCACTTATCTTTCCATTGTTCCCAGAGGTGGTTGTCGGTTCGAAAAAGATGCAGTCCAAGACCGAAAGAATCTAAACCGCGTTTTAAACTTGCTTCAAGAACGGATTCGATCTGACTTTGAATTGTTGACTCCAGATTCTTTTCGATTCTATGAATGATATCGGGATTTTCTAAATTAAGGAAAGTGCTGTCCTCAAGAATAAATCCGGTTGCCTCAACTGAAATATTGAAAACGGGTTTCCCGTTTTTAACGGTATGTTTCAAATTCATTTTGGAGGAATCAATTCTCACACCGATTTCCGTCTCATCTTCGAGCGGAAAGGTTGTTGATTTTCCTTTCATTCTCTCAGTCAACCAAAAAACACCCATCGTTTGTTTGGCATCGGTGATCATGGATAGTCGATTTTCTTTAAAAAGTGCAACATGATGGATTTGCAGTTCTTTTTTTTGTTCCCCGGGGTTATGATTATCCGTCGTTATCGTTTCCACGACAGGTAAAATCGGATCACTGCCCTGTCTTTCAAAGGCGTATATAAAATCTTTCATCCTGATATTGATTCCCGACTTGGCAATCTCCCGCATCGCTTCGGCAGGCACACTTTCCAAATGAGGCTGTGAATTGAGAATGTCAAGAGCATCGCCTCTTGCTACCAGCAGATATGTCGTCAGGCGGGATTCAGGATATCTGGCAATCACGTCCATGATACTGCTGATTCCCTTTCTTGCAAAATCTTCACCGATGACAAGTACTCTTTCATGGGCGAAAAAGAGCCGTCGAGACATTCTCATTTGCATCTTTTCATAGGCTTCACTTAGATTTCGACCGGTTTCACTATCCACATAAAAAGATTTGTCCCCTCCTGTCCCTCCCCCTCCTCCACCGGACCCTGCCCCGCCCATTTGCCCGGGCAGAGGAATTTGTGTCGATACCCGGAAAAGTCCGTCTTCGGCTAAATCAAAACCTGAAGCGGCTACAATGGCAATGTCATTGATCTCAACACGATCCCAGCAGCCACTTAAGATTGTCATTGAAACCGATAGCATGATGGATATCAAGATGCGTTTTTTCAAGAGTCCTGCTCTCCTTTTGTGAGATTCTGTTGATTTTGAGGATAAAGGTCCCCGCTTTCTCGTTTCAAGTTACCTCCCACTACATGTTTGGGACGATATTTCATTGACCACCATGGTGCCCTGATGAATACATCTTTTAATTCATTGAGAGATAACGGGGCTACGGGTGCAAGATAGGGAACACCGAATGAACGTTGTTTGCATAGATGGGTGGTTAAAAGAATCAGTCCCACCAGAATCCCGAACAATCCCATTGTAGCTGCGAGAAGCATCATCGGAAACCGCAGAAGCCGGATGGATATCGCCAGGTTAAAACGGGGTATGGTAAAAGAAGCGATTCCGGTGATCGATACGATAATGACCATGGGTGCGGATACAATACCGGCCTGAACAGCAGCCTGTCCGATAACAAGTGCACCGAGAATACTGACGGCCTGACCGATTGTCCTCGGAAGTCGCACCCCCGCTTCCCGCAAAGCTTCAAAGGAAATTTCCATGATCAGGGCTTCAACAAAAGCCGGAAAAGGGATTACCTCACGACTGGATGCAACACTGAACAAAAGTGACGTTGGCAGCATCTCCTGATGATAAGTGGTTACTGCGATATAAATCGCCGGTAAAAACAAAGCAATAATGATAAAGAAGAGACGTAACCATCGTAAAAAAATAGAAATATAAAAGCGTTCGTAATAATCCTCACTTGCCTGCAACAGTTGCCAGAAGGTCGAGGGGATGATCAGTGAAAACGGTGTTCCGTCGAGCAAAATGGCAACCCGTCCTTCAAGCAGATTGGCAGCTACGGTATCGGGTCGTTCCGTATTTTGAATTTGCGGAAACAAGGACCACGGATTATCTTCAATCAGTTCCTCAATATAACCGGTCTCCAGCACCCCGTCGATGTGGATGCGGTTGAGGCGATTTTCAATCTCTTTCAGTAATGTGGGACTGGCCAGTCCATCCACATATAAAATGGCCAGACTTGTATTTGTATAAGCTCCGACTTTCATTGATTTGATCTTCAGATTAGGGGTCCGTAATTTTCTTCGTACCATCGAGGTGTTAACCCGCAAATTTTCGGTAAAACCTTCGCGCGGACCGCGAATGGCGGTTTCCGTGTCCGGTTCGGAAACAGAACGTTGTTCTCCTCCCTTGGCGTCAAAGATGATCGCCTGATCATACCGGTCGATGAGAAGCACTGTATTGCCGTCGAGAATGTGACCGATCAATTCTTCCATTTTTTCAGTTTTATTTACCTGAGCGATGGATTGCATTTGTTCTTCCACATCGCGCAGAGTGTACCTGTGATCATCCTGTTCCGTCAACAGTTGATACAATGCGTTTATTTGAATGCTGTCCGTATTGACCAGACCATCGATAAAAATCAGTTCTGCACGCTGTCCGTCAATCTGAAAGGCACGATAGACCACGTCCGTACTTTCAACGAACAAATTCTTGATGTATTCTATATTTTTCACGATGCTGCGATAAATTTTTGTGTCTGCTTCCTTACCGGTGGAATTGCTTTTAGGCATATAAACGTCCTCCGCCGTTATCAATTTTCTTTCCTATTTTGTCCACTTGTACAGGGTTTATCCACCCGGGGACGATGTGAAACATTTAATCTTTTAAGGACGTCAATACTTTCAGATAGCAGAAATCATATGCCAAAAGAATGAGGAGGAAAGGCAATGGAGAAACGGAAGAGATCAGGCAAAATGTGGCTGGTTTCAGTACTGGCTGCAACCATGGCTTTCAGCGGTTTTTCATTTTCGCCCGGTGCAGCAGCTTCATTCAACAAAGACGAGGTATCTAAAATAGTAACCGCTGCAGAAAAGAAGGAGGAGATTACAAAAGAGGAAGCCATTCGGATCGTTAAGGAATTTATGGAGATTCCCGATTCGTATAAACTGGAATCTACTTCTTTCAGCAGCAACTGGTATCCGAAAAGGATGCCGGTATGGCGTATCAATTGGGTAGAGCGACAGGGGGATTATAAACCGGTAAATCAATTATCCTTCGTGGTGGATGCCGAGAAAGGTTATGTCATTTCAATGGATCACTATCGTTATACCGATGAACCGGCATCATTTCCACCGAAAGTAAGTACAGAAGAAGCGCAAAAAATCGCTGAAACGTATGTACAAAAAAATCTGCCGGAATTCTTTGATAAAGTGAAGGTTAAGGTACAAAACACTCCCGATCTTATACCGCTTGACGGTCGCGTATTTTATGACATTGTTTTTGAACGGGTGGTCCATGACAATATACTGTTTCCGGAAAATTTCATTCGCGTTAATGTGAATGGAAACGGGGAAATTACCAGTGTGTATTTTCACTGGGATTATGAAATCTCGTTCCCGGACGTTGAACACCGGATCAGCAGTGAAGAAGCGGAGAAGTTACTGAAAGAAACACTTGCCGTTCAAATGACTTATATCCGTCCATGGAGACAGGAAGCATACGGACAGAATGATTCGGAATCTTCCCCGATCTATTTTGGATATCGTTATCCCGCAACCGGTCAATATTATGTAGATGCAAAAAGCGGGGTATTGCGGGACATGTATGGTGAGGAAAAAGATGTGCCTGCTATTGCTGAGATAAAACCGCTGGTTGATCAACCTAAGGCAGATGAGCCTGCTCCGCTGCCACAGGAGATCACAAGTGAACAGGCCGTCGACATAGTGACATCAGAATTTTCTATTAACGGGGATCTGGTCATGCAGGACACTCGTTATTACGACAGCTGGGGACGTGACAAAATTTCGGTCTGGATGATAAACTGGGAAGCGCGGAGTGAAGATTCTCAGTATTTTAAATGGGTTCGGGCTGTTGTGGATGCCTCAACGGGACAAATTTTGGAGTTTTATAATGATGGCATGATAAAGACAGAAGATTCAGGGGATACCGGAAAAGATGAAGAGAAGATCAGTTATGATGAAGCTAAAAAAATAGCGATCAAATCCATAGAAAAATTGAGTCCCCATTTGATGCATCAGGTATATATCGACGATTCCATGAACAATCATGACCTGATCAGGGCCCCTGAACAGCATTATTTTCTGTATTTTAAACGGATTGTCAACGGACTTTCTCTTGATGATCAGGGAATTCGAGTCGGTGTGAACGCAAAAAGCGGTGAACTGACGAGTTTTGCTATTGACTGGGATAAAAAAGACTATCCTGTGCCTCCGGAAGGGTTAATGAGTAAAGAACAGGCGTTGGATCTTATTTTGCAGGATGTGAATGTTGAATTGACCTATTTCCAACCCTATCCGCGTTATGATGCTACTGGAGAACTCGATAAGGAACAAAGCTCAATCTATCTCGTTTATCGCATGATCAGTGATAACCGTAAAGGTGCATATTTCATTGATGCTCAATCGGGACAATGGCGAAGCTTAGAGACGGGAGAATATTTTCGAGGCGATGAAATTCCACAGGACATTGAGGGCCACTGGGCACAAAAAGAACTGGAATTAATGTACCGCTACAATGCATTTGAAATGGAAGACGGGTTGGTTCATCCTGATGAAGCCATTAAACGCGGAGAATTGATTAAAATGCTGGTTCTGGCCGTGCACCAGGGGAATTATTATCCTGTTGATATGAATCAGGAAGCAGCCTTTAAAGATGTTGCGAGTGATTCAAAATACTTCTCTTACGTTCAGACTGCTGTTGCCCGTAACTGGATCGACACCGACAGTGATACGTTTAATCCGGAGGCTTCTGTTGACCGGGAAGAATTGGCAGTGCTGATCACACGGGCGCTCGGTTATGGCAGTCTGGCCGACACGGAAGGAATTTTTTACATCTCCTTTGAAGATAGGGATCAAATCAAGGAAACAGGACATGTGGCCATTGTGAGCGGACTCGGGATCATGAAGGGGGACGGTCAACGTTTCCATCCCGACCAGACAGTGTCACGGGCCCAGGCAGCCGTAGCTTTTTATCGCTTTCTTGAAGCAAGAGCAAAGATGAGGTCTGACCAAACACCGACTTTTTAACGGGCGAGATGAAAAGTATCTATTTTCGGGATCCCTGCCTTGATCGGGCAGGGATTTTTTGCATTAGGACAGGTTGTTGTGAGTAGGTATAAAATGAAAAAAGGAGGCGGAAAAAAGGGTGATAAGTAAAGGTTTTGAAAGATTGAATCAGCATTTGTCACTGGCTGCTTATTCGATTGTCACGGACCTGATCGGTTTTTTCTTCAGCCTTGGTCTGACCGGTTTTCCCGGAGAGAGTAAATTTACATTAAAATTTGCGATTGAGACAGGACTCCCGTCAATCGCCAGTGTGATTGATCAAAAATATGCTACAGGCGGGCTTAATTTACAATTGATAGGAAATGACGCGGGGACGACTACTTCTTTTATCTTTTTGACATTTATTTTTTTCTTGATTGTAGGTTCATGGATTGAGGCCGGTTTTATTGGATTGCTGCACGAAGTGGTACAGAACAACAGGGTATCATTCCATCAGTTCCTCGAGTACGGACGACGTTTCTTTTTACGGATGCTGGGCTTGGAAATATTCATCATATTGTTTATGATAATTACGACTGCCATTTTGCTGCTCATATTAAATTTTGTCGGGGCAATCCTGATGATTGTTTTGTTCATCATTTTGCGGATCCTCTATATCTACTGGGAGTTTACCGTTGTTGTAGAAGATCTCGGCGTGTGGGAAGCTTTTACGCGATGCAGAGAACATTTCAGAAATCGAGAAGAACATACGGTGCAGGTGATCATTGCCATTTTGTTTACGGGTATGGTGTTCGGGCTGGTGGTGAACGGACTGTGGCATCCTGTTGTGTTATTTTTGGCTATTTTCGGGTATGGATATATAGCGACAGGACTACAAGTAGCCTTGATGTTTACCCTGCATCAGATTTTGTATAATCAAAACCGGCTGGATGGAAGCGGGAATGATTCCTTGCCGACACCGGTTGAGTAAGTGAATATGGTGGAGGTTTGAGTTGAAGGAAGGGATGAAGAAATGTCTGATCAAATAAAGAACCATGTGAAGCGACCGCAGAATACACGGGTTGTTGTCGGTATGTCCGGCGGAGTCGATTCTTCGGTGGCTGCTTTGCTGCTGAAGGAACAGGGTTACGATGTTGTGGGGATTTTTATGAAAAACTGGGATGACACCGATGAATTCGGTCATTGTACTGCGGAAGAAGATTATGAAGATGTGAGACGGGTGGCTGAACAAATCGGAATTCCCCACTATACCGTAAATTTTGAAAAAGAGTATATGGAAAAAGTGTTTCAATACTTTTTGGATGAATATAAAAAAGGTCGTACTCCCAATCCGGATGTGATGTGCAATCGTGAGATCAAATTTGGTGAATTTCTCGATCGTGCTCTCGAACTTAATGCGGATATACTGGCGACCGGTCATTATGCACAGATTGATTTTGACGGAGAAACTTATCAGTTAAAACGCGGGGCCGACTCCAACAAAGATCAGTCTTATTTTCTCAATCAGTTGAATCAGGAGCAGCTTTCCCGGGCGATGTTTCCCATCGGTCGTCTGTCCAAAGCGGAGGTGAGGGAGATCGCCGACAAAGCCGGCCTTGCGACAGCGAAAAAGAAGGATAGTACCGGAATTTGTTTTATCGGGGAGCGAGATTTCCGTGAATTTTTGAGTCAGTATTTACCTGCTCAACCCGGCGAGATCCGGACGTTATCAGGCGAAGTTAAAGGGGAGCATCACGGACTGATGTATTATACGCTGGGACAGCGCAAGGGGATGGGTATCGGAGGTCCTGGCGAGCCCTGGTTTGTGGTGGATAAGGATTTAAAAAATAATATTCTCTATGTGGCGCAGGGTAAAGATCATCCCCGCCTGTATTCCGTGGGGCTCAAGGCTTCGGAAGTACACTGGATCAGCGGGAAAGTTCCCTCTCTTCCCCTTCATTGTACGGCAAAATTCAGATATCGGCAGCCCGATCAAAAGGTGACGGTCCTGCCCGTTTCCGGGGAAGAGGACCGTGTCGAAGTTCAATTTGCCGAACCACAGCGGGCCATCACCCCGGGACAGTATGTGGTTTTTTACGATGGAGACGTTTGTCTTGGCGGCGGTGTAATTGATGAAGTGATCAGGGATGAAGAATGATTGCATCTTCCTCCGCAACGAGTATGAATGTTAAATGTAAGTTAAGCTGCTTTTCTTTGTATGATCCATGCATATAAAGAACGCCAGACAACAAACAGTACAAGATTAAACCCGATCGTAATCAGGGCAAATAACCAGTCAATCTCTCGATGCAGGTACATGGAACGGATGATTAACCCTGCAATCCCTGCAACAATCCAGGTCGTCGCAGCTTTATATGCTGCCCGGCCGATACTTTGAACGGCTTCGGGACGGAGTGCTTTCATCAGGGGTGCGACGATCAGCCAGCCGAGGATAAACGGAAGTGCCGTTTGAAAGATGTCTCCTGCCGAGAGAGACATTCCGTGATCAGCTCGTCCCATTAAAGCAAAAATCAATAATACGATAAGATCTCCGATCAAGAGAGTCCAGAGAATTCGTTGCATGTTCCTACCTCCACTAAGATCCGTTTTCTTTTACATTATACATGAAAAAACCATCGGTCATATGACCGGTGGTTTTATTTTGTTCTGATTAAGCATCATCTCGTTTGTTGAAGAAGGTTTCGTAACCATACAGAATGGCGGAACTCATCATGAGAAGCTCTGAAAAAACGATTGGTAATACGGGGAACATTGGACATGGCTGAAATTTCGCGATAAAACCGGCTCGCCTCCAGTTCATCCTGAATTCCCTGACGCAATCCTTCGCGATAGGTTCGCGGCAAAGATCCCTGTTGGACCCGCGGGCGACTTCCTGTAAGTTGAGTGTAGATACGAGTGAAACTATTATAATGTCGGATTTCATCCTGACGGATACTGAGAATGGTTTGACGGGCCTCCTGATTGGGTGCCAGCTCCGCCAGTCGTCTGTAATACTGGATGGCTTGATACTCCCCGTTGATGGCACGTTCAATATTTCGAATTAATTCCGGTGATACCGGTTGCATTCCGGGTCCCATTCCCTGACCGGGCCCGGGACCGAGCGTTCCACCGTAAGGACCGGTTCCCATTCCGGGTCCCATTCCCTGACCCGGGCCGGGGCCGAACATTCCACCGTAAGGACCGGTTCCCATTCCGGGTCCCATTCCCTGACCGGGCCCGGGACTGAACATTCCACCGTAAGGCCACGGTCCAACACCCGGTCCGAATCCGTCAGGAAATCTGCTGTATTGACCGGAAGATTCCTTTTTTCGATGTTTGGGCACAAATATTCCCTCCTTGTACTTAATCCTGCCCTGTGGCATGCCAATCAGGCTTGTAGCAAGGCAAATGTGCTATATCATATGACATGCTCTGGACTGCAGTGCATAGGAGGATGCCCGATTTTTTATGAATGTGTAGATGTTTTTATTTGCTCAACAGTCTGGCGACGGTAAAATAATATACTTCCTGCCGCACCGGATCCGCATACTGCTGCTGAAAGCAAAAAGGCACTTGCATAGGAGTGGGTCTGATCCACCATCCAACCGGTGATAATCGGAGATATAAATTGCCCGATCCCAAAAAACAGAGTGACAAATCCCATCGCAACTGCCACCCGGCCTGAAGATACGTAATCACCTACAACCACCATCATAATCGTGGGGACGGCCCAAAGTGAAGCAGCATAAAGGACGATTCCCGCAAACAGCCACGCCGGATGGACGGATGAGGCGAACCCGGCCAGAACAGCCGCCTGTAGGCTATAAACAATGATCAATGTTCTTATCCTTCCGATCCGGTCGGATATATGTCCCCACAATGATCCACTGAGTATACTTACCATACCCGCAAGGGCGAACATCTGCCCCGCGGTGACTTCAGCGAACCCCCCGTCAAGCATTAAATAATCAACAATAAAAGTAGAAAAAATAATATAACTGAATCCCCAGGTAAGATAGATCAATCCAATTGCCCATATTTTCGGATTTCGGTAGACACGATCCTGTTTTGACTGTTCAGATGCTGTTGAAGTTCCGGTTTCCGGCTTTATGGATTCGTTGTTTTTCGATATGGTCACGCTTCTTTCGCCTTTAGGAGGATGTTTTAACCAGAATAAATTAAGCAAAGTGATCGCCAAAACGATGACTGCCAATATAAACCAGCTGATCCGCCAGCCCTGACCGTCCTGCAGGGTAACGATCCACGGAACGACCATTCCGCTGATGACGATCCCGATTCCCGAACCGGACATGGCGGTTCCCGTAGCCATCCCTCTTTTTTCAGGAGGAAACCATTCGGCGAGTAGTCCGAGGGAAGGAACATATGCTCCGCCAGCCCCGAGACCGATGATAAAACAGGCCGCCAGCGCGCTCCAGAAACCCTGGGCGGTAGCACTCCAGAACATCCCGGCTGCAATAAAAAATTGAAAGAATACAATTACCCTTTTGTGGGTATAACGGTTGACAAAGTAACCTGACAGCATGGCACTGATCAGATATCCGAAAAATACCGCCGAGGCGACAATTCCGGTTTCACTGTAGTTGAATTGCAAACCGTCTTTCATAAACGGTAAAATTGCACCAAAGGAAAAACGGCCGAATCCGAGACTGGCCAGTACTGCGAGTGTGGTCAAAATAAGGATGATCCAGGCATAATTTCGTATACTGTTATGGTTTTGCATTTTTCTGTCTCCACTCCTCTTACACTGCAATGAAATGTGCAATTGATCGTATAATTTTGTAATATTATAAATTTTAATACAAAAGTAGAGTTAAGGTAAAGACTGAGCGGAAAATAAAGTTGTCACGGAGAATTGAATCCGTTACAGTGAAAAGAAGGCTTCGCGAAGAAAAGGAGGCGGACATGAAACAGATTTTGCTTGTCGAAGATGAAAAAGTGCTGGCAAAAAACATCGCCTTTTTTTTAGAAAAAGAAGGGTATCATGTGGAAATGGCTTATGACGGGGAACAGGGGCTGAAGATGTTCTCTGAGAAACACTATGATCTATTGCTGTTGGACTGGAATCTTCCGCGGATGGACGGTCTGGAACTCTGTCGTCGTATCCGTAAAGACTCGATGGTTCCGATCATCATCATTACCGCAAGAGGAGAAACGATGGATAAGGTGATCGGACTGGAAGTCGGCGCCGATGATTATATTGTAAAGCCCTTTCATCAGAGGGAACTGCTGGCGCGTATTCATGCGATTTTTCGACGGGAGCAACGTTATCAGGACGAGCCCACTCAATGTTTGACTTATGATGGGATCGAATGTATCCGTGAACAAATGATGTTGCGTTATAATGGAAACCAGGCGGAATTAACCGCAACGGAGTTCAAACTGGTCGATGCGATGATGTCGAGGCCGCAGCATGTTTTTTCGCGGGAATGGTTATTCGAGCACATCTGGGGAACGCAGGACGGGTATAGTGACCGGACCGTCGACGTCAGCATCAGTCGCCTACGCAAAAAACTATACGATCTGACCGGGCGAAAATATCTTCACGCTGTGCGGGGGATGGGATATCGTTTCGGGGGTGAACAATGAATATCCGGAACAGGCTGTGGCTCGTTTTTTCCCTGTTGTTTATTCTCGTTTGTTTGGGGCTGTATGGATTTATTGTTAAAACCTATGAAGAACGGGTATTGGCGGGGCAACGGGAAATCTCGATTACACAAGGTCAGGCGGTGGTGGAGCAACTGTCGGGAACTTACCCCCGATTTCCAGAGCGGACCGAAGGCTATCTAAGTTTTTACAGCGATCGTCTTGACGCCCGTCTGCTGGTGCTGGACTATCAAAAAAAGGTGAGATTCGATAGTTTTGAAAAATTCACCCCGGGTACGCATTTGTCTCTTACAATTCTGGAGAAGGGCGGGGAGTTGCCGCGAACGGAATTTGTTCCGACCACAAATTACGGGTATGTTCAATACACTTTGTTCCCGCTTGGAAATGAGACGCCTGCCTCTTCCTTTTTACTGATGATTAAAGATGTCAATGTTCTGTACGAAGATATTCGTTCTTTTCAGTACTTGATGATGGCTGTCATGGCCCTGGCCATCATGGTGTTTTTCTTGTTGAGTTTCTGGCTGGCAGCATGGTTTTCCCGACCGATTCACGATATTGTACGCCATTTGCAGGGGATTACACCGCAAAAACGTACTTTTACCATGGAATACAACAGGAAGGATGAAATTCAACATCTGGTCCGGGCAATTCGTCAGATGGTGGATCAATTAAATCAGTATGAACTCAGGCAGCGGCAGTTTATCAGTGCATCTTCCCACGAACTGAAAACCCCTCTGACCACGATGCAGTTAATTTGTGAAAATCTGGAGCATGTCCGGGAAGACCCCGGACAATTCAGGGAATTTACGCAGGATCTGTTGGTGCAAACGGATAAGATGAAGAAGGTAGTGGAAGATTTATTACATATCAATCGCATGTGGGACAGGCCATTAAACCTCGATTACATCACCGGCGGGGAAATTAGGAATCATATAGAAAAACAGTTTCAACGTGTGCTTGACTCCCGCGGACTGTTTTTCCGTTTTACGATTGACGCTGATGCACATTTTGAAGCAGACTGGGAACTATTTTTTCATGGGGTGGATAATCTGGTAGCCAATGCGATTCGATATTCTTCCGAGAACAAAGAAATCCACATCGGTGTTCAAAAAGATGGGGATACGGGTGAATCACTGTTGTTCGTATGTGATGAGGGAATCGGGATCGCCGAAGAAGATCGTCCCTATATATTCGAACCTTTTTACCGTTCGAAGCAGGCGATGGACTGGGACCGGGAAGGTACGGGACTGGGTCTGGTGATTGTCAAGTTAATGGCAGACCGGCACGGCGGGAAGCTGGAACTTGAATCTTCCGTCGGGAAAGGTACCTGTGTCCGTCTTAAGTTCGGTAACAAAATTGTTACGCAGCGGCAATTGCTGTGATACAAAACTTTGATACTTTATAATTGTAGTACAGAAGGATCAGCGCGCTTTTCCTGGTAAACAAAAACGATAAACGCTATGGAGGAGATCAACCATGAAATCAATGTTCAAATTAGTGCTGGTTATGCTCGCGCTCATGATGGTAATTACTGCATGTGGTACGGGGCCAAATGAATCCGGGAATGATCAGGATCAAAACCAGGGGCAAACGGGAGAAGATCCGGTGGATGAAAATGATGTCAGTCCCACAGATGATGAAGAAGACGAGGGGACAACCCAAACGGTTACTTTATATTTTTCCGACAATGAATTGATGAAAGTATATCGTGTGCAAAAAGAGATTACAGTGGCAGAAGGTGAGCAGGCAGAAGTAGTCGCACTTCAGGCCTGGATCGAAGGTCCGGATGAAGAAGATCTTACCAATCTGTTACCGCCGGATGTGGTTGTCGAGTATGTGGAGGATAAGGATGGCGTTGCCCATGTCAGTTTCTCACGCGAGATCTTAAATGCCAACCTCGGTTCTTCCGGGGAAGCATTCCTCATCACTCAGATCGTGATGATCATGGAGCAGTTCGGATATGAGCAGACTCAGATTCTCGTTGAAGGAGAAATCGTTGAATCCTTACTGGGTCATGTAGAAACCGCAAAACCGCTGCAGGCACAGAATCCCGAAGATTTTGAGCAACGGTAAATTAAAAATAATATTCCGGATTTGATTTGCCTTCCCCTCACTTCGTTCGGCCGGTGCATCAAAATCCGGAATATTATTTTTTATAGATATTGCGTGCCCAGCAAGCCGCTAATGGCTAGTCGGTGCAAGTCTGACCCGGGTAAGAACCAAGGTTTCCAGAAAATTTGATTTCTCTACTCTACTGTAATGATTAAGCGGTACACATTTGACATAGAACTACCTGCGAAACATCCAAAAAATAAAGAACTGGATTTGATGCTGACCGGCCGAACGCAGTGAGGGAAAGGCAAATCAAATCCAGTTCTTTATTTTTCTAATATACAGACCACCATTTTTACCAGATATTCATTAAGAACAGGCCATTTTGACGGGATTGCGAGAAAAGGACGCAACGGTTCATGATGGTAATAACGAACCTTCAGCAGAGTCTTCTTCATGATCCCTTCAAAGCGTTGAATCGTCATTTTATTAATATATGAAAAGAATTCTTCTCCTTTTTCGTTACGACCGATACGAAAGTGAATCCTTTCCTCTCCGTCCGGCAGTGGGGCAACCAGATATTTGTACACGCTGATTAATGTTTTATCAGAGAAAAAAGCATGAACCCACGGAATCCCGATGACATCGGATAGGTGGGCGCCATAAGGATGATAATAGGGGGGGAAATTAAGATAGAGTCGCCCTCCGGATTTGAGAACACGGTGACATTCGGACAAGACAGCCACCGGATCGTCTACATGTTCCATGGCATCATTCATGATGATCGTATCCAGTGAATCCGATTCAAAAGGCAAGCGGGCCGCATCTCCTGTGATAAAGGTGGTTTTATCTTCCAATCCTTTTTGTCGGGCGAGTCGGGTCGCTTCTTCCCGGTAATGAGGCAAGACATCGATTCCGTAAACGTGTTCGGGACCGAGGGTCGCATAATACAGGGTTTTTCCCCCTGCGCCGCACCCGATATCGAGAACGGTTTTCCCCTGAAAAATCTCTTCTTTTCCGGCATGTCTCAGATAAAACTGAATGGTTCGTTCACCCTGTTGAAACTGCCATTCAGCATAGGTCATTTTCCCTTCATTGGCGAGATTAAAAGGGTGAACCGGTTTTGGAAAAATATAATTGAGTGTTTTACATAATCTTGCGGCTACTGACATGACGTGTCATCCCTTTTCTGATCATTGTCGTCCACATTATATCACAGGCAGAAAAAAATCAGAACGAAGGCACGCATTCCTTTTTTGTTTGCCATGAAATAGTGGTACAATATTATTCTGGTCGGATTAATTTGAAATGGGGAAGGAAGTCTGTTTCGTGTCGAAAAAACACTTTCTCTATGGTGCTTTTATATTAAGTATTGCAGCGATCTTATCCAAGCTGTTAAGCCTGTTGTACCGCATCCCTTTTCAACGCATCGCCGGAGATGAAGGGCTGGCCATGTACCAGGTGGTCTATCCCCTCTACTCTACTTTGTTGATATTGGTTGTTTCCGGAGTCCCGATCGTGTTGTCCAAAATGGTCTCCGAACAGGCCGTGGTGGGAAATGTAGCGGAAGAAAAACGCATTGTGCGGTTGACATTCGGTTTTATCAGTTTCATTGGATTTCTGGCATTCATCCTGTTGTTTTTCGGAGCAGAACAACTGGCTTCCTGGACGGGATTACCGGAGGTGACACCGGCCATCAAGGCGATTTCTTTCGCCCTGTTTATCGTCCCGATTGTGGCGGTTCTCAGGGGATTTTTCTACGGACACCAGCTGATGGTTCAATCGGGAACTTCCCAGGTAATCGAACAGTTTTTTCGCGTAATCACCATCATCCTTTTTGCTTTTTTGTTGGTGAAAGGGGGATTCGGGCTGAATGAAGTGGTGGCCGGGGCTACGTTCGGCACGGTGGTCGGCGCGGTATTCGGCGCCGTCTATCTAATCTATCACTACGGATCTTTTCAGCGACGTCGTCACACGGTGACAATGAATGTAACTCGTACAGAACCAACGCTGGAATCTTCGCCGATTTCCGGCAGTGAACTGTTTAAAACCATCGTTGTTTTTACCTTTGCAGTCAGCATCAGTTCGTTAATGATACCGCTTTTTGGACTGGCGGATTCCTTTACGGTGGTCAATTTGTTGATTGCAGCGGAAGAATCGGTGCAGGCGGCGAAAGATTGGTTTGGATATTATAGCCGCGGACTTCCGTTCGTACAGGCGACCACGATGTTTGCCAGTGCCCTGGCCTTATCAATTGTGCCGAAAATTGCCGCAGAGGGAAGAGTTCAGAATAACGATGAGATTAAGCGATCCGCCCATCTTTCCATCAAAGTGACTGCACTGATGGGACTACCGGCCGGAGTGGGGCTTGCTCTTTTGGCGGATGATTTGAATTTGATTTTGTTCGGGGATCGGCAGGGGAGTTTTGCGATTGCAATGCTATCCCTTTCATCAATCCTGCTCACGTTTGCCATCACGACATCAGCTATTTTGCAAGGCATGGGGAAAGTTTATCAGCCTGCCGTTTATCTGCTGGTTGCACTTGTGAGCAAGCTGATCTTAAATGTCGTACTGGTCCCGCTCTATAACATTGATGGAGCAGCCATGGCGACTCTGCTTGCTTACGGATTGCTTACATTTTTAAACGGATGGACCATTTCCCGATCTGTCAAAGGGTTTGACGGCTGGTCGGTCATCTTGGGAAAACCTCTTCTGGCTACACTGATAATGGCTGTATTTGTTTGGGGGGGAGACCGCCTGATTCGCACGTATCTTCCGGCAGATGATCAGGGTACTGTTTTGATCGGTCATTGGGTGCAGGCGTTGTTGATTGCGGGACTGATCGGTCTGGGTGTACTGGCCTATTTTGTGACCATTTTTGCCGTCAGAGGGATTGAAAAACATGAACTGGAGAGAATCCCGAAAGTGGGTGTGTTCATGGCAAATCTGCTAAAAAAGTGGCGTCTTTTATCTTGAAATAAAAAAGGGAAATGAAAGTGCCGTTCACCTCTCATTTCCCACTTCTCACTTCTCACCTCTAGCCCTGGCATTGCGGGCAGAGCCCGTAGAACTCGATATTATGGTCGGATAAGCGATATCCGGACTCTTTTTCAATGGATTTCATGTTAATTCCAGCCTCGAAATGGATATCATCGATCCGGCCGCACTTTTTACATAAAAGATGATAATGAGTGTGTTCAAGTACCTCGAAGCGCGTACACCCTTCTCCGCAGCGAATTTCCCTTACAACGCCGATTTCTTTCAGAGATCTTAGTGTATTGTAAACCGTGGCAAAACTCATATTTGAATATTCGTCCATAAGCTGGTCATGAATTTGTTCGGCTGTGGGATGATCAAGTTCTTTCAATACCTTAATGATCGCCACCCTTTGCGGAGTTACACGAATCTGATGATCTTTCAACAACTGTACAATTGATTCTGTTTCTGGATGGGCCACGATCCATCACCTCCCGCTTCAATCTTCATCTATATTATATCACATACTAGTTTAAAATTATTACAAAATAATATTGACTTAGAATAAGTTTTATTTTAAAGTTATAATTGCGAATTGTAAAGAGAATACTTTTTATGGTTAAAATGAATATGGAAGGCTGTTGTTTATCCATGGAACCTGTAACGATCTATGTCACGGAAGGTTGTGGCAGTTGCCGGCAAATGAAAGAGTTATTGACCAGTCGCGGAGTGTCGTACATAGAAAAAAATACAACGACGGATCCCGGATTGATGGATGAGTTGAACCGACTGGGTTCATCAACCGTCCCGACGGTGGTTTTCGGGGAGCATATCGTCATCGGATTACGACCCAATCTCATGAACCGACTACTGGACGAAGCCGGATTATAGGATGAGTGCAACTTTTGCAGGGATCGCAGCATTGAGACCGATCCTTTGCAAATACAATAATCTCTGTATTCCAAATAAAGGAGGATGAAAAGAATGCCAAAAGGAGCTACTGAAACAAAGACGCTCAAAGTTGGCGACAAGGCTCCCGACTTTACGTTGAAAGCTCATGGCGATCGCACGGTTACTCTTAGCGATTACCTGGGCAAGAAAAATGTATTCATCGCATTCTACCCCTTAGACTGGACCCCTGTCTGAGGCGCGCAGATGCCTTCATACGAGGACGATCTGTCCAAGTTTGAAGAGTATGATACCCAGGTTCTGGGTATAAGTGTAGATAGTATTCCCAGTCATGAAGCATGGCAAAAATCACTGGGAGGAATTTCCTATCCTCTGTGCTCCGACTTCTGGCCCCACGGTGAAGTTGCACAGAAGTACGGTGTATTACGCGATGAGGGAATGACCGAACGGGCCCTGTTTGTCATTGACAAAGAAGGTGTTGTCCGCTTTATCGATGTTCATCCCATCGATCAGCAGCCGGATAACGAAGAAATTTTTGAAGTGCTTCGTAAACTGTAAAACATACATGAGCGGCTGTTTCCCCTTTTCCGAAGGAAGGCCGTAAGGATAATCGAAAAACCTGCTTCGTTTACTGATGAAGCAGGTTTTTCTTACACGACATAGTAAAGGAGTTGAGCAGGCATGGAAATGTCGAGAAAAGCCATTCCTTATACACCTAACGATAAACATTTACATGAGATGAACATAGGGATTGTTTCTACTGCCGGAGCCCATTTAAAAGATCAAGAACCTTTCAGTGAGGATCCGACAACCGGCGATTTAACTTATCGCATCATCCCGGGTGACGTCGACAGTGCCGATTTTCATGTAACCCATGCTGCACCAAAAGAAGAATATGACACAAATGAGCCGATGAAGGATATCAATACCATTTTTCCAATCGACCGCTTGCGTGAACTTGCGGAAGAGGGATACATCGGCGGGCTGGCCGATCAGCATTACTCGATGATGGGTTTTGCGATGAAATTAAAGCGCTTACAGGAGGAAACGATTCCAGAGGTTGTAAAAAAAGTTGTTCGTTCCAAAGCGGACGGAGTCATTCTTACAGCCGGCTGACCTCTCTGTCATCGCACTGTAGTTACAGTGCAAAGAGCGATTGAAGCTCAGGGAATTCCCACGGTTTTGATCACACTGGACCCCCATCAATCGGGGTTGATGCGTCCGCCTCGGGCCATTCATCCGAAGGGATTTCGTTTCGGTCACTCACTGGGAAAACCGGGTGATCGCGAAATGCAGATGAAAGTATTAAAAGCATCCCTGGAACAGCTCACTATCCGTCAGGAACCCGGACAGATCCATGAGCTGGATTTTCCCGGCTATTAAATTTTGTTTAAATGATCGGGCTTTTGCCCGGTTTTTTTGTGCGCAAAATCAAAAAAGAATATTTTTATAACCCCTGTACAGACTACGAAAGAGAGGAGGTGACAATATCATGGCCAGAGAAACGCAAACCGGTACGAACGTAAATCATGTAAGAAAACGTAATGCTGCATCTCAAGCTGGTAACTCTGAGTTTGCCGCAGAAACCAACGCTGCTGATGTACGCAAGAGAAATCAAGCCTCCCAAGCAAGAAGTGCTCAACAAAATCCGCAACAGTAACCTGTAACCTTTTTTGAACATCGTTTGGGGCTGCCGGATAAAGGGTGTATACTCTTTTTAGGGTAGCCCCTTTATTGTTATTGTCAGAAAGTATAAAATGTTATAGAAATCAAAACGGAGGTTCTTCAGGATGATCATCGGTACAGGGATCGATATCGTGGAATTGGCCCGGATTGAGGCGCTTATTTCAAAAAATGAGGATAAATTGCTGGAACGAATTTTTGCCGCTGAGGAACGTGAGCGGATTCCACAATCTTTCTCAAGGGAAACGGCTTATATTTCCGGACGGTTTGCCGCTAAAGAAGCCGCGGCCAAAGCCCTTGGAACAGGTTTCGGGCACAAATTAAGCTGGCATGATATTTGCGTGATGTCTGATGCCGCAGGGAAACCGTATATCCAATGGAATGAACGGTTGTATCCCTTTTTTCCTTTCCTGCAGGACAGCCGGACTTTCTTGTCGATATCACATGAGAAAAAGTATGCAGTTGCCCAGGTCATCATAGAAAGCCCGTCAAGCTAGTCAGCATATCCGGACATGTACGGACATACATATATATCGCGGGTATAGGAGGGAAGAAATGTGTTTGTGGTGGATGCGCATCAAATGCGAGAAATGGACCGTTTCACCATGGATACTCTCGGGATTCCGGGGATGATTCTAATGGAACATGCGGGTCGTGCAGTGGCTGATGAAATCCGGTTGAAAGGCTCTTTTCGGCATGCCGTTGTTCTATGCGGCCACGGGAATAACGGCGGCGACGGGATGGTTATCGCCCGATACCTGCATCAGCGATCCTGTGCAGTAACGGTTTTTTTGCTCGGGGATCCGAAAAAGATGTCTCCCGACAGCCGCTTTCACATGGGACTTGCACAAAAACAGGGGGTAAAAATCGTAATCTTCAACGGAGACTGGCAACCCGTTTCGCTTGCTATGAACGATGCTGATATCATTGTGGATGCCATGCTGGGAACGGGTGCGACGGGGCACCTGCGTGAACCGGTGAAAACGGCAGTCAATCTGCTGAACCAATCCCGATCTGTATCGGGTAAAAAATCGGTTGTCGTTGCTGTTGACATTCCAACGGGTATTGATGCAAACAACGGGCAACAGATGGACACGGCAGTCAGGGCTGATCTGACTGTAACTTTTGCCTTTCCCAGGTGGGGTCACTATCTCTATCCCGGCAAAGATTACGCCGGGGAGTTGAGAGTAAAAGACATCGGTATTCCTGATGAAGCTGTTCGGAAGGCGGGCTGTAACACACGAATCCTTACACCGGACGAAGTAGCCGAAGTGATTCCGAAACGAAACAGACATTCCCACAAAGGTACCTATGGTCATGTCCTGCTGGTATCAGGCTCCCATGAGATGAGAGGAGCTCCTGTACTGGCCGGAAAGGCAGCTCTCCTAAGCGGAGCAGGGATGGTCACGATGGCGGTCCCCTCTTCGATTTTACCCCAGGTATCATCGCAGGTGACGGAAGCCATCATGTGGGCATGGCCGGAGCAGGAAGGACGTTTTCAAAATCTTCCGCTCACGGAAATTCCGCAGTGGGATGACAAGAAAGAACGTTACTCCTGTATGGCTGTCGGGCCCGGAACGGGAAGCTGGCAACATGGGGAAGAGTGGATCGATCAAATCTTATCCCATGTTTCATGCCCGTTGATTATCGATGCGGATGCCCTGAATCTGGCGGCAAGAAATCCGGATATCCTGCATCATCGCCAGGGAACGGTGGTGATCACGCCCCATCCGGGTGAAATGGCCCGTCTCACCGGGCTATCTGTTGCTGAAGTTGAAAGTTCACGCCCGCAGGTGGCCCGAACTTTTGCAGAGCGATATGGGGTGTATGTCGTTTTAAAAGGAACACATACCATCATCGCAGCTCCGGACGGGCGGATGATTCTCAACATGACAGGGAGCCCCAGTATGTCAAAGGGAGGATCCGGTGATGTACTGACCGGCATCATTTCCTCTTTTATCGCTCAAATCAGCAAAAATGACGAGGCCGATCTGTTGGAGACGATTGCTGCTGCCGTTCATATTCACGGGTTAACAGGCGAAATTTGCGGAAAACAATCGGAATACAGCACGCTGGCCAGTGACATGATCCGGCATATTGGAACAGCTATTTCTCAAATTTTGAATGGATGACACCACACAGTCACATTTCCCGGGAAATTGACACAAATCCCTCCTTTGTCGAATTCAGCAAAGGGGTTGATCTGAGTGGGTCGTATGGGTAGCTTTCTCAAATTTTTAATTCCCGTACTGGTTGTATTGATTGTCGTCTCCGGTTGTGGCAAAAAAAGCATGGAAGATGTTGTAGGTGATCTGGAGGAACAATTGGAGTCTTTACAAAGTTATAAGACTGAAGGGGAATTAACGTTACAAACCGGAGATAATCCACAATCGTATGATATGGAAATCTGGTATCAAGAACCGAATTTTTATCGGATTGCGCTCACTTCAAAGGAGCGGGAAATTACCCAGATTATTTTACGTAATGAAGACGGGGTATTTGTACTGACTCCCCACTTGAACAAAAGTTTTCGTTTTCAGAGTGGCTGGCCGGAAAAACACGGACAGGTATATCTTTATGAATCCTTGATCAACAGTATTTTAGAGGATGAGGAACGCACTTTTGAAACGGCAGAAGACCAGTATGTGTTTGAGGTGAAAGCCGATTATCAAAACCGTTCACTCACCAGCCAAAAAATCTGGCTGACGAAGGATCTTGCTCCGACACGTGTTGAGGTTATGGACACAAATTATAATAAAATCGTTGAAGTTCTATTTGAAAAGTTTGAGATGAATGTTGGTTTCGATGAAGATGCATTTGATAAAGATCGCAACATGTCCGCTGCCATGTTAGCGGTACCGACGATGGCAGGAGGTCAGACTGCTTCTGACAAAAGCGATTTCGGCGTGATTGAACCATCCTATGTTCCCGATGGTGCCAAGTTAAGCAGTGTAGAAGAGGTTAAAGGAGAAGACGGAAAAACAATCGTGCTTAAATATAAGGGAGCCTACCATTATACGTTAATGGAGGAACGTCCGCAGGCGGCATCAGTCAGTTTCGCATACGGTGAACCGGTCGATCTCGGTTTTACTTACGGTGTGATTACGGGAGATCAACAAAAGACGCTCATCTGGACGCATGAAGGGGTAGAATATAAGTTGAGCGGAGATATGCCTGATGAAGAGATGGTAAAAGTGGCACAATCGGTTTACGGACAAACCGGAAAATAGACGGGAAGCACTCCGAATCGATTAAAAATCAGGGATAAGCCGGGGCAGTTGAACTGTCCCTGTTTTTGTTAATAATAAACTGGTACAATAATGAAAGAAATGTTACGGGAGGGACTGTTGTTGCACATACCAGGATACAGGGCAACTTGGGCAGAAATTGATTTGCAGGCCATCGCACATAATGTACGGCAATTTAGTTCCCATCTTCCGGCTGAAACGAAGGTGATGGCCATCGTAAAAGCAGATGGATACGGACATGGAGCAATACAGGTGGCGAAAACCGCTCTTGCCAGCGGGGCATCCTTTCTCGGAGTAGCTTTTCTTGGAGAGGCTGTTCTTTTACGGGAGGAAGGCATTGATGTTCCCATACTGGTCATGGGTTATACCGAACCGGCACACATGAATGTTGCAGTTGAAAAGGACATTTCAGTTACGGTTTTTGACCGGGAGACGATTTCCGCTCTTGAGGGAGCATCACGGCTGCTTGGCAAACAGGGACGTGCTCATTTGAAAGTGGATACCGGGATGGGAAGAATCGGGATCCGTTCGGATGATCCTCTGTTGCCTGAATTGATCCGATACATCGGCGCATCTCCGTTTTTGAGATTTGAGGGCATTTTCACACATTATGCCTGCGCCGATGAAATCGAAAGTCCGTTGCAACAGGAACAAATGGAGCGGTTTGATAAGGTGCGGCGTATGATGGATGCCGAAAAAATACATCCTAGATTTGTGCATGCCAGCAACAGCGCTGCCAGTACCTTGTTTCCGGGGACAAGTCATTCCTTTGTCCGGCTTGGCATCAGCATGTACGGACTTCAACCATCAGCCGAAATTAAGGAAAAAAACCTGCTCTCATTAAGACAGGCATTTTCATTAAAGTCTCGGCTTTCCCATGTCAAAAAGGTGCCTGCGGGAACGACGATCAGCTACGGCGCCACTTATGTCGCGGAAAAAGAGGAAGTGATCGCCACCATCCCCATCGGATATGCGGATGGATATCGCCGCAGCCTGTCCAACAGGGGGATGGTACTGATTCGTGGTGAACGTGCACCTGTCGTAGGCAGGATCTGTATGGATCAGATGATGGTCAGGGTGACTCATATTCCCGATGTCCAGGTCGGAGACGAAGTGGTGTTAATTGGAAAACAGGGGAATCAGGAGATAGATATCGATGAAGTGGCCGGCTGGCTCGATACAATCAACTACGAAATCCCTTGTATGATCGGAAAAAGGGTACCGCGGATCTATATCTGATCCGATTTTCTTCCAGAACTATGAAAATGTTGAGAACGGTTGTAGATGACAACTGTCAATGGTACAATGCAAGAAGCATGTACGTGATTACTACAAAAGTTTTTAGGGATTGTATGAAATAGGAAGCAGGAATTTTACGATCATTAGCGAATATTATTTTTATTGAATCATGATGATTAGACGGGAAAAAGTATAATTTCCCAGTCTTTACGTCATACTTGTATAAAGAACATGGTCAATGGGTTGGAGGTGCTTTTGTTTTGTCCAAACAGCAGACGAAACGTATTATGATTAGCTTACCTCAACATCTGTTGCAAGAAGTTGACGGTGTGGTGAAAAAGGAACAGTCCAATCGAAGTGAGTTTATCCGCCAGGCGATGAAACTGTATCTGAGAGAACGGAAGAAACGATACATTCGTGAGACGATGCAGCAGGGTTATATGGAGATGGGGCATATTAATCTAAATATTGCATCGGAGGCTTTTTCAGCGGAAGAAGAGGCAGATCATACCCTTGACCGCTTAGTTAGCGGGGTGTAGTGATTGATAGTTAAGCGTGGCGATGTGTTTTTCGCAGACCTTTCCCCTGTGGTGGGTTCAGAACAGGGGGGTGTAAGACCTGTTCTGGTTATTCAAAACGACATAGGCAACAGGTTTAGTCCTACTGTGATCGTCGCTGCCATCACAGCCCAGATCCAAAAAGCGAAATTGCCGACTCATGTCGAGATCGATGCGGAGTCTTACGGATTTGACCGGGATTCTGTTATTTTGCTTGAACAAATCCGAACGATTGATAAACAGCGGTTAACTGATAAAATCACCCATCTTGATGAAGAAATGATGATGAAGGTGAATGAATCTCTGCAAATCAGTCTGGGGCTGATCGACTTCTGATTCGGCGTACCAAAGGCTGTCCCGTGACGAAACGGGTTTCAGCCTTAATTTGATAGTGAAAAGAAATAATGCATTCTATAAAATGGGTGGGAGCGCTGTCTCCCACCCAACCTTTTCATGTTTCAGGGAGGCAAAATGGGAGATCAACAATTCTTTATCGATACAATCGCATCAGAATTAAAAATCCGTCCGCAGCAAGTGAACAGAACGGTACAACTCCTGGATGAGGGAAACACCGTACCATTTATTGCAAGATATCGTAAAGAACAGACGGGAGAATTGAATGAAGAGCAGATCCGGCAGATTGAAGATCGCCTGCGCTATTTGCGTCAACTGGATGAACGGAAACAGGAAGTATTGCGTCTGATTGAGGAGCAGGGCAAACTGACTGACGAACTCAAACAACAGATCGAGCGAGCCGTGAAATTACAGGAAGTTGAGGATTTATACCGTCCTTATCGGCAAAAACGGCGTACCCGTGCCACCATCGCCAGAGAAAAGGGACTGGAACCGCTGGCAATGTTCATTCTTGAACAGCGTGATGGCGACGTGATGGAGCAGGCGGCACAGTACATTGATGCGGAAAAAGGGGTGGAATCCGTAGAGGATGCCCTGCAGGGGGCTATGGATATTATCGCCGAAATCATATCGGATGATGCGGATGCCCGCAAATGGATACGCAAACAAACGTATGAAAAGGGTATTTTAATCAGTGTACAGAAGGAAGAAGAAGAGTCGAACAAAAATGTTTATGAAATGTATTATGATTTCCAGGAACCGGTACGGAAAGTGGTCCCCCATCGCGTACTTGCGATCAATCGCGGTGAAAAAGAGGGAATTCTCCGTGTCAGTGTCGAAGCCCCCGTCGAACAAATTTTACAATATCTGAAGCAACAATTTGCACCTGCCTCGGCCGGGAATGTGGAAGATTACCTGTACCAGGCGATTGAAGACGGATATAAGCGTTTGATCGCCCCTTCGATTGAGCGGGATGTGCGTAATGAATTATCGGAAAAAGCCGAAGAACAGGCAATCCATATTTTTTCGGAAAATCTTCGCAACCTTTTGTTGCAGCCGCCAATCAAAGGGCAGGTGGTACTTGGAGTGGATCCGGCTTACCGAACCGGGTGTAAACTGGCGGTTGTCGATGATACGGGGAAACTTTTACATATCTCCGTGATTTACCCCACCCCGCCGCAGAAAAAGGTGAAAGAGGCGAGGGAAGCGGTGATGTCGTTAATTGAAAAGTACGGCATCACGCTGATCGCCATCGGTAACGGAACGGCATCCCGTGAAACGGAGCAGTTTATTGCGGATACCATCCGCGAACTGAATCAGGCTATTTATTATCTGATCGTCAATGAAGCGGGAGCAAGTGTCTATTCCGCCTCCCCCCTTGCCCGCGAGGAGTTTCCCGAACTGGATGTGGCAGAGAGAAGTGCCATTTCCATCGCGAGGAGGATTCAGGACCCGCTGGCGGAACTGGTAAAAATCGATCCGAAATCGGTCGGAGTCGGTCAGTATCAGCATGATGTCAGTCAAAACCGTCTCTCCGAAAGTTTGCAGCATGTGGTGGAGTCGGCGGTCAATTATGTCGGGATCGACGTCAATACAGCGTCTCCTTCCCTGTTGCAATATGTATCGGGATGTTCCAAACAGGTGGCGCGTAATATCGTCAAATACCGTGAAGAAAACGGAAAATATCGAAACCGGGCCGAGTTGAAGAATGTTCCGCGTCTCGGTGACAAAACCTATGAACAGGCGATCGGATTTTTGCGGATTATGGACGGAGACAATCCGCTGGACCGGACGCCGATTCACCCGGAAGTGTATGACCAGGTTGAACGTTTGTTGGACAGGCTGGCGATTGATCCCCATCAATTATCGGCGGAAGAAAGCAAACAAAAACTGCGGGGAATTGATGTGAAAAAGACGGCGGAGGAACTGGGACTGGGTGTACCGACCATGAAAGACATTGTGGACAGTCTCTTGCGTCCGGGACGGGATCCCCGTGAAGAATTACCAAAGCCGCTTTTACAGAGTGATGTCCTGTCAATCGAGGACCTGCGCGAAGGCATGGAGTTGCAGGGGACGGTAAGGAATGTGGTTGATTTCGGTGCATTTGTCGATATCGGTTTAAAAAATGACGGACTGGTTCATATTTCCCGGATGAGCAACAAGTTTGTCAAGCATCCGATGGATGTGGTATCGGTAGGAGATATCGTTACGGTGTGGGTGGCGGATGTCGATATGCAACGTGAACGGGTGGGGTTGTCCATGATTCCCCCGCAAGCATAGGGGGGAAAAAAGTAATCAGACTTCACTGAACGGAGGAGCGCTGGTTCCTGGTTTTTTGCATGTAGAGAAACCAGCAGTCATTTAGCAGACGGATTTGCCGGCGGTCCTTCCCGTTAAATGCCCGTTTTAACTGTTTTTGCAGCCAATGAGGCATGGAATAAACCTCCCCGGTGAAAAAAATAAATATACCTTTATTACATGGTATGATGCAGGACGAAAAAAAGTGAGGATTTTCGAATGAATGATGAACATTTGCAAAAAATGGTGGAAGAAATTTCACTGACATGGTTTTCCCGTCCCTTCCGGCACCGGGCACGGTTCAACCTCCGTCTCAGAACCAGCGGCGGCCGTTACTTATTGCACAGCCATGACATTGAATGTAATCCGAAGCATCTGGAGATGTATGGGGAAGACGAGCTGATTCGTATCATCAAACATGAGCTGTGCCATTATCACCTCCATCTCGAAGGCAGGGGATATCGCCACCGTGATCGTGACTTTCAGCAATTACTCGACCGGGTGGGAGGCTCCCGTTTTTGCCGCCCTGTCCTTAAACAACAGAAGCGTCCGTTCAAATACCAGTTGATCTGTACAAACTGTGCCACGGTCTATCGGCGCAAAAAATGGATGGATCCGAAAAAATACCGCTGTGGCAAGTGCAGAGGGGTGTTGCGGATCGAGGATATTTCATCATAAAATTACCTGTAAAGAGGTCTTGCAAAATCGCCAAAAACATAGTAAACTAACAAACGTCGCACCAAATGGAATAATGAATTTCACACTGAATTATACGCGGAGAGATACCCAAGAGGCCGAAGGGGACGGTTTGCTAAACCGTTAGTGGGCTCCGCCCAGCGCGGGTTCGAATCCCGCTCTCTCCGCCACTTACAAATTGGATAACAGATGGCTGAAAGCAAATGTTCCATATTGGAACATTTTTTGTTTCATGATTTGCTTTCCCTACGTTTTTCTTGATACAGCCCCTATTTCTGCTTTTTACAGGACTTCCTGCATCTATTACATTCTCCTTAACCCTAGTTATTTTCATAATTTTTAAACTTGCAAGAAAATGTATATTTGTGGAAAATAGATAAAAACGGCACCATCCAATTTTATTTGTGAAGGGTGGATTTTCCCATGAATCACATCGGTACTGAAATTCGGAATAAGCGAAAGCAAATGGGACTGACACAGCATGATGTGGCCGGTCAATTCATGTCTATCGCCAAATTGAGCAACATCGAAAACGGAAAAAAACGGCCGGATCCGGAAACATGGGAATATTTAAAAGAAAAATTGGGCTTGAGTGATGAATTGATCCACAAGAAAGAATCGATTGAGGAGACACAATTTATTCTGGAACAGGCAGAAACTTATTATAAAACGGGGATCATTCATAAAGCAAAGGAGAAGTACGAAGAAGCGATCCGGCTGACACCGAAATTGATGCTTTTTGACCAGACGGCCAGGGCATTTAAAGAACTCGGTTTTATTGCCATGGAGGAAAAGGATTACAAGCAGGCCCACTCGCATTTGGAAAAAGCATACGATTATTATCGCCGCATTAAGGACAGTGAAAATGCCGTCGAATGTAAGGTGAAAATCGGAGCGATCTACTTCAGACAGGAGAAATTAACGAAATCCCTCCAGGTTTTTCAACAGGTGTTGAAAGAAATACCGGAAGACAGGCAATATTTGAAAGGACCGATCTATTATAATATGGCATCGGTCTACTATGCTCTCAAAAATATGGACCGGGCCAATCTCTGCTGTGAAAAAGCATTGAAGTACCTGGAGGAAACGGGGAGCCACACCGATTACCTGATCAGTACATTGATTTTGCAGGCCATTTTTTTCAAAAAAGTGAAAATGTATTTGCTGGCGCGGGAAAAATTGGAGCGGGCCAAAAATCTGGCCATTCGTAATAATAAACCGTTGTTTATGGCGAAATGCTGGCACAATCTCGGCAATGTGGAGATGGAAATCAAAAATTACAAGAGTGCGCTTCAGCACTTTCAACTGTCACTGGAAGTGAAGGAACAGATTAACGACATTGTCGGAATGATCCGCACCAAGGCCTACATGGCTGAACTGTATCTGGAGATGGGAGACATTGAACTGGCTAAAAAGACGGGTGATGAGGCCCTGAGCATGTCGCGAAAGTATAATTCCAAATCAGCGGAAATCGTGTGTCTGGGGGCATTGAGTAAAATTCATCTGGCATTGAACGATGAAACCCGCTTCCTCGATGTCACGTTTAAAGCGATCACACTGGCGGACGAGCTCTCTTATGACATTAAAAAAATCGAGCTGTATGAAAATATGTCCCGCTATTTTTATACACGCGACAAACAGCGCTGCCTTGAGATGTTGTACAAGGCTTTTACCGTGAAGTTGCAGATGGAGGCACAGGAGGAAAAGGATCCTGCAGGCTCGATCATTTAGTTCATCTGATAAAAATGAAAGAGGCCGGTTGAAGGGCCTTTTTTTTTACAAAAAATGAGTGACTACTCACTTTACAAATCAATCTGCGACAGTTAAACTGTAAATGAGTGATTAATCACATTATTTTTAGGGAGGAGACGGATGGGCATGGAGCCACACATTCAAGTGGAACATGTGAGTAAGTCTTTTGGAAAAAAAGAAGTGTTAACAGACGTCTCATTGACAGTACAGGGGTCTGAGATCTACGGCCTGCTCGGGCCATCCGGTGCAGGCAAAACGACACTGGTTAAAATGATGGCCGGGATCGATCTGCCTTCTTCGGGAAGCATTAAGGTGCTTGGCACTGTCATGCCAGATCTGAAAATGATGGGCAGGATCGGTTTTATGGCACAGGCTGATGCACTCTACGGCGAATTAAGTGCGTATGAGAACCTTGATTTTTTTGCCTCGGTGTACGGGCTCGCAAAGAAACAGCGGAAAGAGCGTATTGAAAAGGTGCTTGAACTGGTCAATCTGACGGAAGATCGCAAAAAAATTGTGAACCAGTTTTCAGGAGGGATGAAACGGAGACTTTCCCTTGCGGCTGCCCTGCTGCATGAACCGGATATTCTCATTCTTGATGAACCGACGGTAGGGATTGACCCCGTCCTTCGGCAATCGATCTGGGATGAACTTCATCTGCTGAGCCAAAAAAGAACCACCATTGTGGTGACAACGCACGTGATGGATGAAGCCGAAAAGTGCGATTCCCTCGGGATGTTGAGGGATGGCCGATTGATTGCCACGGGCACACCGCATCAGCTGAAAGAGGCTTCTTCATCCTCCACGCTGGAAGAGGCGTTCCTATTTTACGGAGGTGCGAATCGATGAGAGTGAGAGCAATTGTCATCCGTATTATCCGTCAGTTTTTCCGTGATAAAAGAACCCTGGGCCTGATGATTGTGGCTCCCATGTTTATTCTGTTGCTTCTCCATCTCGTCTTTAACGGGGAGGATTATGAACCGGTGATCGGGGTGGAGATCCTTCCGCAAGCGGTGACCGACCAACTGGAGGATGCCGGAGCACATATTTTATCGTTGAAGAAATCGGAAGCTTATAATGCCCTGGACATACAGGCCATCGACGCTTTTATCACCATGAACGGCAGGACGCCTTCTGTTATACTGGAAGGAAGTGATCCCACAGCCAATCGGGCTGTGATGCTTGCGATACAGCAGGCTTATGAAAAACTGCAACCTTCCGAACGAACGGTTCAACCCGATGTTACCTACTTGTATGGTTCTGAAGATATGGCTTTGTTCGACAACTTTGGACCGGTGCTCATCGGATTTTTTATCTTCTTCTTTGTCTTCATTATCTCGGGGGTTTCCTTTTTGCGTGAACGGACCGGGGGAACGCTGGAACGGTTGCTGGCGACGCCTTTGAGGAGATGGGAGATTGTGACCGGATACGTGATCGGATTCGGCATCTTTACCACTTTTCAGGCCAGCATTATTTCCTGGTTTGCCATAAAAGTTCTCGGCATTATGATGGAAGGATCATTCCTCTATGTGTTGTTGATTACGTTTCTGCTGGCGATGACCGCGCTGACGCTGGGGACACTGCTTTCCGCTTTTGCCAACAATGAACTGCAGATGATGCAGTTTATCCCGCTCGTGGTGGTTCCGCAGATTTTCTTTTCCGGGCTGTTCAATCTGGAAACGATGGCGGAATGGTTGCGTTCGATCAGTGTGATCATGCCTCTTACGTACGGCGCGGATGCGTTGCGGAAGTGATGATTCGGGGAAAAGGCTGGTCGTTCATCGATCAGGACATATACGTGCTGCTTGCATTTTCCCTGTTTTTTATGATACTAAATATATTCGCCCTGAAAAAACACCGTCGATTATAAGGGATAAAAGGATGATGATCAGATGACCGAACAGGATTTACTGCGGGAGATTTTGCAGGCCGGTGACGAGCAGGAAAAAATGAGTGAAAAAAAGGTAAGGATTCTGGAAGCGGCGATCGAGATGTTTTCGGAAAAAGGGTATGCCTCCACGTCGACCAGCGAGATCGCCAGAAAGGCAGGGGTGGCGGAGGGAACGATTTTTCGGCACTATAAAACGAAAAAGGATCTGTTGATGGCGATTGTTTCGCCAGTGCTGGCCCGGGTGGTCACCCCCTTTTTGGCCCGGGATTTCGTGCAAAAAGTTTTTGAAGACGATCACCAGAGTTATGAGAATTTCCTCCGTGTCCTGATTCGAAACCGTTTTGATTTTGTAAAAAAACATCTGCCGATGATCAGGATTTTTTTGCAGGAACTGGCTTTTCATCCGGAAATCAAAGATCAGTATCAGAATATTTTTACGGAACATGTCTATGCGAAATTCAAGCAGATCATCCTCCATTTTCAGAAGAAAGGAGAAATCATCGAACTCCCAGCGGATACGGTGATTCGCTTTACAATCACCACAATCGTGGGCTTTTTGATCACGAGATTTCTGGTTCTCCCCGAAAGGGAATGGGATGATGATGCTGAGATTGAGTACACGATTCAGTTGTTGATGCATGGGTTGGCTATTTAGGGGGTTTTATAATGAAAAACTCTAAAGCGCTTATGATTCTAACAATTTTTATTGTCTTATTCGTAATAATAATTGGAGTTGTCTTTTTCGAAAAAAAAGATAATGGAATTATTGAAAAAGAAAATTCGGCAATTTCATTTATTCAAGAAGAAATAGATGATATAAAAGCTATTAACATGGATGAAGTTTCTGAAAGATCTGTTAATTTCGATGTAAACATTATCATTTATGATTTTTCCGATGGTAGAATATCATTTGAAGTAAACGTACTTAATCCAAAAGTACCAATGAATCAAGTAATCGTTTCTGCTTTTTTAAAAGATAAAGTTCTACGCTACATTAATACTCCACATTCTTTGGTTTCAAATATTATTGCAGTAAAAAAAGCTGATAAGTCTTTAAAAGAAAATTTTAATCTTGTACCAAATGGGGAAATTACAGGTATATCAGCTAGCTCAAATATGATATATTTTAAAAATGCAACCTTAAATGATGTCTTAGAGGTTATTCCCTATATTGTGATCAAAGTTTCGTGGCTTGATGATAATAAAATACCAAAAGTAGAATACGTAAAGTATAAAAGTGATAAATACATCATAAAGAAAAATAACCAGACTGCCATAGAGACCCCTGACCCCGAAATAAATCAAACTGAAACAGGGTTTGATATTAATACATTTGGACAAAAGCATATTGAACTAGAAAAAAAACTCCTGGATATGCTACGTAATGAATCAGGTCAATCCCAGATATTTTCGGAAGAAACTGCGGGCATGCTCAATGGGGTTTCTGTTTCAGGAGAGGGGGTAGCAGTTGTTGATTTTACAGATTTCTCAAATGTTATTCCAAATGCGGCAACTACAGCAGGGAAAGGTCAATTGTTCAGAGAATTGAATAAAGTGGTTTTTCAGTTCAACGAAATCCATCAGGTATATTATCAATTTGATGGAAGCCACAGTGATTGGGCCAAGTGGTTGGAAATTGTTGAAGGTTCTGTTACAAGAGAACAATATCAACAAATGGAAAACCGTTAACTGTGGATTCGTATTGCCGCCGCAATCAAATAAATTCAAACCATAAACCTGTAACCGGCGCCCCAGACAGTACCGATATACTGGGGCCTGGACGGGTTTTCTTCAATCTTCTCCCGGATGCGGGCAATATGTACCATAACGGTTGAAGCATCTCCAAGCGCATCCATTCCCCAGATTCTCTCAAAAAGCTCTTCCTTGCTAAAAACGCGATTGGCATGTTGCATGAGAAAGAGGAGCAGATCGAATTCCTTATGGGCCATGGTCACCTCGCTTCCGTTGACAAAAACCCGTCTGGAATGGATCTCCACTTCAAGCCCCCTGACCTGCAGTCTGCTGCCATCACTTCCCCTGCCAAACCGTTCCTTCATTCTTTCAAACTTGTTCAAATGGGCATTGACCCGCGCTACCAGCTCGCCGGAACTAAACGGCTTTGTGATATAATCGTCCGCTCCGAGACCGAGTCCTTTAATTTTGTATAGTTCCTCCGCTCTCGCTGAAAGAAGCAGCACCGGAATATCTTCCTTCTCGCGGATGGCTTTCAAGACTTCAAATCCGTCGATTCCCGGCAGCATGATGTCGAGAATAACCAGATCATACTTTTCCTTCTTAAAGGCTGCAAGTCCGTCATCCCCATTGTTCACGATTGTAACGGAAAAACCGCTCAGTTCAAGATAATCCTTTTGCAGATTGGCAATACTTTGATCATCCTCGATTATCAGGATCCTTTTCATCGTAACCTCCCGAAACACTTTCAATCTTTTTTAGCGATATCATGATGCGCGTTCCTTCCCCATCCCTGCTGATCGCCCAGATTTTCCCTTCATGATCTTCCACGATTTGTCTGGCAATGGCAAGTCCGAGGCCGCTACCGTCAGCACTCTGCCGTGACGGATCGGCACGATAAAATCTTTCAAAAATATAGGGCAAATCTCTCTCGGGAATTCCTTTCCCATTATCTCTGATTTCAATGATTGCCGACGTTCTTGTTTCTCTCAGTATTATTTCAACCTGCCCGTCGGCTTTTTCCATGTACTTTTTCGCATTATCGAGGATATTTTGTATCACCCGTGTTAACCTTTCCCTGTCGATCTGAACATAGACGCTATCCTTTAATTCACTGACAAGGGAAAGTTTGATGTTCATCTTTTCAAATTCAGGAAGATTTTCAGACACGCAATCCTCAAAGTAGGCTTCTAGGTCCGTTTTCTCAAAATGATAAGGAATTTGATTCAAATCCAGTCTGGAGTATAAAAGCAGATCATCAATCATGTTGTTGACCAGAATGGCTTTCGACCGTGCCGTCTCCAGGTATTCTTCGATTTTATCCGGCGTTCTGGCAACGCCGTCGATAATTCCCTCGATATATCCTTTGATGGATGTCACCGGTGTCTTCAGGTCATGGGAGATGCTCGAAATCAAAAACTTTCGGTTTTCTTCGGATTTTTGCTGTTGATAAACGGATTCCTTCAGCTTAATGCGCATGAACTCAAGGGTGCGGGACAGCTCCCGGATCTCACCTTCACCTTCCTCGGCGATTCCGTAATTTAAGTCACCTTCACTGATTTTAACGGCGGCATCCTTTAATCGGGAAACCGGGATCATGATCCCCTTTGAAAATCGATAGGACACCCAGGAGTTCATGATCAAGAAAATCACGGTAAAAAAGCTGATCGTAAATATGCCGAGAAACAGATAGAATTTTGATTGAAGTTTAATCGGTGCCAGTAATAATAACACACCCTCGTCGCCGGAACGGGGGGAATAGTCAGCTCTGGCAAACATATAGGTGTTGCCGTCCAGTTCCAGCGTATCAAAATCATGGGCAGAATCGGTCAGGATTAAACTTTTATTAAGATCGATCTCTTTAAAATGGGTTGTGGAGTAGATCACTTCTCTGTTGTTTAAAATAAAGGCATGTGCTCCGAGAGCCTTCACCCTTTCGGACAATTCCTGCTGATAAGCTTCATCCAGCAGTTGTTCGAACTCCAGGGTCTCAGCCGTTCGCTTAATGCTGGCGATCCCTGTTCGCACTTCAAAAATTTTGCTTAATTGATTCGTGTCCGCTTCCCCATCAAGCAGTCTGGTATAGGTAGCAATAAAGATGATCACAGCCAAGAAAGTGATCACGATGGAAACCAGTACGGTCAGCGTATTCATCATAAAAAAACGTTTGGTTAATTGCATACGAATGACCTTCTATCTTTCTTTTTTATATCTCTTTACGATCAAATAAATAATATCCGGCCGAAAATAACATGATCCCCAGTCCCGACATAATCAGGATTTGCCGTATGATTTTCAAAAAGTTGATCTTCTCGGAAATCCAGAGTGTGTACCAGTCGAACATGGTGGTAATGAAGAAACTGGAGTAATTTGCAAAAAAGATACTCAGGAAGTTGAACGCGATAAAAATCAAAATTGAAAGGAAAAAGACGGCCAGACCTCCCTGAATTATATTAGACAGGAACACGACGAGAAGAGCAAATATAAAAACTGGAAGAAAGGTAGCGATATAAGATACGACAACCTTTATTATTCCGATCAGTCCTGCTGACGAAGGGTTAAAAATAAGTCCGGCCAGTACAGACAAAATCATGACAAACAGTAAATTTGCCAGAATAAACAGGGCGATATTTAACACCTTTGCAGTGAATACGCCCAATCGGGAAACCGGTCGTGTCAGCGTCAGTTTCATTGTATTTGTCGAATACTCTCCATTAAACATATCAATCGCCACAAAGGTTACAAACAGGGGCAGGATCGTGTAAGTAAACATGGAGAGAACGACGAGCGGAAACTCGGTACTGCCCACCACCCTTAACCCAAGACCGTGTTTAATGACAGTGACTGCAACTTGTCCGATCACGACGGCAAGGATAGACAAAATGGCGGCGGCCATGACTTTTTTCTTTTTCATTAACTTCACGGTTTCGTTGTTGAATGCTGCTTTAAACCCTGCCATTTCGATCCACCTCACTTACAAAATAATTTTCCAGCGAAGAATAATTAGCAAGGATGTTTTGAACATAGTCGACATTGATCAGTTTTCCGCCATATACCACCCCGACGCGGGTGCAAGTAAGTTCGACATCATGGATCAAATGGCTGGAAATAAAGAATGTTGTACCCTCTTCCTCTGCAAGGCGTTTAATCAGCTTTCGCATATCCAGCATACCCTCTACGTCGAGTCCGTTTAAAGGCTCGTCTAAAATTAACAGTTTCGGCCGGGATAAAATCGCGGCCGCGATTCCCAGCCGTTGCTTCATTCCGAGTGAAAACTTTTTCGACTTTTCATGTTTATATTTTGAGAGGCCGGTGATTTCAAGGACTTCATCGATCCTTTTCTGGTCCACATCGGGATAATATCTGGCATACAGCTTGAGATTTTCATATGCCGTTAAGTAGGGATAGGATTCGGCAGTTTCGATCATGCAGCCGACATCCTTCATCGCATTCACATAATCTTCCGTGATGCTGGCATTAAAAATTTTAACGTCTCCGCGATCCGGTTTCATCAGTCCCACCATCATTTTCATTGCTGTTGTCTTGCCGGCGCCGTTGGGACCTAAAAAACCGAAAATATCACCTTGATCGATTACCAGATTTAAATCGCTGATGCCCCGTCCATTTTTATAAATTTTAGTGAGATCGGTAATTTCGATTGCTACATTCGCCAATGGTACCATCCTCCAATGATTATGACACGGCTATCCCCCGGGTGGCACCCAGGGGTATGGCCGCGTTTAATGACTCATGATCGATTATTTACTCTGCAAAAACACGGTTAAATTCATGGTTGAAATATTCGTGATTAAGGTTGGATCGATAGGAATGACTGTCCAGAATCTCCAGATTGAGCTCAAGATAAACTTGCCCCTGACCTGCCGGATGAAGCTGTCCGTTTTCCTGCTCTCCTTTAGAATTTGTGTAAGTAAAGAAAGAGAAAGGATTTGTGTTATCCGGGGTATATTCAAAGGTAAAATCATAGGGCTCCGGATATTCAGACGCATATTCCGGCTTTACGGTTTCATAGTATCTGCCGCTTACTTTATCTTTTTCCACACTGATGATTTCAAGGGTTCTTTCCCCGATTTTCACAAACTCGCCGTTCTTTTCAATTACAATGTTATTTTTGTATGTGCCGACATGCTTGCTGGTAAATCCGTTTGTATGGTTGACGATTTCAACGTCGGTACCTGACAGATCGGGCATGGCGACTTTTGTTGTTCCGATGTCGGAAAGTTTAATGACTGCACTCAGTGTGATGTCATGCTGAACACCATTTTTATCGGTTCCGGATAAAATGACTTCACCGGTGACGCTTTCAAGTAACCCAGCTTCGTTTTCAGCCGCATGACCATAAATCTTTTTGACAAATATATTGCTGTCCATTTGAGGAATATTGGAGTCTCGTTCCATTCTTCTCTGGTCCTGAATGATCTGTTTCGTAGCAAATGAAGTTACGGCATTGACCAGAGCCGGTACCTGCATTTCGCTAAGACTTCCGGAATAGATTCGTCCCCCATCCGGTTTTTCTTCAACCTGCACACTATCTTTCAGATTCCCGACGACGGCGTCAACGATCTTCTCAATTTCAGGCATCTCTTCTTCTTTAAAAGGATCGGTAAATATCTTTCGTTCACCCGAATTATCGGTAAATTCAGTTACATAATATTTGTTATCCGTTCCGTTTTTCCAGATCGAGCGTTTTTGGTCGGAATAACTGTAACGTGACTTCATCTCACCATTTGATTGTTGAGTTACTTCAGAACTTTCTGATGTCTGGTTTTCGATATCGTTTTTAATTACACTGGTTGTCTGCATCAGAATTTGATCGTTATCTTTTAAAGTAATCAAGGATTCGATGGTATAATTGTTTAAATCCTGCTCCATTTGTGATGTCGTTGTTTTTATTGCGGATTTTAAGCGATCATATCCAGAACCCAGTGTCATGTCGGCAAAAGCTGTTCCTACAAAGATACTTGTTCCGATGGCAAATGAAAGTATGGTCATTGCCTTCTTGTTGAGTTTCATTTGATTGCTCCTTTCTAGGATTGTTGAGAAACGTTTCCCTGAAATTGATTATAATCGGGCCTTATTGAATCGATCTAAATAAAATATTAACAATATATTAACTCAGGGGTAAAACCCGCTACAAAAGGAAGAAAAATGTAGAAGAGAAGTAGGGAGGTGATATGATATGAAACGATTAACTATTATTTATATTTGTATCATAACTTTGGCTTTGTTTTCCGTCCCAGGTATATCTTTAGCTGAGGTACCGGCTAATGCACGTGAAGCAGCTGAACAGGCCTTGGATAGTTATAAACAAGTGTTAAAGGGAACAGAGTTTGATTTTCTAAGTGAAAAAGAATTTCAACAAGCGAAAGTGGGGAACTATATGTTACCTGTCTATAATTTTGATATTACTAAATTGTCCAAAGGGACTGATTCACTTGCAAACAGGTATTGAACAACATCGAGTGTACACAGCTGACCAAATTATCCCAAAGCTCGTTAACATTGCAGACTATATGATTGAACATTCGAACGAAGATGGTGGAGGAATCGGAAATATTAATAGTGATCATATCTCTACCGGTAATGTTATTCAAAATAGTTTAAAGCTGAACATTCTATTATCAATAGTTAGTATTCTAGTTTTAGTGATAGCTGTTTATTATTATCGCAAAAAAAGTCTTGAAAAATCTTAATCAATAAGACTGCTAACGTATACAGTAACCTGATAGTTATTCATTCTAGTGAGTCATAAGAATAAATCAGGGTAAAATTTTATGGTCATTTTTTTACGCTTAAGGGGACAACCGGCCGGTTCAGGTCGGATTTTTCCCGTAAGTTCGTCCCGGATCATAAAATTTTACCTTTTTTATTTTACAGAAATCCATATATAGGAAAAAGGGGAAGTTCGGTTAATAGATTTAGGTACAACTGAATATTCATAAACATGGGAAGAAAGGAGGGAATACACATGAAAAAATTATTAAAAGGACTTCTTGTTTTGACCCTGACACTGTCTCTCGGATTAGCTTCTTTCTCTGTTTATGCGGCTGAAGACGATGTCGGACCCTTTACGCACCAAGAATAAACTGAATATCTACAATTTTAGCGACAAAATTTTATGACACCAACATCATCCACTGGCGAATATTCCTTCAAACAGCCGGGAAACCCATTGGGGTTTCCCGGTTTTTTCTGTGCATTAAAACCCATGCAATTCTTTGAAAAAGTTAAATAAATCAAAAATTGCATTAACAACGGCGAGGGAAATAATCGCAATAAGAATAACTGCAGCAAAAATAATCATCTTTTTCATTAAAAATCTCCTTCCTTTCTAGATAGAATGTAAGGTCTCCCGGATTGAGAGGCGCGATGCTTTCCAGGCTGGATAAGCACTTGCAGCAGCAGAGCCGACAACAATAAGCATTAACCATATAATAAATGCGGACATAGAAACTGTCTGTGGCAAAGTCGTTTGAAACATCAAATTACCGATCATAGATCCGACCACCTTTGAGAGAGGCAGAGATAACAGGACGGCCAGAATCCAGCTCATCATACCGATAAAGACACCTTCGCCAATAATGTTGCGCAAAATTGTTCCTGATTTTCCCCCAATGGCACGCATAACACCAAACTCGCGGGTGCGTTCAATGACATTGGTCCCCATGACCGACATGAGGCCGAATACTCCTACCATGGCCATCAGAACAGCCATCATAACAAAGGTCATCATCAACATGAAAACATGACTGTCAATGGCTTCATCCAGCTCCGTTTCCGTAATATCTGATTGCAATCGAATACCTTCATTTTCCAGAGCCTGCTGAATTTCTTGTTTAACCGACACCCGGTGAGCATTACTGTGTTCAGTCATGACCACGCGGACGGCGTTGGTTTGCCCGGACAGGCCTGTAACTTGATCATATGTGGCCGGGGACATATAACCGATTGCAGGGCCAATTTCCTTTACGATACCGGAGACTTGAAAAATGGCAGGTCTTCCTTCGATGGTCAACTGAATGTTATCCCCTGGTTTAACGCCGGGTAGAAAATTACGTGCTGTGTGATTAAGCACGATCGCATTGCTTTCTTCCGGTTGGAACCACCGACCTTCTAATAGTGGCAACTCTACCATTTTGGAATCATCAGGAAACGAACGAACCGTAAAGCTGCCATGACTTCCGTCGGGATAAGTATGCACCACCGCAAGACCATCCGGCCGGCTGACTGCTGCAGCAGAAATCTTCCATGACTCCACTTTCTCAACACCGGGAACGTTGCTGATCATTGACACAATTTTTTCCTCTGAGACAAGATGGCTTGTGCGAACTTCAAGATCATAATGGCGATTGGAGGCAGCCTCTGAAAGAAGAGCATTCCAACTGGACTGAATGTTGAGGCTCGTTAGAAATAATCCGCCTGCGGCAGTTAACAGAGAAAGAGTCAGCACGAGACGCCCCTTTTTACGAAAAGGATTGCGAAGGGACAATAACAGAGTCCGGTCAACCCCTTTTAATTTGGCAAACAACCTGTCCAATTTATTAAAACCAAACGATTTTCTGGAGTTTTCATAGTCGTTAATCGCTTCCTGGACGGTAATACGAGCCGCTCCCCAAATGGGGATCATTGCTGTAAGCAGAGGTACCAGAATTCCGAATCCAAACAGGAGCGGATAAGTCCATTCACTGACAGCCTGACTATACAAAGTGAAGTTGAGCTGGTCAGCAATTATTTGAGCAAATCCTCTTCCTGCCTTAATTCCAAGAGGTCCACCCAGCAATACCGCTATGAAACCCATGCCTGCAACTAAAATCAGATAAGGCAGAGCGATCTGGCGTGTCTGTGCTCCAATGGCTTTCATGATCCCTATTTCACGAACCTGTCTGGCTAATAACCCCTTGATCATGGTTGCAATTAAAATAGAGCTTAGTATCAGCGTCAGGATACTAAAAGTGAATAACATAAGCTGAATGCCGGTGACCTGACTCTGATGAGGGTGTTTCCCTGGAGGCGGGATTCGAATCTCCTCCACGGTGTATCCCTGTCCTTGCAGCCATCCGGCCAGATTCACTGCCGTTTTTTCAATCACCTCTGCATCGAAGGAGGAAGGTGTCATCGTTACTTTAAGAATGTTTAAACTGCTTTCCTCTCCCAGCCATTCTAATGTAGAAGGAGTAATATAACCGTAAGCTCTCTGCTCTTGACTTGCCGGAGTTAACGCAGGGTCATGAACCACTCCTGATACAAGTATTTCCCTTTTAGAACCGTTCGGCGTTTGAACGGTAAGTTGATCACCTTCTGATGCCTTTAATAGTGGCAATGCTGTTCTTTCTATTAAAAGAGAGCCTTCCGGCGGGGGCCAATCTCCTGATTGCGGCCAAAACTTATTAATACGTAAGGACTCAAAATCTTCTATCACAAACAACTGAAGAGGAATCCACTTTTTTTCACTGGTTTCAATTCGTGCAGAAACCCAGGAAGTGAGTTCGGCATCCTTAATACCCGGTTGATTACGTACCTCTTCAATTAGTGAAGAGTCCAAATTTTCAACCTCCAGCATGGCTGAAGCAGGGTTGGTTTTCAAATAATTGAGATCCAGTTCGCGTGTAAGGATGGTGTAAGAACTGAAGATCAAGCTGACCCCGAAGATACCAACGAAAAGAGCCATCAGCATGAGAAACAGACGTCCTTTTGCGAGACGAATATCGTTTATAAGCTTTTTCCAACGTGGACTCATTTACTTCACCGCCTCCGAATACTGTTCGGATACCACTCTGCCATCGGACAGAATAATCGACCGGGTAAAGTGCTGGTTTAAATCACGTTCATGCGTAACCATAACGACGGTTTTACCCTCACGTACCAAATCAGCAAACAAATCGAGAACCACTTCAGAAGTCATGGAATCAAGATTACCGGTTGGTTCATCGGCTACCAGAATTGGAGGATCATTGGCGAGAGCGCGTGCGATTGCTGCCCGCTGTTGCTGACCACCGGATAAATCAGCAGGCAGCTTGTCTGCCTGATCTGCTATTCCTACCTTATCCAGAAGATTGATGGCCCGTTGGCGTCGCTCGCTGGAAGGGTATCTATTGCAAAAATCCATAGGCAACATAACATTCTCTGCAACCGAAAGGGAGGGGAGCAACTGAAAAAATTGAAAAATGATGCCCACGTTTAAACCGCGCCAGATGGCTAACTCCTCCTGGTTCATGGAGTGTACAGGGGCAGAGGCAACCCATACCTCTCCGGAAGTGGGGCTGTCGATTCCGGTAATCATATTAATCAGAGTGGATTTTCCGCTGCCAGATTTACCGACTACGGCAATAAACTCTCCCCTGTCCACTGACAGACTGACATCCTTTAAAGCCCAGAACGGTCCGGTCGGGGTATCAAAGCTTTTACTCACATTATTTAATGTAATTAATATCGAATCATTCATATTTTTTAATCCTCCTTGAAAAAAATATTGAACACTGTGTTTGAAAAAATTATAATGTTCATGAACACAGTGTTCAATAATCAATGTTATCCCTTTTGTCCGATATGGGATAAACCAGGTTAAATTGTTCAATAACGGAGGGATTTTTCGTGAATAAAAACGACAGGCGGGTAAGACGTACGCGCGGAATGTTACAGGAAGCTTTATTACATTTGATTGTAGAAAAGGGGTACGATGATATTACCGTGCAGGATATTATCGATCGGGCAGACGTGGGGAGGTCGACGTTTTATTTTCATTTTATGGATAAAGAGGATTTACTGGAGTGGAGTATAAACCAACTCCGTGCATATATAGAAATGCAACAGAAGGGAGTTCAGCCTGTTGTCAAGAATTCTGGGGAAATCCAGTTGGGAACCAGCATGGCTATGCTGGATCACGCAAAGGACCATAAGGAGCTGTATCAGGCCGTTACGGGCAGGCAAAGTGGAGCCGTTATTCTCCATTATTTTAAAGGGATGTTAAGAGATTTGTTCGAGGATGAAATGGGAACAGTGTTAACCAGAGCAACTCCATCTTTAAAAATCCCGCATAGTCTGGCCGTTGATTTTGTGGTGAATACGTTTTGGACGGTTTTGACCTGGTGGATGGACAATGATATCCCCTGTTCGGTTGCAGAGGCAGACAAGACATTTCTCCAATTGGTGCATTCGGGGATGTATGGTGATTGAGAAGGAAAAAAGTTGCATATAATCTTATGAGTTGAGTAGAGCACTCCTGTCTTAAATCATTTTTTCCTTTGTTTAATCCATCTTTCTACTTTTTTATAATTATTGTTTGCTTCATCAGATCCATGTCCTGACTGCAAACTCATAATGTCCTGGTATGAAAATCCTTTTACATTCCCCCACTTTTTCCAAGGCTTCTTATCATATTTGTTATGTTTATAATATTTAGTTGGGATTATTGAACCGGGAGCATAATTATATGTTCCCGTGTTAGCGGGGTCGGAAACTATTTTTCCGGTAGCTGTATTATATACAGCCTCAAATCTGCCATCTGCTGATAAAAACTTAACATTTAATGCTCCATTCGTATCTCCAAAGTAAAACCTATGAAACTTTGAACTAAATAACTTCCATTCACCTCGGGCAGCCAAATCAATCATATCGTCTAAATGAGCAGGTGCTCCACTATAAGAGTTCAACCTGTTTCTAAAGAAATGCATACGTTCTGTGATACTATCTAATTTTCTAATATTTTCATCAAATGTTTCAAAGAATTGATAAAAGTTTTCGTGATTCGTTAAAGCGTCAGGTTTTTTCTCTAAATCATCCATCATTTGATTAATGACTGCTGTTGCCGCTATCTCCTCTGAATCATCAAAAACATACCACTTTTCATTTTCCATTTTTACTTGTTGGAATAATTTATTCAGTTCTTTAAAATATTTATCGGAGAGAAATTCACTACTTACAGGGGAATCTACTTTTGGTCGATTTCCGTTTTCGGTTGAAACGATGCCGGTTCCATTACGCCAATAGGATGTTTCATCTGCATAACAACCTAAAAACAATACAATAAAAAATATAATTAAACTGAAACCAACCATTTTTTTAACCATGATTCACTTTCCTTTTAAAAGCTATTTCCTGCCACAGACTCTAACACATCTTTTCCTATGCTTTAATCTTTTTAATCATGTTCATCGCCCTTAGAATTAATGCTACAAATAGTAACTCAGCGAAAAGTAATAAATACATGAATAAATTGGGAGAACCATCCACTACAAATCCAATCATACGACCGGCCGCAGTTAAACCAATTACCAGCAATGATGCTACCAGTCCAATATGAATTCTATCTATTTTTCGGGAACAATAACCAAAGAACCAACCAATTCCCAGAGCCATCCCTCCATAGGTCGCACGTATGTCTATTAATCCGTTAGTTGTATCTGGAGTTGAATTTGTAATGAGTCCGGAAGAGTATTCAGGTGCAACAATAAAAGCTACTCCAAATACCACAAACAAAACGCTATTAATTAAAAGAAGATTTTTGGGAAATTGCACGTTCAGTCCTCCTTCGCAATGAAAATCACTTATACTTAATTTCTCCAAACCTTGACAATTCCCTCCATAAAAATTATTATCCCTAAAACATCCGGAAAATCCATCGGGATTTTCCGGTTTTTTCTGTGCCGTTCAACCGGTTCCCGTAAAATTTTACACCCCAAATTTTATAGAAAAAAGTTGATAGGGAGTCTGATAGATTGCGAGAAAAAGTATAGTACAATTTCATATTTATCATTCAATCCCGCGTCTGTGCCAGTTTATCTGTCCGCGGGGCAAATTGGCTCACCGGGCCAAAGGATTTTGCCAGAGAAGAAAATGTGGAAGGAGGGTTCGAGCATGTAGAGCAATGCTGAGGTGTCCAGAAGGTGTCCAGACAGTCGGAGATTCGTGTCACATGTGTTTACGCAAAAAAATCGGAGGAGGATGTGTGAAATGAAAGGGAAAAAATTAGCGTTTGCTTTGCTTTCGGCTACACTGCTTTTTGCTCCGGTGTACGGCGGGGCACAGGGAAAAACGGATCATCAGGTGCAAAAGCCCGCGCTTGAACAAAAAGAAATGCCTGCTGCGATGGTCAATAAAAATGGAAACAAGTTGTTTGACAACCTGGAAGAAAAATTGGCGAAGATGAATGCACAGGACAAGCTGCCTGTCATCATCCGCTTCGATCGCAGCAAGCTCAACGATAAAGCAGAAACCGCATTAGAAAAACAGATTGGTAAATTTTCCATTAAATATAAGTATAGCATCATCGACGGGATGGCGGCAACACTCACCAAACAACAGATTGAACAACTGGATCGGATTCCCTTTATCGAACAGATTGAATATGATGCAGAAATGAAGATGAGCATGTCTACGGCAAATTACTGGTTCGGTACCAATAAAGCGCGTACTGACTTTTCTGTGACGGGTGATCGCGACGGAAACCCCTCTTCATACAGCAAAAATGATATCGTCATTGCCGTCATTGATACCGGAATTGATGCCGGTCATGTGGACCTTGACAACGGCAAAGTGATCGGCTGGAAAGATTTTGTCAACAACCGCTCCACGCCGTATGACGATCAGGGACACGGCACCCATGTCTCCGGAATTGCGGCCGGGGAAGGGGATGGAAACAGCCAGTATAAAGGTGTGGCACCGGGTGCAGCCCTGGTCGGAGTCAAAGTACTCGATTCCAACGGAAGCGGAACGATGAGTGATGTTACCGCTGGTATTGACTGGGCCGTACAGAACAAAGATGTATATGGCATTGAGGTTCTCAACCTGAGTCTGGGAAGTTCGGCCAGTTCCGACGGAACGGACTCTACCTCACAGGCCGTAAACAATGCCGTTGATGCCGGACTGGTGGTGGCGGTGGCTGCAGGAAACAGCGGGCCTGCCAGATATACGATCGGCTCGCCGGCTGCTGCGGAAAAAGCCTTGACCGTCGGTGCAGCGGCGGATCCCGGAGAAAACGGATTTTTCCTTGCAGAGTTCTCCAGTCGCGGCTACACTGCGGACAATCGGGTAAAGCCGGACATCGTTGCTCCCGGGTATAACATCACAGCACCTCAGGCCGGAACGACGAGTGGCTATGTTACTTACAGCGGAACGAGCATGGCTACCCCGTTCATGGCCGGAACCGTTGCACTGATGCTGGATGCCAATCCCGCCATGTCCCCGACAACAGTGAAAAATCACATTTTCAATACGGCGCATGATTGGGGACCGGCAGGCAAAGATATTGACTATGGTTACGGCAGACTGGATGGATATGATGCAATTCGCAGTGCCGGCGGATTCAGCGGCAGCAACATCAGTGTGCCCAATCACTTCTATGAGTCCGACTCTCTGCCGGGACGGGGATACAGCGACTGGTTCGAGATTGAGGTTACCGACAGCAGTGATCCCATCGCTGTCACGATGATTATGCCGAACTGGACATCAAGCTGGTTCTCTTCCAGCCCGGATTTTGACATCTACCTCTATGATCCTTCCGGAAATCAGGTGGCCAGTTCCACCGGCGTCAAACGTCAGGAAACGATCGCCTTCGATCCGTCTGTCACGGGAAATTACCAGTTGGAGGTTTACTCCTACAGTGACAGCGGAAACTACTTCTTTGACGTAAGCGCAGGAGCAAGTTCGGTTACGCAGATTGCCGATAACAATTAAGTGAATTAACGGTGGTGACCGGGGCCGTCTTAAGGATGAAATCCTTTAAGACGGTCTCTTTTTTCATTATGGTATAATTTTTACAAGGATAATAAACTGATGGCAGGGCCTTTAGGGAAAAAGGGGGAAGGATGGTTCGTGAAGAGGAAACGGCTCGTCCTGGCGCTGGTTCTGCTCACCATCTTCTATCTGGCAATCCAACCCGATTATCAATCATTCCAATACATAAGCAGAACGATTCGCTGGGGTAACTCGGACGTTCAAGATTATCTGAAGTTTCCATACAGGGAGATGCAAAACGGTGAAACCGTGTTTCAGTTTCAATATGACCTTCAGGAAGAATCTATGAACACTTTGATCGGTAATACTAACTATACTTATAAAGGAAAACCATATAAAATCGGTGATCCCGAACGATTTTTTGCCGAAACGGATACAACGGCATTTATCGTTATACAGAATGATCGAATCATTTATGAAAAGTATGCAAGCGGATATGCTGAAGATTCCATTTTCACTTCTTTTTCTATGGCGAAATCATTTGTATCATTTTTGATTGGAAGGGCAATTGACGACGGGTATATTGAGAATGTCGATGAACCGATTACAAACTATATCCCTGAGTTAAAGGAAAAAGGGTTCGAGCGGGTGACGATCAAACATCTTTTAAAAATGGCTTCAGGTATTCATTATCAAGAAGGAAGGTTGTTTTTCGGTGACGACGCCAAAACCTATTATTCTCCCAACCTCACAAGGTTAGCACTCGAAGAAACATACCTTTCCGAAACTCCCGGAGAAAAATTCTGGTATAACAATTACAATCCTTTGTTACTGGGTATCATCATCGAAAGAGCAACCGGGCTAAGTGTTTCACAATATCTCGAGGAGACACTCTGGTCACGGATCGGAATGGAATATTCGGCCTCATGGAGCACGGACAGTGACAAAAATAACTTCGAAAAAATGGAAAGCGGGATTAACGCACGTGCCATCGACTATGCAAAGTTTGGCAGACTTTTTTTACAAGGTGGTAATTGGGATGGGCAGCAAATCATCTCTGAAAAATGGGTAAAGGAATCAACGATGCCTGACGTGACGGAAAACAGGAAGAACTATTATTCCAATTATGATGACTGGTCATTTTTTCGTGAAGATAATGGCTACTATCAATACATGTGGTGGGGTTTCGAACGAAGCAACGGTCAGTACGATTTCTTTGCTTATGGAAAATATGGTCAGGTCTTGTATGTCAGTCCCCAAAACAATCTTATCATCGTCCGTCTCGGTAAAAAAGAGGGGAAAGTTGACTGGTGGCCGGAAATCATGTATCAATTGTCGGAAGGAGGCAGATCCAATGATTGACATCCCTGCAATTGATAACACCATCACCTGCTTCTTCGTCATCTACTCTTCTTTTGATCAAAAAATAAAAAGCTGGATTTGATGCAGACCGGCCGAACGGAGTGAGGGAAAGGCAAATCAAATCCAGCTTTTTATTGTTCCTGTTTTGCGTTTGACTGCGGGCACGGATATAATATAACGTGAAAATTATGGTACGGTGGTGCGGTCATGACAAACGGCAAACAATCACGACGGGATGAATTTTCCCTCATTCATTTTTTAACGGGACAGGCGGTTTCGCGAAGTTCACAACATCCGTTTCTTGAAATTCCGGTTGGTGACGATGCAGCCGTTTTCACCATCGCTGATGGAATGAACGTCGTGACAAGCTGTGATACCATGGTGGAACATGTCCATTTTACACGACAGACCCTTACTCCGGAGGACATCGGTTACAAATCACTGGCGGTCAATCTCAGTGATATTGCTGCGATGGGGGGGATCCCCCGATTTTACCTGGTCGCACTTGCCATTCCGCAGCAATGGGGAGATGAGGAGTTAAAACAGATCTACCATGGCATGGATGAACTGGCTCAAACCTATGATGTCCATCTGATCGGCGGAGATACCGTTGCCACTTCCGGACCGCTGACCATCACCGTCACTGTACTGGGAGAAGTGGAAAAGGGAAAAGCAATCCCCCGTTCCGGCGCACGCCCCGGAGATATCCTGTTTGTGACCGGTCATCTGGGAGCTTCTGCTGCGGGACTTCATCTGTTAATGAATAACGGCGGAGACGGATTCATGACATCGCACGGGGAAGGGGAAGTTCAAGATGAACAGCACCCTAATGCACCGTTGATTCTGTCACACCGTCGTCCCCTACCCGGAGTTGAGGCGGGAAGGATCATGCTTAAGAACGGACATGTCCATGCCCTCAATGATATCAGCGACGGACTTGCTTCTGAAGCATGGGAGATTGCAGATGCCAGCGGTGTCACACTGATTCTGGAAGAATCGCGCATCCCGGTGTTGCCTGAAACGGTCTCATATGCGCGGAAGCAACAGGCCAGCATCAGGGAATGGGTCTGTTATGGAGGAGAGGATTACCAATTGCTGGGCACGGTGGCGCAATCGGCATGGCCTTCACTGGAGAAGCAAATGAAGGAAGCCGGAATCGCCCTTTCGGCCATCGGACGAGTGGAAGAAGGCACATCTGCCGTCCTCTGGATCGATCAAAACGGACGCCAATCTCCACTGAAGGCGAAGGGATACAATCATTTCTCCGCAAAAATAAACGAAAACTGAGCGGGACAAACGGGGTGAACATCGCATGAGTGATCGTGAAACAAAGTGGGAATGGATCACCGAATCGGTAGAAGAAACGAAAGAACTGGCGCGCCGTCTGGCCGATTATCTTGCCCCCGGCGATCTCCTGACCTTAGAAGGTGATCTCGGTGCTGGTAAAACCAGTTTCACGCAGGGACTTGCTCAGGGACTGCAAGTGCGGGACGTCGTCAACAGTCCCACTTTTACCATTATAAAAGAATACCAGGGGCGAATCCCCCTCTATCATATGGATGTCTATCGTGTGGGAGAGGAACTGGAGAGCCTCGGTTATGAAGAATATTTTTATGGGGACGGGGTCACGGTGGTGGAATGGGCCGGACTGGTCGAAGATCTGCTTCCATCCGAACGTCTCGATATTCGTATCGAAAAAGAAGGGGACGAGCGGCGCCGGCTCATTTTTGCACCCCGTGGAGCGAGATTTGAATCTATTTGCAAGGAGATCGGAAAATGAACGTTTTAGGAATCGATACCTCAAACATGGTATTAAGTATTGCCCTGGTGGATGACGAAAGATTGCGCGGCGAATACACCACCAATATGAAGAAAAATCATTCGATTCGTCTGATGCCGGCACTGGATCGTCTGCTGACCGACCTGGAAATGGCGCCCGATGAATTGAACGGTATCGCGGTGGCGGAGGGGCCAGGTTCCTATACCGGCGTACGGATCGGCGTGACGGCAGCCAAGTCGATGGCATGGGCCCTCGGGATTCCGTTGGTCGGAGTGTCGAGTTTGAAGGCGATGGCCATGAACGGACTTTTTTTTGACGGCTGGGTCAGTCCTCTGATCGATGCGCGCCGGGGACAGGTATACACAGGGCTCTATCAACCTGCATCGGAACATGTACGTGATCTGGACTTGGTGGAGCAGGACCGCATTATTCTGCTGGAACAATGGCTGGATCAACTGTCACAAAGCGATCGGCCGGTGTTGTTCGTGGGAGATGATGTTCACCTGCATCGGGAGCACATCGAGGAGCGTTTGGGAGCGAATGCCCGTTTTTTATCCCCGGAAGGAAATATTCCGCGTGCAGCCCATATTGCCAGACTGGGACTTCGCAGGCTGCAACAGCGACAACAGAACGAACACACTGAACTTCACACCTTTGCCCCGGCCTATTTGCAACTGGCTGAAGCGGAAGCGAAATGGCTCAGCCGGCAAAAAGATCAACAGCAGACGGAAGGATCGGCCAAATGAAGGATCAACGTCAGTCCGTCCCTCGTCTGCGCCAGATGACCACCGGGGATCTAGACGCGGTTTGCGAGGTAGAACAATCCTGTTTTACCCTGCCCTGGTCCCGTGAATCCTTTTATCATGAGATCACGAAAAATCAGTTTGCTTACTATGTCGTTATCGAATGGGAAAATGAGGTCGTAGGATACGGAGGCATGTGGTTGATCATGGATGAGGCACACATTACAAATATCGCCATTTTGCCACGGGCGAGGGGGCGAAAATTCGGGGAGAGGTTGTTGCGTCATCTGCTGGCAGAGGCGAAAAATCGCGGTGCCACCAGGGCGACTCTCGAAGTTCGCAAGTCGAATCAGGTTGCACAGAACTTGTATCAAAAGGTCGGGTTTTATGCTGTGGGTGTTCGCCCGCAATATTATACGGATAATCGGGAAGATGCCATTATCATGTGGGTGGGATTGACAGATGATGAAGAATAAATCACTGAACTGGCAGGAGCGGATGCGGCATAAATATGAGCGTGATCGTGCCACCGGTGGACCGGTTCATATTCTGGCGATTGAAACCAGTTGTGATGAAACATCGGCGGCCGTCATCCGCGACGGGCAGCAAATTTTATCCAACAAAATTTCATCTCAGGTGGAGATTCACAGGCGGTTTGGCGGAGTCGTACCGGAAGTGGCGTCCCGCCGTCATGTGGAAAACATCACCCTCATGCTGGAAGAGGCACTGGATGAAGCGAAGGTATCACTGGATGATATTTCTGCCGTGGCGGTCACTTATGGCCCCGGACTGGTAGGGGCGTTACTGGTCGGTGTCGCCGCGGCGAAGTCGATTTGTTTCGCCCGCGGAATTCCATTGATCGGAGTGCATCACATCGCGGGACATATCTATGCCAACCGTCTGGTGGAACCGTTACAGTTTCCTTTGCTGGCGCTGGTTGTTTCCGGAGGACATACGGAACTGGTTTTGATGGAACGGGATTATGATTTTCAAGTGCTGGGACAGACCCGCGATGATGCCGTTGGAGAAGCCTATGACAAAGTGGCCCGTTCGTTGAATCTCCCTTACCCCGGTGGGCCGCATATTGACCGGCTCGCACAACAAGGCGAGGTGACGATTGACTTCCCGCGGGCCTGGCTGGAGGAAGGCTCCTATGATTTCAGTTTCAGCGGTTTAAAATCTGCGGTGATCAATACGTTGCATAACGCGGAACAGCGTGGTGAGACGCTTCGAACGGAGGATGTGGCCGCCAGTTTTCAGGAGTCGGTGATCGATGTCCTTGTGGAAAAGACGATTCGTGCAGCAACAGAGCATGATGTCCGGCAGATTTTACTGGCCGGCGGGGTGGCGGCGAACCGGGGGCTCCGCGGGAGGTTGCGGGAACGGACGCAAAAAGAAGGCATCCCGTTGCTGATCCCGCCGCTGGAATTATGTACGGACAATGCCGCGATGATCGGAGCCGCGGCCCATGTTTTATATGAACGGGGGATTTTTGCGGAAATGGATTTAAATGCCGTTCCCGGTTTATCCCTCTCCTGAAAGGGAAACCCTATGATATGAGTTGATTCATATTATGGGGTTTTTTAATGTGGATATTGTGATTTGTGGATATCAATCATGTGGACGATGTGAATAAATCGTAAGGACCATACACATTCAAGACATGAAGACTGTGGATAACTTTGTGGATATTGTGGATAGGAATGTATGTTCCAGCACAGATGTTCGGAGGGAACGGTGATGAGCACCCGAATAAATTCGTCGATCATAAGCAATGTGATTGATTCACTTCCCGTCAAATTTTTGCTGGCAGGGGTTGTTGGTTTCTGCTTATCGGTGGGGTTCATGTCAGCGTCCGTGTCGGCCGAAACATCGAAAAAAACAATGGACTTCCATCATGAACGGCGTGTGACGATGGTACTGGTAAGCGGATGGGACATGGAGATGCTCCGTGAATTAATGGAGCAAAATGAATCGGAAAAGTGGACGGGAGCGGCATATATCGGCGGGATGAATTTGCGCACTGCCGGTTCGATGAATATGATGAACAATTATGTTACGCTGGGAGCGGGAAGTCGTTCGGTCGGGTCGGCGCAGGTCACGGGAGGCTATCATATCCGGGAGACGGATGAGAATAAAGGAATTGCCGCTGGTGATTTATACGAACAGTTGACGGGGATCGAGCCCGGCCCCGAGGAAATCGTCGTCAACGACATCCGGCGGATTGTGGATAACAATTTGTCGCAACCCTATCAAGCTGTGGCCGGGGAACTGGGTGAGGTTTTGAAACGTTTCGATAAAGGGCGTGTCCTGCTGGGGAATCTCGATGCGGGCAAGGAAACCTATCGCCCGGGGGCATTCATCACAATGGATCATGACGGGCGCACACCGATGGGAGATGTGAGCGACCGTACGCTGCGTGCAGATGATGATATGGCATTCGGGGTAACCACTGATTATGATTATCTGTTGTCGCAAGTGGAAGTATGGAAGAAACAGGCCCATTTGATCGTACTCGAACTGGGGGATTTTTATCGTCTTCAATTGTTAAGGGAGGAGATGGATCCTCAAATCTTTCAACAAAAAAAAGAGCGAATCATGCGTGATACCACCCGATTTATGAATCAGGTCGTGCAACGGCAGCAGAAGGGGGAATTGATTATTTTTCTTTCTCCAATGGTGCATCAAAAAGCGGTGGAAGAAGATGCGCTGATGGCTCCCGTTATGCTGATTCCACCGGGATCAGCATCGACACAGACTGTTGCGGGTCAAGCAGAGTCCATCTCTTTGTCCGAAGGGGAAACGGGGGTTCTATATTCGCCCACTACCCGACGTGAGGGCATTATAGCCAATACCGATCTTGCACCGACTGTGCTGGACTGGTTACAACTCCCCATCCCGGACCATATGGAAGGAAGAGCGATCCAATGGCAACATCACAAACAGACAGTATCAGTGTTCTGGGAAAACTGGGAACAGATCTATCATCTCTACCAGTCACGCAGGGACGTATTGTACAACTATATTGTTTTTCAAGTGATCCTGTTGATTGCGGCAACGTTTATTCTCCTCAAAGTGACATGGAAACAGGCGCGGACTGCCATTCGTATTGCCCTGTTGACACTGGTATTATCGCCTGCACTTTTTCTGTTTCTTCCGCTGATTCCTTACAGATTATCTGCAGGAGTAGTCCTTACCATGCTTGGAATCAGTGCACTCATCCTGGCGATTCTGTTACAAAGATTGCCGTGGGCGTTCATGTTTGCAGCAGAGGCTTTCATCAGCTGGATGCCAGTGGTGCTCGATGTTGTATTTGACCTGGCATTGATGCAACGTTCCTATCTGGGTTATGATCCGATAATCGGCGCCCGTTATTATGGAATAGGCAATGAATTTATGGGCGTGGTGATCGGAAGTGTCATGTTATTTATTGCCGCGTGGATGGAACATGACGCAAAGCGGATGATGAGATGGCCCGTTGCCGCTTTATTTATCGGGATAACGGTTATTCTGGCAGCGCCCTTCTGGGGGACCAATGCAGGCGGTGCGATTGCGGCAATTGCCGGATTTTTCGTAGCATACATCCGCCTTTTTCAGATTCCGCTCAATCGCAAATTCCTTTTGAAAATATTCCTTCTTGGCAGTGTTATCATTGTCTTGCTGGGAGTCATTCATCTCGTTCAGGGAGAACAACAATCCCATATTGGAAGGGCGATCAATTGGATTATTCACGGAGAGATCCGTCCTATCGCCGACATTGCCACGCGCAAACTGGAAATGAACTGGCGATTAATCCAGGTATCATCCTGGAGCAAAGTGTTTGTAACTTCTTTGTTTATTCTTGCCATTTTTGTTTTTCCGGCACGGGGTGTGATGAAAGTCTATCAACAACAGTACCCACATTTGATTGCTGGCATTTCCGGCATTGTGGCCGCGGCCCTGGTGGCTCTCATTGTGAATGACTCGGGTGTAGTGGCTGCGGCCATGATCATGATCTATGCCGTGGTTCCGTTGCTGTATCTGGGATTGCAGAGGGAATGGGAACAAACAGGTTAACTGTTCTGAAGTTCCTCCCACTCGGCAAAGCAATGCTCCCATTGTTCTTTGTACCGTTCCAACTCATTCTGGATTTCGCGGACCCGTTCATGATCGTTATACACTTCGGGTTCATACAATTGTTGCTCCAGATCCGATATTTTTTGTTCCAGTTCGCTGATGGTGTTTTCCAACTCTTCAAGGCGACGTTTTCGTTTGCGTTCCAGCTTTTCCGCTTCACGATCGTTGGGTTTTCCATTTTCGCGGTCAGGGGCAGCAAAGGAAGATTGACGTCGTTGCTCCGCAAGCTGTTTCAGTTCAGCAAGTTCCTGCTTTTTGGCACGAAAATCGTCGTAGTTACCGAGATAGGAGGTAATCCTGCGATCGGACAATTCCCAGATCTGTGTTGCCATTTTATTTAAAAAGTAGCGGTCGTGGGATACGAAAATAATGGTTCCTTCGTAATCGTACAGGGCATCTTCGAGAACCTCGCGACTGTAAATATCGAGATGGTTGGTCGGTTCGTCGAGAATCAGCACGTTTGCTTTTTTTAACATTAACTTGGCCAGGGCCAGGCGCGCCTTTTCACCGCCGCTCAGCACCGACACCTGCTTTTTCACATCATCGCCGCTGAACAAAAATCGTCCGAGCACGGTACGGACGTCCCGTTCCAGCATTTGCGGATAATCGTCCCATAACTCCTGCAGTACGGTTTTTTGCATGTGAAGGTGCTGGTGTTCCTGGTCATAATATCCGAGGCTTACATTGCTGCCCCAGCGGATGCTGCCGGAGGAAGGGTTCAAGTCACCCATCAGTATTTTTAAGAGCGTGGATTTGCCGGTACCGTTGGCTCCGATCAAAGCGACCCGCTCGCCCCGTGTGATCTCAAAAGAAAGTTGTTCAAACAAAGGTTTTTCCCGATCAAATTTCATTGACAGGTTTTCTGCTTTGAGTACGTCGTGGCCCGACTCCCTTTCGATCTCAAAGGAAAAACTGGCCTTTTTTATGTGAGAGTTCGGTCTGTCTATACGCTCCAATTTATCGAGCGTTTTTCTGCGACTCTGGGCCCGTTTCGTTGTGGAAGCCCGCGCAATATTGCGCTGAATAAAATCTTCCATCCGCTTGATTTCCGTCTGTTGTCTATCAAAACGTTTTTGTTGTTGCTCAATCCGTTCTGCTTTTAATTGCAAGAAACGGGTGTAGTTCCCGGGATAGCGCGTGGCCCGGGTCCGTTCGATTTCATAGACGACGTTGACCAGATCGTCCAGCAGGTAACGGTCGTGGGATACCAGTAATATCCCGCCGTCATAGGACTGTAGGTACTGTTCCAGCCATGACAGGGTATCCATATCCAAATGGTTGGTCGGCTCGTCCAGCACGAGGACATCCGGATGCTGCAACAATAATTTGGCCAGAGCGAGCCGGGTCTTTTGTCCGCCGCTTAAGGTTTTGATGAGTGTATCGTAATCATTCTCGTAGAATCTCAATCCATGTAAGACGTTGCGGGTATCGGCTTCATAACGGTAGCCTCCCTGTTCCTGAAAACTTTCAGAGAGGAGGGAATACTCTTCCATCAATTGCCCGTATTCTTCATCGTTTTCAATGACGGATGGATCGCCCATTTGTTGCTCCAATTGACGCATTTTTTGTTCCATTTCCCTCAGCGGGGCAAATACCTCCATCATTTCCTGCCAGATCGTAGCTTCACTTTCCAGTCCGGTATTCTGGGCCAGATAACCCAACGTGACGCCTTTTGCTTTCATGATTTCCCCTGCGTCATGGGAAAGTTCACCGGTTAAAATTTTTAACAAGGTCGATTTACCTGCGCCGTTTACGCCGACGAGGCCGACCCTTTCACCTTTTTGCACCTGTATCGAAACATCTTCTAAGATGGATTCGCCTTGAAACGATTTGGAAATATGAGAAGCTTGTATTAGAATCATGTCAGTCACCTCGATATAATATCCTATATCAGTGTAACCCAGTCGGAGAAAGGGGACAACGTATGAGTGTCGATAAACAAGAATTGCGCCGAAAAATGCTGAATATAAGGGGCAATCTAACAGAAGAAAACCGCAATACGTGGTCGCGGCAGATCGTCCGTCATCTTGTCGAATGGCCTCTCTACCGTGAATCCCGAATGATCGCTGCCTATGTGCCTTTTCGGGGAGAGGCGGATATCCGGCCGTGGATTGAACAAGCAGTCCATGACGGAAAGCAGGTCGTGATTCCGAGGATTCACCCCCATGCCAGCGAGATGGATTTTTACCGGTTCGAAGGTTGGGACAAGCTGATTTCCGGTTCATACGGCATTATGGAGCCGGACCCGCAGCAGGGGAAGCCCGCGGATGTACGACAGCTTGACATGGTTCTTGTTCCGGGTGTTGCTTTTGACCGTCTGGGTGGGAGACTGGGCTACGGCGGCGGATATTATGACCGTTTTTTTGCGCGGCTGGCGCGGGAGACTCAACTTGTCGAATTATCGTCCCGACACAGCCCGGGTTTTCCAATACGCGTGGGGATCGCTTATTTCGTTCAAATGGTTGATCACATTCCAATGGAACCCCTTGATGTTCCCGTGTCTTATATCGCTACGGAAAGGGGAATAACAAAGGCAGGACATCCGGGCGAACAGCTGTGATACAATTGTAACGATTTTATCACATGAAACGTTTGGTTTTCCCGAAAGAATAGGGTAAAATTGATTTGAGAACTATTTTTTAAATCAGGAGGAAGTCACACATGTACAAAATTTCTATATTGTCCGTGAGCAACGCGATTTATAAAAAAGAGAGAGAAAATGAAAGCGCTCAAATTTTGACGGAGTTGATCGAACGCCATCTTGATCAACCGGTTGCGATTTCCCGCGTCGCGCCAGACAATATGGAGACCGTGATCGAATATATGATCGAAATGATCGACCGTGATCGTTCCGATTTGCTTTTTACAACCGGAGGAACCAGTTTAAGTCCCGAAGATATTACTCCCGAGGCGACCGAGCATGTGATCGATCGCTATGTTCCAGGTATGGCGGAAGAAATGCGCCGTGCAGCGCTCAAGTTTTCCCGCCGCGCCATGCTGACCCGGGCCAAAGTGGGTACCAGGGGAAATACGCTGGTGATCAATCTTCCGGGAAACCCGATTGAAGTCGAAAAATGTTTTACGGCGATTGTTGACCAGATTCCCGATGCACTTCAGATTCTTCAGGGCAAAGATGCTCCCGTCGAGGAGGGGCAACAGTGAAACATCCATCATTAAAAGAGGTGCGGGTGGAAGAAGCGGTGGGTATGCCGCTTGCCCATGACCTCACTAAAATTGTTCCCGGACAATTTAAGGGAAGAGCATTTGTAAAAGGGCATATCATCAGGGAACAGGATATTCCGGAACTTCTAAAAATCGGTAAGGAAAACATCTTTGTGATGGATATTCCGCAAGGATATCTGCATGAAGAGGATGCTGCAATCCGTATGGCGGCGGCGATTGCCGACTCCGGGGTGGAACAAACCACGCCGGCGGAAGGGAAAATCATTCTGAAAGCTGCCATGCAGGGCCTGGTCAAAATTAACGAAGAGGCCGTCAATGCCATGAATGATCTCGATGGCATTGCGGTATCGACCATTTATACAAATGAAGCAGTAGAAAAAGGGCAAACGCTGGCCGGGGTGCGACCGATTCCCCTGATTATTTCCGAAGAAATCATCGAACGATTGGAACAAATTGCCGCTTCTCATAATCCGGTCATTTCCGTTAAGCCGTTCAAGCAGTTGCAGGTGGGTGTGGTGACCACAGGAAGCGAAGTATACAAAGGCCGGATTCAGGATAAATTTAAGCCGGTGATTGAGGAAAAGCTGACTCATTTCGGTTCCCGCATCATGGAACAGTTATTTGCCGATGATGATATGAATATGATCTATGACAAAATCTTGCAACTGATTGATAAAGGGGCAGACTTGATTCTGGTAACCGGCGGGATGTCCGTTGATCCCGACGATCGTACGCCGGGCGCGATTCAAAGGGCAGCCACGGAGGTTGTCCGATACGGAACACCGGTTTTGCCGGGGTCGATGTTCATGGTGGCTTATCGCAACGAGATTCCAATTCTCGGACTGCCGGGCGGCGTCCTGCATGATCGTTACTCTGCATTTGATATCTTTTTGCCGCGGGTGCTGGCAGGTGAAAAAATTGTACGCAATGATATCACGCGAATCGGATATGGTGGTTACCGCGCTCGTTAGTGTATAATAGTTTTTGAGTGAAAAGGGGTGAATAAGTATGGCACAGATCGGTATTCCCGGTTTAATCCTGATTTTGATCATTGCCCTGGTGATGTTCGGTCCCAAAAAGTTACCCGAGCTGGGACGAGCCATGGGACGTACCTTAAAGGAATTTAAGGATGCGACAAAAGATTTGACCCCTGATCTTGACGATGATGACGATAAGAAGAAAGAAAAAAAATAATCCTTTTTTAAACTCTGGTAAGATACGAAAGGAATTTTCGTCATGGCCAATCATGATCAAGAAATGGGAGTTGTCGGACATTTAACGGAATTGCGAATGCGGTTGATCTGGATTCTGACTGTGTTCGTGTTATCGCTGGTGGCGGGATTTTTTTTGGCCAAACCTGTGGTGGAATGGCTGAAAAATGATCCTGCCGCTGCCAATATCCCGTGGTACGTATTCGGATTGTCCGATGCTTTCCGAGTCTATATGCAGTTTGCTTTTGTGCTCGGGGTGCTCATCACCATCCCGTTTGCATTATTTCAATTGTGGTTGTTCGTGTCTCCCGGCTTGAAACCCCATGAGAAAAAAGCCGCTTTATGGTTCATCCCGTCGGCGGTTCTTTTATTTGTTCTGGGACTTCTTTTTGCCTATACCGTGTTGTTTCCGTTGATCGTTAAGTTTATGTCGGATATGGCAGAATCCCTGGGAGCACAGGAAGCGTACGGGTTGTCTCAGTATTTTTCATTTATGTTTAATATCATCATTCCGATTGCTGTACTGTTTGAACTGCCGATCGTGGTGATGTTTCTGACCCGTTTGCGGCTGATTAATCCGCATCGGCTTGCACGTTTTCGCCGTTTTGCCTATCTCGGCCTGGTGATAGTCGCAACCATGATCACACCACCGGAAATCATCAGTGAGATTCTTGTCGCGATTCCGTTGCTGTTATTATATGAAGTGAGCATTGCAATTTCCCGCGTTGTGTACCGCAAGCAGTTAAAAGAAGATGATGAATGGGAAAAAGAGTTCGGAGACGGAAAGGCGAACGATGCGGCGCAGAATGAGGGGGAACGTTAATCCGTGTCCGGTAATTAAGACCCGGGATCTGTAATAGATTTTTTAGATGAAAAGCTTGCCTGCCGGGCAAGCTTTTTTTCAATTGATGGGGGTGGAATGGGTCGGATCGAGGCTGGTGGAAAGATATCCACAGACAGATTCGGATTGACAGATCTGTGCGGACAGATCCTGTGAAAATAAGGAACCTATTGTTCGTAATTTTTTGAATTGAAGCATGATCCGTAAAAATAGGGATATGAAAGTTTCTTATTCACTGCTGGAATACTTCGTATAACATAAATCTGCCGGAATAACGAACTTTATTGTCTCTATTATTCAGCAGATAAACGATTTTTCGGGAATAGAGGAAAAAACGTTCGTTATTATCCCCAATCCGCCGGATCTCCCCATACCCCACGCCCTATTCCTTTTAACCTATAAATATATAGATCATCAACAATCCGATAGCCTGCTCAACCCACACCAACCATTCTCACCCCCCTAATCCAGCAAACCCTCCGGAATATTTTTTCCGGCATCAGGATACAATGGGATTGTATGTGCAAAAAAATGACGAAAAAAATGTGCGGGAGGGGGTTGCAAACCCGCTCAAAAATGACTATTATATAAATTGTTAGCACTCATCTAAATCGAGTGCTAACATTGTATAAATCTAAATCTAAAATCATTATCAATAACTGATGGTTAAGGAGGGTGTTGGTCGTGTTAAAGCCACTAGGAGATCGTGTTGTTATTGAAGCGATCGAACAAGAAGAAACTACTGCAAGTGGTATCGTTCTTCCTGATACTGCAAAGGAGAAGCCTCAGGAAGGTAAAATTGTTGCCGTAGGTAACGGTCGTTTTGAGAACGGAGAACGTATTCCTCTCGAAGTGAAAGAGGGAGACAAAGTCATTTTCTCCAAGTATGCCGGGACCGAAGTGAAAGTTGGCGACAAAGAACTTTTGATCATGCGTGAAAGCGACATTCTTGCCATCGTTGAATAATCACTACATAAAAAAGGGAGGCGAATAACATGGCGAAAGAGATTAAATTTCAAGAAGATGCACGTCGTTCCATGCTTCGCGGTGTGGATGCACTGGCCAATGCTGTAAAAGTTACTCTTGGTCCGAAGGGACGTAACGTTGTATTAGAAAAGAAATTCGGTTCTCCGCTGATCACGAACGACGGGGTAACCATTGCGAAAGAAATCGAACTGGAAGATGCGTTTGAAAATATGGGTGCGCAGCTGGTAAAAGAAGTTGCGACCAAGACCAATGATGTTGCCGGTGATGGTACCACCACAGCTACTGTTCTGGCACAGGCTATGATCCGTGAAGGATTGAAAAACGTTACTTCCGGAGCCAACCCGATGGTCATCCGCAAGGGTATTGAAAAGGCGGTTAAAGCTGCGGTTGAAGAGCTTGGAAAGATTTCGAAGCCGATCGAAGGAAAGTCTTCCATTGCACAGGTTGCTTCAATCTCCGCTGCTGACGAAGAAGTAGGTAACCTGATTGCAGAAGCAATGGAAAAAGTCGGTAACGACGGGGTTATCACAGTAGAAGAATCCAAAGGATTCGTAACCGAACTTGAAGTGGTTGAAGGTATGCAGTTTGATCGTGGATATGTATCTCCTTACATGATTACTGACACGGACAAGATGGAAGCTGTACTTGAAGATCCGTTCATCCTGATTACCGACAAGAAAATTTCCAACATTCAGGAAGTACTGCCGGTTCTTGAAAAAGTGGTACAGCAGGGCAGATCCCTGTTGATTATCGCTGAAGACCTTGAAGGGGAAGCACTCGCTACCATCGTCGTAAACAAACTGCGCGGAACTTTCAATGCCGTTGCTGTTAAAGCTCCAGGATTCGGTGATCGTCGTAAGGCGATGCTTGAAGATATTGCGGTATTAACAGGTGGTCAGGTCATTACCGAAGACATCGGACTTGAACTGAAATCCGCAACTATCGATCAGCTTGGTCGTGCCAGCAAGGTTGTCGTTTCTAAAGAAAACACAACCATTGTTGAAGGAGCCGGTGAACCGGGTAAAATCCAGGCTCGTGTTAACCAGATCCGTCAACAAATCGAAGAGACTACTTCTGATTTTGACCGTGAAAAGCTGCAGGAACGCCTTGCTAAACTTGCAGGTGGCGTAGCTGTTATCAAAGTAGGTGCAGCAACAGAAACCGAATTGAAAGAGAAGAAACTTCGCATTGAGGATGCGTTGAACTCTACTCGTGCAGCTGTGGAAGAAGGAATTGTTGCAGGTGGAGGTACTGCCCTCGTCAACGTAATTAAGGCAGTAGAAGCTGTTCAGGCTGACGGAGACGAAGCTACCGGTGTAAACATCGTCCTTCGTGCATTAGAAGAGCCGGTTCGCCAGATTGCATTCAATGCTGGTCTGGAAGGCTCCGTAGTAGTTGATCGCCTGAAGAAAGAAGAAGTAGGAATCGGATTCAATGCTGCTACCGGAGAATGGGTAAACATGATTGAAACGGGAATTGTTGACCCGGCTAAAGTTACCCGTTCTGCATTACAAAACGCAGCTTCCGTTGCTGCTATGTTCCTGACCACTGAAGCCGTTGTGGCCGACAAGCCGGAAGAAAAAGACAACGCCAACGGCATGGGTGGAATGGGCGGCATGGACGGAATGGGCATGATGTAATATCCCTTTCCGGAAAGTTTCAAAAGAAGTCCGATTCCTGAAGGAAATCGGAAATCATGATGGCAAACCCTTCGGTCATAATTATGTACCGGAGGGTTTTTGCTTTGTTTTTCAGGGGTCTGCACCCTCGTCGGAGCCCTGTCGAAAGGCTGGTTTTTTTTGCGGGCTCAAATTGCACAAAATATGTTATCATTACATTTGTAACAAAAAAGTCTAATAATTCGTGGTTGATACAGTTATTGAAGGGGGAAACAAAATGAGTATTTTTCGAGATCTGTTCTGGTACTTTCGTCAGGAAAAGAAGAGTTATATCACCGGAGCGATGTTGCTCTTATGCGTTGCATTACTTGAACTTTTTCCCCCTTATGTTGTCGGGGTCATCGTCGATGAGATCGGGCAACAGACTCTTACGAAGAACAAGTTACTGAGCTGGTCTGCTCTATTGCTGTTAACAGGGATCACAATGTATACCTTTCGTTACTTCTGGCGCATCAAAATCTTCGGTTCTTCGGTGAAACTGGGGATGATCCTGCGAGACAGACTGTATCATCACTATACCCGAATGTCTCCCTCCTTTTTTCATCACCGTCGTACGGGAGACCTCATGGCTCACGCCACCAACGATGTGCAGGCGATCCAAAACACTGCGGGAGAAGGCGTTTTGACGCTGGTCGATTCGCTTACGGTGGGGAGCCTGGTGATATTTTCGATGGCATTCTTTATCAATTGGGAATTAACTTTGATGGCGCTGTTACCCATGCCGTTATTGGCCTGGTCGACCAATAAATACGGAACATTGCTCCATGAACGTTTTCATAAGGCCCAGGAAGCATTTTCAAACCTGAATGATAAGGTTCAGGAAAATGTTACCGGGGTAAGGGTGATAAAAGCATTCGGGCAGGAAACGGCGGAAATCGGTTCCTTTGAAAAAATATCCAATGACGTTGTGGAAAAAAACATTAAGGTTGCAAAAATAGATGCCCTGTTTGACCCGACGATTTCTTTGCTTGTTGGAATTTCTTTTTTTATTGCAATCGCTGTGGGTTCCGGGTATGTCATCCGTGATGAACTGACCATCGGTCAACTGACCCAGTTTACCATTTATCTCGGACGCCTGATCTGGCCGATGCTGGCTTTCGGATGGTTGTTTAATATTGTAGAAAGAGGCCGTGCCTCCTATGACCGTGTCAATCATTTGTTACATATCCCGCAACAGGTGAAAGACAAGGAAGTAGTTGTCGAACATAAACCCCAGGGGGAAGTGACTTTTCAAATCCCGCAATTTACTTATCCGGGACAGGAATCCCCTGCTTTGAAAAACATTGAAATTGAAATTGGCCGGGGACAAACCCTGGGTATCGCAGGAAAAACCGGAAGCGGCAAAACCTCCCTTTTTCGATTGCTTTTACGTGAATACGACCTTAAAGAAGGGGATATCTGTATCGGCGGAACATCGATCTATGACTATTCCCTCAACAATTTACGAGAGGCTGTCGGCTATGTCCCGCAGGACCATTTCCTTTTTTCCATGACCGTGGCGGAAAACATCGCTTTCGGAAAACCGGATGCAACGCAGCAGGATATTGAAGCGGCAGCCCGAATTGCTGCCATTCACGACGACATCCTACAGTTTGCTGACGGTTACGATACTATTGTGGGAGAGCGGGGCGTGACACTTTCCGGCGGTCAAAAACAGCGTATTTCAATTGCCAGGGCATTATTGCTTGATCCGGAAGTATTGATTCTTGATGATTCATTATCAGCTGTGGATGCCAATACAGAGAAAGATATTTTACGTCATCTGAAAGATAACCGGAAAAATAAAACGACGATCATTTCGGCCCACCGTCTGAGTGCCGTGGAACATGCCGACCTGATCATTGTGCTCGAGAACGGTCAAATCATTGAACGGGGCACACATGGAGAACTGATGAAACAACAGGGATGGTACGCCACCATGTACCAACATCAACAACTGGAGGACCTGGTGGCCAGAGGAGGGTGAAAGGAATGGTAGTCCGTAAATTGCTGGGATATTTAAAACCGCATCGTAAAGCACTGGTTGCGGCATCAGTGTTTCTGTTACTGGCAACCGCTGCCGATGTGGCCGGTCCCTTACTGGTTAAAATTTTTATCGACGATTATTTAAGTCCGCGTATGTTTGTACGTTCGGAATTGATCGTGCTCGGATCAATTTATTTGGTCCTCCATTTTTCATCGGTCATCTTTAATTACATTCAAATGTATTCATTTCAAAAAATCGCGTTGCGCATCGTACAACAATTGCGAATCGATGTCTTCAGTAAAGTGCAATTTTTAGGGCTGTCTTTTTTTGATAAAAAGCCGGCCGGAGGACTTGTGTCCCGCATCACCAACGACACGGAAGCGATCAAAGAACTGTTTGTCAGTGTGCTCTCCACCTTTGTACAAAATATCGTGTTTTTAATCGGAATTTTTGTGGCCATGTTTATTCTTGATGCCAGACTGGCCGCACTTTGTCTGGTACTGCTTCCGGTGATTCTTACATTGATGCAGGTGTACAGACATTTCAGTTCAAAGATTTATCGCGTATCCCGCCACAAAATAAGCCAGCTCAATGCCAAATTGAACGAATCGATACAGGGGATGGGCATGATTCAGGCGATGCGTCAGGAAAAGAGGCTCCGGCGGGAATTCGGCAAGATTAACCGGGAGCACTATGAGGCCGAGTTTAAAAATATTAAATTAAACGGACTCCTGTTGCGCCCGGCAGTCGATCTGATCTATCTGATGGTGATTACTCTGGTGCTGCAATTTTTCGGGTTCCGTTCATTTGACGGGGTGATCGAGATCGGTGTCCTGTATGCCTTTATCAATTATCTCGATCGATTTTTTGAGCCGGTCAACATGATGATGATGCGTCTTTCTCAGATGCAGCAAGCCCTGATTTCCGCCGAACGGGTTTTTGAATTGATGGAAGAGAAGGAACTGGCACCGCAAAAAACCGGGGAAGATCACCCGAAGATCACGGAGGGAAAAATTGAGTTTGAACATGTCTATTTTTCCTACGACGGAAAAAATGATGTGCTGAAAGATATCTCCTTCACGGCCGAACCGGGTCAAACGGTGGCTCTGGTCGGTCATACCGGAAGCGGTAAAAGTTCGATCATCAACCTGTTGATGCGGTTCTATACTGTGGAGCGCGGGACGATAAAAATAGACGGAGTTCCTCTGCAACACTATGATAAGGAAGAATTAACCAGTAAAATGGGGCTCGTATTGCAGGATCCATTTTTGTTCGTCGGTGATGTGCGGGACAATATCCGTCTTCACAACCAGGAAATTACGGATGAACAGATCGAAGAGGCTGCCCGATTCGTGCAGGCGGATGGATTTATTCAAAAGTTGCCCCGCAAATATAACGAACCAGTGGGTGAGCGGGGGGCTACCTTCTCAAGCGGTCAGCGGCAATTACTTTCATTCGCCCGCACCATGGTGATCAATCCCAAAATTCTCGTGCTCGATGAAGCAACTGCCAATGTGGACACGGAGACGGAAGAAGCCATTCAGACCGCGTTGCAAAAAATGCGCAGAGGTCGCACGACCATCGCCATCGCCCACAGATTGTCCACGATTCAGGACGCCGATTTGATCCTTGTCCTGCACAGGGGAGAAATTATGGAACGGGGAAATCATCAGGAATTGCTTGCTAAAAAAGGGCTGTACCATAAAATGTATCTGATGCAACAGGGCCAGGGCCATACTTTGCAAGCCGGGGTAAATCATTAAACCCCGGTTTTTTGATGGACAGGATTTTTAACAAAAATTGCCGAAATATATGGTATAGTGTATTCGAGCATATTCGACAATAATGTCAATCAGGACTGGTGGTGTGGACGATGCTTGAGGAAACAACGCTCCTTCATTTGATTAAAGCAGCACAGGAAGGAGATACATCGAGCCGTCGCATGTTGATCGAAAATAACATTGATTTCATTTCCAAATCGGTATCCTCTTTTTGTCATAGGCTGATCGGGCGTCAGGATGACGAGATGAGTGTCGGGTTGATTGCTTTTAATGAAGCGATTGACCGCTACTATCCGGAAAAGGGGAGGAACTTTTACGGATATGCCCGAATGTTGATTCATTCCCGTTTAGTCGATTATTTTCGTGCTGAAAAGAGACATTTACATATGTTGAGTCTTGAAGCCGGGGCTGATTGGAAGGATCGTGATGATCATCATCCGTCACAATCTGTTTACGAGACAAATCAGGCAATGGAACGGTTTATAGAGGAACAACTCGTTGAGGAAAGGGCGGAAGAATTAAAGCACTATCGTAAAAAATTAAATCAGCTTGGCATAAGACTGGCCGAATTACAGGATTCTGCACCGAAACATGCAGACTCCCGTGCCGTTATGGTCAAAATTGCTGCCGAATTTGTCAAACACCCGGATATGGTTAAGGACCTGGAAAGGACGGGCCGGTTACCTCTAAAAAAACTGGAGAAATTGGCCGGGGTCAGCCGGAAAACTCTCGAACGGTATCGAAAGTATTTAATCGCACTTATTGTTATTTTTAGTGGAGAAGAATACGTCCATTTGAAAGCTTTACTTGATTTTCCGGATTTAAAAAGGAGGAGTTATTCATGAATCATACATCAGGGATTGTGTTTGAAGTGACGAAGCGATACGTGATTGTTTTGTGCGATGACGGATTGTTTCGCAATCTGCCGTTACCCGATGCTCCTCCGCGGGTGGGCGAACGAATCAGAGTGGAATTTAAAAAGACTTCATCCGGCGGGCGGAAAGATCGAGTTTTTATCTGGAGTGTATTGGCCCTTGCCACTCTGGTTTTTCTGGCAGCGATATTTGTATGGTACCGATTGCCGCCGATGTGACGAAAAAATTTGTTCATTAACTGACAGGCAATTCAAAAATAGTTGTCGAATGACCCCCATAAATGTCGTTGGGCTAACGTAAACAATATATACAGGAATTTTGAACCAGTTAGAAGAGGAGGAGTCAAGAATGAAGCGCTTTGCTTTAATGTTTTTAGCTGTATTTTTTGTACTGGGAACAACCGTTATGGCTGCAGATACCGATGGTGTGAACGACCAGACGGAAGAACAGGAGCAACTGGAAGAGACGACTGATGACGATGGTCAGGTCGGGGACGAAGTAGAAGATACAGATGAAGATTTGGATGAAGATGCAGAAGAAGATGAAGATTTGGATGAAGATGAAAATGAAGATGATGACGATTTCGGTAAAGGTAAGGGTAAAGGTAAGGGGGATAAAGAAATTCCTCCGGGACTGGAAAATGCCCTTGAAAATGTAAAAGAAGGCAGCCATGCTGAAGAGGTACTTAACGAAATTCTTCAACGTTACGAAACCCCGGAAGATGCCATTGAAGATCTCGAGGATATTCTTGATGAATTGGAAAGTCTCGTGGATGAGCCGGCGGACGAAGAAGACACAACAGATGAGGAATTAGATTCAGAGGAAGAAACAGAAGTTGAAAATGAAGTTGAAGCAGACGAAACTGACGATGAAGATATGGGTGAAGGATATACAGAAAGAGAACGTATAAAAAATAAAAATCAGGAAGTTCTTCAATTAGCCAAGGAATTATTAAAGGAAATGGAGGAAAGCGACAGTCCTCAAACAAAAAAAGGACAGGCTTATAAGAAACTTGCACAATTCTTTGCTGAAAATGAAGAGTGGGCTGAAGCTCTGGAATCTCAGGAGAAATTACTGGAGTTAGAAAAGGATCTTTTAGAGAACTATGAGTTGCTGGGGCAACTATATGAACAGGCCGGAATCAATGAAGTGACGGCATTCGTCAACGGGAAAAAACCCGAGTTTGACGTACCCCCGGTCATCAAAGACGGACGTACATTAGTTCCTTTCCGCGCGATTGCGGAATCACTCGATGCTGAAGTCGATTGGGATCAAGAGACACGGACGGTCATCATTGAACGGGACGGAGTTATTATCACTCTGACGATCGGAAGCAACGTGGCTACTATTAACGGTGAAGAAGTAGAACTGGACGTACCGGCTTCCATTACAGACGGACGTACCTTTGTACCGGCACGTTTCATTGCTGAAGCACTTAATGCGGAGGTAAATTGGATTCCTGACGGACAAATCGTAGTGATAACCGAAGATGAAGAAGAAGTAGAAAATACGGATGAGCAAACGGAAGATACTCAATCAGATGATACAACCGATACAACCGATACGACTGACACAACGGACACGACTGATACAACAGACACAACAGACACGACAGATACAACCGTCACTCCGTAAACTGCATCCTATGAGAATATCGGGATAAAATTTAATAGAATGGAAATAATAATAGAGTCGATATATTTGTCGGCTCTATTTTTATGATTTAAAATGAAAAAAGGAAACAAAATCGG
>JAWLDF010000005.1:0-144363 GCA_041686735.1 Bacilli bacterium
CACTTTTGCTTTAAATTACAGGATTAAGACGATTTTTTTGCCTTATGCAGCGAGATCGATTGTTATCACTTTAAAGGTAATAAAATCATGTCCCTAAACTAGCACGAGTATTTTCATGGTGGGCCTAAGTGGACTTGAACCACTGACCTCACGCTTATCAGGCGTGCGCTCTGACCAACTGAGCTATAGGCCCGGATATCAATTGGTGAGCCATGCAGGACTCGAACCTGCGACACCCTGATTAAAAGTCAGGTGCTCTACCAGCTGAGCTAATGGCTCATGACACATGGCGGAGAGAGCGGGATTCGAACCCGCGCTGGGCGAAGCCCACTAACGGTTTAGCAAACCGTCCCCTTCGGCCTCTTGGGTATCTCTCCGGATTAGAAGTGGGATGTGAGATCAACGAACCCCTTCTCTCCTTCGGAGAGCGGGTTCGAATCCCTGCCCGAGTTTTACCGGGTAATTTACTTTGTATTTCATTGAGTTTTTTATGGCGGAGGAGGAGGGATTCGAACCCCCGCGACGCTCGCGCGCCCTGGCGGTTTTCAAGACCGCTCCCTTCAACCAGACTTGGGTACTCCTCCGGAATAATACATTGCCCACAAATTAATGGACCGCATGGGGCGACTAGTGGGAATCGAACCCACGAATGCCGGAGCCACAATCCGGTGCGTTAACCACTTCGCCATAGCCGCCACAACTATTACATGGTCGCCTTCATGGCAGGGGCAGTAGGAATTGAACCCACACTGGCGGTTTTGGAGACCGCTGTTCTACCATTAAACTATGCCCCTGTGTTCTATGGTAGCGGCGGAGGGAATCGAACCCCCGACCTCACGGGTATGAACCGTACGCTCTAGCCAGCTGAGCTACGCCGCCACAGAAGATGGTGCTCCCGACAGGGATCGAACCTGCGACCTCATCCTTACCATGGATGCGCTCTACCGACTGAGCTACAGGAGCATCAAGATTTATTTACTTTGGGTTTCATTGCCTTTTTGTCCTGGCGGAGAGGGAGGGATACCTTCCCCTTCGCCGATTCCATCGGCTCGGCTCCGGAATCCAACATCGACTCGGCACGGTCCTTACGGCCCTGTCCTCGACGTGTTTCCAACGAACCCCTTCTCTCCTTCGGAGAGCGGGTTCCAATCCCTGCCTGAGTTTATCTCGGATAATTTACTTTGTGTTTCATTGCTTTTTGTCCTGGCGGAGAGGGAGGGATTCGAACCCTCGAGACGGGTCTACCCCGCCTACACGATTTCCAATCGTGCTCCTTCGGCCAGCTCGGACACCTCTCCGCATAAAGGATGCCGTGACATCGTTTGAGCACGGCAATTACTAAAATAACATATTTAATTTAAACTTTCAAGCACTAATCTTTTCCTGATCTCCTGATCGATTTTTCCGGGTTATTTATTCCAGCGAAATCGATTGACGATTTGCTCAAGATGTTGGGATTGTTCCAGTAATTGTTCTGCTTCTGAAGACAGGGATTGTATTCCTTTCACCTGTGAATCCACGGTAGCTGCCGTCTCTGAGGCTGACGATGTAAATGACTCGCTGATTTCTGTCAAATGTTCCATAATGCTTTGTAATTCCTGACTGTCATTTTCAAGAATCTCGGCACTTCTGCGATTTTCGTCCACCTGTTCCCGCATTTGTTTGATAACATCATGAAGCTGATCAATGGCATCCCTGGACATTCCAACCATGGAAACACCTTCTTGAATTTGATCCACGCTGTTTTTCACCTTTTCCACAGCCTGCCGCGCTTCACTGCTCATCTCATTCAAAACATTGATAATTTTATCCGAAAAGGTAGATGTTTCTTCCGCCAGCTTTCTCACTTCTTCCGCTACCACGGCAAATCCACGCCCTTCTTCCCCGGCACGTGCCGCTTCAATAGAGGCATTTAGCGCAAGTAAATTCGTCTGTTGACTGATATTATAAATCGCAGCAACCTGTGAAAGGACCTCCTCTGAATCACGGGACATACTTTCGATAACACTTGCCAACTCTGAAACCGTGTGCTGAATCGTTGTCATTTGTTCAGCTGACTTCACAGTCGCTTCACTTCCCTGATTGGCTGTCTGAAATGCACTTTCACTGTAACTCACGGTAACATCAATATTTTTACGCATTTTCCGGGCTGCATCCAACATTTCATTAATCATTCCAAGAGCATTTTGTAAAGAGGACAATTGTTCCTCTGTTCCGGTAAAAAATTTTTGAATCTCACTGGATAACATTTCAAATTCCCGCACCTGGTTAGCGGCTTCCTGAGATTGGGACTGACTGATATGACGGGTCTTTTCCGCCGAAACAGCCAGTTCTTTCATAATCGTGCTCATTCCAAGGGCCACTTTATTTAACTCATACCCCATCTGATCAAAAAGATTACGTCCCTTCGGTTTAAGATGGTCCGTCAGATCACCTGAAGAAATTCTGCGTGTCATCCCATACCAGTCATGAAGGGAACCCGATAATCTGCGATAAGCCCAGAAACTGGCAGTTAAAGAAAGGATAGTACCAGCAACAAGCGGAATCCATACAGAAGATACTGGAATGCCCGTTAAAATGGATAAAATCCCGATTATGACAGGAGAAGTTGCCGCAATCCCGAAAATGACCGGGCCCAGAAAAGGGCGGTGCACAATTCGACCAAGACGCAATTGATAGCGAATTCCTTGATTTTTTACAATCGGACAGGAGACGTCGATCACCAGTTCTCCCGTATTTCTTGCATATAGTTGCAATAGTGGCTGATCAGTTGTAGCCGCTTTTATTCCGACATCATCATTAAAGAGCATCCCTTCCCTTAATCGATTGGTGTGTCTTAATGCTTTGCCGTTTCCATCAATCACCAGAACATATTCGTCTCTTTTTAATTCAGTGTCAAGAATTTGACCGGCTTTCTCTTTCACTTCATCAAAATTCTCTACACCTTGAAGGACAGGTTTTAATTTTTCTGCGATACGTGAAGCTTTGTTCAAGGCAGAACGTGCACTTCTGGAACGTAAGATCCCTTTGCTCATTTCTCTACCCTCCCGTTTTCAAATTTTTTATGAAAAATGTCAAATAATTCATTATTTCGACTGATTTTCGGAAAATCCTTTTATTATTTTACTTTTCAAACTTTTCAAACACAAAGATAAGGAATTTCTCTTTATGTCAAGTTCATGTATAATATGTAATTACTAATGACCGCATTGATTGAAACGGAGAGTGAGTATAAAAATTGAAAAAACATTTGATTGCAGACCTCAGTTTGTTAATGGTTGCCTTTGTCTGGGGAACCACATTTGTACTTGTTCAAAATGCCATTGCTTTCTTGCCGCCGCTCACGTTTAATGCTGTAAGATTTTTGTTTGCATCGGTCTTTTTATTTATTCTGCTGGCTTTATTTTATCGTCATCAGTTAAAGGCAATCTCGAAAAAAATGATGATTTCCGGGGTTATTCTCGGGGTCTGGTTATTTGGGGGATACGGTTTTCAGACGATCGGTCTGCAGTTTACAACCACATCAAAAGCAGCTTTTATCACCGGACTGTCAGTGGTTCTGGTGCCTTTATTAGGACTGCTCCTTTTAAGACAAATCCCTAAAATTCCCGCCATCATCGGTGTGATCATTGCCACCATCGGTCTTTATTTACTTACAATGGGAGATTCCATGACGTTAAATCCCGGAGATGTGTGGTCATTTTTCTGTGCCGTTTCGTTTGCCATGCAAATTACGCTCACGGGAAAATATGCTCCTCATTTCCCGTCACTTGCCCTGGCATTGATTCAAATTACCACCGTCGGTATCGTCAGCGCCGCCGGAGGTTTTTTGTTCGAAGACTGGTCACGGGTGATGGATCCGCAAATTATGGGAAGCAAGGAAGTGGTGCTGGCGCTGATCATTACCGTCATTCCCGCGACAGCCCTTGCATTTGTAGTGCAGACAGAATCACAAAAATTCACGACTCCCACCCGCGTTGCTCTGATTTATGCCATGGAACCGGTTTTTGCAGCGATCACGGCGTTCATCTGGACAGACGAAGTACTGGGAACAAAAGCAGTCATCGGTAGTCTCGGTATCTTCATCGGTATGATTCTGGCTGAAATGCCTCCTCAGGTTTTAAAATGGAACAAAAAAAACAAATCAAAAAATCATCAAATGGTGTGATAAGATGAACTATAAAATGATTACCATTGATCTGGACGATACATTGTTAACGGATGAGCTTACGGTGACGGATACATCTAAAAGAGCGATCAGACAGGCTGTTGATCAGGGGGTCATCGTAACACTGGCAACCGGACGCATGTTTGCTTCCGCTGCCAAAATTGCTTCTCAACTGCAATTAAACGTTCCCCTGATCACGTATCAGGGGGCCTATGTAAAGGGGCTTTACGATAAAAGCACCCTTTATGAGAAATCAGTCTCTCCCGGGATCTCACAGGAAGTCTACAATGTGGCGCAACAATATGGTGTGCATATGCAGATATACCAGGAAGATACGTTGATCAGTCCGGAAGATAACGATAAGATTAAACACTATGTTCAAATTGCCAATGTCCCCTATGTCGTAAGGGAAGATTTTGAAGAATTGCTGGCACGTCCTTCGACCAAGATATTGTATTCTGACGACCCGGATAAACTGGATCATCTTCAGGATTTACTGAAAAAGAGGCTTGGGAATGCTGCATACATTACCAAATCGAAACCGTTTTTTCTGGAGATTCTCCATCCGGAAGCATCAAAGGGAAAAGCCATCCTGTATCTGGCTGAGCATTTCGGAATTGATCCGAAACAAATCATTGCCGTCGGAGACAGTTATAATGATCATGACATGCTCGAAGTTGCCGGACTCAGCGTAGCCATGGGGAATGCTGTAGAATCTCTTAAGGAAATAGCGGATTATATCACCGCCACCAATAATGAAGACGGGGTAAGACAAGTCATCGAAAAGTTCATACTAAAAGCCTCCTAAGCAGGAGGCTTTTGTTTTTCCATGATGGCTTTCCATACCTGGTCTTTTCCTTCACCCGTTTCAGCGGAAAAAAGGATGAGGGAGTCCGAAGGATCGACGTTAAGGTCCTGTCTGATGATTTTTAAGTGCTTTTGCCATTTGCCGCGTGGTACTTTGTCTGCTTTGGTTGCGACAACGATCACCGGAATCCCGTGATGTTTCAGCCACTCATACATATGTTTGTCATCCTTTGAAGGGGGATGGCGCAGATCTACAATTTGAAGCACCGATTTTAACGCTTCTCTTGTAGTCAAATAATACTCAATCATCTCCCCCCACTGTTCCTTCACTTTTTTGGAAACCCGGGCAAATCCGTAACCGGGGAGATCAACAAAAAAGAAACTTCCTTTTTCTCCGGTTATCCGGTAAAAATTTAAGGTCTGTGTTTTGCCCGGTTTTGAACTGGTACGGGCAAGATTTTTCCGATTGATCAACTTGTTGATTAATGATGATTTTCCCACATTGGAACGCCCTGCCAGAGCGAACTCAGGCAGGGGCTCTCCGGGATATTGTTTCTCACTTACCGCACTAATCACAATTTCTGCATCGATTACCTTCATAACTAAACGCTTCCTCTTCCCATTTTGATCATGATGATTTCACTTTTTCTTTACGCAATGCATACTCAAGAACCTTATCCATATGGTCAACCATGATGAATTCCAGATCATTGCGGACTGTTTCCGGGATATCTTCGATATCCTTCTCGTTTTCCGCGGGTAAAATAATCTTCTTGATTCCGGCGCGATGAGCTGCCAGCGCTTTTTCTTTCAGTCCCCCGATGGGAAGGACGCGACCCCTTAAGGTAATTTCTCCCGTCATAGCCACTTCACGGGATACAGGAATCTCCGTGAGTGCGGAAACGAGCGCTGTAGCCATGGTAATACCGGCCGACGGCCCGTCTTTGGGAATGGCTCCTTCCGGAACATGGATATGAATATCCTGTTTTTCATAAAATTGAGGACCAATGTTTAATTGCTCAGCACGGGAGCGGATATAGCTGAATGCGGCCTGGGCAGACTCCTTCATCACGTCACCCAATTTCCCCGTAAGCGTCAACTTCCCTTTTCCGGGTAAAAGAGAAACTTCAACAGTCAACGTGTCTCCGCCCACTTCCGTCCAGGCCAGTCCTGTTACCGCACCTATCTGATCTTCTGTTTCCGCAGTACCGTATCGATAAACCGGTTTACCCAGCATTTCTTCAACTATTTCAGGAGTTACGACAACACGCTCTTTTTCGCCGGCGACGATCTGTTTCACTGCTTTGCGGCAGATCGTCCCGATTGTCCGGTTGAGATTACGGACTCCCGCTTCACGGGTGTACTGACGGATAATTTTAAGCAATGCTTCCTGTTCAATCTCCATTTGCTCTTCCTTCAGCCCGTGTTCCTTCATTTGATTGGGAATAAGGTATCCTTCGGCGATTTTTGTTTTTTCCACTTCCGTATACCCGGAAATATAGAGCACTTCCATCCGGTCCAGTAGAGGTCGCGGAATATTGTGCATAGCGTTGGCCGTCGTGATAAACATGACGTGAGATAGATCGTATGGTTCCTCAATATAATGATCACTGAAAGTATCATTCTGATTGGGATCAAGGACTTCAAGCAGGGCAGAAGCCGGATCTCCGCGAAAATCCATGGCCATTTTATCGATTTCATCCAGTAAGAAAACCGGATTGATGCTGCCTGCCGTTTTCATTCCCTGAATGATTCTTCCCGGCATCGCACCTACATAAGTTCTTCTATGACCGCGAATCTCCGCCTCGTCACGGACTCCGCCGAGGGAAATGCGGACAAATTCCCTGCCCAGTGCTTTCGCAACCGACTGTGCGAGTGAAGTTTTACCTACCCCCGGAGGGCCGACCAGACAAAGGATAGGCCCCTTCATTTTTTCTACCATTTTTTGTACGGCCAGATATTCGATCACACGTTCTTTTGCTTTTTCCAGACCATAATGATCCTCATCCAGCACTTTCTGTACATGCTGAATGTCGAGATGATCTTCTGTCTTTTTCGTCCATGGCAGTGATAAGATCCATTCGATATAAGAGCGAATTACACTTCCTTCGGCTGATGTCGCCGGCATTTTTTCAAGACGGTCCAGTTCTTTTTCCACTTTCTCTTTAATCCGTGGCGGAGCGGACAATTCTTTAAGCTGTTTGCGCAATTCATCAATTTCCCCGGCGCGTCCTTCTTTTTCGCCGAGTTCTTTTTGAATGGCCTTCATTTGTTCACGCAGGTAATATTCTTTTTGCGTTTTCTCCATTTGCTTTTTGACGCGCTGACTGATTTTTCTTTCCAGTTCCAGCACTTCTCGCTCGTTGTTCAAAAGATTGAGCAATTTATTCAGCCGGTCTTTGACATCCACCGTTTCGAGAATGCTCTGTTTGTCTTTGATTCTCAGGCTCAGATGGGAGGCGATCACGTCTGCCAGCCTGCCGGGATCATCTATATCCGAAACGGCCGTTAAGGTTTCAGGTGTAACTTTTTTTGAGAGGCGAATATATTGTTCAAAATGATCAAGCACACTGCGCATCAACGCTTCAACCTCGGGGGAAAGCTCCCCTTCCTCCTCGAGATAAGTGATCTGTACGGTAAAATAGGGTTGATCACTGACAAATTTATCAATACGTGCGCGTTTTAACCCTTCGACCAGCACGCGAATCGTTCCGTTGGGCAATTTTAACATCTGCTTTACTTTGGCTACGGTCCCAACTTTAAAGATATCTTCTTCATTCGGCTCTTCAATTTGAACTTCTTCCTGGGTAGCCAGCAGAATGAGATGATCATCAACCATTGATTGTTCAAGTGCTTTAACGGATTTATCTCTTCCCACATCAAGATGGAGTACCATGTTGGGATATACGAGTAACCCGCGAAGTGGGAGTAAGGGAATCTGTCTGACTGTATCGTTCATATCGTGCAACATTTCACACCTCCATTGCCATGAATGCCTTGTGTTCAATATTTTATCCTAACAATATGGGATTGTCTAATGTTGTGCATCGAACAGGGACGGAGTGGCTGTTAAAAAATCGGGAGCAACCGACTGAGAAGCACTTTCTTCCTTAACCTGTTCCTTCGTTAAGATCGCATATTCGAATACTTCCTCAATATGCTCGACTGCAATCACATCTATATCAGGCATGGTGTTGAACAAATATTGCCAGTTATCTTTCGGTATGAGTACCCGGGTTGCACCAGCCTGACGGGCAGCCTCCACTTTGGCAACGATTCCTCCTACAGGCTTCACTTTTCCATGGATGCTTAATTCTCCGGTCATGGCAATCTTGTTGTCAACCGGCAGATTTTTGATTGCCGAATAAATGGCTGCCGCCGTAGAGATTCCTGCTGAAGGGCCGTCAACCGGAGTCCCCCCCGGAAAATTGATATGGAGATCGTAATCATAGGGGTTCATTCCATGAGAAGCAAGGATGGTCAAAACATTTTCCACTGAACCTTTCGCCATCGATTTTCTCCTTAACGTGCGCTGTCCTCCACCCATCTCCTCTTCTTCAACCACGCCGGTAACTTGAATCTTACCCTGGCCGGGTTGAGAGGCCGGGCGGGCCGATACTTCAATTTCAAGCAGGGTGCCCATGTTCGGTCCATAAACAGCCAGACCGTTAACCAGTCCGACCTGAGGACGATCAGGGACTTTTTTATCCGGACGGGGCGATTTCTGGCTACTGTGCACAACCCATTCCACATCGGTTGTTGTTATGATGTTGCGATTCTCCGTTTGCGCAATTCCTGCTGCAATCTGCACTGTATTTACGGCTTCACGACCGTTGGTAGCATAACGGCTGATAATATCGAGCGCATCCTTTTCATATTGAAAATTCATCTTGTGAATGGCGTTTTTGGCTATGGAAATAATTTCATGGGGGAGTAGCGCTCGAAAATAGATTTCCAGACAACGTGAACGAATGGCCGGAGGAATTTCATGGGGCATGCGGGTGGTTGCCCCCACAAGACGAAAATCGGCAGGTAATCCATTTTGAAAAATGTCATGAATATGTGACGGGATCTGCTGATTTTCTTCACTGTAATAAGCACTTTCCAGAAAAACTTTGCGATCTTCCAGTACTTTTAACAACTTATTCATCTGAATGGGATGAAGTTCACCGATCTCATCGATAAAGAGGATTCCTCCATGAGCTCTGGTTACTGCTCCCGGCTTGGGTTGAGGAACTCCCGCCTGTCCCATTGCCCCCGCTCCCTGATAAATGGGATCATGGACCGAACCGATCAGCGGGTCGGCAATTCCCCGTTCATCAAAGCGGGCAGTGGTAGCGTCTAGCTCGACAAAGACAGCATCTTTTTTAAATGGAGACATCGGGTTTTTCTTCGCATCTTCCAGGATGATACGCGCCGCTGCCGTTTTTCCGACTCCGGGCGGTCCGTAAATGATCACATGCTGTGGGTTGGGGCCGCACAAAGCAGCTCTAAGAGACTTGATTCCATCCTCCTGTCCAATCACTTCCTGCAGGGTTTTGGGGCGTGTTTTTTCCGCAATCGGCTGGGTTAATGAGATGGAGCGCAGTTTTTGCAAATGCTCCATTTCCTTGCGTGACTCACGGTCTACCGATGTTTTATTGGAACGCTGGTTTTTTAACAAGTTCCAGAAATACAAACCAATTACAATTGAAAAGAAAAATTGAACAATCACAATGACTGTTGTCCAGTTCATACGGTGTATCCCTCCCGTGCCAGTTATGTTGTATACCATGTATTATTGCCGACTAAGGAGGGCGTTAAACGAATGAATGATTCCATCTTATTAGAAAAGCCGCGGCATGATCGGTAACATGCCACGGCTCTGAATCGCCTTAATCAGGCGCTTTCTTTCGGTTTATTACTCTTGTTTGATTTCAGTTGTAAATCGGGCTTGATTTTTTCACGGACGGTCTGTTCCGTAACAACACATTTTTCAACATCATCACGGGACGGCAGCTCAAACATTACTTCAAGCATGATCGATTCGATAATCGAACGTAAGCCGCGGGCTCCCGTATTCCGTTTAATGGCCTCTTTTGCGATTTCACGCAGAGCGCCTTCTTCAAACTCCAGTTCAACCCCGTCCATTTCAAACAGTTTTTGATACTGTTTCACCAGCGCATTTTTCGGCTCGGTCAGGATACGCATCAGCGCATCTTCATCGAGCGGTTCAAGCGTACTGATAACCGGGAGTCGGCCTACAAATTCCGGGATCAAGCCGAATTTTAACAGATCCTCCGGAAGAACCTGACTCAATAGTTCCCCTTCCTTCAATTCGTCCTTTTTACCGCCTGCGGCGCCAAATCCGATCACTTTTTTACCGATGCGGCGCTTGATGATCTGTTCAATGCCGTCAAATGCTCCACCACAAATGAACAGAACATTGGAAGTATCGATTTGAATAAACTCCTGGTGAGGATGTTTTCTTCCTCCCTGAGGCGGCACGCTGGCTACGGTTCCTTCCAATATTTTGAGGAGGGCCTGTTGTACCCCTTCTCCGGAAACATCCCGTGTAATCGAAGGATTTTCCGACTTGCGGGCAACTTTATCGATTTCGTCGATATAAATAATCCCTTTTTCCGCCTTTTCCACATCGTAATCGGCAGCCTGAATCAATTTAAGCAAAATATTTTCCACGTCTTCACCGACGTAACCGGCTTCCGTAAGGGATGTCGCATCAGCAATCGCAAACGGTACATTTAAAATACGGGCCAGTGTTTGAGCCAGTAAAGTTTTCCCGCTGCCGGTCGGTCCGAGCATGATAATGTTACTTTTTTGCAACTCGACATCATCTGTTTTGGTATTGGAATTGATGCGTTTGTAGTGATTGTAGACAGCAACGGACATTACTTTTTTGGCTGCATCTTGACCGATGACATAATCATCCAGAATTTTTCGTATCTCCTGTGGTTTCGGTATTTCCTGCAAATCGAGTTCTTCTTCTCCACCCAGTTCTTCTTCTACAATCTCAGTGCAAAGTTCGATACATTCATCACATATATATACGCCGGGACCGGCTACCAATTTTCGAACCTGATCCTGAGATTTACCACAAAAAGAACACTTCAACTGTCCTTTTTCATCATTAAATTTAAACATGCTGTATCACCCCTATTTTTGCTGTTCTTTCCGGATGATCACCTGGTCAATAATCCCGTAATCCTTTGCTTCTTCAGCACTCATAAAGAAATCCCGGTCAGTGTCCTTCTCAATCCGTTCAAGCGGCTGGCCTGTACGTTCTGCATAGATACGATTCAACCTGTCTTTAGTACGTTGAATCCAATCGGCGTGAATCTTTATGTCGGATGCCTGACCACGCACCCCGCCAAGGGGCTGGTGAATCATCACCTCGCTGTTCGGCAGGGCATATCGTTTCCCTGGTGCGCCCGCCGCAAGCAGGAAAGATCCCATACTCGCAGCCAGACCTACACAGATTGTTGAAACATCAGGTTTTATGTATTGCATGGTATCGTAAATTGCCATTCCGGCTGTAACCGAACCGCCGGGTGAGTTTATGTAAAGATTAATATCTTTCTCGGGATCCTCGGCAGCCAAAAACAACAATTGAGCCACAACAACATTGGACACATTGTCGTCAATCGGTGTGCCGATAAAGATGATCCGGTCTTTTAACAACCTCGAATAGATATCGTAAGCTCTTTCGCCACGATTACTTTGCTCGACCACCATCGGAATCAAATGACTCATTAATTTTCCTCCTTTCAATCTGGTAAAACAAGGCACGAAATGGAATATCGTGCCCTGTCATCTTTTGCGTTAGATTATGCGACGAATTTGCTGTTTGCAACAAGTAAATCGACTGTTTTTCTAATTTTGATATCATTTTTGATGCCATCAAGGCCGCCCTGAGCTTCAAAAATCGAACGGATTTCATCCACTTCACGGCTGTACATTTCCGCGATTTTTTTCAGTTCCTCATCCAGATCCTCATCTGTCACCTCGACATTTTCCTCTTCCGCGATGGCTTCAAGGGTGAGACGGGTGCGGATCCGTTTTTCGGCATCCTCTTTAAATTGTTCCCTTAATGCTTCCTCGTTTAAACCTGAAAACTGGTAATAAAGATCCAGATTCATACCCTGCATTTGCAGTCGTTGCTCCAGGTCCTGCAACATGTGGTCAATCTCATGGGAGATCATCACTTCAGGAAGATCAATGGTGGCATTTTCAGCTGCTTTTTCCACCACAGCTTCACGTTTGTAGTTTTCCTCATCCTGCTTCGCTTTTTCTTCAAGTCTATTCTTGATATCTGCCTTTAATTCTTCCAGGGTATCGAATTCACTGACATCTTTGACGAACTCATCATCGATCTCGGGCAGATTCAAGCGCTTGATTTCATTTAATTTTACCTTAAAAGTAACCGGCTGTCCCGCAAGATTCTCGGCATGATATTCTTCCGGAAAGGTCACTTCAATTTCTTTTTCTTCTCCCGGTTTCATACCGACCAGTTGTTCTTCAAATCCGGGGATAAACGTGCCGGAACCAATCTCAAGGTCAAATTTTTCTCCCTTTCCGCCTTCAAAGGGCTCCCCATCTTTAAAACCTTCAAAATCGATGATGGCATGGTCGCCGTTTTGTAATTCACCGTCTTCAACCACGATCAGTTGGCCCTGTTGTTCCTGCATTTTTTGCAGTTCTTGTTCAATGTTTTCATCGCTTACCGAAAAATCTTTTTCTTCAATTTCCAGATCCTTATACTGGCCCAATTTGGTTTCAGGTTTTACCGTAACTGTGGCCTTGAATATTAAAGATTTCCCTTTTTCAATCTGTTCGATATCCACTTCCGGCTGATCAACCGGTTCGATGCCGGCTTCATCAACAGCATTACTGTATGCTTCCGGAAGCAAAATATCCAGCGCATCCTGATACAGGGATTCTACTCCAAAACGTTTTTCAAAAATAGGACGCGGTACTTTTCCTTTGCGAAATCCGGGCAGGTTTACCTGTTTCACTACTTTTTTGAACGCTCTGTCCAGAGCCTGATCCACTTGTTCTGCATCCACTTCAATGGTTAGAACACCTTCATTTGTTCCGGTCTTTTCCCAATTTACTTTCATTTCGAATTACCCCTCCTACCAATCATCCCATACACAAAATTTCGTATGTACCTGCAGGCTATCTGCCAGTATAACCACTTCATTATAACATAAACAATCCCCTTTTCAACAATGGGAAAAATTATTGAATTATGACGAGGAAGATAATTGTAAAACCTTATTCATTTCCTCATAAACACCGATCATTTCATGTACATAAACGGAGTAAGCACGTGCGATCTCTTTACTTGAGGTTGAACGGTTCATGACTTGATGCGTAACATAGTCGAGCGCCGCTGCCCATACTTCCTTTTTTTCAATCCCGGGGACAAGAGGATAGACCGTCAACAAATACTCCATCCAGATCTGGTAAGCAAAAGCATGGAATGTAGGATCATGATCCATTGTTCGTTCCGAAACCATTCTGATCACCTGTTGTTGATCAACCGGGATATCCTTTTCATCAAGGGGAACATCCTCAACATATATCTCCACCAACTGATCGAACTTGTAAACGGCGACGGTCCCCCTCTCCCCCATTTCTTTCAACGCCCTTAAAGCAAATGTTTTCAAAATGGGGTGAGACTTCGGTAAAACGAGATATTCCTTAAAAACTTCGGACACTTCAGAGACGTTTAAAAACTTAAGACGTTCGATGGACAACAATTGTTCTTCGTAAGTTCCTTGTTTTAATTGTTCGCTCAAGTCTTGAATTAAATGAGGGTTATTTTCTGCATCCTGTAAAACTTTCATACGCACCAGGTCTTCTTCCGTTTCAACCGATTCCTGTTCCTCTGCAAGCATAAGGCATGTTTCTTTCAACTGTCTTAATTCATCTCGTTCTCCATCGGATAACTTGTCTGAATGCAGCATTAGTTCCAGTTGATCATACGCTTCATAAAATCTTTCCAGTTGCATGAGTGTTAATATATGTAGTCGTGATACCTGAAGCGGATTGCCGATTTTTTGAGTTAACATATGTTCCACAATTTCTAGAGTCCTGGGAAATTGTCCCATCTCATAATAAGTGACAGCCAGTCCGTACAAAGCTGTGACATGCTCGGGGTTTGTACGCAAAATTTGTACAAAGCTTTGCACAACCTGTTCAAAGTCCTTCCGCTCCCTCGCCTCGTTAGCCTGTTTCAACAACTTTTCCTCCAGATGGGGAAAAAGAACAATGTTATTACTTGATTGATGTTTGTTCATCACCCTCGCCTCTCGATAACGTATAGTTAAAATATTATATCAAATTTAATGGACGATTCTCCAACATGAATGTGTTCAATATAAAAAAGGCTTTTGCCAGACTTCCCGCAGCTCTGGCAAAAGCCGGGGCAGGTTAACCTTCGCTCCCCTGATTGAGGCCGGGTTCAGTCGGAGAGGTTATCGAGCGTCTCATCTTTTCCATGTTCGTAACGAATGGGATCCGCTGCTGGATCAAGACGGGGAAGATCATCATGCAATCGTTTATTTTCAAAGGAAAAGCGTGGTTCGACATGCTCCCCCGTGTCCCACCCCGAACTTTTTCCCAGAGACATGGACGGGATGGGGGATCCGTAAGGACCTTCAGGAAATTCTTCGAGGGTACGGGAATGAATTTGATCATGATCTGTAGATAGAGGGGTGTAAGGATTCTTTTTCATCGGATCAACTCCTTTTTACAGGTAGTATTCCCGATTTCGCTCCCTTACACACGATTATGAACTATGAACGGGCGTCCTCTTTTTGTCACGATGAAATGTAAAAAGAAACAAGGTCAAGCTGAGCAAAATGAAGGCGATAAATGTGAAAAACAAATTGCTGTAAATGGCTGCAACCTTCATCTGCAACAATGGATTTATTATGAATTCAACCCGGGATACATCGAGAATTTTCCCCACAATGGAAAAACTGAAAGCTCCCGCCATGAAAAAAACCAGGTTATAAATTCCCATTCCAACCCCCGTCTGTTCCTGAGAAAGAGTATTGGAGACGGTGCTTGCCAGAGAGGATTGCAAAAATGAGAACCCTGTGTAACACAAAATCAGTACTATACTGATGATCCAGCTTACACTTCCGGCCAGGCTGGATAATCCGAAAAAGCCCAGGGCAAGCAGAAATAATCCGATGATCACAACCGGCACTCCCCCTATCCTGTCGGTGAGGCGCCCCCCGTATGTACCCAAAAATGCAGCACTGATTGCCCCGGGAAACATGACCATCCCGATTTTAGCGGAAGTTAAATGATTGAGATCCTTTAACATCAACGGAACCATAAACATCATACCGAAAACGGTACCGACAGCGAGAAATCCGGTAATCAGAACATTCCTGAAGCGATTGTTGCGAAAAAGCCTTGGTTGTATAAAGGGATGTTCCACCCTGTGAATGTGACGAACAAAAACAATCAGAAACAACAGGCTGACGGGAAGAATCCACCAGATAAAACGGGATATGAACAGCAAAAAGCCGGCGATTCCCGCGGCAAGAAAAATCGCTCCCCATAGATCAAATCTTCCTTCCCCCTTCTCTTCACGAGGCAGCCACTTCTGGAAAAACGGTATCGTGAACAGGGTCAGAAGTGAGATCAAAAATAGATATCGCCAGTGCAGCATCCCGGCGATAAATCCTCCCACAATCGGTCCCACCGCTGAAGCGAATGCCACAGTGGATGCGATTGTACCGAGGACACTTCCCCTTTTTTGCGGCGGAAAATAGCGGGTGGCAACAAGCATGGCAAGAGCCGGAATCGCAGCAGATCCGGTTGCCTGTATCATGCGTCCGGCAATCAGCATCGGATACCATTGCGCAAAGGTTCCCACCAGAGAACCGACACTGAATGTCAATAAACCGATTGAAATTAAATGGCGTACGGGAAAAATATCCGCCAGTTTGCCATAGGTGACGGAACCGATAGAAAAGAAAACGATATAACCGGTAACAACCCAACTTACTTGGGAAGGTGATAATCCGAATTGTAATGCAATATCGGGAATGGCTACATTAAACATTGTACCGTTGAGAACGGAAAAAAAGATAATGAAACTTAACAGTGGGACAATTCTTCTGATTTCTTTTTCCTTATCCATTGTTTCTCTCCTCTCCCATATCCACATCCCATCATATCATATATCTTCCGGTTTTTAATAAACAAATCCCGCTGTCGGGACACTCACCACAGATACGTACGCCCCATACATTGTATTGACATGGATTTTTTTATGGGAAGAAAGGAGTTGAATGGATGGCAGTCATTAAAGTAACCGATGAAGACGTAAAGATGCTGGCTCGACTGATGCGGGCAGAAGCTGAAGGTGAAGGCAACCTGGGAATGTTGATGGTAGGTAATGTCGGGGTCAACCGGATCCGTTCCAATTGTCTGGATTTCAGGGGAATAAGAACCATGCGACAAATGGTTTTTCAATCTCCCGGCGGTTTTGAAGCGACTCAAAAACCCTATTTTTATCAACGCGTCAGGGAATCTGAAATTCGTCTTGCCAGACAGGTGATTGACGGCAATCGATATCATCCGGCCAGTTATGCACTCTGGTTTTTTCGTCCGCAGGCGGGGTGTCCCGGTGCCTGGTACAATCAGGCCAATGCGGGCAGATATAAAGCTCATTGTTTTTATAATCCGTCCGGAAATGATTGCCCCAATGTCTACAATACTTTTTAAAACAAAAAACATAAAAGGAGGAGTTATTTATGAAGAGTAGAAAATCAATGTCTCCCTGTGCAGGTTATGGAATGGGGAATGTTTACCCCGGCACTCCCGGAGGATTGGGAACGGGTCCGGGTGGTTACCCCGGATATGGAGGTGGATACATGGCAATGCCTTATCCTGTAACACCACCTCCAACCCCCGGAACCCAGGGAACGCAGATGATGCCGCCTTCCGGCGCTGTCATTCCCCCTGCCGTTACGCCTGCTGTCCCCCCTGTTGCACCCACCTTTGCCGTTGAAGAATCTTACATTGAAAATATTTTACGTCTTAATCTGGGTAAAATGGCAACGGTCTATATGACTTTTGAAAATAACGAGGAGTGGAATGCCAAGGTTTTCCGGGGCGTGCTTGAAGCGGCCGGAAGAGATCATATTATTATCAGCGACCCGGAAACGGGAAGGCGTTATCTGTTATTGATGGTCAATCTGGATTACATTACTTTCGACGAAGAATTACAATATTTTTATCCCTATCCTGTACTGCCTCCCGTAACCTCAAGATGACTCAATAAATTATCGGCAAAAAGGCATACGGAGACGACCCGGAAAGTACATTCTGACGGGACCGTCTCTTTTTTTGTTTGCAATTGTACATCGTTCCTCTACAATAAAATACATGTGAACCTATTCATGGAGGAAAAAGGGAATGCAACAAACAAACGGGATCAGTCTCAAACAATTATTTATGTTGACTTCAATTACCATCGCCGGACTTCTTTTTTCATTTGCCTTAGGGATACCTCTGGCGGCTGGTTTCCTTCCGGGACTTGTGACATTGGGAGTAATGGTTAATCGTGCCGGATTTTCATGGCGAGAGATCGGACAATCTGCCTATTCCGGCGCTGTTCAGACCCGTGAGGTCATTTGGATTCTCATATTTGTCGGTCTGTTGATCCCTTCGTGGATGGCCAGCGGAACCACACCCTATATGATCGAAAAAGGATTGCAGTTCGTCATCCCCGACCTGTTCTTAACTTCAGTTTTTGTGTTGGCTTCTGTCGTCTCCATGACACTGGGCACGTCCGTGGGTACCCTCAGTACGATCGGCATTCCTTTAACGGGCATGGCTGCTGTTCTTGGTGTTCCTTTACCCTATGCCGGCGGCGCTCTCGTTTCCGGGGCATTTGTCGGTGATCGAACATCTCCTTTTTCCAGTGCGAGACACCTGATGGCTGTTGTAACCGGAGTGGATCACAAAGTACAGGGAAAGTCCATGCTTCCGACATCAGTCGCTGCGTTCGTTCTTTCACTGATATTTTTCATTTTGTTTGATTTATATGGAAACTGGAAATTTTCTTTAATCCAAGACAATAACGAATCCTTTACAGAATGGTTTTCATACAGCCCGTTTTTGATGCTTCCACCGCTGTTGCTTATCGGAACCATGATAGCCGGGGGAAAAGTAAAACACGCTTTTCCTGTAGCCATCGCAAGCAGTATGATCATCGGTACTCTGTACCAGAACATCTCAGCAGAGGAGTGGGTCCGATATTTATTGTTCGGATTTCGTGAAAACGCCCCAGCCGCCTTACATAGTCAGGGACTGATCAACATGGCCGGACTCATGATCTTTATCGCATTGACCGGTTGCTTTAACGGAATTTTGGAGAAAACAAGGGTCCTTCATCCCTATTTTGAAAAGGTCCTGGCAACAGCAGACAACCTTTTTTCCGCTACAAATCGTACCGTCCTGTTTGGCCTGGGAATGAATATGATTTCCTGCAATCAAACCTTACCGATCATGATCAGTGGAAGAAATCTGTTACCTTTCTGGACAAAACGTTTTCGACCAGAGGATCTCGCACGTGTGATCGCAGATTCGGTCCATATTTTTGCAGGGATGATTCCGTGGAATATGCTGGCCATTTTATGTAGTACAGTCATCGGAGTACCGGTGGCGGATTATCTCCCATATGCTGTCTTTTTGTGGTCAATGCCGATACTGACGACGATTTTATCCTATATCAAAACAAAATCTTATACTGGTATTAATAAATAACATACCCTATTTACCTGATCCCTTTTTAAACGTACGATATAGAGTAATTTATATGCATCAAGGGCCAGACCAAATACGTTTACGGGAGGGAATTTATGTCGGAAGTATTAAATTCTTATGAAATTGTTGTCCGAAAGATTAAAGAGGTAACAAAGCTTCTGGGGACCCCGTCCCATATCGCAGATATTTTGTCGAAACCGGCACGTGTCTTAACTGTTTCCTTTCCTGTAAAAATGGATGACGGTACGATCAAGGTATTTGAAGGGTATCGGTCTCAACATAACGATGCAATCGGACCAACCAAGGGAGGAATTCGCTTTCATCCTGCCGTTACATTTGATGAGGTAAAGGCTTTATCTATGTTGATGACCTTCAAATGCGGTGTCGTCGGCCTCCCCTACGGCGGAGCCAAAGGTGGCGTCATTTGCGATCCCCGTAAATTGAGCCAGGCTGAACTGGAGCGAATCAGCCGCGCTTACATCGAAGCCATTTCTTCAATTATCGGACCGGATAAGGATATCCCCGCACCCGATGTCTATACCAATGCAAAAGTAATGGGTTGGATGACGGATGCCTACAGTCGCATCAATCGAAGCTTTTCCCCCGCAGTGATCACCGGGAAACCTTTGATTATCGGTGGATCAAAGGGAAGGAATGAAGCTACTGCCCGTGGATGTATGTATGCGATTCTGGAAGGGTTAAAATACCTTAACATATCGGCTGAGGGTGCAACGGTTGCCGTACAGGGATTCGGAAATGCCGGACAAAACGCGGCACGTCTATTGAATGCCGCAGGTTGTAAGGTCGTTGCCGTATCTGACTCAAGTACGGCTATATATGATGCAAACGGACTTAATCTCGAAGAAGTAAACAGAGTTAAGGAGCAGGGTTCCCTCGCTGATTTTGACCGGTCCCGTCAGATTTCCCATGAAGAATTGCTTGCTCTCGAGGTCGATATCCTCATCCCGGCTGCTCTGGAAAATGTGATTCACGAAAACAATGCTCCCGCTGTAAAAGCTAAAATTGTGGCGGAAGCGGCAAACGGTCCCACCACGCCGGCAGCAGACCGAATCCTTAAAGAAAAGGGAGTTCTTGTGATTCCGGACATTCTCGCCAATGCCGGCGGCGTCACCGTATCATATTTTGAATGGGTACAGAACCTGATGAACTTTTATTGGACTGAAGATGAAGTCAATCAACGATTATACGAAATCATTGTTCAGTCTTTTGAGAGAATTATAAAAAATGCGGAAGTGCACCAGACTGACATGCGCACCTCCGCTTACATGATTGCCATTGAGAGAGTGATCGAAGCCATGGATGCCCGCGGCTGGATTTAATCCGGACTGCGCTGATCAGATTTTTTGTTGCTGACAGCCCCGGTCATTTGTTTCCATACCGAACCCTGTGCTTCATGTCCGCCCTCGATTCGTTCGAGGGCCATTATTATTTGCATTTGAACTTCAAATTCGGGATCGTTCTCCGCTTCACGTAATGCGGGAATCGCCGATTCGTCTCCACTTCATATAAAAACATGGCCGCTCGCCAGCGCACCAGTTTATTTTCATCCTTGAGTGCTTCGATCATCGGTCCTGTTGCTGCAGGGTCACCCAGATCCGAAAGAGCATCACCCGCGGTACGGCGGATAATGAATGCAGGATCACGCAGTGCTTCAAATAACAGCGGCAATACACGGGAGTCATCCAGTTCTCCAAGATAGGCCACTGCAAGCCTTCTCACCGATACATGCGGATCACGGACCGCTTTTGTTAACAGATCAAGACAGGCGATATCCGGAGACATTTGTTGCAGAGCGGCATAACGTGTTCGCCAGTCGTCCGAGGACATCATCTCTCTGATTTTTTCTGGACTCAGCCGCTTCGTGGAAGGTTGTGACTTCAAAGCGAAGGACAATAATTCCTGCAGGCGTTGCTGAGGGTAGGCCGCTTCAAGTTCTTCCACCACCTGTTTCGCGATGTCCTGCGGGTCTCCATAACGAATTCCCTGTTCGACCCATTTTCTTTCCAGAATCACATTTTCCGATGCCTTCTGTGCTTCCATTACGACATTGACAAACCGTTCCGGAATGCCCACCCTGATTTCTTCAATTCCGGCAAGCAATTTTACCTGCATCGGGATGTCGCGAAACATTTGAATATAGACTCTGACTTCTCCGGGAGCCGTTTCATGTTTTTGCTCCTCGATTCGTATCTGTGCCTGTGCAGACTGCCTTTCTTTTTCCGATTGTTCCTGATTCTCACCTAACAACTGTCTGATTTGAGATAAAACGGATTGCCAGTCTGCCCCTGGGTCACGGTCAACCGCAATAAAATCAGCGGTCTGAAACAATCCTTTTACACCTTCGATTTGAAGAATCTGACGCAATTCATCCGGAGCCTGATCCATCTGATCACGTTTAAAAGACCGGCGTACACCATCGGGCAATCTGGTATCCACCGTTAATTTCATGGAATGGGGGCTTGGAGTCGGTTCAATGGAAATAAGCTTCACATTCCTTCCCTCCTTATGTCATTATTTTCATGGTAACACAAGGAGTCATTCCTCACTATGCGGGAATGTGCTCTGCGACATCAACCGTCTTGCCCGACGCTTTCAGTTTCCGCAACAGCGAAGGTACCTCGAAATTTCTTTTTTTCCTGCAAAATCTGGGAGATGGCCAGCAGTTCATAACATACAAATACCAGTGAAGACAGTTGCCCCTGCTCAATATGATCAAGATCATGAATGTATTTTTTTAATATCCGGATATGAGGAGTCAGATCCTCAACAACACGGGAGTCGTCCGACATTAATTTAGCAATCATTGAGGCAGCCTGCTCGATATTCTTCAGAACCTCGGGATCCATTTTTGCATTCATTTTTTGTATCGGAATGAGATTTCCCAGATGATAAAACGTCTTCTGCAACAGATCCAGTTCCCTTTGCTGAACTGTAAATTCTCGGATTTCCGACATTTTGTGTTTGCGATATTGCCATTCTTCCCGTTGAAACTGAACATATTGAAGAGCCCGTTCCAGATCCCTGTTATACAGATGATATCGCATGCGCAGTCCGTTTTTACTGCCGTTTCCATATAATATATTGTCGATGGTATCGACAATTAACATCGATGCACGTTGATACAGGTCACTTTTTAATTCCCGGATCATCGGTGCAAAACGGGGCGGCAACAAAAGAAAGTTAACCAGGGTAGATATTATGATTCCAATCGAGGTTGTTGCAAGTCGAATAAAGAAAGCCATCAAAAAATGATCTTCCGTCTCCGGGATCATAGCCGTTGCCGTGAGTGTTGCCACGATGATCGCATCGTCCCAGCGCAGTTTGTGACAGACCACAATGGTAAAAACGGCTGAAAGGGCAAAAGTCAGAGGAATTTGACCCCATAAAAAGTCAAAAAACATGGCAAATGCAGCCCCCACCGCCGCTGCCGGGAGACGGATCATGCCTTTTTTTACCGAGGAGGCTGCCGTAGGTTCGATCGTGACAATGGCGGCGATCACGGCAAATACGACCGGAAAGTTAAAATACTGACATATTGCAGCTGTGATAAATACGGACAATCCTGTTTTGATTACTCGTCCACCCAGAATTTTTCTGAGATTCATCCAACTCAACTCCGAAGTATTCTTTATCTCTGTACATGATTATATGGCAAAAGTGAGAAAAAACGTAGTATGTTGTTGAAATTTTGCCCCGATTGACAGGCACGGAGCCGGAGCCGCCTGTATAGAAATATGAAAGAAGGATGGGCGATGGCCCAATGTTATGCTGGAGGGATTGATTCTATGTGCGGAATTACCGGATGGATCGACTGGAGTAGAGATTTAAGAAACGAACAATCCGTTCTAAGGGATATGACGGATGCGATGATCAAGCGGGGACCCGATGCAAGCGGAACCTGGGTGTCCGAACATGCCGCCCTCGGCCACCGACGATTGATTGTGGTGGATCCTGCAGGAGGCGGGCAGCCCATGGTCAGACTTTTCCGGGATCAACTTTTTGTCATGCTGTATAACGGAGAATTGTATAATACGGAGGAACTGCGCAATCAATTAAAATCCTTCGGACACCGTTTTCAATCCCATTCCGATACGGAAGTTTTATTTACCGCATATCTGCAATGGGGAGAACAGTGTTTGAACAAATTGAACGGCATTTTCTCTTTTGCCGTATGGAATGAAAATCAACAGCAACTGTTTATGGCACGGGATCGGCTCGGTGTAAAGCCCCTTTTCTACACTTTTAAAGAGAAAAGTTTTTTGTTTGGATCTGAGATCAAAGCACTCCTTGCCAATCCCGAAGTGCAACCGGTCATTGACCGCGAAGGTCTGGCGGAAATCTTCGCCATCGGTCCTGCACGCACTCCCGGACACGGTGTTTTTAAAGAGATCAAAGAATTGAAGCCCGGAGACTATCTCATTTTTGACCGGAACGGATTAAAGATAAATTCGTACTGGCGGCTCGAATCCCGTGAACATCCCGATGATTTACCAAGCACGATTGAAAAGGTACGTTATCTCGTAGAAGATGCCGTGACCCGACAACTGGTTTCTGATGTTCCGGTCTGCACTTTTTTGTCCGGAGGACTGGATTCAAGCGCCATCTCAGCCATTGCGGCCGCGGCCATGAATAAAAACGGTGAAGGTCCGCTCCACACCTATTCCGTCGATTATGCAGACAATGATCGCTATTTTCAGGCAAACGATTTCCAGCCCAACGCCGACGGACCCTGGATCAAAGAGGTGTCACGGCATATCGGTACCCGGCATCACAACATCACTATCGATTCTTCCCTGCTGGTTGATTCACTGTTGGACGCGATGCGTGCGAGAGACCTGCCTGGGATGGCGGATATTGATTCTTCCCTGTACCTGTTCTCAGCAGAAATAAAAAAAGGAGCCACAGTGGCATTGTCGGGCGAATGTGCAGATGAAGTTTTCGGAGGATATCCATGGTTGCGCAGGAAAGATACGATCGAGGCCGATACTTTTCCCTGGTCAACACGTCTTGATACCCGTCTCAGCATACTTTCCCCGGAAACCCGCCAATATATTGAAGCAGAAAAGTATCTGGCTTATCGTTATCATCAGGCTCTCGGGGAAGTTCCTCATCTTCACGAAGAAAATGAATACGAGCGCCGCATGCGCGAGATCTTTTACCTCAACCTCACCCGCTGGATGCCCACCCTGCTTGACCGAAAAGACCGCATGAGTATGGCCTGCAGTCTGGAAGTTCGTGTTCCGTTTTGCGACCACCGCATTGTTGAATATGTATGGAACGTTCCGATCGAACAAAAATTTGCGGGAGACCGGGAGAAGGGTTTGTTGCGTCTGGCATTGAAAGGATTGTTACCGCAGGGTGTGCTGGAAAGGAAGAAAAGCCCGTACCCGAAAACCCATCATCCCCTGTATTTTGAAAAGGTAAGAGACTGGTTATTCGAAATTTTGGATGACCCCGCTTCACCGATTCTGCCGTTTATCAATGAGGAAAAAATTCGGGAGATGGCGGCCGGAGATGTTCGTGCATCGGCCAAACCCTGGTTCGGTCAGTTAATGGGAGTATCTCAGCTGTTCGCTTACCTGATTCAGGTGAATACATGGTTAAAAGAATACCGTGTTTCTGTTCAATGATCTCCCATTTTTATTAATTCGGATACCGTCACGAATTCATATCCTTTTGCCCTCAGCCCGTCGATGATTCTCGGCAGAGCATGTTGGGTTTGCGGACATGAATCACTGGCATGAAGCAGAATTATATCCCCCGGATGAGCACGTTCTAGAACCCGGTTAGCGATTTGATCGACACCCGGTTTCATCCAGTCCAGGGAATCCGTATCCCACTGTATCACTTCATATCCGAGATCATTTAACGTGCGGATGACCCTTTCGTTAAAATCCCCATTGGGGGTACGAATGAGACGCGTCTTTTGTCCTGTGATTTGATATAAAGCGTCTTCCGCTTTTTTTACCTGATCACGTATCCATTCATTGCTGAACTGGCTGTAATTCTGATGTTTCCAGCCGTGACTGCCTATCTCAAAACCCATGTCATCAATGCGGCGCACGATATCTTGATGTTTCAATGCCCAGGGACCGGAAAGAAAAAAAGTTGCATTATATACGTCTTTTTCTCCCAACACGTCCAGGATGGGATGGGCGTATTTGTTGCCCCAACTGATATCAAAAGTAAGTGCAAGTACCTTTTTGTCGGTATCCACCTTATAAATGGCTGATGGCTTCTCACTGCTTGCTTGAAGGGTTTGCGCATGAATCACGTCAGCACCGATATAGATAAAAACACAGGCAAAAATGACTGCAAGCAACAGGTAGACCCATATTTCCAAATAGAATCGTTTATTAAACATGAAAAAATCCTCCCGTATGTATTTTCTATCTATAGATTGGCTTACCACGGGAGGATTATGGCTGGAAAGGAATGGGAAGTCTATTTGCTCCTGGGGAGACCCAGCAACTCGGATACCGTCACAAATTCCACACCGTCGGCCCGTAATTGTTCAATTATTTTGGGGAGGGCTTTCACTGTACCCGAGAGATCTTCCCCTTTTCCACCGGCACTGTGTTGCAAAATGATCGATCCGGGAAAAATGGTACTGAGTACATTGGTGGCGACCTGATCGGCACTCAACCCTTTCCAGTCAAGGGAATCGACATTCCAGTTCACAATCGTGAATCTCTGACTGGAAAGCCATTTGATTTGCTCTTCATTTACATTTCCATATGGAGGACGAAACGTCTTCGGACTGTACCCGGTAATTCTCTGAATCAGTTCGTCCGTTTGCCTGAGCTGACGCTGAAAAGCATCATTGCTCATTTTAATAAGATTTGGGTGATTGTATGTGTGATTGCCGATTTCATGGCCTTCGCGATGCATGCGGCGTACGATCTCAGGATGAGCCTCGGTTCGGTTTCCGACGACATAGAATGTGGCCTTCACGTTATATTCCTTTAAAACATCAAGGATTTGCGGTGTATATTCCAGGTCGGGACCATCATCAAACGTCAGAGCCACCTGCCTTTTGGACGAGGGACCGTTTAACACAAATACACTGGGATATTTCCTGCGGAGATCTGACAGCGTGATCGGGTGCGGACGCCTTACTTCTTTTTCTTTTCCGCCTGCAAGATCGGGCGTTTCATTTCGATTCCTTTCCCGTTGTTTTTGTTGATCCTGTTGTTGAGTTTCCTGACGGGATTGATCTCCCTCACCCTGTCCCTGTTGTCTCTGCTCATCCCTTTGAGCCGTACAGGCTGTTAAAAGGAGGGTAGCGACAATCATCAAAGATATCCATTTTCTTATAAAAGAAGATGCCATCGGAACAAACCTCCTGTTTACGCTTGTTTTTTCTAGTATGCGTTAAGGACATGGTTTTATCCGAAAGCACCTCATCTTCATTAATCTTCAATTTTATGATAAGAAAAAGAAGATTCCCGACGGTTTATTTCTTGCTCAATTTCCCTTGACAGTTGCCGAAGTTGTAATATGTCACCGATTTTGATGAGATGATTAAATTGTTCCTGAAAGTCATTGGCCTCGACCACCGCTCCCTGTAAAAAGAGGGATTCAATATTTTGAAGAATGTGGGAGACAAGGGATGACTTCAGTTCAAAAGATTTTTGCGCGGACATAATCTCATCCCGGATATCGGACATTTCCTGATCCAGCTGAAAAGCGGCCTCAGCAGCACGTCTCAGTTTATTTTTTATATGTTCGGGAATATTCTGCTCATATTTATAATTAAGGGAATGTTCGATTGTAGCCCAGAAGTTCATGGCCAGTGTACGGATCTGAATTTCAGCCAGAATTTCCTTTTCACCTCTGGCCGTTTGCACGGGATAGTATATAATCATGTGATAACTGCGATATCCGCTTTCCTTTTTATTGGCAATATAGTCCTTTGCCGTAACGATTTTGAGATCCTTCCCGTCACGTTGATGAATTAAATCCACAACCTTTTCGATATCGTCAACAAACTGGCACATAATCCGGATACCGGCAATATCTTCCATCTCCTGTTCGATACGATCCAGAGGGATATTTAATTTACCCGCTTTGGATAAGATGCTGGACACTTTTTTGACTCTGCCCACAACAAATTCGATCGGCGAATAGTTATTCCGTTTTTTTAACTCGGAACGAATCGCACGGAACTTGATTTTCAATTCATCGACGGCCTGTTCATACGGTATGAGAAATTCTTCCCAGCCCCTGCCGTTCTTCAACGTGCGTTACCCCCTCGCTGTCATTTCGTTCAAAACAATCCATGTTCCACCCTTTATTTTACATGGAAAGATCCTCTAGTCACAAGAATCTTTGTTAAATTTTTTCTGACACAGACAAAGGAAGCCTTCTTCACGGCGTGAAGAAGGCTTCTTTCATTCATATTTATCACTCATAATTCTCATAATATTCACGGATTCCGTTGACCAGAGCACGTGCCACTTTTTCCTGAAAATCCGGCTGCATGAGTTTGGCATTTTCTTCGGGATGAGTCAGGAAACCTGTTTCTGTTAATACGGCAGGCATGGTAGTATTCTTGATTACATAAAAGGGAGCGGTTTGAACCCCTCGGTTCGGAAATTGTGTGGCTTCCACCAGATATTTGTGTATCACACGTGCGAAGGCTTCACTCTGCCTGTTGTAATAATAGGTTTCCGTTCCCCGTGTTCCGGGCACATAAGCATTGGCATGGATCGAAATGAAAAGGTCGGCATCCATGTCATTGGCTAGTTCCACCCTTTCCTGCAGGGTGAGAAAAGTATCGTCCGAGCGGGTGGCCATGACCTGAAACTCCTCATATTCACTGAGCATTTCCACCATCAGCATGCTCACTTTCAAATTGAAGTCCTTTTCCACATTTCCCGCTGTTCCGCGTGCCCCCGGATCTTTCCCCCCGTGACCGGCATCGACGATAATTAAGTAACCCGTTTTTGGCGGTAGAGGATTTAATTTAATTTCCAGACCGTTTTTATGTGGAATGATCTCATAATCACTTTTACGATTCAACTCCAGTACCACTCTGACGGTATAAGGAGATTGATCGTATTGGCTGTAACGAATTTCCCGTATAACCGGATAAGGATTGTCATCCTGAATAATCAATCCGCTTTCTGCATCAAAGGAAGCGATATCGGGAATATCCTCCTCCGACTCAGTATCATCAACCGCATTTTCTTCCTCGTTTTCCGGGCTGACTCCTTTTTCAGGGAGTTGATCTCCGGTTTCAGAAAGATCTGCTTCCTCAACGGGATCATTCGTTGTTTTCCTTTTTCCTTCGTCTTCAGTCAGTGCCAATTCTTGATCCTGCAGAACTTGTTGCTGATTTAAAAAGTCGAGCAATTCCCCGGACAAGTTGGCGGCGGGCAAATCAAGCACGATCCGGTGCGGACCCACCAGCCTAAAATGTTCAGGTTCAACAGGTTCGGAAGTCCTAAGAAAAACACTTGTCTCATCTTCACGATCTATGGCTTCGATCTTTTCCAGTGTTCTCAGACGTTCAACCACCAGTTGCGGTTCTGGTTCAATAGTCCAATTAATCACTTCATCATCCAGGATTTCTTGCAGCTGATCCATGGTGATAACAAGTGATGAATCAATTTCCTTCGCCACTTCTTCTCCGATCCTATTGTTACTTTTGGATGACTTTGTGATAGCCGATCTTTTTCTGTCGGACCGGTCAACCAGGATCGGTTCATCGGCTTTGATGGAAAAAGAACGATCCTTTTTCTTTATGACCATTTTTTTCTGTTCTTGATCCCATTCATAATCCAGATAAATCAGTCGTGCGATGTCCTGCACGGAGATGTAATATTGACCGTCCATCACATAGCCTTTCACTTTACCGGTAACATCTTCCCCATTCGCCTCAACCGAAAAAGGGTGATTGGCATAAACCGTTCGCGTGTTACTCTCCCATCCGACAGTAATCCCGAGTGCTTCACCCACAAAACGCATCGGCAATAGCATGCGGTTATTTTGTAAAAACGGTGGTGCATCCAACTCAACATTTTCGCCGTCGATGCTGGCTACCGGATTATTCAACTGTAATTGAATCTCCCTGTTTTCCTTCGTAATGGTAGCCGTTTTGGTTTTTTGGTCCCATTCGACGATTGCATTTAGTCCTTCCGCCACAACCCTGACCGGAACCATCGTACGTTGATTATGTATGACCGGCGGTACATCCGGCTCCACTTTTAATCCCTGAATAACCAGGGATACCGGTTCGGCGGCTTTCACTCCGATCGGTATGAAAAAGGCCATGAACAACAGTAAACACAACGATGCGACAATTCTTTTCATACCCTTCCCCTTCCCGTCAATAGATGTCACTACGTTAGACTCGAAGAGGGGGGAAAAGTTTCGCATGTTGACGAAGTTGAAGATGAGAAATCGATTCCTGTTGATTCAAATTATGTCTGATCCAGCGGGGAGAGCCAGTCCTTCATAAAAACAGATAAATACTCTGGTAATTCACTCAAATCAACATTTTTTGTATCTGTTTTTTTGTGAATCTTTCCTTCACCCATAATCACCATACTCTGACACAAAAAGCGGATCTCCTGATAATCATGACTGACAATCACCGTGGTTGTTCCCGTTTCGGAAAGAATTTGTTTAAAATCGGTTAACAAACTTTTTTTGGTGGGCAGGTCAAGGGCGGTAAACGGTTCGTCCATAAATAAGACCCTGGGGTCGGATATCATCGTCCGGGCCATATTTACCCTTTGTTGTTCACCCCCGGACAATGACCGGGCAGAACGGTCAGCGAGATGAGCTATCCCGAATCGTTCAAGCCATTTCATGACCTGCGGCCTTATCTCCTTACGGGATACTCTGCGCAATTTGAGGGGCAGGGCCACATTGTTATAGACCGATGTTGACAACATAAGAGGTTGTTGAAACATCACCGCCATTTGTCTGCGTACGGACAAATCGATTTTACCGGGCCATACCTTTTTTCCTCGTATGAAAATGGTGCCCTGACCGGGTTCTTCAAGTAATGACATGACTTTAACCAGAGTACTCTTCCCTGCTCCGTTCGGGCCTGCTATCCCCAGGGTTTCACCGGGTGATAACGACAACAAGCCAATATCGAGGATGGAGCGATTTCCTTTATTTATTTTTATATCACGCAATTCAATAATCGGAGGGGATTCCATGTTTAATTTTTCACCTCGCGCTGCTGCAGAAGAGTCAACCCCAGCGTGACCAGATAGGCCAGGGTAAGCAGAATAATAGAGATTCCTATGGCAACTTCCGTGTTCCCTTTTGATGTCTCCATGACCGTGGCCGTCGTCAACACCCTTGTATACCCTTTAATATTCCCGCCGACCATCATCGATGCCCCGATTTCGGAGATGGCGGCTCCGAACCCGGCGATGACAGCGGCAAGCAGAGAATAACGAGCTTCGCGTATCACCAGAAATAGGGTCTGATATTTCGTGGCACCCAGGGAGCGGATTTGCAAGCGCATACGTTCATCTACCTGCATGATGGCGGCACTGGTCAATCCGGTGATAATGGGTGTGGCGATAATCGATTGGGCGATCACAATTGCGGCTGGAGTAAACAACAGTTCGAAATCCCCGAGCGGACCGCTGCGTGCCAAAAACAGAAAAACCCACAGACCGACGACAACGGGGGGGAAACCCATTGTCGTATTCACAATACTGATATAGATTTTTCTGCCGGGAAATCTGGCCCAGGCCAAAAACATGCCAAGAGGGACACCAACGACCAAACTGATGATCGTTGCCGTCCCTGAAACTTTTAATGTTAACCAGGTAATTTCATAGATTTCCGGATCCCCGGAAAAAATCATGACAAAAGCCTGTACAATCCCCTGCAATATCATTTCCACGAGAATCCGTCCCTCCGTTCAAACCTCCCCGGGTTTACACATTTGCAATCATTTTCAGTCTATTGTGCAAAAGCCTCTTCCGTTTTTCCTCCGTCGGCAAAGAACAACGGTTGTCCGTATTGATCCACGCCAAACTCGGCGATAACGGCCTGGGTTTCCTCAGCGAGCATAAAAGAAACAAATTTTTCTGCCGCATCCGCATTGATTTTATCAGACTTTTCCGGATTTACCTGCATCACGTGGTAAATGTTTAGTAAACTGGCTTCTCCTTCAACGAGAATTTTCAGATCAATTTCATCTTGTAGTGCAAGATAAGTGGCACGGTCTGTTAAGGTGTAGCCGCCTTTTTCTGAAGCAATGCGAAGAGTCTGCCCCATTCCCTGTCCGGACTCCTGGTACCACTGTCCCGAAGGTTCCTGTCCCGTTTGTTTCCATATGGATAACTCTTTTTTATGGGTGCCGGAATCATCTCCGCGCGAAACAAAAATCTGTCCGGCTGATGCAATTTTTGCAAAGGCATCTGATGCCTTTTTTTCAGATTGAATACCAGCGGGATCATCCGCGGGACCAACAACAACAAAGTCATTATGCATGACCAGCTGACGGTTAATCACATCTCCGTTATCTACCAGTACTTTTTCGGAAGCTGGAGCATGAACCAGTAAAACATCCGCTTCACCCTGTTCGCCCATAGCTAGGGCTTTTCCTGTCCCGACGGCAATTGTTTTTACACGATAGCCTGTTTGTTCTTCATACATGGGAACCAGTACATCCAGCAGTCCGCTGTCCTGAGTGCTTGTGGTGGTGGCTAATATCACAAATTCTTTGGTTTCCTGATTCTGTTCATGTCCATTTTCGCTTGCTGCCGGCTCCTGGGAATCCGTATTTTCCTGACCGGCATTGTTTGCATTATTACTTCCGCAGGCACTTAATAAAGCCATAATCAATACAAAAATGATCACGGTAAGACTGTTTTTTGAAAAGAATGTTCTCATAATCCAATCTCCTCAACAATTTGTCCTGTTTGATCTACTTCATATCCGCCCAAGTTGACGATATTTTGTTTAAAAGAATCCGATGAAAGAACGTGTTTGATCAATCTCCATGATTCACTGTCATAGAACGAACGATGCATGACCAGATCATAATTTTCACGGGTGAGCGGGACAAAATCAACTCCGACAGCACGGGCCGCACTTTCAATACCCAGGGCGGCGTCAGCTTCTCCCCTCGATACGGCAGCGGCAGCCCCGTAATGCGTCGTTTCAATTTGATCGCATCCCTTGATATCACCCGGTTTAAGATTCAATTTTTTTAACTGATAATCGAGTAACACACGGGTGCCCGCTCCTTTTTGGCGGTTGACTATGGTAAGATCTTTTCTCTTTAAATCCTGCCAGCCCGAGATATGCTTTGGATTCCCCCGCGGGATCATCCATCCCTGTGTGCGACGGACAAAACGAACGACAACCACCTGTTCTCCGGCAAAAATTCGTTTAATGAAGGGAACATTATATTCTCCCGTTTCCTCATCCAGCAGGTGGCATCCTGCCATATCAGCCTGTCCTCTAAATAGCTGGAACAACCCTTCCATACTGCCGACAAATGCCGGAATAATGCGGGATCCACCTGAAGATTCTTCCAGAAATCGAACGAGGTAATCGAATGATAAATCATGACTGCCGGTAAAAGTCACCGGGGAAAACGACAAAGTTTTGAATTTATTGCTTATAAGTTGTGCAGAATCGGGAATTTCCTTTGTCGGAGTCTCTTCGGATATAAAGGCGGATGCCCCTTTTTTCCTCTGGAGATATGCATCGAGATCCTGCTGATCGATACGAATCTTTTTCCCGATTCGTGTTGCCGGCAACTCCCCCCTTTTTACCATTTCATACACCGTGTATTTGGATATCTGGAGTTTGGCGGCAACTTCTTCCGGTGTGTAAAGATGCATCATATACACCCCTTTTCCGATTTATCATATCGCTAACATAGCTTAAATTCCCAATCATGTCAATGAGTATTTGTTAGTTTTAATTAGGTTTAATAGCATTTAATTAGTTTATATAAAGATAAACATGCTGGATTGATTTGCCTTTCCCTCACTTCGTTCGGCCGGTCTGCATCAAATCCAGCATGTTTATCTTTTGATCAAAAGAAGAGCGAGATGATGAAAGGGATGGAAATCGCTGGATATATCCGAAAGCAACAATATTGACATACTCCAACCACCTGCGCTAGCGGTTAGAGGTTGGGGATTCTTGGGACGTACCAGCTATCACCGGTATATTACCAATCGTTTTGGAAATCTTAGTCGAGCCATCTTAAGGCAATTGGTGAGCCCATCTAAAAAATAATATTCTGATTTGATGCAGACCGGCCGAACGAAGTGAGGGAATGGCAAATCAAATCAGAATATTATTTTAAATAATAAACCCGCCCAGTACAATGGACGGGTCACTCTTATTATTTTTTTAGTAAAGTATGTTCTGAAGCTGACCCCGTTTATTCATATAACGGATCAGAACAATCGCTGCTTCCGCTCTGGTCAGGGAGTCGTCGGGACGAAACTGCTGATTGTACCCGTTCATGATCTCAAGGATATTCACAATCGCCACAGAACCCCGATCCGTGATTTGGTTGCTGTCTGTAAAAGGAAGATGATAATAATCATCCTTTTCGACCAGCGCCTGTAATCCAAGGGCGTTTACAATCCAGGTCGCCGCCTGCTGTCTGGTTATATCCCCGTCGGGATTAAATTGGTTACCCTCATCGATGATTTTGTTTTCCAGGGCCCAGTTTATAGCGGCAAAATATTTATGGTCTGTGTTTACATCATCGAAAGAAGGTTCAATTTTCTGATCCAATCTATAATATTCAAGACCCCTTCCGACCACGTAAGCAAGCATATTTAAAAATTCGGCTCTGCTAACCACCCGGTCCGGATAAATCTTGCCATCTTCGGCTTCCTTAAGAGCTCCCAGTTTCATGAGATAATTCATTTCAGTCTTTGCCCAGTGTCCTTCAAGATCCTCCGGCAATTGGGGATCCTGTGCGGACACAGGTTTGCCATCCCGCATGTTAATTAACTCTCCGTTGAATGCATCGATATAGTATGAAACATTTTGAACCGGTATAAAGCTGTAGACAAGATAAGCGTCTACGGTTTCACCCTGTCGGCGTTTTTGGTAAAAATCTCTGCCGAAAGAACGGTATTCCAATTGAAAATGACCGCTGTTTAAGTAGATCTCTTTTGCCTCATCTGCAGAAATCGTCCCTTCCACTTCAGGCAAAGAAGCATTCCAGTCCCAGTTTTCATCAAATCCGATGACATCACCGTTTTCTTTGAGAACGGATACTCTGACATAATGGGGTTCAACCTGAATCCCGTTAACAACCCTTGCAAAATGAAATGAATACAGCCGGGAATTATCGGTAAGTACAGGCTGCTGATTATACTGAATCAGTGCCAGTTGGTGCACTTTGTCGCCACTCTGTTCTTTTACATAATCAAGGGCAATTTCTTTAGCCTCTTCAATGGAAATTCCTTTCCCTTCGTCAGTCACGTCCTTTTCGCCTTGAACAATACGATCTATGTTCATATAATAGGTGTCCAGGTTAAAACGAATGATTCTCCCCGTATGTGCATCAACTATCGCACCGTCCCATCCGAATCCACCATGATCATACTGGTATTCAAACTGAATGTTCCAGGTCGGTGATCCATTCGGATTATTTTGAACATATCGGACAGCGGAGATTTGGATTTCATCAGGAATATCAGCAAATTTCTCGACAATTTCCAATGCTTCTTCTTCCGTCACAGGCTTCTCAAGTGGTTTCGATGGTTCATTAAGCGGTTCTTCAGCAAGTGTTTCCATACTTTCATGCTGATAAACAACTTCATTTCCCTCATAATCAATCGGGACCAATTCTTCCGCATCCCACTGACCGAAATGAGCAGGTTGATACGCAACGACAATTTCCGGCTTCTCTTGTTCACCGGCTCCAAAATAAAAATACTTTTTATACCGGTACACTTTCTTCATGAACAAGTTTTCACGGGCGAATTTTTCCATTTCATCTTGAGATTTGACCCCGTCCGCAGATTCAAACCTGATTCTGTCATACATGTTTGCATACAGGGATGTAATATTTCCGTTTCCATCAACGGATACACTTACACTGTTTTGCGAGTAAGGGATTCCGTTTATCACGCTTTGAAAAATAATGTGATAAGAATCCTGCGGATTACGTATTACCTGTCCTTCATTCCACGGTTGTTCACGGTATTCGAGGTGAAAGTCTTTTTCCCCGTAGATCCGGTTGACAAAATCCCGGGCAATTTTTACAGCATCATCATAACTTGTCTCAGGGGGAATGGATACATTTTTATTTCTTTCATCATCATATTGGTGATAATTCAAAACGAACCCCGTATTCGCATCAATCGAAATGTTAATGGATCCGTGACTCGGACTGTCCTTTGTCCACCTCAAACTCCAGATGATTCCTCCTTCATAGTCGGAGGTTTCCCGGGAAATGTGAGGTCCTTCATATCCTTCGGGGATAGTAAAATATTTCTCTGCAATTTTTTGTGCTTCTTCTCTGGTGATTTTTGTCTCGGTCTCTTGTAATGTGTTTTGATCAACGGCTGTTATGCTTTCACTGTAAACTTCAGCACCATTCGTTTCGGCCAGTGCCGGAACGTTTGAAATTGAAGTTAAAACAAGTACGCCACCAAGTAAGGTATGTATGGTTCTTTTTCTCCACATGTTAACAACCCCTCCCTTTCTTTTTTTTAACTTCGTTTCGGGCAATTGTAAAAATCTCCCGTCCAGTGATATATACGAACAGGGAAAGGAAAAAGTTGCATGATTTCTAGTGTTTATTTAACGACAATTATCATCAAGAAAAAAGGAACAAAAAAACTGACATTTCAACAGGGGATAAAATAATTTCTTTTATCTTCCCTCTTGAAATGTCAGTTATTCGGTCAGATGACGCGGTCGTAGTATGGTGGGCCCACCAGGACTCGAACCTGGGACCGATCGGTTATGAGCCGATTGCTCTGACCAACTGAGCTATGGGCCCTCAGTTACTCATTGGATCATATTCGGCGTAACACGCAAATATATAGGTTTCACCCTTCGGGTACCACTGACGTTCTTGGCAACGAAGCTGATTCGACGTAGTGTTCGAAACAAATATTGGTTGCGGGGGCAGGACTTGAACCTGCGACCTTCGGGTTATGAGCCCGACGAGCTACCAACTGCTCCACCCCGCGACGATGTTAATGTGTTTTGTGCGACAAAGAATAATATACAGGATTTTATTATAAATTGCAAGAGGTTTTAGGCGACAAATTCAGGAAAATATCACAACAAAGAGAAAACACTGGGCGAGAGGCGCTGTGAGTGTTGTCTTATCACCACATATACCTGACACCATAACGCCCTTTTTTCGAACGAAATATTTCCACATAACGGGGGCTGTCGTATCCGATCACCCACCAGTCTTCAGAAATTCTGGCAACCAGACATTTCGCCTGAAATTTGGATTCGTATAATTTACCCCAGTATATCCAGTTGTTGCTCTGTCTTTCTTCCTGTTCAAGCATGGAATAAATCCCTCCAAAAGCTGCTGTGCAAAAGTTATAATCGGAGCAACATTTCCAACTGAAGTTTAACCGGCCTGTTCCTTAGTTGCTGAAGTTTCCCGTGATTCTTCATCATCTCTCAGCCGGTGAGCCAAACGGCTGGCAGCAGAAGCCGCGATACTTGCAACAATATCATCCAGAAATGTGTGGATCGATTGACTGTTTTTTTCATTTAATTTCTGAATGATTCCCTTCTTTTCTTTGTCAAGATATCCAAAAGTGGTGACGGCGATACTTCCATATCCAAAAACTGACCCGAGAGCCAGGGTTTCATCACAACCAAACAATCCTTCATCCGTTTCCACGATGGATTGCAGCGGCTGGGAAAGCATCCCCTTTTCTGCAAGCATGTCAAGTTCAATTCCTACCAGGATGGCGTGCTGTACTTCTCTTTTTTCCAGAACGGCTTCGACACTCTCTCTGCATAATGACATATCAAGATCGGGGTTATAGACCACCTGCAATTCATAAACAATTTTTGCGATCTCCTCTAGGGTAACACCCCGTTCTTTCAACCGATTGAGAGCACTTTCTTTAACGACTTGACTGTGAACCGGTTTCCTCATAAGCATCTCCTTCCCATACATGACTGAAAACGAGAAAATGGTTATAAAAAGAGTTACTTTATCTTATCATAATCGTCCGACCTGTGACACAAAAAAATTTTGATAAAGAAATTCTGCCACCCTTAGTATATAATAAAAGAAAATTAAGAAAACGGTAAATATCCGGGCCAATAACGGGAAAAATTTCCGTCATTTAAATTTATATGATTCCAATTGCAGGTTTAGGTTGATTGTGAACGTGAGAAAATATACCATATAAAATACAGGGAGTGATGAAGTTGTATTATTGTGTTGTCATTTTCCCTTCTTCACCCGTTCAGGAGAAAGCAAATACATATCGCAAAAGATATGATTCACAATATGCTTTTATTCCACCTCACGTCAAACTTCTCAATCCTTTTCAATTATCATCCGGTCAACTCAATCACCTGACCGAAACGATTCGCAGGATCGCAGGCAATACAGAACCATTTACCCTCCGTTTTCATAAAGTGGGTTCTTTTGCCCCGACAAACAATGTGATTTATTATGGAATTGAAAACAAAGAACATCTGACAGCACTGCACCGGGAATTGACCGACAGGATCCCCGTTGCGGGTGATCCGTACACATACGTTCCGCATTTGACGATTGCCCAAGAATTAACGGTAGCAGAGTTGAACGATGTCTACGGTCGTCTCAGAATGGTAAACGTCAATATGAGCAGTGATGTCAGACACATCCACTTATTACAGCGACCCGATCCAGACTCCGTATGGGAAATCGTTCAGTCTTTCCCTCTCGCAAATAAAGAAAGTGAGTGAGCAGCCAACCATGAACACATTATCACACACCATCCATTTCAAAATTGCGTCCAATGATCAGGAAAAATCTGACGCTTTTTTAGTCCGGCATAACGTTTTTGTTATAGAACAACAGGTTCCGCCCGAACTGGAAAAGGATTCATTTGATGATCATCCCGACACGGTCCACCTCGTCGCCTACATCAACAATCAACCTGTTGCAGCAGCTCGTTTCAGACCCCTTCCGCTCTCATCTGAATCGGATCAGGTTCTCACAGCCAAGGTTGAAAGGGTCGCCATGTTGAAAAAATTGAGAGGACACGGATACGGGGGGAAATTGATGCAATTTCTCGAAGCTGAAGCTGAAAAAAGAGGGGTCCGACAACTGAAACTTAACGCACAGCTTCACGCCAGACCCTTTTATGATCAACTCGGATATGAATCTTACGGAGACATTTTCATGGACGCCGGTATTGAACACATCGCCATGAAGAAAGAGTTGTTATCTTAACGATTTCCTTTTTAAATATGCCGCTCTTTCCTTCAAGAGCCGGACAGTATCCAGCGGTACCGTTTTCGATCCCAGATCACCATGGAAAACCTGACCGTTGCGCTCTCCGTGGAAATCAGATCCTGCTGTCATAATTAACCCATAATCCTTTGCCATTCGCTCAAACCATTTTTCTTCTTCTTCTCCGTGATCCGGGTGATAGATTTCAATTCCGTCAAGACCTCCCTGTATTAGTTGCCGAATAAGTTCCACATCATCGTATAATCCCGGATGAGCCAATACAGCAACTCCGCCTGCGTGATGAATCAGTTCAATCGCCTCCTGCGGCGAGATTCGGGGAGGGTTGACATAGGCTTCCCCTTCTCTGCCCAGGTACTGGTCAAAGGCTTCCTGCAGGGAATCAACAATCCCTTTTTCCATTAACACTTCTGCTATGTGAGGACGACCGATGTTTTCACCATCTTTTTTTCTCGAATAAACTTCTTCCCACCTAATCTCAATACCCAGTTGTTGTAAACGATCGATCATCATATGGTTCCGCTTGTTTCGCGTGTTTCTCAATTCCTCCAATTGTTCGAGAAAACGGGATTGTTCGCCGTCAACATAGTATCCGAGAACGTGTACATCCCGATTGGCCGCAACCGTACTGATTTCTATTCCCGGAACCACTTCAATACCTCCCAGCTTTTTAGCATGTAGCAGAGCGTCACGCCAGCCGGAAACGGTATCATGATCCGTTATGGCAATTGCCGCAAGTCCTTTTTCCTTTGCCCGCTCCACCGTCTGTTGCGGGGAAAAAGTGCCGTCTGAGGCCGTCGTATGAGCATGCAAATCAGCCAGTTTATCCATTTCAATCCCTCCAACCATTCTCGTTTGATTCCTTAAAACCCTTATTTTCATGTATGTGAGTTTTCCCCACCCGGGGTGAACCAGATAGACAATTTACCATAGGAGGATGATTATGCAGCTTACACTTAAATCTTTGTCAGGTTGTGTGAATTCCCTGTCACTTGTGGACCGCCTTTTTACCCAGCAGGGCTTTAAAAGAAGAGACCGAATGGGGCTCCCGTCTTATGACATGCGAATCGAAGATGCGGCGACAAATTGTGTTTATTTCCTCATTATTCCCCTCAAGTGGGAGGGAGAAAAACCATCATCCATCCCTAATGAATCGCAATATGAGCGAACAGTGCGCATCGGTAATCCTTATTTTGACCAAAAGAAAGATGGAATGCAGGTTCCGGTTTCTATCAAACGTGCAGCCGAACATAAACTGGCGGAAATTGCCGATTATTTGAAAACATCAACTCAGAAGAAAAGTCACTCAGGTTAAACGCATCACTTGACGTGAAGAAAAGGGCTCACAACTCCTTGGAAAACCGGGAGCGTGAGACCCTTTTTACATGTTAAAATCGGATGCAGTTTAATTTCCTAAAATATTGAATCCGGCATCTACATGAATTATCTCTCCTGTAATTCCGCGGGACAGATGACTCATTAAGAACATGGCCGTATCGCCCACCTCTTCCTGGTCGATAGTACGACGCAGAGGCGCTTTTTCTTCGATTTCTTTCAGTATGGAGTTGAAGTTTCGTACTCCTTTTGCTGCCAGGGTACGAATCGGTCCGGCCGAGATGGCGTTGACACGAATGCCGTCTTTACCAAGATCATTGGCCAGATATTTCACATTGGCATCAAGAGCCGCTTTTGCCACACCCATCACATTATAATTGGGAACCACACGTTCTCCGCCCAGATAAGTCAGAGTAACAATGCTTCCCCCTTCTGTCATCAGCTTCCGTGCTTCACGGGCAACAGCAATCAGGGAATAAGCGCTGATATCCTGAGCAAGATGATAACCGTCACGGGACGTATCGATAAACTCCCCTTCCAGTTCTTCAGTTTTTGCAAATGCAATGCAGTGGGCCAGCCCATGAATGACCCCCACCTTATTTTTTATCTCGGCGAATGCATTTACAATATCATTGTCACTTGTCACATCACAGGGAATAAGATGAACTTCGTTCTGATCGAGGGTAGAAGCCAGTTGTTCCACATTTTCTTTCAAACGATCCCCCTGGTAAGTAAAAATCAGGTTGGCTCCTTCACGGCTGAGGGACTGAGCAATGCCCCATGCAATGCTTCGTTTGTTGGCAACACCCATGATGACAATATTTTTTCCTTCCAGATATCGACTCATATGTACTTCCTCCCATTTATCCTGTATGTGCTTGATCTCATTCTCAGCACGATTATACCATTTCATCCCCAAAAAGAAAAATGCCATATCCCCTGATAGGAAATATGGTCATTAATTTTCCCATTCCTGGTGCAGGCTTGTGATTTGACCATCTTCTTTGTTAAGCTGATCGATCACGGGGTTATATACCGTGCCTGCCTCCGTCACCTGTGAGAGACCTCTGCTATCCCAATCCAGCGCAGTTGACTGCCGCGACGCTTCCTGTTTTTTCAATTGTCATTCCTCCTGAAGGACTTGATATGATCATCATTGTCTCCCTCAGGGATTCATTTTATACAGAGTAAGGGTTGAACGGTGTATCAACTTCTCAAACTCTGACAAAGAAGGTCCCCCTCCAGACTGGTTGCTCACCGGAAACATATTTTACTCAAGCACATGAATGTAAGCAATCATCGGCCCGTGATTTTCAATTGTATTATGGACAAGGCAAATCATGGGATACACACCCGCCTCTTCGGCCACAAAACGTACGGTCGTTTCACCGCCCTTGGTGACTTCTCCGTTGACGTTCAATCCCTTAATGATGAAAGGATGGGCTTTGCCATGTACCCCGATAATTCGTAACGTTACCCGGTCCCCTTTGTTGACGATGATGTTCCCCGGATTCCAGCGATAAACTTCCATTTCCTTTCCATTCTCAAGTGTGGTTTTATATTCCGTCGTAATTATATAAAATTCCTTTGTCTGTTGCGAAGATTTTTTCACACTGAATACGGGCATACCTTCATCGCCGCTCATCTGCCAGATAAAAAAAGCCAGGATCAAAATGAGAATGGCCCATCCGAAGTGTCGCGCCTTCCACACAAAAAATCTTGTCAAGGCTTATCCCTCCTTTTTTACTAAGAAGTCTATGCCCTGACCGGAGGGATTATCCCATTTTTGACGTTCATCACGTAAGCTCTTTTTCCTCCCGCGGCTTTTGTTCCAGTTGATTTTTTCCGCGATATAGACGGCTGTTCATATAGAAAAAACGAGACCGCCAGGAAGACTGTTTCAGCAAGGCTCTGGAGATGCGCGAAACCATCGGTTGCCGCTCCACTTTGCCATCGGCGAGATATAGACCAACGAGGCCTTCCACAATCCGTTTATGAAAAATCGGATTGGGCAATCGACGGGCTGCATCGTGTGCACGGTCTAAAATGTAGATGAGTCGCTCGATTGTTTCCTTTTCATCCTGATAGTATGAAATGAAATTTAAATCGCCCCCGATCCGGTCCTCTTCAAGATCAACCAGATAATCCAATAAGATATGGAGACCGCAGATCCAGGGAAAATAGGATTCCATGGTTTGCTCCACTTCTTTTACAGGTATGTGTTTATACGTCGCCAGTTGAAACAGGATAAAAATCCCAAGGGTTGATCCGGTGGCAGCGGCAAATTCATTCCAGCGAATGTCCGAATATTTCCCGGAATAAGGCTGCCACCAGTTTTTCAGGCGAACCTCCCGCTCAAAAGGAATCACATGTTTGTGTACCTGTAAATCGGTATACCAGCGTGCAAGTTGTAAAATCTGATCCTGAACATCATGGTAGCCGGGAAGACGGCCGATCATTTTTTGACAGGTTAAAACCAGTTGATTGAGATAGCCTTCTTCTTTCTCCTTTCGGTAAAGGTAATAGTCTCTTAAAGGTGCTCCCGGTGTCAGAGCATCGAGCATCGAAAGATGCAATTGCCTGAAGTCCTCCGGATCCATCGATGTGCTGCGGTCACACAGATTATCGAGATAATCGCTGATCGTCTGATAAGCTACAATCAACGGAATGAGTGTTTCACGATACGTAAGGACCGGTACAGCATAAATCGCTCCACCCTCACAGTGAAATGTTTTATTATCGATACTCTGCAGAGCCTGCATGCGCAGTTCAGCATCGGGAATGTGGCCCGCTCTTTCCTTCCACATGTTCAATTCCCGTTGTACAATGGGGAATATTTTGCGATATATCCGGTAAGTAAAAAGCAACAATGTTCATTTCACCTCAAATATTTGCCATACTATCATGATGACATTTTTTACCCTTCTTTAAAAGGGGTTTTACAATTAAAAAAGATTCCCCATGCCAATAAGGGGAATCTTTCAGGTATATTATCAGGGAAAAAGAATCGGTCAGGTCCGGTGATTTGCTCTAATCAAGAATCAAAGGCAGCAGTAAAAATGGGAGCAGCAGGCCCAAATTCCTACCATAATCAAAATCATGATATCCGTAAGCATCCGGTCCGCCAAACGGGTAATGATAGTATCCGTAACCCGGTCCATAAAAACCGCCCGGATAATGGTACGGGTTTACGCCATAAGGGTATAATTGTCGTTCCACGATTATGTCAACCTCCCTGAAGATGATGATGAATCATCGTAATAGGAATCATGCGGTGACTCCATCATTTCATACATACCATAATATTGTGGCGGCGCCACATGCTGAGGCATCATCGGCTGAGGCATCATCGGCTGGGTCATCTGAATCTGGGTCAAGTAATACATCTGCAACACCTGTGGCAAATAAGGCACGATACACTTCGGCTCCTTCGGGTATTCCTTGTGATCCGTACCGATCGGGATATAAAGCAATTGACCCGGAAAAATGAGATTGGGGTTTGGAATATGAGGGTTGGCGCGAATAAGATCCTGTAAACCAACGCCGAACCTTTGCGCCAGCTTATACATGGTGTCCCCTGATTTTACTCTATAAGCGACCATGTGAAGTTCCTCCTTTTTTAAGTGATTTCAATTTAAAATATGATTCGTATGGGCTGGGCGTTTATCATTTAGGCTCGTTCAAGCGCCCAATTTATAGATGCAGTGAAAGTTATATCCTCTGAGGGATAGGGAATAATCAATAGAGAACGAATAAAGGCAGGTGAATAGTCATTGGCAGACAAAAATCATTCCGAGGTAAATTATGTAACCGAGGAAGGATTACAAAAATTAAAAGATGAATTGGAATATCTCAAAGGAACAAAACGAAAAGAGGTGGCTGAAAAATTACAGATAGCCATCGGTTACGGAGATCTCAGCGAAAATTCCGAATATGACGCAGCCAAAGACGAGCAGGCCCACGTGGAAACAAGAATCGTCACTTTGGAAAAACTGATTTCAAATTCAAAAATCATCACAAAAAATGAAGGGGATCAGGATGTCGTCTCAATCGGCTCCACCGTCGTCATCCAGGAGTGGCCGGATGGAGACAAAGAAACGTACACCATCGTCGGAACAACAGAATCCGATCCTTCCGACGGAAAAATCTCCAATGAATCGCCCATCGGTTCGCAATTGATCCGCCGCTCGGCAGGAGATATCGTTCACATTCAGGTGCCTGACGGAACGATCCCCTTTAAGATTTTAGAAATAAAATAGCAGCGGTCCTTTTTCTCCGGTTCCGCTGCTTCATTATACTCATTTTGTCTTCATTCTCTTTTTTCCCTCGCGACAAATGTGCAGCAGGGGACATCCTTCACATTTGGGATTTTGTGACTTACAGTGATATCTGCCGAGAAAAATCAAGCGGTGATGGGTTATCGACCACTCGTCCCGCGGCACTTTACTCATCAACGTTTTTTCCACTTCCAGCGGGGTATCTTTCCAGCGGCAAATCCCGAGTCGTTTGCTGACACGTTCCACATGAGTGTCCACTGCGATTGCGGGTACACCGAACGCGTTGGATACAACCACATTCGCTGTTTTTCTTCCCACTCCGGGTAATTCGGTCAGAGTCTTATGATCACGGGGAACTTCTCCGCCGTACTCATAAACCAGTTTTTCACACAGACCGCGAATATTTTTTGCCTTATTGCGCCAGAGTCCGATGCGCTTGATATCCTGCTCCAGTTCTTCAAGAGGAACGGCGAGATAATCCTGCGGTGTCCTGTATTTTTTAAATAAATCCTCCGTCACTTTATTAACCATCTCATCCGTCGTCTGCGCGGAAAGGACAACGGCAATCAACAATTCAAACGGGTTGGCATGACGGAGCTCGCACTGTGCGTCGGGAAACATTTCGGATATGATATCGAGCGCTTCTCTGATCTCCGTTTTTTTCAACATTTTACTTCCCCTTCCCCCAGTGATCAACCAGTCTGGCAATGGCATGATCTTCACAGGATACGGTCACATGGTCGGCTACTTTTTTGACAAAAGGATGGGCATTGTCCACGGCCACGCCCCAGTCTGTTTCCTGCAACATTTCCACATCGTTCATATTGTCACCGACCGACATCATTTCCGCCAGTGTTATCCCGGTATGTTCAGCCCATATCTTCAGTGCTTCCCCTTTGCTTACACCCGGGGGGAGAATCTCAAGATATTGTTCGTCAGAATAAACCACCGGATACGGCGTTTGTTCACGCAGTTCCTTTTCCAATTGTTTCAGCCGTTCGGGATTGGTGTGATGCAACACCACTTTGAATAAAGGAACCTCTTTTTTTACTTCTTTGATGCCTTCCACATGTCGCAGCGGAATATAAGTCCTTTTTTTCACTTCCTCATATATATAAGGATGTTGTTGATACACGACCACTTCCGTTCCCTGATAGACGAACTGCATAATATCAGGGTTTCGACGGTCAATCTCAGCGATAAGATCGTGAACATCCACGGGCAAAGCCTGTTGCCACAGTGCTTTTTCTTCTTTAAAATCGTAAATTTTGGCCCCGTTGTAAAGAATGACCGGGGTATTGACATTGATCAGTTTTGCATATTTACGGACCGTATGTTCCATGCGACCGGTCGCCAGCGTGAACAGACCGCCCTGCTCCTCAAAAAAACGAATCGCTTCCAGGTTTTGTGGTGATACTTCTTTTCTGGCATTGAGCAATGTACCGTCCATGTCGGAAATCAGACTGCGGATATGAGAAAGATCTTTTATCGTCGGTTTTCCCGTCATCTTATTCTTCAACTCGCTGTCCGTTGATTTCGATATGGTAGGTAATTTTTGCATTGAGTGATTGAGATACCGAACAGTATTTTTCTTTCGACAGTGATACGGCTCGTTTTACTTTGTCAAAAGGAAGATCGCCACTGAAGCGATATATAATATGGATGTCCGTAAACCGTCGCGGATGGTCGTCTGCCCGCGTACCTTCCAGCTCCATGGAAAAGGATTCCACGGTCAAACGCATCTTGTTCAAAATCATCAACACATCGATCCCGGTGCACCCTGCCAGACCGTGAAGAAGTACTTCCATCGGACGGGGGCCTTTATTTTCTCCGCCGACTTCCGGTGCTGCGTCAAGGGTGAGTGAATGTCCGGAATCTCCCTTCGCTTCAAATCGCATGTTCCCCATCCAGGAAACGACTGATTTCAAAATGATCACTTCCTTTATTTTAATGAAATGTATTGATCACAACTGTTATTATCATTAGTTTGCCATGAGATACGCCAAAGAACAACGGTTAAAACGTTGAAAAGAGAGAAACACACCCCAGGGTGTGTTCTGTGGAGATGATTTTTAAACTAAGATGCTTTTATTAATCTTCTGAGCCATAGAAAAATCTTTCCCGGTCAAACCGCCTTCATCGTGTGTCGTCAGGGTAATCTTTACCCGATTGTTTTGAATAAAGATGTCGGGATGATGTTTGGATGCCTCCGCCAAATTTGCAACTTCATGAACAAAATTGACAGCCTCACGAAAGTCATTAAACTTGAATTCCCGTTCGATCACCTTTTGGTCTTTCAACATCCACCCATTAATTTTGGACATGTTTAATTCAATCTGGTCAAGAGACAATCGAGCCAATACGAAGACACCCCCCACAGTATTTTATTATTAATTCTATGCAGGAATAGACGGTTCCTGCCAAAAAAATCATCCTTTTTTTATCTTTTTTTGATTACCCCCTAGACAGATCAAATGAACGATTGTATATTTATATTATATTTTGAATGAATATTCATATCTACTGGAGGGACTTACTTTGAATTTTCGCGCGGCTACGATCCATGACATCCTAGGGATGATGGATTTAATTAATATTTATGCCGAACAGGGGCTGATGCTTCCCCGTTCCAAACTGTCTTTATGTGAAACTCTGCAAAATTTCATGGTGATTGAAGATCAGGGAAAAATCGTCGGCGTGGGTGGACTGCACATTTTATGGGAAGACCTGTCCGAAATCCGTTCCCTGGCCATAGCACCGGACTATGCCGGACAGGGACTCGGCACAGCACTGGTTGAAAAGCTGGAAGACCGGGCAAAAGTTCTCGGTATTCCCCGTGTGATTACGCTCACGTACCAAAAGAGATTTTTCGAGAAAAGCGGATATGAAGTCGTCGAAAAAGAGCAGTTATCACATAAGGTATGGAAAGACTGCCTTAATTGTCCCAAATATCACGCCTGTGATGAAATCGCCATGATTAAACGTATAGAGCCCGTCGTGCCACAACAGGCCGAATCAGTAAAGGAACAGGAAAAGTTGGGAACATCCGTCTGATCATTTTTTTAATTTAAGGACTTTCTTCAGTAGATCAACTGTTCTCGAACCTACCAGGTCATCCGCCCTCTCAATGACATCGCGGATGACCTTTAATACTGATTGTTCTCCGTTCCAGTGCTCTTCAATTATCTGTGGATCGACATCGACCAGAATCGCTTTCAGTGCCATCACGCCGAGTACAAGATCATCGAGAAATCCCAGAGGACCCAGCAAAAATTCGGGAATTACATCCACCGGAGTAATAAAGTAAGCTACAGCCGCACCGACGATTGCTTTAGACTTAAGCGGAACACGGGGGTCTTTTAACAGACGGGCCAAAAGAACAAAGATGTCGGGTACAAGAAGCAGGTATCCGGCGTTTTTTTCTGCCCTCTTCCCGCCCTTTTCCTGTATAAATATTCGAATTCGTTCGCGCAGACGATCGTAAAAACGCTGGTGTTCTTCTTCAAGACGAATCGTTTGATCATCAGACGTGACGACCTTCCCGCGAATTTTCTCATGTTGTGACGTTTCGATTTCCACACGGCTCTCCTGTTCTTCATACACGTTTAGTGAAGGTTCATCCCAGCCGATGATCGAAATATCCACATTCATTCTGCGATCAAGTAAGGTGATATTCTTGATCCTGACCAGTTCCAGCAATGATTTGCCGAACCATTTTTTTTGTTGAAGTTGTTGAAAGCGAGGGACTTGATCCAGATCGAGTATCATCCGCTTACCTTCGAATGTGATTCCCTCGGTATCACGCAATACATAGCCGATCACGGATTGTCCGGTGATGGCCTCAAGAAGAAACTTCCCCGTGCCAAACAAAAGTCGCTTCCCCAGCGATACGTCATCGAGGGGAATTTCTTCCCGATATGAAAGAACAAAACGATGTTGACCGGGATGAAAAACACACTGATCGATCCAGATTTTATAATGGCCCGTAACTTTTTCTTCTTTTACTTCAACATCGGCCGTGACTTCAAAATAACCGTCACGAATACGAATATCCAGCTTTTCAACCTCGGAAGGCAATTGCTTGATAAAAAGAGGAAGATACTTCTGATTCAGTGTCGTTTCATCAATGACAATTCTACCCTTCGTTAATTCCAGCCATTCAATGTTACCGAGAATCTGTGCCAGTTCTCTGCGGTGTTCCCGCAAATAATTGACCGTTTTCTTGACATTTTCTTTAAACATTTTTTCTCACTCTTTCCTCACCTGTATAGAATAGTACGCTAATATTATGGCTTTAAAGTCATTATCTCATGAAAAAAGGACAAGTCAATTGAGATTGACCTGTCCTTTTAATCTTCTTAAGAAGGATTGGATTGCTCCAGATTTAAAAAATACTGTGAAATCTCAGCAACAACCGGATCTTCCGAACCCTCGCGGTGAAGTTTCAATGTCTGTTCCACGAATTCTTCCAGGCTGGAGAGCAAAGTGGTTTCATTTTCAAAACGAACATGTAACCACTTATCACGGTCAGTCGGCTGCTCACCATACACCAGTACGATTGATTCGGGTTTCATGGTAAGCAAAACATCCCAGGAATTCATTTCCCGATCGGGCCCGACTGCTACTATTTGCGGAAAATAGACCTCGATCGTACGCTCCCCGTGAAAAATATAGAGGATCAATGCCGTTTCATTGTCTACCAGTCCGGCCCCCCAGCGACAATCACCCTTAACGGAGGATTCCTGAATATCCTGGTCGTTTAAATCGCTATCCGGATCCCATAAGTGTAATTCTTTTTCAGATTGATCTCTTCCCAGTGCAACGGGATGTACACGATTCAGCAAAAGTGAATCCCTCCCCGCAATTTAGAATGATGTAACGTTGTTAATGTCAGTTTGTTCACGATTACTGGTCCAATTTGTAATAATCCGGATGCGGCTTTAACGGACGCATCATCCAGTAAGGACGGCGCATTCCATGCTCCTTCGGTGCGGGACGGGTTAATTTTAACCACTCATGGTAAACTTCATGCGCTTTTTCCGTATCCACCTGGATATCTCCATACTGGTCGTTCGCTCCGGGCAATTCCGCTTTTACTTTCTGGTGCCAGCAGTGCATCCCGCTGATCGGATCCGGTTGAACGAGATGAATGATGTTTTGATGCACACCGGCATCTTTCCACCAGATTCTCTCGGAATCAGGGTCCTCACTCTTCCAAGGTTGCACGCCATGGACCATTTTCATTTTCCATTTTGAGCCTTCTTTCTCCAGTTTGACGACTGAGGAGTTCCAGCGGTCACTACCTTTGTCCTCATGTAATCTCCATCTTCCCAGATGGTGTGAGCAGGCGATGACTCCCGTACGGATACCGTCCGTAACCCAGACTTTATCTACAAAATATCCGCTGACGGTACTTATTTTTAACAGATCGCCTGTTTTTACTCCCATTTTGCGGGCATCGACCGGATTCAACCAGATCGGGTTGCTGTGAGCAATCTCATACAACCACTTGGCCCCGTTCGTTCGGGAGTGAATCAGGGTCGGCAGACGGAACGTCGGCAAGAGAATGTACTCCTGGTTATCCCAGTCAATGTGGTCCGGATGAACCTGAGTGATAATATGCGGCATCTTCGCCCGCTCTTCCTTATTACGCGGATAAATCGGAACCGCGTATTCCGGCCATCCCCAATCACGCAGGGTGGAGGAGAAGAACTCCAGCTTTCCGGAAGGCGTCGGGAATCCCTGAACGGGTTTTCCGTCAACGACCACTCCGACACGGACCTCACCGTTCTTATTTTTAAACGGTCCCGGATAAGGACGGAGGTTGGTTTTCGGCGGCGGAGTTTTAACCCAGACACCGGGTTCTGCTTCGGAATCAGAGGAAGCGACAGTTGAAGGCTCTTCCGCAGTTGCCGCAGCTTCGGAATATCCTTTGTCTTCTGTTTTCGGAGCAACAACGGAAGCCTCTTTCAGAATCTCTTCACCAATCGGCTTCTCATGTTGCGAATAAACATCGTCCGTGATCTGGAAGGAACCGTATTTTCTCATATACTCCATCGGAGTAAGTCCTTCTTTTGCGGCAGCTTCAGGCAGACCCGGTACGGAATTTTCAAATATCCAGCGATAATATTCTTCAATGGTTACTTTCTCGCCCGGTCGATAGGGTGATTCAAAGTATTGACGAATACCCATGGATCCATCGGGATCGATTCGCCAGGACAATTCAATCCAGAACTCATTTTCTTCCCAGACTTCACCCGGATTAGCCTCATAGGTAAACTCAATTCTCTGGCCGTCTTTCTCCTTTTGAACGCGAAGTACCGGCTGACGGAAACCGATCCACTGTGCAGCGTGGGTTTCATAACTGTGCAAATCGTGACGTTCCGGTCCGAGACCCATCGGCAGTACATAGTCCGCATATTGGGCCGATTCGTTCCAGGTAGGTGCAAGTGCAGCATGAACGCCCACTTTTTCTTCATCCTGAAGCATTTCAATCCACGAAAATCCATCCGGGAATGTCCACACCGGATTTAATACGCGGGTGAAATAGACATCCAGTTTCTTATTTTTATGCTTTAAAATATGGGGCAGGAGGAATCCCATTTCAAAGTTGGCCAGCGGGAATTCTCTCGGAAAATGATTTTCGTTCCAGAACTTCACATTTTGATGCGGTTCGTTAAACGGCGCCGGAACGAACTTGACCCATGAGTTGGGGAGCATACTTCCCGGGGTTCCTACCGCACCCATCAATACGTTTAAGAAAAACAGTGCCCGGGCAATCATCCAGCCGCCACGGTGCCCCGCTGAAGCATTACGCCAGACGTTGGACGAAAAAGCAGTTCCAGCCCGCGCTATCTCGTTGGCTACGTCAATGATCATCTGCGCTTTTACACCTGTCTCTTCTTCTGCAAATTCAGGTGTATACGCTTTGTACATGTCCTTCATCAGGGCAATGAAATCTTCAAAAGTATCACCTTTCGGCATTTCACTGATGAATCCCGTGTCATGGAGACTTTTGAGATATTCACGGTCGGCCAGAAGTTCATCCCAGTTGACCCATTTACGTACAAAATCAAAGTTGAACAGATCGTTCTGAATAAGATGGTTAGCCATCGCCAGTAACATGGCCGTTTCAGTTCCCGGCCAGGGTGCCATCCAGTAATCGGCTTTTGAAGCGGTATTGGAAAGGCGTGTATCAATGACAGCGATTTTGGCTCCTCTTTCCTTTGCCTCCATAATTCGTTGCGCATTGGGATTGAAATAGTGTCCCGATTCAAGATGCGCACTCATCATCAGGATAAAGCGTGCATTGCTGTAATCCGGTGCGGGACGGTCCATTCCCATCCAGTACATGTAACCGGTACGCGCTCCGGAGGAACATACGTTGGTGTGGGAGTTATGACCGTCTACACCCCAGGCAGAAAGAACACGCTCGGTAAAGAGGTCTTCACCGGGACGGCCTACATGGTAAACGACTTCATCTTTACGATTTTCCTGGATCGCCTTGCGGATACGTGGAGCCAGATCATTCAGGGCTTCATCCCATGTGATGCGCTCCCATTCCCCGCTGCCACGGGGGCCTTTACGCTTCATCGGATATAATACACGTTCAGGGTTAGTCACCTGTCCGATGGTAGCCGGGCCTTTGGCACAGTTTCGGCCACGGCTGGCAGGGTGCAGAGGATGTCCTTCAAGTTTACGAATCTTGCCGGTTTCTTTATCGATATATGCCAGAAGTCCGCACGCTGCCTCGCAGTTAAAGCAGACGGTGGGAACCAGTCGATAGTTTTTCTTTACCTGGCGCGGCCAGGATTTCGAATCTAATTCTTCCCAGTCATCCCAACGATCCGGCGGCGGAAAAGAACTCAGTTTGCCAAATCGCTGAAACGGTTTGTTTGCAGTTGTACTCACAATCATCCCTCCATGTTTGATCTTTACGTAATCGCCATTAACTTAACGGAACGGACTGACCTGCCTGCACATAAGCATGTTCATAAGCCAGCACACCGATCAATGCCAAGAGCGCTGTGATTCCGTAGATACTTGCAAATCCGAGTAACAACGGAATCAAACCACCGGCAATTAATCCCGTCCAGAAGTAACCACGGAAACGTCCTTTGATCATGTTGTGAGCAGCTTTTTCTGCATCCGCAGTCATGTGCGGTATAACCATTTCACTGAGTATCAATGCTACGTGAGCAGCTACAGAAACAATCAATGTGATATTAACAATTTGGAGTGCATCAGCCGGCAAACTGATAAACCATGACAAAATAATAAAAGAAGCTGCACCGGTCATTACGGACTGAACAAATAAATGTACCGGCAATACGGGATTCTGCCATAAATCACGCCCTTTGGATTGAGCGAACAGGAAAGCGGTGTAGATGGCAGTAAGAATAGCAAGTACGACTCCCGGCCACCACAATGCTTTAGCCAGTGCCTGATTGGATGTTAATCCCGCAGCAAAAAGAAGCACGAGAACCAACGTATATCCGGCGATGATAAACGCACCGCGAACCAGCCACGATTTCCATTGCGGCCGGGTAAAAATTCGATAAAATCGTTCCGGATGAGACAATTTGGAAATGAGCAACAATCCTGTTAATGCTAAAAAGAAACCGCCAATTACTGCTGTCGTTGTTGTCCAGACCGACTCCAGTTCATGTCCGAACAATCCTAAAAGAACGTAGATTAAAAACACTCCGGCAGCAATGGACTTTGTCCATGAATATAGGGAAACACGCCAGTCCCAGTATGGCTTATGTGGTACGTCGTAGGCAACACGCGCGGCGGCTATGCTGTTAAAAGAAGCTTCAACCTCTTCAACGGGATAACCTTCATTCTGTTCCGACCACATATGCATGCCTGTATACTGGGCAGCCGTAGGAGATAATGTGGCTTCGTTCGCACCCTTATAGAAAACCTTGGGATTCGTTCCTTTTTCGGGTTTGCGAACATCTACTTTTTGTCTTGAGATAATCTGTGATACTTCACTTTCAGGGTCGTTCAGATTTCCGACAATGATCGCTTCCTCAGGACATACGACAACACATGCCGGCTCCATTCCCTGATCAATTCTGTGGGCACAGAAGTTACATTTCTCAGCGCTGTTACTGCTCGGACTGATATGAATTGCATCATACGGACATGCGGTCATGCATGCCTTACATCCGATACAAACATCGCGATCAAAATCAACAATTCCGTCCGGACGTTTAAACATAGCCGTTACCGGGCAGACCGGTACACAGGGTGCATCTTCACACTGGTTACAACGGGTAACCTGAAAATGCCGGCTGACTTCCGGAAAAATACCGACCTCGACCTGTTTTACATAAGTACGGTTGACGCTTAACGGCACTTCGTTTTCTGATTTACATGCCGTGGAACAGGCGTGGCAACCGATACACTTATCCTGGTCGATGACCTTACCCCACTTGACAGAGCTACTCTGGTTGGAATCTACTAGTTCCAGTTCTTTAAGCAATGGGTCCATTCCTCCTTACGCCTAGTGTGTAATTATGCTATTTGTGACAACTTTATGGCAACTCTAAGGTACCATGTTTTTGACTTTTCAGTAAAATTGAAATATTAAATGACCTATAACAAAGTGTTATAGGTCATGTGTGATCGCGCTGTTGCCGAAAAAAATTCAGCAGTTTGTCTACACCCTGGCGTCGAAAACGCTGTGGAGCGAGAACAATCCACAGACTTCTTTTAATTCGAAAATCTTTTATTTTTACTTCTTTCAAGAGATTGAATTCCAGTTCCCTTTTTACTGTCATCCGAGATAAAAAAGCTACACCCAGACCGGCCTCTACGGCACCTTTAATCGCCTGTGTACTGCCGATTTCCATCGCAGTCACAATACGATCAAGGATCCCCTCTTTTTGTAAAGCATTTTCTACGACCATTCTCGTTCCCGAACCGACCTCGCGCCATATCAAACGTTCTTTTACAATCTCGTCAGGATGAATCTCGTTTCTGTCAGACCAGGGATGATGAACCGGGCAGATCAGAACCAGTTCATCATCAGCAAACTTCTCGGCAATGAGTGATTCATCGTTGACACTTCCTTCGATCAATGCAATATCGATGGTATGTTCGGCAAGACTGTCGAGAATTTCCCGGGTATTGGCAATGCGAATAGTCAGATTTAAATCCGTTTCCTGTTGCTTAAATTTTTCAAGTAAGCGGGGAAGCAAATATTCACCGATAGTCAATGTGGCACCGACACAAATTTGGGCCTGGTCCTTCCCTTTGTAAGTGGACAATGCCTCTTTCGCCCGTTCGTGATCTTCCAGTATCGCTTTCATGTAGGGATATAAAATTTTTCCTGCTTCCGTAATCTGCAATTTGCCGCCGGTTCTATCAAATAATAACACATCGTAATACTCTTCCAGCGCCTGGATCTGTCGGGTCACAGCCGGTTGCGAGACAAAGAATTTGCGTGCCGCTTCACTGATACTGCCATTTTCAACGACAAGACAAAACATTTTAAAACTATCCAGATTCACTCGATCACAACCTTTTATCCGTTTCGTTCTCTTTGTATATATCATACCAAAAAAATCAGGATCATGTATGAATATATTATTTCCGTGTGCGACCGAGGTATTTCAGTGTGACAACTCCATTACCCTGGCGTCCTCTTGGTACAGATAACGTAGCAGCCGATCTTTTTAACAATCGAAACAGACCTGCGGGGGAAAGTTTTTTGTAATAAGCGAGGAATATTGCCGCGATACCTGTCAAATGGGCGGCGGCCATTGAAGTTCCGCTGAGTTTACGGTATCCTCCTCCCGGCCATGTTGATAATATATTGACACCGGGCTCCACGAAATTAAGTCCTCTGCCACGGCTGCTGAAGGCAGGCACGCGATTGCGGATATCGATGGCACCCACCGCAATCACGCCGCTATATCGTGCCGGGTAATCCACACTGCCTCCGCTGTTTCCGGAAGCGGCGATCATTACAATTCCCGCATCCCTAGCAGCATTGATTGCGTTCCTTTCAGCACGGCTTCCCTGACCGGAACCAAAACTCATATTCAGGATATCCATGCTGTTTTCTATCGCCCATTCAATTCCTTCGATGACATCGGCGGAACTCCCTGTTCCATCCGCACCAAAAGCTTTAATCGCATACAACGATGCCCCGGGTGCAATTCCGGTAATTCCGGAACCATTAAGGGCGGCGGCGATTGTACCTGCAATGTGGGTACCGTGCCCGTTTCGATCAATAAATGGACTGCCAGAACCCATCACATTGACTCCTCCAGTCACCCTTCCCCTCAAATCAGGGTGGCTGCGGTCAATTCCGGTATCAATAATCCCGATTCGCACACCACTTCCCTGCACCCTCCTCCATACTCCGAGAGCACCCACTTTTCGAACGCCCCAAGGGATTGTTTCGCTGTGAAGTTTATAAACTTTATCGTCTTCGACGGTAATCTGTTTTTTTGAAAGTTGAGTCACCTGATTCTGGATACGGGAAAAATCTTTGCTGTCCATGCATACCGTTTTTGTTCGCGGGAAATAACGGCATCGTTTTTTTATGGACCGAGGCAGACGTTGCCAGAATTCCTTCAATTCCTGGTCATGATCAAAAGAAATCAACTTTCTCACGGACGTCACCATCCCTCGTTTTCTGCTTCATTTTATGAAGCAGTCCGGGGGATAGCGCGCCCAAAAATCATGACTTTAATCATATCGACTACAGTTCGGTACAATCTATTCCGATTTAATGCGAAGCAATCGAATGCCGTTGACCGTCACAAGAATGGTGGCACCCATGTCTGCCAGAATGGCAAGCCATAACGTAAGCCATCCCGGAAAAACGGCAAGTACAGCCAGAATTTTAACAGCCAGAGAAAAAGTAATATTCTGTTTGATCACGCGCAGGGTGGCGCGACTTAATTTTAGCGCATAGGGGATCTTTGTCAGATCGTCTCCCATGATGACGACATCCGCAGTCTCCATTGCCGTATCTGTTCCCGCTCCCCCCATGGCTATTCCTACACTGGAGACAGCCAGCGCCGGAGCATCGTTAATGCCATCTCCGACCATGGCCGTTGTTCCATAACGATTGTTCAACTCATGGACCCGTTGCAATTTGTCTTGAGGCATCAACTCGGAATATACTTCATCAATTCCCGATCCCTGCGCAATCGCGTCCGCTGTACGGTGATTATCTCCCGTAAGCATAACCACTTTTTTCACAGAGAGGGATTTTAATTTATGAATCACAGAAGTCGCCTGTGGGCGAATTGAATCTGCTATGCTGATCCAGCCCATGACCTCCAGCTTTCCGGCAAGGCCGATTACCGTTTTCCCTTCATTTTGCCATTGTTTTATTCTTTGCTCCTGTTCCGGGGGGATTTGTATTTCTTTTCGGATCATTTCCGGGCTCCCGACCAGATATAATTCTCCATTGATTCGGCCCCTGACCCCCTGACCCGTGATGGACTCGAATTGTTCCGCTTCCGGTGCTTCAACATCATCATGCCGTGCCCTGTTGACGATTGCCCGTGCCAGGGGATGTTCCGATTTGGACTCCAGGGCTGCGACCAGTGCCAAAATTTTTTTGCGGCTCTGTTCATCTTCCGGCTGTTGCAGCGGGAGGATATCAATCACCCTCGGTTCCCCGGACGTTAAAGTGCCCGTTTTGTCAAAAGCAATCACCTTTGCTTTCCCCAACTCTTCGAGGTAAATTCCCCCTTTTACCAGCACACCCTGCCTCGCTGCCGAACCAATCGCACTGACAATGGCGACCGGTGTAGATACTACCAGCGCACACGGGCAGGCAACAACAAGTAATGCAAGACCGCGGTAAATCCAGTCATGCCATCCCCCTCCGAAAAAGAGGGGTGGAATCAAAATAATGGAAAGAGCGAGTACCATGACAACCGGCGTATAATATTTTGCAAAACGGTCGACGAATGCCTGGGACGGAGCCCTTTCCGACTGGGCCTCTTCAACTAAATGAATGATTTTGGTTAACGTGTTATCCTCAACTGTTCTGGTCACTTTAATTTTTAAAAAGCCGTACTGGTTGAGTGTCCCTGCAAAGACTTCATCATTCTTTTGTTTCTCAACGGGAATGGACTCCCCGGTAATGGCCGCCTGGTTAACCGAAGATTCTCCTTCAATCACCACACCATCCATGGCAATTTTTTCACCCGGCTTTACCAGCATCGTATCTCCCGCTTCAATTTCTTCTACCGCAAGTTCCAGTTCCCGTCCCTCACGGATGATCACCGCTTTTTTGGGGGAGATCTTCATCAAAGAGCGGATGGCATTTCGCGCTTTATCCATCGAATAATTTTCCAGCAACTCACTGACGGCAAACAAGAAAGAGATGACGGCTGCTTCGCTCCATTCTCCGATCAGGACGGCTCCGCTCACAGCAACCAACATCAGCGTATTCATATCAAAATTAAAACGGAGTAGCCCCCTCCACCCTTTTTTTGCAGTAGCGTAGCCCCCGATCGCAATGGTCAGAGCATATAATCCATAGACGAAAAGCGGAGGGCTTTGTAAAAACGATGTCATCCAGGCAAGGATGAGGAAAATTCCCGATATTCCCGCCCGCCTTGCATCCCGGCTCTTCCAGACAGACTCCGTCTCCCCAACCTGCATCCCCTGCGGAATCGCCCGAATCCCGTCAAAGGCACCGGTACGATTAATCTGTTCCAGAGAAACGTCACCCTCGATTTGCAATTTGCCTGCACCAAAATTAAGTTTCACATTACGCACGCCGGGTAATTTTTTTAAATCCCGCTCAAACTGAGCGGCACAATCCGCTCAGGTAAGTCCCTGCAAATGATATTGCTTATTCTCATGAGATGTACTCATTTGCTTTTCCCCTCCCGATGATGCATCAATGCAAGCTCAATAATGTCTGTTACGTGCTGATCGTCCAGGGAATAAAACACCAGTTTTCCCCTTTTTTCATATCTGGCAAGCCCCATATTGTACAGCAAACGAAGGTGATGGGAGGCTGTTGCGGTAGAGCATCCGACAATATTGGCTGCATCACAAACGCACAACTCCTTTTCCCTCGTCAGCGCGTAAGCAATCCGCACCCGGGTATCGTCAGCGAGGGCTTTAAATAACCCGGAAAGTCCTTCCGTCACTTCTACTTCTTTTCGCAATTTCTCCACAATTTCTTCGTTATAGCAATAGATTTCACACTGGTGGGGATCCGAACCTCTATTCTGTGACATGAGTCTTCTCCTTTCATAGAGGATACGTTCTTAATATTTTATTATTCAAAAGATGATTTGAATGTTCTGGTTGCTGTTATTTTACACCAGATCCAATCCATAATCAAATCATAATTTGAGTATAAAAAAGACCGCATCGGATATCCTGCCCGATCGGTCTTTGTCCAAAGATCACCTGAATCCTCGGATATACTGTTTCGGTCCCTCATAAGGGATTCCGGCTTTGTGTTTCACCCTCAAAATCCACTGTGGATCTCGCAATAATTCTCTCCCCAAAAACACCAGATCGGCACGCTCATTACCAATGATCTCTTCCGCTTGTTCCGGGCAGGTAATCAATCCGACGGCTCCCGTGGGAATACCCACTTCTCTTTTAATCCGTTCAGCAAAAGGAACCTGATAACCGGGATGAACCTTCGGCGGACGAACAGGAAGAATCGCGCCGGTTGAAACATCGATCAAATCCACTCCGCATTCTTTTAAAAGACGGGCAATTTCCACACTGTCTTCGATGGTGACCCCTCCATCGACATAATCGACGGCTGATATGCGGACAAACAACGGGAACTCCTTGCCCCATTCACCCCGAACCGCTTCGATTACTTCACGAACAATACGAAAACGATTTTCAAGGGATCCTCCGTATTCGTCCGTCCTTTTGTTCGTAACAGGCGATAAAAATTCGTTCAGCAGGTAACCATGGGCGGCATGAATTTCAATGACATCAAAGCCGGCCTGTCTCGCTCTTCGTGCAGCCCTGGAAAATGCACTCACCACATCATCAATATCCTGATGAGTCATCTCCTTCGGAGTTTTCCTTCCTTCCTGAAAAGGAATGGGGCTGGGAGCGATGATTTCAATTTCTTCATCCAATTCTGCTTTGCGACCGGCATGAGCCAGTTGAATTCCCGTTTTCACACCATGTTCACGGGCAAAATTGACGATTTTTTTAAGACCTTCGATATGTAAATCGTCCCATAATCCCAGATCATGAGGGCTGATTCTGCCCCTGCTTTCCACCGCGGTAGCCTCAAGAATCATCAGGCCTACTCCGCCTGCGGCCCGCGCACCGTAATGTACGATGTGCCAATCGGTTACTTCCCCCTTCTCTGTTGCGGAATACATACACATCGGCGACATCACGATTCGGTTGGGCAGGGTAACATTTTTGACGGTATAAGGTTCGAAAATTTGCTTGATCTTCATGTCTGACACACCCTTTCATGTATCTTGTCGAAAAAAAGAGAATAACCATCGTCATCTGGATACGATGGTTATATTGATCGATGCTTGACTTCGCCGGTTACCCGGAATTATCCGAGGATTGCCCGGTCACTGGCAAACTTCTCTCCGCGTAACCGTTCAAATTCGGATAACAACTTCTCAATGGTCAGGTCTTTCTTTTCTTCCTCTGAAACATCGAGAATAATTTGTCCTTTATCCATCATAATCAGACGGTTTCCAAGGTCGAGTGCCTGTTGCATGTTATGTGTGACCATCAAGGTTGTTAAATGGTGCTGTTCCACAATCTCTTTGGTTAGATTGGTAATTAACTGGGCCCGGGCCGGGTCAAGTGCGGCAGTATGTTCGTCCAGTAAAAGAACTTTCGGCTCTGTAAAAGTGGCCATTAACAGACTAAGTGCCTGCCGTTCCCCTCCGGACAACAATCCTACCTTTGCCGTCAACCGATTTTCCAGGCCAAGATGAAGACTTTCAAGATGTTCTCTGAACATCTGACGACGTTTCTGGTTGACTCCCAAACGAAGTCCTCTTTTTTTATCGCGTGCATAGGCCATTGCCAGATTTTCTTCGATGGTCATTGTAGGAGAAGTACCGGCCATGGGATCCTGAAAAACCCGGCCGATCATCGGTGCACGCTGATACTCTTTTAAATGATCCACCTTATTTCCGTCGATTTCAACATATCCTTCATCAGGCAGTAATACTCCGGAAATGATATTCATTAACGTTGATTTTCCTGCTCCGTTACTTCCAATAATCGTCACAAAATCTCCGTGGGCCAGTTCAAGGTTCACATCGGACAAAGCGATTTTTTCATCAACGGTACCTTCATTAAAGATCTTAAGTATGTTTTTTAACTTTAACATGTGTCACCTCACCCTTCCACACTGGCCGATCCGCTTTTGCGACGGTCCGACTTTCTTTTTTTCTCACGCAACGAAGCGGTAATGCGCGGTGCAACCAGAGCAAAAATCACGATCAATGCCGTCATAAGCTTCATATCGGAAGGGTCCAGACCCACCCTTAACGCAATGGCAATCACCAGACGATAGATAATGGCGCCGCCGATGACCGCAATCGTAGCTCTTCTTACTGTACGATCACCAAAAACGGCTTCCCCGATAATAACCGAAGCCAGACCGACGATAATCATCCCGATCCCCATCGAAACATCGGCAAATCCTTGATACTGTGCCCATAACGAACCTGAAAGCGCCACCAATCCGTTTGATAATGCCAGACCGAGAATAATGGTATTATCCGTGTTGGTGGAAAAACTGCGGATCATTCGCGGGTTATCCCCGGTTGCACGCATGGCCAGTCCGATTTCGGTATCGAGAAACCAGTCCACAATCAATTTTATAATTAATACAAACAGAGCCATGGTAATTAATAATACATAATTGGATGAGAAAAGATGAGAAAAAAATGATTCCATTCTGTCGATCAAAGTATCCTGTCCGAGTAGCGGCACATTGGCTCGTCCCATGATACGAAGGTTAATGGAATATAATGCAATCATGGATAAGATACCGGAAAGGAGCGGGTTGATTTTTCCTTTGGTGTGAAGGATTCCGGTAATACTTCCTACCACCAGTCCCAACAGAAAAGCACTCAGTGTCCCGACAAAGGGAGAATACCCGGCTACGATCATCGTTGCCGCAACGGCGCCTCCGGTGGCAAAACTCCCGTCGACCGTCAGGTCGGGAAAGTTAAGTATACGAAAGGTGATATAGACACCCAGTGCCATAATGGCAAAAATAATTCCTGCTTCTAATGATCCAATGAATGACTGAAACATTGTGTCCTCCTTTCAACTTCTGCGGCCCAACTGTTTTCTCGGTAAAAGAGCCATAGGGTGATCTGATCCCCATGGCTCAATTTTGTTTCATCTGGAATGCACTGATTTATTCACCAATGCGTACAGCCTGTTTCAGCAGTTCTTCCGGAAGTGATTCAAGATCAATTCCCTGCTCGGCCGCAGCCTTCAGGTTGATGACGAGATCAAGATTCTCCGGGAACCCAACGGAAATGTCCCCAGGGCTCTTGTTTCCTTCCATCACCTGCAGAGCCATTTGACCGGTAGAATATCCCAGATCGGAATATTCAAAACCAAAACCGGCAAATCCTCCGCGCTTCACTGAATCGGATTCTCCAACAAACATTGGAATATCGTTATCATTAGCCACCTGAATTACAGATTCCAGGGCGGATACAGCCGTGTTATCCTTTGGAATGTAGATGACATCTGCACGACCCACCAGGGAATCAGCAGCCTGTTTTACTTCAGAACTGTTGGATACAGTTGCTTCTACCGGTTCAAGACCGAGTTCTGCAAGAGCCGCTTTGGCATTTTCAACATTGACCACGGAATTCTGTTCTCCATCATTATAAATGATCCCTACAGTTTTTGCATCAGGGAAAAATTCACTAATGGTTTCCATCGTCTTTTTGATTGCATCCGGATGAGTATCGGATGTTCCCGTAACATTTCCGCCCGGATTCTCCAGATTACTTACCAGTCCGGCACCAAGCGGATCTGTAATCGCCGTAAAGAAAATAGGAATGTCCTTCGTTTCTCCGACAACAGCCTGTGCACTGGGAGTAGCAATGGCAAGAATCAAATCTACCTTGTCGGCGACAAACTTCTGAGCGATGGTTTTATTGTTGTTTGGATCGCCCTGGGCAATTTGAACATCAAGCTCCAGATTTTCTCCTTCTTTATATCCGGCATCGGCAAGGGCCTGAATGAAGCCTTCGCGTGCTGCATCAAGGGAAGGATGTTCCACGATTTGTGTAATCCCGATGCGCCATGTTTTTTGCGGTTCTGCACCATTATCAGCACCGTTGTTTTGCCCTGAAGTTCCCTCGTTGGTTCCTTGATTTCCCGTTGAGGACTGACCGCAGGCAGCAAGTAAAACCAGCAGTCCGACCATAAGTACTGCAACCCACTTTTTCAAATGCATAACCCCCTAATATGTTTTCTGAAATTATTAAATACAATAAATATTATAACAGGTAGAGGCAAAAGAAATAAAGTAAAAATTAGTCGGATCCTGCACGTTCCCACAACTCTTTCATGTCTATGGGAAGCGCACTTTCCACTCGTATCATTTCATCGCGGATTGGATGGTGAAAAATCATCTGTCCGGCATGCAAGGCATGTCTGGATATTCCTTCGATACGACCGCCGTACAAATCGTCACCAGCAAGGGGATGGCCGATATGACTGAGATGAACACGAATCTGATGAGTACGGCCCGTTTCAAGTGTCAGTCTCAACATGGAATAATGCTCAGTCCTTCCGGCCAGTTCCCAGTGGGTGACAGCTTCTTTGCCGTCATGTCGAACTTCCCGCTCAATGATCGAATCTTTTTTGTTCGCGATGGGAAGACGTATGGTGCCCGAGGGTTCAAACTTCCATGAACCGTGGACTATGGCGATGTACTTCTTCACCCATTGCTGCGAGGGAAGATCGGACATTCGCTGATGAATCCAGGGGTTTTTTGCCACCATCACCAGACCGGATGTATTCCGGTCGAGACGGTTAACCGGGCGAAACTTGCGAAAGATCTGATGCTGTTGCCAGTAGTGCATTACACCATTGGCCAGGGTGTGCTCCCAGTACCCCATAGTCGGATGAACGGTAAGTCCGGCCGGTTTGTTTATGACCATCAATTGTTCATCCTCGTAGCGAATGTCCAGTTCCATCGCTTCCGGCTTGATGTATTCCGCCGTTTCGTCCGGCCAGTGAATGGAAATCTCATCCCCCTGATGCAGAGGCTCGTCCAGATAAATGGCGGACTTGTTTTTTTGAATTCGATCATCATCTTTGAGATGGGTTAGCAGACGCCGTGAAAAATGATATTCCCGTCGCAAATAAGATTTAACGGTATCATCAGGGCGGGGATTATTTGCACGTATGATTAATTTTTCGATGGTAGCTTCAACAATCACAGCGTTCCACCTCCACCTTCCTCCTCAATAAAGAAAACCCGGCTTTCACCAGGCATCCCTGCACAATGGAGAATTGACAATTACTCCTGTATGGTTCACCTCAATGGTTATGATCATGTTAAAAAATCCCCGAGTGAACACGGGGATTTATGAAAAAACTTATTTTACAGATGTGGATTCACTTTACTTAATAATGCTTCTTTCGGCTGGAATCCGACGATCTTGTCAACGGGTTGACCGTTTTTGAACAGCATGAGAGTCGGAATGCTCATTACGCCGTAACGTCCGGCGGATTCCGGATTCTCATCCACGTTTAATTTAACAATTTTCAGTTTGTCACCGATTTCCTGATCCAACTCTTCCAGGACCGGGGCAATCATCTTACAGGGACCGCACCAGGGTGCCCAGAAATCAACGAGTACCGGACCGTCTCCGGAAACCTGATTTTGAAAATTTTGATCTGTCACATGTTCTATTGCCATGATTATTACCTCCTAACTGTTTCCAACCCTTTACCAGTAAAGTATACCACCGATTGAGCAATTTATCCAATAGCTTTTTACCCACATTTTAATCTATATGCAGGAGGGGTTCGGAATGACACCCGAGGAAAAGGTGATCCGCACCCCTGCTTGTGATTAATATTCGTCTGCCACAATCCTCGCTTCGCGAATCATGAAGATTGCAATACTTTTTTAAATTCTTCCGTTAACTTGGGAACCACTTCAAACAGATCACCTACAATGCCGTAATCGGCAACCTGAAAAATAGGAGCTTCGGGATCCTTATTAATTGCCACGATGACCTTTGAATTGGACATTCCGGCCAGATGCTGAATCGCCCCGGAAATACCGGCAGCAATGTAAAGATCAGGAGTTACCACTTTACCTGTCTGTCCGATTTGCATGGAGTAATCACAGTATTCGGCATCACATGCTCCCCGCGATGCACCGACAGCTCCGCCCAGCACTTTGGCCAGTTCATACAGAGGTTTAAATCCGTCTGCACTTTTCACGCCGCGACCGCCGGAAACAACAATTTTCGCTTCACTCAGATCGACGCCCTCCGTGGTTTTGCGGACGATTTCCTTTACGATTGTACGTAAATCCTTGATTTCCACATCTGCGGATTTCACTTCGGCAGTACGTGAAGCATCCGGTTCGTCTGCTGCGATGTTATTGGGACGAATTGTAGCAAAGATCGTTTCATCTTTCACTTTTTTCTTTTGAAAAGCTTTACCGGCATAGATCGGGCGGACAAATACAATCTCGTCACCGCTTACTTCAATATCTGTGCAATCAGAAATAAGTCCCCACTGTTTGCGTGCAGCCACCCGCGGTGCCAGATCTTTTCCGATCGCGGTATGTCCCATCAAAATAGCATCGGGATTCACCTGATCCAAAACCTGCAGAAAAGCCTGGGTATAGGCATCCGTTGTATATTGTGTCAGTTGTTCATGTTCTACGAGCAACACTTCATCTGCTCCGTAATGGGCGAGGGAATCGGTGTATCCCTTCACATCTCCTCCGAGAACTGCGGCAGTTACTTTTCCGCCGGCGGACACCTTTTTGGCTGCTGCCAGCGCCTCGTAAGAGACATTTCTCAGATTCCCGTCACGTGCTTCAGCGAGTACCAGTACATGTTTACTCATGGTTCATCTCCCCTCTGGATCTTAGATCACTTTTGCTTCGTTTCGCAGTAGTTGAACAAGTTCTTTGACCTGATCGTCAAGTTCACCGCTTAAAATTTTTCCGGCTTCCTTTTTCGGCGGCAGATATTGATTAAGCACTTCCGTTTTGGCGGCAATCTCCTGTGAATTGATGCCGAGATCATCAGCCGACAATCTTTCAAGCGGTTTTTTCTTTGCCTTCATAATACCGGGAAGTGAAGGATAACGGGGCTCGTTTAAGCCCTGCTGCGCCGTTAACAGAATGGGGAGAGAGCTTTCGATCATCTCCGTATCCCCTTCCACATCTCTTTCTACTTTTACTGTATTTCCTTCGAGCTCCAGTTTTGTAACAGTGGAAATATGGGGGATTCCCAGTTCCTCTGCCAGACGCGGCCCCACCTGTGCAGAACCGTCATCCACCGCCATGTAACCGGCTAGGATGAGATCGTATTGATCCCGTTTGGCCACGGCAGCCAGTACTTTAGAGATCGTATATTCATCACCGAATACAGATTCGTCATCGACGATGACCGCTTTATCCGCACCCATGGCAAGAGCCGTGCGCAGTGCGCTTTCCGCCCGTGATGGTCCGACAGTGACAACCGTCACTTCACCACCGTGCTTTTCTTTCAATTGGATGGCTTCTTCCACTGCATATTCATCATAGGGATTGATCACAAATTCCACACCGTCTTCACTGACTTTCCCCTGATCAATCACAATTTTTTCTTCTGTGTCGAATGTTTGCTTCAGACATACGAGAATGTTCATCGGATTCTTCCTCCTTATCTGTCTTGAAAATTGGGGCTTCTTTTTTCTAAAAAGGCCTGTACACCTTCCTGCATATCTTCAGAAAGGAAGGCATCACCAAATGCTTTTGCTTCAAGCTCCAGCCCTTCATCCAGAGTCGCGGACAGTCCCTGATCGATGACCTGAAGTGCGAGACGTAAAGAAACCGCACTTTTAGACGCAATGGTGAGGGCCAACTTCCGCACCTCTTCCTGCAGGGAATCGAGCGGAACAGCTTTGCTGACCATGCCTAACCGGCAGGCTTCATTTCCGTCCACCATGCGGCTGGTTAAAATCAGTTCTGCCGCACGCTCCCTGCCGATTAAGCGGGGAAGACGCTGGGTTCCGCCATAGCCCGGAATTAAACCGAGATTTAACTCAGGAAGCCCCAGCTTGGCAGAATCGGCGGCTATACGGAGATGGCAGGCAAGCGCCAGTTCAAGTCCCCCGCCGAGACAGGCCCCGTTAATCGCAGCAATTACAGGTTTAGACAGTTTCTCAATCCGGTTGAAAACGCTCTGTCCGAACCGGGCCAGCCGATCCCCTTCTTCGCGACTGACTTCCAAAAATTCTTTAATGTCAGCACCGGCAACAAAAAATTTCCCTTCACCCGTGATGACGGCAACTTTAATCTCAGGATCTGATTCAATCCGCTCAATTGCACGCTCCAGTTCTTCCAGAGTGGCCCTGTTGAGGGCATTGGCCGGGGGATGGTTAATCGTCACATAACCGATCCGCTCTTCCACGTTTACATCAACATGTTTCACCGGTTTCTCTCCTCCTTTACACACCTTTGTCCATCAATAAGTGAACCTTCATCGGCAGTGTTTATCTGGCATGAAGCCCATTGATAAAAAGAGAATGAATGTCATCAACCATCGTCAGCAGGTCATATTTTTGATCCTTCATCACCCAGGCCGTTACCGCTTCATCCATTGTACCGAAAATCATGCGGCGGATCGTGCGGATACTGATGTCACTGCGAAAGACCCCTTCTTCTATTCCCTCCTGAATCACGCGATCAATCTGCTTAAAATAGTTTTTCATGATAATGCCCATTTGATTGCGGATGTCTGGATCGGACTGACGCAGTTCAATCTGCGTGACAATGGCCAGATCGGGATTTTGCGACAGCATCGCAAAATGCATGCGTATCAATTCGAGCAGTTTTTGATCCGACCGGTCCAGTTGGGATAACCGGTGTTGAAGCTCTTCCACATAATTGCCCATCTTCTCTTGAAACAAGGAGATCAGGATATCATCCTTATTTTTAAAATAAAGATAGATGGTACCGTCGGCTACCTGCGCTTCTCTCGCAATTCTGGACACCTGGGCCTGATGATAGCCATGACGTGCGATCACTTTAATCGCTGCATCAATGATGGCCTGATACTTGTCTCCTGTTTTTTTGGCCATGGCCACAACTCCTTCTGTGTCGATGAATGATCATTCAGTCACCATTTAGTGTACCGATTTTTCTGCGGTTTCGCAATATCCATCTGTGACAAATCTCGATCAAGTGGCGGCACTTTTCTTTTTCTCTTCATCGGCCAGTACCCTGCGCAAAATTTTCCCGACTGCTGTTTTGGGAAGTTCATCGCGGAATTCATAAATGCGCGGCACTTTATAAGACGCAAGATTTTGTCGCATATATTGATTCAGTTCGTCCTCGGTGACCGATTCGCCCGGTTTTAAGACGACAAATGCCTTCACCGTCTCTCCGCGGTATTCGTCCGGCACACCGACCACGGCCGCTTCAAGTACAGCAGGGTGGGTATACAGGACTTCTTCCACTTCTCGGGGATAGATATTAAATCCTCCCGCAATAATCATATCTTTTTTACGATCGACAATATAGAAGTAGCCGTTTTCGTCCATATAGGAAATATCTCCCGTTAAGAACCAGCCGTCTTTCAAGACTTGCTCCGTTTCTTCCTTGCGATTCCAGTATCCTTTCATTACCTGCGGTCCTTTGATCGCCAGTTCCCCGATTTCACCCGGAGGAAGATCTTCTCCCGTTGCTGCATCTACGATTTTCGCGTCCGTATCCGGCCAGGGTAATCCAATACTGCCGTTGACACGCTTATCCCAGATCGGGTTGGCATGGGTTACCGGAGAAGTTTCGGACAAGCCGTACCCTTCCACCAGACGTCCGCCCGTCAGATCTTCAAATTTTTGCTGTACCTCCTGGGGAAGTGGTGCTGAACCGCTCAGGCACGCTTCGATCGATGACAGATCGTATTTTTTAATATCGGGATGACTGATTAAACCGACATACATGGTGGGTGCTCCCGGGAAAATGGTCGGTTTCATCTTGTCAATCATTTTAAAAATCATATCCACTTCAAATTTCGGGACAAGAATCATATTGGCTGCAGTCATGATGGCAAAATTCATCACCACCGTCATCCCATAGACATGGAAGAAAGGAAGAGCTCCCAGTACACGTTCCTCTCCATTTTTTATACGATAAAACCAGGCTTTACACTGTTCCACATTACTGACCAGATTGAAGTGGGTCAACATGACTCCTTTGGGAAGGCCGGTGGTTCCGCCCGTATACTGAAGTAAAGCGAGATCTTCTTTCGGTTGAATCTCTTCTTCCTGCGGTGAATCCGGGGTGTTTTCCATCACCTTCGTCCATGAATAAATCTTGGCATGATCCTGCGGAATTTCGACGTACTCTCCCTTCTTCTTTTGAATGATCGGATATAACAGGTTTTTCGGAAAAGGGAGATAATCTTTGATTCCTGTGACAATCACTTTTTCTAGTGAGGTTTTGTCCATCACGTTTTTCACGCGCGGGAAAACAAGGTCAAGGCAAACGATCAGTTTCGATCCGGAATCATTCAACTGATATTCCAGTTCTTTTTCAACGTATAACGGGTTGGTTTGTACGACGATTCCGCCTGCAAAGAGGACACCGTAATAGGCGATCACCGCCTGAGGACAGTTGGGCAACATGATGGCCACTCGATCTCCGCGGGAAATTCCCATGGAGCGCAAAACATTGGCAAAACGATAAGATTCACGGAGAAGTTGCTGATAAGTAAGGGTTTTTCCCATGAAATATACGGCATGATTGTTGGGAAAATCATGAGCCGACTTTTTTAAATAGTGTGTCAGCGCTACTTCAGGATAATCAATCGATCTCGGTACTTCTTTCGGATAGTATTCGAACCAGGGTTTACTTTGAGTCATAGAATCCCCTCCCGTTTAAAAATGAATGATCATTCATTTTTCTTTTATTGTACATAAAATTTCTAAAATTTGAAATACATTTTTGAGGGCGGGAGCAGTTTCATCCCACCCGATCGCTGTCCTGCGGCGAAATGCCCCTTGGACGATTTCGTTTGGCCGGTACAGGTGAACGTACGATGACATCCCAGAAAGCCCGGGGATTGAAGGGAATAAGTGGCCATAGATAAGGAGTCTGGATCGATCGCGAAAACGCCAGCAGCAAAAACCAGAACAGGGTACCGGCAATGAGTCCCGGCAAATGGAAAAAAGCTGTGGCAACAAGCAGAAACAGACGTACGATCCGATTGGCCAGTCCCAGTTCATAGCTCGGGGTGGCGAACGTTCCGATTGCCGCCACCGCAATGTACAAAATCGACTCATTGGTAAACAATCCGACTTCAACCGCGACCTGACCGATTAAAATCGCGGCCACCAACCCGAGCGCCGTGGCCAGCGGAGTCGGGGTATGAACGGCTGCCATGCGCAACAGGTCAAGTCCGATCTCGGCAAGAAGCAATTGAACCAGAAGCGGCACTTTTCCGGGGTCCTCAGGACCAATATATTCAAGCTTCTCCGGTAATAATTCAGGATTTTGTGCAAATAGCAGCCACAGTGGTACAAGGAAAACGGATGCGAGCATACCAAAAAACCTGATCCAGCGAAGATAAGCACCGATCACCGGTTTTTGCCGATATTCTTCGGCGTGTTGAACATGATGAAAAAAAGTGGTGGGAGCAATCATCACACTTGGAGATGTATCGGTAAAAATCAGGACGTGCCCCTCCAAAAGGTGAATGGCGGCCACATCCGGCCTTTCCGTGTAACGCACCATCGGAAAGGGATTCCAGTTTTTCTTGAAAATAAATTCCTCAATGGTTTTTTCCGCCATCGGCAGCCCATCCGCTTCAATGGTCTCCAGCTTTTTTTTCACCGTTTCGACCAATTGGGGATCGGCCACGTCCTCGAGGTAACTGATACATATATCTGTTTTGGATCGCGTTCCAATTTGCATATATTCCATGCGCAGCGAAGGGTCGCGTAATCTGCGACGTACGAGGGACACATTAAAAATCATCGTCTCGGTAAAGCCGTCACGGGCGCCGCGTACCACACGTTCAATATCCGGTTCTTCCGGATTGCGGGCGGGGTATGTGCGGGCATCGATCACCAGCGCCTCATCATAGCCGTCGATTAATAAAACCAGAGGACCGGATAAAATGGCGGTAATGAGTTTGTCCATATCATGTTCTTTTTCTACTTCCAGATAACCAATTTCCGTGAGTAATAACCTGGAGATGAAATCGGGAGCGAGGTCGTGTCTTTCCAGTCTAGCGAGGTGATTTAAGATCAAGAGCATCATATCATCTTTGGCGAATCCGTCTACAAAATAGAGGTTCATCTTTTTGCCTGCGAATTGAAGGGGTTTGCTGATCAAATCGAAGCTTTTATCCACTGCCAGGGCCTGATCGAGAAAATCGGTATTTTCACTCAATTTCCGTCCGAGTTGTTTTCGTTCCTGTACATCCTGCTTTTTGGCGTCCTTCATCTGTCACCCTCCGGCTGTTTCACTGGTTGTTTTCACTTTTAACAGTATAGACAGAAAGAGCAACCTGCATTCAGTTGCAATCGGGCCTGTGATTCCTGTTTAATATAGATATTGGTGTATGATTGATTCAGGGTAACTTTGTATTCTTCGTGCTGGAGGTAAACGACATTGAACAGACGGTTATGGATTATCGCAGCGATTTTAGTCAATATTTTTATCGGATTCGGTCTGGTCATCCCCGTGATGCCGGTGATGGTACAGGAAGCCGGGGCAGCGCCTTTTCATCTGGGGATGATGCTGTCGCTCTACTCCGCTGTCTCCTTTTTTGTATCTCCTCTGTGGGGAGCGTTGTCCGACCGCATTGGAAGACGTCCTGTAATCATGAGCGGCTTGATGGGATTCAGTATCAGTTTTGCCCTGTTCGGGATCTCGGCGGAAAATCTGTGGTTGATGTATGCCTCCCGCGTACTGGGCGGATTTTTTTCGGGGGCAGCCACATCCAGTGCCATTGCATATATCGCTGATATCACGACGGATGAAGAACGTACGAAAGGCATGGGGCTGGCCGGAGCAGCCATCGGTCTCGGATTTATCTTCGGGCCGGCGATGGGAGGATTGCTCAGTGGTTTCGGTTACTCCGTACCCTTTTTTGCCTCGGCTGTCCTGTCCATCATTACGCTGTTATTTGCCCGCCGTTTTTTGACGGAATCCCTAACAGCGGAAAAAATGGCTTCGGCCGGGAAAAACAAAGACAGGAAAACCTCCCGCTGGGAAGCTTTTGCCGGGGCATTAAAATACTTATATGTTCTATCATTCTTTGTTACCTTCACGCTGGCCGGTCTGGAAAGTACGTTGCAGTATTTTGAGATGTCGGTCATCGGTGCTTCGACTGAAGAGATCGGGATCATGTTTGCCGTCAGCGGCATCGTGGGAGCTTTGATTCAGGGGGGTGTGGTGCGAAGATTTGTAAAAAAGGGAATGGAAGGGAGGACCATCCTGATCGGGTTGGTCCTTTCGGGAATCGGATTCCTCTTGATCACCCAATCCGGCAGTTTCTGGACAGCCACTCTGTATGTCGCCATATTCGGGGCAGGTAACGCCCTCATCCGACCCTGTGTGACTTCGCTGATCACGCAAAAAACGAGGGTCTCACACGGGATTGCGTCTGGGTTGATTTCATCGATGGACAGTCTGGGCCGCATCTCCGGCCCTTTGCTCGGTACCCTGCTTTATCAAATGGATATTCGCCTCCCCTTTTTGTCGGGGGCCGTGTTGTCCTTCGCCGCCATTTTATTGCTTGTCGGATTCTATGCCGGCACACGTCGGGAACAACAGGTACTGACCGGTCAAAATTAACATAAGGAGCTGACGGGTATGGCTGAGTTCACCTATAAGAATCACATCATTCATTATACGGATGAGGGAGAAGGACCTGCTCTGGTTTTCATACACGGACTTGGCGGGAACAGTATCAACTGGCTGTATCAAAGGCAATTTTTCAAAAAAAATTATCGTGTGCTGGTACCGGACCTGCCGGGGCATGGTCGTTCACGGGATGCACAAGAAATTCCCTTTGAGGAGTTTCACCTCCTCATTCATCAGTGGTTACGGGAACATCTGGGTATTGATGAGGCCATCATCTGCGGAATCTCCATGGGGGGACGCGTCGCCATTGACCTGGCTGCCTATTACAATGATATGATTCGGGGACTGATTCTGGCAGATACATTTGCGTATATTGATGACGAAGCTCAAGAGAAAAGGCGCCGCATTTTTTCCCTTTTAAATGAGGAAAATGGTGTGGACCTCTGGATACAACAGGTTGTCAGAGAAATGGGGATAGATCCTGAAAGCGCAATTGCAAAAGGATTTCATAAAGGAATGCGAGAAAACGATGTGGCATTTATCCACCGCTTATTTTTAAAATTGCAGGACATTGACCAGCGGGACAGGCTGCGAAATATCGATGCGCCCACCCTTGTCTTGCACGGTGAACGGGACCGGTTTATCCCCCCGGAATGCGGGAGAGAACTGGAAAGGCTCATTCCGCGTGCCCGCTTGCAAATGATTGCGGACAGCGGTCATCTTCCGCACGTTGAACAACCCCGAACATTTAATCAATATCTTGAAACATTTTTAAAAGAAATTACAGAGTAAATCATAGCAAAGGGCCCCCCGGCGAGCAGTTAACACCACACGCGTGAGGGCCCTTAAACATTTAGTGGGGAATGGAACGGTTGATTTGATGAAAAACCTGCTCAGCCGTCTGCCCATCTGCATTAATGACCGGGATCCCCGATTCCGTTTCCTGCATCCCCATCATATTTTTATCGATTCCGCTGATCACAACGGCATCTACATCTTTCTGCTCATTTCCCAGCTGAACTACGGTGTAACCGTTATTGCGCAGCATTTCGGAAATATGGTCCAAATTTTCTTCAACGGCAATTCGCGGCAACGCTTCTCCACCTCCTGCCTTTTATCCTGTCCTGACTGAATGGGGGTTTCCCCCTGGTCAACTGATTCTGCGATGTCTTTGAAACATCATCTTGACAGAGAAAGGAATCATTCCAAACCAGCGCAACATCCAGGTTTCCTTTGATCTTTGTTTTCGCTGCTGGCGGGGAGTTTCCATATATTTCACGAGTTCCTGAGTCAAAAACTTGACCAGATCCTGAGATGACATGATCATCAACTCCTTTAAAACGATCCGTTACTCGTATTGTGAACCATTTGATACGGGTTTATTCAACCTGATCCTTAAGATCCTTTACTCTTCCCGGAAAGATCAAACGGCAAATTTCATCTACAGATAAATGGGAAGTATCAATGGTCAAATGGGCAAAGTCGTATTTTCCCGACCGCTGTTGCAAAAGTTCTCTGACTTTTTTTTCGGGATCATCTCCGGCAAGGAGGGGTCTTTGCCCATCGTGGCGCACACGTTCCACAACCGCTTCAGGGGACGCTGTCAGGGCAACCACAAGTCCTCCTTTTAACATCAACTCAACATTTTCAGGGCGAAGGACAATGCCGCCCCCCGTCGTGATGATCTGTTCTTCTTCAGCAAGCAGGTGATGTAATATACGGCTTTCCTGTTCACGGAAAAACGACTCCCCTTTTGTGGAAAAAATATCCGGAATCGTTTGTCCGAGTTGCTCCTCAATCAGAGCATCCGTATCGATATGTTTCCAGCCGCTCAACTCGGCCAGCCTTTTCCCCACCGTGGTTTTTCCTGTTCCCATGAATCCTGTGAGAATAATGTTTTTTTTCAAAATCGCGTCCCCCTTTTATTCGACACAGTTGTTGCTCAATCTCCTGCGTTTAACCATCCGCTTGGGTAAAAAAGGGCTGTTCAAAAGAGTGGCGACTCTTAAGAACAGCCCCTTCCCATAACATACCTGCGAATTGTATTATTCGTCACTCGGCTGTAAAAAGATCAGCACAAAACGAATCAATTCAAACAATGCCACAAGTGCGCTGGCTACATAAGTCAATGCGGCAGCGCCCAGCACTTTGTTGACGCCTCGTTCCTCATTGTTGCGAATCATGCCTTCTTGAAGCATAAACACCTTCGCACGACTGCTTGCATTAAACTCTACCGGCAGAGTAACCAGTTGAAAGGCGACTGCAGCTGAAAAGAAAATGATTCCCAGCATAATCAAATCGGACCATTGAAACAAAATTCCCCCGATCAAAAGCATCGGAGCCATGGATGATCCGAAATTGGCAACCGGAAACATGCGGTGGCGAAGCACCAGTGCTCCATAAGCTTCCTTATGCTGAACGGCATGGCCCACCTCGTGGGCTGCAACCGAAACGGACGCGATCGAATTCCCGTAGTAAACCGGTTCTGACAGACGGACGCTTCGTGAAACCGGATCATAGTGGTCCGTTAATTTTCCGGGGACAGGTTCTACGGGAACATCATATAATCCGTTGCGGTCCAGAATACGACGGGCAACTTCAGCACCGGTTAATCCGGATGACGCCGCAATTTTCGACCATTTGCTAAAATTCCCTTTGACCCGAAACTGGGCCCAGATTGATAAAATAAATGCAGCAATCGTCAATAAATACATTAACCCGATAAGAGACATGTATGTGATAACCTCCTTTTTGTCACAACAGATACATTGTTTCGTGTAAAATGGCCAGAGTGACCTGCGCCATCGATACTCCCTTTACTGCCATGTCTTGAACGGCCTGTCTCAATTCCTTATGATCCCTGACATGACGGAGCATCGGTTCAAGTTCGCGTAAATCTTCCTCTACTTTTTTCATCTGTTCCTGTATAATCATCATTTTGTTTAGGACATCATGTTTGGGGACTTTCTGCATTTGCGAGAGCTTCGATTTGATTTCCTGCAACGAATATTTCTCATTTTTCATTCGTTCGATTAACTTTAAAGTTGTCAAACATGATTCAGAATATAAACGATAATTTCCGCTGCTTCTCTCCTCCGGTTTAATCAACCCCAGATTGGTATAATAATCGATGGTCCGCGTCGAAACATTGGCCTTTGCAGCAAGTTCACCAATTTTATAGAGTTGCACCCCCGAACCATCCCCCCTCAAGTATGATTTGCAAATGATATCACCTTTATTTTACCATTAACAAAACTATACAGTCAAACGTTATGGTTTGAGTTCCGGGTCGGTGATTCCCTGTCGGTGTGTACGTTCCAAGTTTTGAAGGAAATAGTTCACGTCGCTTCCCATCACCTCGCCCAGGGCCTCGTCCAGTTGTTCGGGTCCTACGATGGTATGTACGTATTTTCGATTTAAAAGTTTCAAAAAATCGTTGTATTTTTCTTCACCGATGTAAAGCTGGAGATTTCGAAACAACATTGCTGATTTACTGTACCATGCATTGTGATATTCCGTATAATTTTTGAACTGATACAGGTCTTTCCCCATTTTCTCGCCGGGGTATCCCCATTGTAATTGCCGCCAGCCTTGATCATACTGGCGCCATTTCCGGGCAGACCGCTCTTCACCGTATCGTTCCCGCAAATAATCAACGACACTGACTTCGGCAAGTCCTTCATCAATCCACCCATAAAGAGGTTCCAGCGTGCTGACCGAATTATACCACCACAAATGAGCAATTTCATGCGGCAACCAGTGTTCAATCCGATTCTGAACATGCATGTCTACTGAATAAATTGCCATGTTTCCGTATTCCATGGCAAAAACGGTACCCGGCCCCGTTTCTGCAACCGCTGCATAAGGAGTGGACAGTCCGCCATACAGTCTTGTGTAGATGGAGAAAGCGTAGTCCACCATCGTCATCACTTTATCTTTCATATCTTCACGCAGCAGGGCGACCGAGATCTCCGTATCTCCGATTTTGATCCGTTCAATGTGATAACGGGTACTGCCGGCCAGCACAAAATTCAGCACATTGCGGGCTTCCCATACCGTTTCCCTGTACCCGTTTTTATCAGATTCTTCCCTTTTCTCTCCGCTGGTGACCCATTGAATATCGGAAGGTGCCGTGAAAATAACCCGATAATCGCCGTGTTGATAATAAAAAGGATCACCTCCGTGGGCTGCCGGTAATTCAGGTTGATACCAGTCACCGTTTTTATCCAGTACGCCCAGAATGGGATACCAGTGGGTCAACAACCACACATCGTCTTTATATCCGAAGCGCGTTCCCGACCGAGGGACCGGGGCGCGAAATTGAATAAAAAGTTCTATGCGTTCCCGTTTGCGATACGGGTTTTCCACTTTCACCACTCTTTGTTGGCGAAAAAAAGAAAGCTCTCTTCCACCCGACGATATTTTGGTGATTTCAAGCGGTGCGGATGGATAGTCATACAAATAAAGCCAGATCTCATCGGTGCCGGGATGATCGAAACGGATACGCATCTCTCCCCGGACTTCGATCCCTTCGGTATCCAGTTGAGCGCTGATTTCATATTGCGGATGTAACGGCTTAATCAAAGAATCAACCTGCCGGGATCGGGAAGTCAGTTGCACCCGCTCCTCTCCTTCCTGTGAATCAGGGAGAGTTGCCGCCGGTTCCTGCTGAAGATTCCCGTAAATCATCCAAATCCAGATGATTCCCGTCACCAGGGTCGATGAGATGATTGTCAATATCATGCTGACTTTCAACAATGAGTTCTTTCCCATAAAAGCGACATCCTTTTTTCGATTTCAATGATTACTTCTTTCTTTCTCGTTCAATTCCTGTTTATTCGTCATATTGAATGCGCCGAACGCCGTCAATTCCTTTTAATTTCTCGATGACTCCCACCACATCAACGCGCTGGGAAAAAGAGAGTTGCAAATCGATTTCAATATACCCATCATCATAATCTTCATCGGAAATATTTATTTTGCGAATGTTTACCCCTTCTTCGCCCAATTTGGATGCGATTTGTCCGAGCATTCCGGGTTGATCTTTTAAAATCAGGGTCAAACCGCGATGCTGATCTCCCCGGATCATGCGCGTTTCAATTTTACGAACCAGATACATCATGACCAGTACGAGAAAAACGGTAACAACTGCCGGTATGTAATATCCCGCTCCCACACTCAGACCGATTGCGGCAACGACCCACAGCGTGGCTGCGGTGGTTAAACCTGAAATAATCATATTGGACTGGCGCAGGATGGCGCCGGCACCGATAAAACCGATCCCGCTCACCACCTGTGCAGCCAGGCGGGCAGGATCAAAACGGGCATTGGGATGGTCGTTAAAATCGCTGAATCCGTATATGGAAAGTAACATGATCAAAGCCGATCCGACTGAAACGAGAAGATGGGTTTTCAGGCCGGCCTGCTTGTTTCGTTGTTCCCTTTCCCATCCAATGACAGCTCCGAGTAAGGCGGCGACAAACAGGCGAAACATACTTTCCCAGTTGAACATAGCCAAGTCTGACATGTGGATTCCCCCCTGTGGAAATAAAAATCAGGCATCTAGATTGAGGCCTGATTTGCTTCTTCGCTTTCTAAAATGGTTTTACGCTTCGCAGATAGCAAAGCGGCATCCATTTGAATGTCAAATTCCTTTGCTTCATCCGGTCTGGAGTTGTCATAGTTGGTCGGTATCAGATGTTTGTAAGACGGCTCCACTTTTTTTACAAAATGCAGCTTTTGAATGCGGCGCATGGTCTCATCAAAATTGTCCGCATCTACATACATCGACACATATTTCAACCGCCGTGATATAAAGTGAATACTTCCGAATCTGCGAAGGTTGCGAGCCGTTTTTGTGTTTTTGACCCATACAGCAAGACCCAAACGTTTAACCGTCATCTTTTTCTCCCCTTCAATCTGTATTCGTATCATGTCGGATCTATGAATATTTTCAGGATGTTCTGCAACCGCAGGAACCTCCGGTACCGCAGCCGGTACCGCAGCCGCCCCCTCCAACAGATAATAACGGATGGTCACTGGGGACTTTGATGGTGTCAGAAACCGCTCCGGCAATGATTTTACTGACTTCAAACAAGAGTTCTTCCAATTTGAACTCGGCCTGTTTGAAACGGGAAACCACTTCGAGTCGTTCCAGTTCCCGTTTTAGTTGCCGTGTCTCCTTCGTCACCCGTTCGTAATCCGGGTGCCACTTGCCGAATCGCTGAACCTCTTCATATTCATCCTTTTTTATTTGAAAAGCGGATATTTTACGCTGTGCTTCCCGGTCCTGCTCAAGTTCTTTTTTGCAGGCAATATAATGAGCCATGGTTTCAGAACGACAGATGAGTTCCGACAACTCGCCGGCTTCAGCCAAAAGCGTTGCCGCATCAAGTACAGTCTCTTCCTTCAACAAGGACTGTCACCCCTTCCTTCATGCTATTGTAACATGAAACACGGGATTATATAAACAAACCGTTCTCTTCCAGATGAGGGACGATCATCTGCACCTGATCAATCTCGTTCAACTTTAACTCCACGGGTTCGGCTGGATCATTGTTTTCCCCGAAAATCGAGCCCTTGAAAATCCAGTATCCCTGCTCGTTTACCAGTGATTGGGGTTCAAGCACATACATCTCCCCGCCGGTTTTTATTTTAACGGGCAGTTGTAATTTTAATGCCTGTTGAACAAGATCGCGCAGGGTTGATTCATGATAAGAACGAAAATGCTTCCACCACATCGCTGGAATCTTTTCCAGTCCGGGATAGGCTTCCTCCAGTTCCGGAAAAATGTTTTCCACTTTGTAACCCTGAACACTGTCCCTCCCGCCAAACAGGGGTGACGGGTCATGGCTTTGCAAATTTGCCGGACGTTCCAGATCGGATGACGGTGGTTTGAACGGTTCATCTTTCATAAAGGGAGCCGGTCTTTCATAACCCCTTCGTTCCAATTGTTCTACAAGCAGATCCCAGTATCCTTCTTTTACGACAAAATGACGGTCTCCGACTCGTTCCGTATATTCCTTAAAAAAATCGTATTGCGCCCAGTCATCGGCTGTGGATTGGTCCCGGCAGCCCAACAATCGGACATCCCGAAAATATGAACGGTTTAATTCTTGAGCGAAGCGCCGGATGGTATGTTCCACCATATCGGGAAGCGGTATCGCACTGTATCGTTTCAGTATTGCGATGATTTCACTTTCACTCAGCCCGTTTTCGATCCCGTGACGCACCGATTCTCTGGTGATTCTATAAAGGTAACTGTCTCCCTGATTGATGAGTTCGGAAAAGCGGGACAACTCCCATTCCAGTGATAACGGAGCCACCGGCGGCACCATGATCTCCATTTGCGGCTGTACATAGACCTTCACCTCTTTTTCAGGGCGAAAAGTTCCTGTCATGCCCGCTGACCAGTGCCAGTGATAATCGTCTTTCCCGCTGTCATCTTGAATTTTTATCACCCTGATCCACCCTGCATTATCCAGAGGGGAAAGGGCACGCTCGATCCAAATGGCAAACAATTGCTCTTTAAGATCCGGGGGGCCCGGTTGATCTGTTTTCATTACCAGTGCATCTTCTCCCAGACTATGAATGATGTCCTCACCCATCGCACGAAGTGAGTACCAGCCTGGATTGCGCACAGAAAACATGTAATCAAGCAGAATTTGCACGCGAACATCCGCGGGCAAAATATAGTTGCGGAACCAGTTGAATGTTTCTTCACTCAGCCTCTGAGGATCATGATTAACCCACTCTTCTGCGGCCGCCAAGTCCAGACGCAGGCTATCTTCCTTTTTAACCTGATAAAGGAGACGGTGTCGAAGCAAAAAGTCCAAAAGAACTGCTTCCCGTGGTGTATAGGATTCCCTGTTTTCATATTTGAGTGAAAGTCCGTAAAGGGGATCGTCCTGCAGGCGAAGATCCTTCATCACCAATTTTATCGACTGACGTCTTACCGACCCTTTTTTGGTTAAAATAAGGTCCTGTTTCCGGGCACGAACCATGATTTCGAAAACGTCCCGTACCAGAGAAGGGTATGGATGGGAAAAAGCCGGAACCTCATGGCGATAAGAGACATCCCAACGTCCCGAATCCACTTGCTTCAACAGGTTCTTCCGCCAGTTTTCGCGAAGTTGCTCCGGCATGATGTACCCCAGTTCCCCCCACTGTCTGCGCACGGTAAATACCATTCCTTTTCTTCTCAGCAGGGTGAGAGCAGGGCGGCACTCAGAAACCGGCAACTGTGGCAATCCCTGTTCTACCTGGCGATATGTGAGAACGCCGTCACGGATAAAAAACACAAAATATGAGATCAGTTTTTGTTCCGGCCGGCTCAAGCGATCCCACACACGGTCCGGATAATCCTGATGCAAAAGAAAATCCAGCCGGTTTTTCCGCTCCAGGGAGGCGGCCGCTGAATCGGATATCCACTGTTGATGTTGTTGCGTGATCTGTTCGATTGTTCTGTCGGAGAGCATCTCAACTGCTTCATAAAAATTCATATCGACTCCTCCATCAACTTCTCTTCATCCATGATGTAATACTCGTATCCCTGCTCAATCAGAAACATTTGACGACGCAGGGCATATTCCTGATCTTTACTGTCCCTGCTGACCACGGTATAAAAATAGGCACGATTATCCTTTTGCTTCGGTCGTAAAATTCTTCCCAGCCGCTGCGCTTCTTCCTGACGGGAACCGAAGGTTCCGGAAATCTGTATGGCAACACTGGCATCGGGCAGGTCCACCGCAAAATTGGCCACCCTTGACACAGCGAGGACTCGGAAGGCCCCCTCTTTAAACCGACGGTACAAATCATCCCTTTCTTTTTGATTGACCTCGCCGGTTATCAACGGAATATGAAAACGACGGGATATCTCCCGCAACTGATCGAGATATTGCCCAATAATTAAAACCTGATCGTGACGATGTCGCGTCAACAACCGTTCAACAACCTCTATTTTATGGGGATTGGTGGAAGCGATCTGATATTTCTGCCGCGGACCGCTCTTCCCGTATTGTTCCCTCCACTGCTGATCCATGGACGTACGCACCTCAACGCAGGTGGCGCGGGCAATCCACCCTTCATTTTCTAACTTTTTCCACGGAGCATCATAGATTTTGGGTCCGACGAGAGAAAATACTTCAGCTTCCCTCCGGTCTTCGCGCACGAGGGTAGCTGTCAGGCCGAGCCTGCGTCTCGCCTGGATATTGGCGGTGGCGCGAAACACAGGTGCCGGCAGCAGATGAATTTCATCATAAATGATCAAACCCCAGTTACGCTCATTAAAAAGGGACATGTGGGAAAAATCGTCCTGTGATGTTTTGCGGTAGGTCAGCATATGATAGGTGGCCACCGTGACCGGACGAATCTCTTTTTTGGTGCCGGCGTAAGCGGCGATTTGATCGGGAGTAAGACTGGTTTTATCCAGAATCTCTTTGATCCACTGTTGAACAGAGGTATGATTGGTGGTCAAAATCAGGGTCGCCCGCTTCATTTCAGCCATGGCCGCAATGCCGACGATGGTTTTCCCTGCACCGCAGGGTAAAACAATGACCCCGCTCCCTCCCTGATCGGACCCGCCGCGATAAAAGGATTGCACCGCTTCGCGCTGATATTCACGCATTTGAAAAGGACGACCGCCCTCTCTGGTCGTTTGACGCAACTCTATGGGGAGTGGATCTCCATCCGTATAACCGGCAAGGTCCTTGAGCGGATATCCCAGTTTGACGAATTCCTGCTTGATTTGACCGCGGTGGTTTGCATCAACATGCCAGGGTGATCCCTCTGGCCTTGTTAAATATTTACGGATGGAAGGATAGTTCATGATTTTGTTTAAAATCTCTTCTCCTTCTTTAGAACTGGCCTGAATCAGCAGTTCGCGCTCCGATGTCTTTGAACGACACAGCCGGAACAGTCCGTATCTCCCGATTTGATCACGAATTTCCTCTTTCATTTTTTGCGGAATGTCAAACTTACTGTACTGCTCCAGGATCGATAAAATCTGATCCGCTTTCATTCCTCCGGCTGCAGCATTCCACAGAGAAAGCGGGGAGATGCGATATGTATGAAGATGATGCGGGCTTTTTTCCAGATCAGAAAATAGGGCGATCTGATCCCTGACTTCAGGGAACAGGGGATGATCCGCCTCGAGCAGGATGGTTCGTTCACCCTGCACCATCAACGGTAAATCCGGTTCGTATTTCACCTGTCGTCCCCCCTTATCCCGATAAATAATGAATCCATTGCAGTAATGTCAGCACGGCCAGAATAACGATATATCTTTTTATAAAGGATTTTAAATCTCTTTTATGCCACAATCGTCGCAAGGCCTCCTTTCCTCTTTCGAAACGCATGGTTTCCCCTTATTCTTTCACGTTCGGGGGAAAACCATGCAGTAAGAGGATGCGGGCCGCATCAAGCCGGCCATCGAATTTCCACCGCGCAGATGATATTTGATCGTCCTAATATTTTAATGAGACTTTTACGATCTCATTGCCAAAATTCACTTCAATGTGATGGTCGGAATCATTTCCCTTTTCATAGCTAATACGGTGAACAAGTACATTTTCTTTAATCAGACTCTCAAAACGTTGAATTTTTTCTTTAACATCATTCGTTGTTGAAAAATGGACCGATATATACTTCTCAACAGGTAAATCTAATTTTTTGCGTGTATCTTGTATTGCTCTGATTAATTCTCTGACTTGACCTTCCTCCACAAGTCGAGGTGTAAGTTTTAAATCCAACAGCACCTTTAATTGCCGGTCGCCGGCAATCTCAAATCCGGAAGCAACTTGATATTCGACGTTTATATGTTCCTTCTCTATTGTTATCGTCTGATCGTTTACATTAATTTGCAGGTGGCCCTTCTCTAATAATGACTTTTTGTCGGTTTCCGGGATATGCTCTACATATTCCTTTACTGCGTTAACCAGTTTACCGAATGCAGCACCTGCCGTTTTAAAATTCAATTTAAAAGCCGTTGACTCATACTGCGATAAGTCTTTTGTATATACAACATCTTTAACATTCAGCTCGTCTTTAATAATGTCTGTAAAGGGCTTTAAAACACGTTCTCCTTCATTACTCCATACAATGATTTGTTGCAAAGGCTGCCTGACTTTTAAGTTTTTGGCATTGCGAATGCTACGACCGAGTTCCACTATTTTCAGGACTGTTTGCATGTCGGCCTCTAAAGCAGGATTAATCATTGAAGTATCAGCTTCCGGATAGTCCTGCAAATGAACACTATCTTGATGCAGTTTCAAATGAATGTCTTCTGTCACATAAGGTATAAAAGGAGCTAACAGGCGGCTGACTGTGGTAAGTGTTTCAAATAGTGTTGAAAATGCTGCCCGTTTACCTTCTGAAAGCCCGGAAGCCCAAAAACGACTTCTGGATCGTCGTACATACCAATTACTTAATTCATCGACTAATAATGCAATTTCCCGTGTTGCTTGCGTAAATTGATACCGATCCATATAGTCATTTACAAGTTTAATTGTACTGTGCAGGCGGGAAAGTATCCACTCATCCAGAATAGTTTTCTTCCCTGTTTGCTGTCCGTCATACACAAAGCCATCAATTTTAGCGTACATAGCATAAAACTTGTACGTATTATCCAGCGTGTCAATCAATTTTGATTTTGCATCCTGCACGATTCTTTTTGAAAAGCGTTTTGGATAAAAGGGAGAACTATCGACAAGAAATGCCCAACGTAGTGCATCTGCACCGTATTCCTCTATCAATTCTACAGGATCTAAAGCATTTCCTTTGCTTTTCGACATTTTTTGACCGTTTTCGTCGAGTACATGTCCAAGCGACAGGACGTTTTTATAAGGTGCTTCTCCTGTGTACAGGGTAGAAACAGCAAGCAGGCTGTAGAAAAATCCTCTCGTCTGGTCAATTCCTTCGATGACGACGTCTGCCGGAAATTGTGATTTGAATTTTTCTTTGTTTGCGAATGGATAGTGATGCTGTGCGAATGGCATCGAACCACTATCAAACCAAACGTCTATAACTTCAGGTGTTCGTTGCATGACGCCTTCACATTTCGGACAGGTACAATTCACCTCATCAATATAGGGTTTATGCAGCTCAATGTCATCCGGAATCAAAGTTGTCGCTAATTTTTGCAGGTCCCTGATACTGCCAGGAACTTCTTCATGACCACAATCAGAACATACCCAGACATTTAAAGGTGTACCCCAGTACCGGTTTCTGCTTATATTCCAATCCACGAGATTTTCAAGAAAATGACCGAAGCGTCCATTTTTAATATGATCCGGATACCAATGAACAGTTGCATTGTTCGCGAGCATTTGATCTTTTAAAAAAGACATCTTGATAAACCAGCTATCCGTTGCATAGTAGAGCAAAGGAGAGTCGCATCTCCAGCAATACGGGTAACTGTGCTCATATTTTTCCTTGTGGAAAAGAATGCCTTGATCGGAAAGCATTTTAATAATGTCCACGTCACAATCTTTCACAAATCTTCCCTTCAGTTCTGTGACATCGGCTGTGTAACGTCCCTGTTGATCTACTACATTAATAAAGGACAAACCATTCTGCTGAACAGTTTTATAGTCATCTTCACCGTGTGCAGGCGCAATATGGACAATACCTGTTCCACTATCTTCAGTGACATAATCCGCTAATACAATATAATGTCCTTTTTCAACGGTCACATAATTGAATGGCGGGGCATAACGTATGCCTGCAAATTCAAGACCGCTATGCTCACTTAAAATATTTACATGATCTCCAAGAACTTTTTCAACCAGGGATTTTGCAACAATATAAACCTGATTCTCCGTCTGTACACGAACATAGGTTAAATTTGGATTCATGGCGAGTGCAACGTTGGCCGGCAATGTCCACGGTGTCGTTGTCCAACCCAGGAAATATTCATCATCTGCATCAAGACGTTTAAATTTTACGGTAACCGATAAATCTTTTACATCTTTGTAGCCCTGTGCTACTTCGTGCGAACTTAATGTAGTTTGACATCTGGGGCAGTATGGCGATACGCGGTGGCCTTTATACAATAGGCCATCTTTGTGAACCTTACTTAAAATGTTCCAGATACTTTCAATATATTCGTTGCTTAACGTCAAATAGGGACTCTCCATATCTACCCAATAACCCAATTGTTCCGTAAATGAACGCCATTTCTTCTCGTAGGTAAATACACTCTCCTTACATTTGTTGATAAAAGCTTCTACACCATAGCGTTCAATCTCCTGTTTCCCTGATATCCCAAGTTGTTTCTCCACACCAAGTTCGACCGGCAAACCATGTGTGTCCCAGCCGGCTTTTCTTTCCACCTGAAAACCTTTCATGGTTTTATAACGTGCAACAACATCTTTAATTGTTCGGCCAAAGGCATGTCCTACATGGGGCAGACCATTTGCAGTTGGTGGTCCCTCATAAAAAACAAAGGGGGTCTTTCCTTCTCTAAATTGAACAGACTGTCTAAATGTATTGCCTTCTGTCCAGTAACTACGGATGTGTTCTTCGCGCCGTACACCGGTATCTTTAATTTCATTTGCCTTCATTGATATCACTCCTGTACAAAATAAAATGTAGATCAAAAAACCCCGTCCCATGTAAGGGACGGGGTTAACCGTGATACCACCCTAATTCTATTGATCCGATCAATAGCTCTCAGCAACGTACAATCATACGTGTTCCTTGTAACGGTAGACACCCGGCCAGACTTACTCCAGGTTTCAGTCCGGCTTCTCAGAGAGGATTTTCACGTAACACTCGAACACTGACTTTCACCAAAATGTCAGCTCTCTGTGGATCAAGACGAAACGTTACTCTTTCTCATCAACGAATTTGTGTATGCTTTTATTTGTATGCTTTAAATTGGAAATCATTTTAGCAGACCCGCTAAGTGATGTCAAATTAATTTAAAATTACCTTATATGTCATTGCGTGTTCCGTTTACTGCTTTGCTTTCCTGTATCCCGCGGCAACAGCTTCTTCTTCGGTGCAAAACATTTGCTCTGCCTTTGTTGCATCATAATAACGTGTACCCGGCATATGATAAATCTTTTCTTTTTTTGAGTTGATGTTGCCTTTTATTTGGGGTTCAGCACAATTGTCGCTGTTTAAACGATCTTTATATGCTTCTCCCCACAAACCGTTGTTTTTCTCCCTCGCTTCGCGTTCAAGTTTAACAAATTTTTTGGAAAACATTACGTTTGGCGGCACAGTCATCGTATTTGCGTACCCTTCGATCAGAAGGGTCTCATTATACATTGTTTTTTCATTCTCAATGAAAACATACCGTAACAATCTTCCGTATTTATCTTTATCTCCGACATCTTGAAACATATACACTTTGTTACCCGTTAATCGTTCTCCGCTAAAATGACTGGCTTCTTTACCGAAAAATTCAACTTTTCCATAACTTTCAGGACAGTTTACTCCAATGAGTCTGACCCTCTGGTCGGATTCCGTCACGAAAGTGTCGCCATCTATCGTGCGCTTTACGGTTGTGATCTCATACTTTTTATCTTTTAACTCAGGATAATTGCTGAAAATTTGAGCTGCAAACGCATCTGCTTCCCTGCTCTGATTGTCAGGGAGTGAACACCCAGCCATGATGATGAAAAAGAGTAAACTGATTAGAAGATATTGTTTCATCGCAACTCCTCACCTGGTTCTTAAGAATCCTTGCAAATTGATCTTGGACTTCGTCTCCTTTTTGTCTCTTACGCATTTATATGTTAAAGCAGGGCGAGCGCTCGTTCAATGGATTTTTTGGGATTTTTTAAAAAATCATATTGCAAACCGCCAACGGATTTGTTACTATTCGAGTTAATAAGTTTTTCAACATTGGTGATAAACCCAACGTCGTTGATAAGGAAAAGTAAGTGGAGCATTTGTTCCTCAGAGAGCCGGCGGCAGCTGAGAAGCCGGTGAACAACCTTCACCGAACATCCCCTTGGAGACGTAAACCGAACGACAGGGATTGAACGTTTCTGTTTAGTAGGCTTTACCGGACGTTCCCACGTTACAGGGAAACAGCAATGAACACGTTGCTGAATGAGTTGCCGATCCATGACCAAACCATTTTTTCGTCTTACTGATCATGAATCGGAATCAGGGTGGTACCGCGAGTAACTCTCGTCCCTGTCGGGGATGAGAGTTTTTTTATTATTTGGGAGGCGATGATTACGAGTACTTCTGCAAGGAATCTTCACATAGACCATGGACATCTTGAAAAAGGTATGGAGGTGCATGAAATTGGGGATTACAGTGTTAGTTTTCAGAATATTATGGAAGCAGAATATTATTTAGGCAGAATCGTCCATCAGACACCATTGCAACATTCGCATACGTTCAGTCAGATGACTGAATGTTCCGTCTATCAAAAACTTGAAAATCTGCAAAAGACGGGGGCTTTCAAGATCCGGGGGGCTTACAATAAAGTGGCACACCTCTCTCCAGAGGAAAGAGCCAGAGGGATCGTGACCGCTTCTGCGGGAAACCACGCCCAGGGCGTATCGCTTGCTGCCCATAAATTCGGATGTCCCGCCACGATCGTCATGCCCAAAGGCGCTCCGCAATCCAAAATTGAAGCGACAAAAGGGTACGGGGCACGGGTGGTTCTTCACGGTCACAATTATAACGAATCTTATGCGAAAGCGCTGGAAATATGTGAACAGGAAGGGGCCACGTTCGTCCATGCTTTCGATGATCCACACGTAATCGCCGGACAGGGAACGATCGGTCTGGAAATTGTCAATGAATTGCCCTATGTCGATGCCATCATTGTTCCCGTTGGCGGAGGCGGGCTGATCAGTGGGATTGCCATCGCAGCAAAAACAGTAAATCCGGAAATTAAAATTATCGGAGTTGAACCGGAAGGAGCCAATTCAGGTTACCTTTCATGGAAATCGAATAAAATGACGACCATTGAAAATCCCAATACCATTGCCGACGGTCTTTCCGTCAAAAGCCTCGGCAGGCTGCCTTTCGAGTTGATCACATCTTATGTCGATGATTTCGTTACCGTGAGTGACCAGCAAATCGAACATGCCATGTACCTTTTTCTTGAGAGAAGCAAACTGCTCGTTGAAGGAGCGGGAGCATGTTCCCTTGCCGGCCTGCTGCGATTAAAAGACGAGTTAAAAGGAAAAAATGTTGTGCTGATTGTCAGCGGCGGGAACGTTGATCTCAGTAAATTAAACACAATCTCCCACCCCCGTACGGCGACCGTATAAAGGAAATTCAGTTTCTAACCGGCCTTCTGCGCATGCGAACGGCCCGAAAAGTGTAAAAATCCGTCTCCCTTTTGTCGGATCAGGGGGACGGACTTTTCATTTACCGGCTCTTTCCTGTCACTATGCGATAAAAAAAATCTCTGATTTGATCGACCATCGTCAGCAACTTACCCATAAACAACACGATATCGGTACGATAAGTGAGAGCCAGATTTTTCCCAATAGCCTTGCTTCCCACAATCGCCGAACTGGTAATTCCGGCGACGAGAATGGAAATCACGGATTCATAGGTAGTCAGTTGATCACTTAACATCACAATCTGAATCACGATGGACGCTCCGGCAAAACCGGCAATATAACCGGCAACGTCGCCGATAACATCATTGAAAAAATTGGCGTAACGGTCCGCATGGCGGATGATATGGATGCATTTTTTCGCACCGTATACTTTTTTGGCCGCCATGGAATTAAAGGGGGTAATATCGACAGCCGTGATGGCGACTCCGACCATATCCGTTACAGCCCCGATGATAACAATGAAGATCAACGTTATCATTCCGAGTAACAACGACGATTGTCGCAACAGTAAATCACTGATCGAGCTGATTCCTACGGCAATAATAAAAGTCCAGATCGAAATGATGAGACTCCATTTCGTGAAGATTTTCTTTCGTTCCAGACGTTCAGGTTGTTTTTTTGTCTTTGATCTGCCGGCGGGCCAAAGTTTAATGACTGATGGGATAAGCCCCGGCCTTTCCCCTTCTTTAGCCAAGATTCACTTCCCCTTTTTTTGTGATGAACTATCATAATATTTTCTTCAATATATTATACATGTTCTGCTACGAACCCACCAGACCAATCGTGTTTATGACTAAATCTATTTATCCTAACGATCATTAAATAAAAAAATGAGGATCACCGCGATAATGATCAACCACAGAATTTCGTCCGAGTCTCCATTAAAAAAACCCAAGGGTCCTCCTCCTTTCTCCACCCTGATATAAGATAGAATATGGAGAAAAGCAGGGGCATGTAACGTCATCAAATGCCTATTTTTCACGTTAAAAAAGGATGTCCGCGAAAACAGTAACGCTCCGGGGACACCCTTACTGGAATATGTGAACAATCACTATTTTACTGCAAGGGTTGATTGTGATTTTCCTGACCCTGTGAATGGACACCGGTCGGTTCTGAAATCTCAGCCAGGGCCTGTCCGGCTTCATCAACAAAAGCCTGACGCACGGCCATATCGGCCATGGCCACGATACCGACGAGGCGGCCGTTTTCAACTACCGGCAGGCGGCGGATCTGCTGATCTGCCATGACCCTGCTCGCTTCGTCCACCGTCATATCGGGACGACCGAAAACAACATCGGAAGTCATGACCTGTTCCACCTGTGCCGTCCCGTCCATTCGTTCGGCCAGTCCCCGCACCACGATGTCTCGATCGGTTACGATCCCCACGCAGTTTTGTTGATCATCTACCACCGGAACCACGCCGATATTGTGATCACGCATGATTGTCGCCACTGAATAAAGATCATCACTCCTCTTACAACTGGATACTTCTTTTGTCATAATTTGATTGAGCGTTGTTGACATCCTTTTCATACCTCCTTTTCTTCTTGTAATGTTCCCCGCATTCCCATTTTCATGCATTTAAATAAATGTGATATAATATCGAAAGTAATCCAGAAAAGTTAGGAGGAATCATAGATGATTTTCAACGAAACAGGTATTGGAGGAAAAGAATTTACACTCGGGGAGCTGGATCATATGTTGCATGAACTCGGCTTTGTCCGCTGGGCATGGGATTATGATCACGCTACATACGATTTCAAGTATGAAATAAACGGCGGAAAAGATGTATATTACCTTCGAATCACCGGTGAAGCAGCAGACGGACAAATCGAAGACGGTGATACTGTATTGCGTTTATTCGAACCTTATATGGGAAAAGCGGTTTTTCCCCATGGCATCGATTATGAAGCAGAAATTCCGCAAAAAATTGTATCAGATGCTAATCAGAAAATTTCTCAGATCCAGTCCATGTTTACTCGTGCTTAAGGAAGGATAGGGGGCTTATTATGGAACATTCCCGGGGATCTCCCGATTTCTTATTACTCTTTTTAACGCTGGTACTTGTCGGGTTCGGGATTGTCATGGTATTCTCCGCCAGTTCCATCATGGCTTACATGAGTTCGGAATACCAGAATGATAGTCTCTATTTTGTAAAAAAACAGGTGATGTGGGCTGCGGTAGGCTTTTCGGCCATGCTTGTAGTCATGAATATTCCTTACAAGCTTTATAAAAAGTATTTTTTTGTCATTATGCTCCTTTCCCTTATGATGGTGATTCTCGTGTATATTCCCGGACTCGGAATTACCCTGAACGGAGCAAAAAGCTGGCTGAAGGTAGGGAATTACACCCTGCAAACGTCCGAACTGGCCAAACTGGGATTGATCATCTATCTCGCCGGATTAATCAACAAAAAAAGGGAAGATTTTCGCATCTTCTCCACAGGGTTACTGCCGGCAGTCGTCGTCACCGGATTATTTTTCATTTCCATCGCACTGCAACCTGATTTCGGGACGGCGTTTATCTTATTGATCACGGCAGCGATTGTCATTTTCGCGGGAGGCGCTCACCTCAAGCATATTTTTTATCTCAGTCTGCCCGCCGTTGCCTTCAGTGCATATTATATCCTTGATCCGGATAATCAATACCGGATAAACCGCATCACTTCATTTTTGGATCCCTGGAGTGACCAGTTGGGTTCGGGTTTCCAATTGATTCACTCTTACTATGCCCTCGCTCACGGCGGAATTACCGGAGTCGGGTTCGGGAAAAGTATCCAGAAGTTTTTGTACCTGCCCCTTCCGCAAACAGACTTTATCTTTGCGGTGATGGCTGAAGAGTTGGGTTTTATCGGCTCTGCAATTTTTATTCTCGTCTTTTTGTTGTTCGTATGGAGAATCGTTTACATCAGCCTGAAATCCAATGATTTGTTCGCCTATTTGCTGGGAATCGGAATCGCAACCATGATTGCCGTTCAGGCCTTCATCAACATCGGAGGTGTAACGGGAACCATTCCCATTACGGGTGTACCCCTCCCCTTTATCAGTTACGGAGGTTCCTCCCTTTTAAACAGCCTGATCGGGGTCGGATTTATTCTGTCGATTTCACGTGATGTGAACCAGAAATCGAATCAACCTTAAACACAAAAAGTTGTCTCGTTGTTGTTACAATGTGTCTTGTTTATGGTACACATTGTAGCAATAACGGGATTTTTTTATGGCCTGGCATTTTCAGTAGGCCTGTATCATACCCATTAATATACACAATTTTTCACAAGGAGGTTTTGTGGACATGTCTGTTCCCGTGGAAAAATTAAAGTGGATGTATGCAACTATGTGTAAGATTCGGTACTACGAAGAATCAATGGTTGAAGCTTATGCAGAAGGAAAAAAACCGGTTTTTAATATCGGTTCGGGTTCCGTACCCGGAGAAATGCATCTCTCAAACGGACAAGAACCGGCGGCAGTGGGAATCTGTGCCCATCTGACCGATGAAGACACGGTCACCGCCCCCCACCGTCCCCATCATCATGCTATTGCAAAAGGAGTCGATTTAAACAAAATGACATCCGAAATTTTCGGTAAAGCCACCGGACTAGGTAAAGGAAAAGGGGGACACATGCACCTGTTCGATCCCCGCGTCAAATTCTCCTGTGGTGGGATTGTTGCTGCAGGGATCCCCCATGCTGTCGGTGCGGCACTTGCTGCAAAAATGAACGACAGGGATTGGGTAGCTGTAGCATTTATCGGTGAAGGAGCCACCAACGCCGGCGCCTTCCATGAGTCTCTCAATCTTGCGGCGTTATGGAAATTACCACTTATTGTCGTCATTGAAGATAATTCCTATGGCATTTCCGTAGCAAAAAAAGATTCGACTGCCGTTCCCCATAATGACCTGCGTGCTACTGCATATAACATTGAAGGTGCACTGGTTAAAGATAACGATCCGATTGAAATGTACAGGGTCTCACAGGAAGCCGTTAAAAGGGCCAGAAACGGAGAAGGACCCACTATAATCGAAATCGAAACCTATCGTTTTCTCGGACATTTCCAGGGAGATCCCGAATTATACCGGGACAAAGATGAAGTGCCCCGTCTTCAGGAAAAAGATCCAATCCTGCGTTTGAAAAAGGTACTTCTTGAAAAAGAAATCAGTGAAGACGAATTAACCTCTATGGAGAGTTCAGTGAAATCGGAAGTTGATGAGGCTTACCGTTTTGCAAGGGAAAGTGCTTACCCCGATCCTGAAGATGCTTTACGGGATGTCTTTGTTTGATGTTGAATGTGGAATACCAACCGAAAGGAGTATGATGGGACATGGAAACCGTGAAGAAGAGATTATTAACTGGTAACAAAGCGATGGCAGAAGCAATACGACTGGAAATGGAACGTGATGAGCGTGTTTTTGTCATGGGTGAAGACGTAGGGGCTTATGGAGGAATTTTCGGTTCGACACAAGGTCTCTTTGAAAAATTCGGAACGAAAAGGGTACTCGATACACCGATTTCCGAAACCGCCTTCATCGGAGCGGCAGTAGGTGCAGCTGCAGAAGGCATGAGACCTGTGGCAGAACTGATGTTTGTTGATTTCTTCGGAGTTTGTATGGATCAAATATACAATCACATGGCCAAAATCACTTATATGTCCGGCGGTTCCGTCAAACTCCCCATGGTCTTGATGACGGCAGTCGGTGGAGGCTACAACGATGCCGCACAACATTCACAAACTCTCTACGCCACTTTTGCTCATCTTCCCGGATTGAAAGTTGTCGCACCCTCCACGCCGTACGACTTGAAAGGAATGATGATTTCAGCCATACGTGATGATAATCCGGTTCTCTTTATGTTTCATAAGTCACTCCAGGGACTGGGATGGATGGACCAGATAGACGCTGCTGTCGGTCACGTTCCGGAAGAACCTTATACTGTTCCCCTTGATAAAGCAAAAGTGATTCGTGAAGGAAAGGATATCACCATTGTTTCAATTCAAATGATGACACACCATGCCCTTGAAGCAGCATCAAGATTGGCAGAACAGGGAATTGAAGCGGAAGTGATTGACTTGCGTTCCCTTGCACCTCTGGACAAAAGAACTATTATTGACTCCGTTTCAAAAACCCATCGTTTGTTGGTGGTGGATGAAGATTATCTCTCATATGGAATGACTGCTGAAGTGAGTGCATCGGTTTGCGAGGAAGCATTTTATGAGCTGGAATGTCCCATTGGCAGACTTGCTGTACCTGATGTTCCTATTCCCTACAGTCGTCCGCTGGAAAAGTTCATCCTTCCCTGTACTGAGAAAATCGTAAACAAAGTCCTTGAGATAATGAAAGAGTAGAAATTCAAGGGGGAATTACATTGTACCAGATTAAGTTGCCCCGTACATCAGATGAGGACGAAAGTGTCATTGTATTCTGGCATAAAACAGAAGGCGATTCGATTCAAAAAGGAGACATTCTTGTAGAAGTTCAAACGGAAAAGGCCGTATTTGAAATTGAGGCTGAGAATGGCGGCATATTAAAAAACATCCTCGTAAACAGAGGAGAAGTAGCCCGAGTGGGAGATGTTCTCGCCGTAATTGAACCTGTTCAAGATCAGGAGGACAAATCCGACACCGAAAACGTTCAAGAAAAAGAAGTTCCAATCCAAACACAGACGACGGAATCATCTGAAGCGCACTTCCGTCGAACAATAGCAAAACGAATGATGCAAAGCCTGCAGCAATCAGCACAATTGACGGAAATGAGGTGGGTTGATGTTACGGTTTTAAACGGCAAAAGATATGAGACTGATCCTCCGTTGAACTGGACTGACATCATAGCTTATTTAACGGTAAAAGTTCTCAAAAATCACCCGCATCTTAATGCCATCTGGGAAAATGACCGTATTATCGTTCATCCTCATGTTCACCTGGGTATTGCGGTAGATACAGACAAAGGACTGGTTGTCCCGGTAATCAAAGATGCCGATAAAAAAGATTTGGTTGAACTCCGACAAGAGAGCAGATGTCTGATAAACAAAGCAAAATCAGGTCTGTTGAGTCGGGAAGAAAGCTCAGGCGGCACATTTACCCTGAGTAATCTCGGACAATATGGAATACAGTTTTTTACCCCGATCATAAATCCTCCTGAGACAGCGATTCTTGGAATCGGAAAAGTTGAATCTTATCTTGTTCTGGAGGAAGGTCAGATTAAAGAAAGATATCGGCTCCCCATAAGTTTAACTTTTGACCATCGAATCATTGATGGTGCACCTGCCGCAAGGTTTTTGCAAACCCTGACCGATCTGTTGAACACCCCTGAACAGTTGATTTAATAAAAAAAGCACCGGTTTCCCGGTGCCTGTTTTATTTTAAACGGGGCACAATCTCTTCAGTCTCTGGTGTGTCTTCTTTCATATCGACACCTTCCACCTTCACGTTGACTTCAACGACCTTCAGGCCGGTCATCGATTCGACTGCGTTTTTCACGTTGGTTTGCAATGCTCTGGACACTTCGTCTATTTTCATTCCATATTTGATGATCACCCGCAAATCGATGGCTGCTTCATATTCTCCGACATCGACATGAACACCTTTTTGTACGTTTTTCCCGCTGACTCGACGGGCCAGTCCTTCCGTAATCCCCCCGGACATTCCGACAATTCCGGGCGTTTCGGAGGCAGCAATCCCTGCGATTACAGCCACCACATCATCAGCAATACGAACCACTCCGTTCTCCCTGTTATCAGCCATCTGGTTTTTCCTCCTTTTAACATGCAAAATATATTCTATTCATATTCCGCAATTGGGCGGATGACACACTTCCCTTACTCCCCATTATACCTTTTCAGCACAGGATTCAGTATGATTAATTGTCTTCGATACGAACGGGGACATTTCCTTTTTTTTTCGGGAAAATTCGTTCTTATTTTTAAAAATCGCGGAGATTGCCCAGGGTCTGCTCCCGTTTTTCAATCATCTGCGGAGTGGGATGCACATCTTCAGGTACAGGATTGTTGCAGTGAACATCGATCAGCACGGGCATCGGCTGACGATTCGCTTGAAATGCCTGACTGAGCGCCTTATTTAACGATCCGTTTCCGCTCACCGTAATCCCCGTACCCCCGCAGGCCTGAGCGATCCTGGCAAAATCAGGCGTGTGAAGTTCAACACCAAAAGGAGTTCGTCCTTCCGATAACATTTTGTTTTTTTCCATACCCAGTACACCATTATGTACAACAACAATCTTTAAGTCGAGACGTTCCCTTACCGCCGTTGCGATTTCCCCCATACTCATCAACAATCCGCCGTCTCCGGTAATCGCCACCACTTGTTTTTCAGGAAAAATTTTTTTTGCAGCAATGGCTGCAGGTACAGCAAACCCCACACTCCTCCACGTACCTGAAAACAGAAAGTGCTGATGCGTGGCGGCAAATCTTCGATTGGTCCAGATGGTATGTTCGCCGGTATCCACGGTGACAATGGCATCCTCCTGAACATGACGGGAGAGTTGTTGCATCAAGTACGCCGGAGATACAGGCGCTGAAGGTGAAGGCGTCTCTTCCAGCAAGTTTTCTTCCCGCTGTTCCTTTTTCGCCTGTTTGATGATATTTCCCCATTCACTCCGTTCCTGTTCGGGAAGGATCTTAAGTAAAGATGTAATGGCTTCGTTTGCTTTACCTGTCACCACCGCGGTTAAATCCCTGTTGGAGGAAATATGGGCGGGGTGGATATCGATCTGGATCACCGGGATGTCGTCAGGAATGTAATCCTGGGGATACCAGGTCACTCCGATCATGATAAAAAGATCACTTTGATAGAGCAGATCGACGGCCTGTCGTCTTCCTCCCGGACCGATCCCGCCAAGCAGACGGGCGTGTTCATCGGGAATGGCTCCTTTCGCTCCCAGGCTTAGTATGATCCCGGCATTTAATCTTTCAGCCAGCTGGATGACCTCCCGCCAGGATTCCTTTGCCCCGATCCCTGCCAGAATCATGGGGCGACGACTGTTTTGGACCAATCTGGCGGCAAGTTGTAATTCTCCATATGAAATGGTTGGGCTTCCCTCTTTCGCTTTAACCCCGTGAACTTCATCGAGGGATGGACGAATACTGTTTGAAACAGGTAAATCGCCCACATCTTTGGGAAGGGAAATATGGGCTACAGTCTGCTGGGCCCGGGCCGTCTGCCATGCCTGTGACAAAACGGAAAAGGCGGCGGAGGGGTGGACAATCTCTGCTGTGTATGAAGCAATCGGGCGGACAAAAGTCATCTGATCAATATACTGTTTGACGTTCGTTCCGATTTCTTCACGCGGAACCTGTCCCGAAATGGCAAGTACAGGAACCCGGTCGATGGCCGCATCACCGAGCCCGTTGAGAAGATTGGCCAGGCCGGGACCGGATGTGGCGATACACACCCCGGGCCTGCCGGTCAATTTCGCTTCAGCAGATGCCATAAACCCGGCGGCTGATTCATGGGATGTGAGAATAAATTCGATTTCCTTTTGTTTACCCAGTGCTTCCATCAGGGGAAAAATCGCATCACCGGTAACACCGTAAATTCGTTTTACTCCCCATTCGGCCAGCTGGTTCATGATCAATTCAGCCACTTTCATCATGATGGAAAACTCCTTCCTGATTATGAAGAGGACCTTTCGTCTTTGATCCCCTTTGATACAACTTTATCAGGTAGTTTTTCCAATTTTTAAAGAATCCATGTGTCCCGGACTACTTCCCCCATTGCTGCAAAAAATGAGCCAGCCCCTCTAACTTGCTTCGATTGACACGATAACAAACCCATGTTCCCTTCATCTCTGTTTCAACAAACCCGCTGTCCCGCAATATTTTGAGGTGATGGGAAACGGTAGACTGGGCAAGACCGATCTCTTTGACCAGATCTCCGCAAAACTGCTCATTTCTGCTTAATAAAATGTTCATGATTTGAAAACGAACGGGGTGACCCAGCGTTTTAAATCCTTCCATCATCTCTTCCATTTTTTTCACCCGATTCTTGTGATTTCATTTTTTATTATACACATGTTTTTCCGATTTTTCGTTCAAAATATGGATATTACCAGCGTGAACAGAGTGACTGCACAGATGAAGTCACGACTACTCACAAGGAGGAAAGGCATGAAAAACAGATGGATTTGGTTGATCATCGTTCTCGTCGTTTTATCGGCTACATTCCTGTTTTCCCTTGAAAAAATGTCTGAACGCGGTACATTCGGGCAGCAAGTATTGACGCAGGGGGCACAGGGTGGTGATGTGTATGAGTTGCAGGGACGTCTTAAACTATTAGGTTATTATACGGGACCGATCGACGGTCATTTCGGTACACGTACAAACAATGCAGTACGCCTTTTTCAGTATGAATTCGGTTTAAAAGTAGACGGAGTTGTCGGCCCCAAAACCAAGTTAAAACTCTGGCAGGCAACAAAGCACTGGACTCCCGAGATGACTGCAGAAAAACAACGGGCAACGGCGTCCGGGGCTCAACCCGCAGCAACACCGCGTGTGTCTACACACGGATACTCTGAAAACGACCTGCGGATCATGGCCAACGCCGTATATGGTGAAGCAAGGGGTGAACCATACGTCGGTCAAGTAGCGGTTGCTGCCGTAATTCTCAACCGCGTCAAATCCCCTTCTTTTCCCAACACTCCGTCGGGCGTGATCTTCGAACCTCGTGCATTCACAGCCGTGGCAGACGGGCAGATCTGGCTCCAGCCAAACGAGACCGCCCAGAAAGCGGTGCAGGATGCGCTGAACGGCTGGGATCCGAGTGGCGGTGCCATCTATTACTTTAATCCCGATACGGCAACATCCGGCTGGATCTGGAGCCGCCCGCAGATTAAAAAGATCGGAAAACACATCTTCTGTCGATAATCTGTGATATGATATGTACTGACATGAGGCTGCCCCGCGGTTACATACCACGTCTAAGGCAGCCTCATATTATCTCTTATTGCTTATTAAAATGAGGGTTTTTCCTCGCCATATGGATGAAAACATCCTCATTTTCGATCATACCGCACAGAGCACATTGAATGCGGCGCTCTGATCCCTGATATGGCATGAAAAACATATCCGGCTTCTGATCAGTGTAAGTTTCCATAATTTCTCCGCTGACCGGGTCCTTTTTAACAGTCTGGGGGACTTGTTCGATGATATGGAATCTCATCCGGTTCCCTTTACAGTTCGGGCAAAAATAAGGTTGTTCCAAAGTGCCTGCAACTCCTTTTTTACCCGTTATTGTATCCTGTCCGGCGGGAAAAATACGGAATCCTGTTGTATCCGTCTCTACTTGTCTTTTTTATATGATTCATGTAATTCTGCAAACTTTTTTTCGAGATTATCCAGGATCTGTTTCCCTGTATGTTCATCAATCAACTGTAAACGTACGGCAAAGTCGATTTCCCTGGACAAACCGAACATTTGCGTGTCCAATACTTCTTCATACAACGGACACTGAGGCATGGTTAAATGATCCATCTGGACCTCGATTAATTTCAGGATTTTTTCGGCATCCTGCCGCAAAAGCTGTAATGCCCGTTTTTTAAGATCGGTTGCCATATCGGTGGTCAATGATGATCCCTCCGTTCTGCAAAACATCCTCTACCCGTTCCATGTGGGATTTTGCATACTAATCATAGTTTATCACAGTTTATCTGTTACCGCTATCGAAAAAGTGTTTAAAAAATGCTTAAATCCCACTGTTTTGAAAGGCTTTCCAGCAATCTCACCCCGGCCACACTGTTACCGTATTCATTGAGCGCGGGGCCGATCACGCCAATTCCCATGCGATAAGGGACAAGCGCCAGAATTCCTCCCGAAACACCGCTCTTGGCAGGGATGCCGACGTCAATGGCAAAAGATCCGGAAGCATTGTACATCCCGCACGTCACCATAAAGGTTTTAACGATACGGGCATACTCAGCCGGAACAATCACTTCATTGGACAAAATATCTCTTCCCTCGTTGGCCAGCACAGCACCCATATAAGCCAGATCAGAACAATCGATCTCAATGGCACATTGCATAAAATAGACCTCCAGAATCTCCTCTGCATCTCCGTGAATCGTTCCGTTATCCCTCATAAAATAGGCAAGGGCCCGATTCCGGTCCGCCGTTTTTTTCTCAGACAAATAAACACGTTCATTTATTCTGATGTTGTCCGAACGGGTTAAGCGGCGGGTCAGATTCAAGAGGCGATCTGTTTTTTCCCACGGGTCATCCCCTTTGATCATGGATGTGACAGCGATCGCTCCCGCATTAATCATCGGATTAAGCGGACGGGACGGCTGCATCAATTCCAACTTGGCAATGGAATGAAAGGGATCACCGGTAGGTTCCTTCCCCACTTTTTGAAAAACCACTTCCGGACCGTGATCCATCAGTGCCTGCAATAATGAAACAATTTTTGAGATACTCTGCAAGGTGAACGAAATCGTACAATCTCCGGCACTGTATGTACTTCCGTCTGACTGAATGATGGTGATTCCGAGAGTATCCGGATCGGCGGAACCGAGTTCGGGAATGTAATTGGCCACGGTACCGTCAATCGTGTACTGTCTGTGTTCTTTTACGGCTCGATCAAGAAATTCCTGAAGATTCAGAGGGGATTTTGTAGTCTGCAATCCATTCACTCCTGTTCTCTTCCCTTTGTCTATGTTATTATTTCCTCTATAATGGATAAATAAAAGGAGGCGGGATCATGGCAGATATCATAACCATTCAGGGAAAAGTCAAATATCCGATTACACTTGACCCCGGTGTCTGGATTTTTGATGATCGCAAAATCCCTTTGGATAACGCATTTGCAAAACAAGCCGAACAGTTGAACAAGAAAGATCAGGTAGCGGAACGGTCTCTTTCCCGGCAATGGGAACGTGAATTACAGGACCGTGCCTCTGTTCCCAGTATTCAATCGGAACAGTTGTTTGTGGAAAAGAAACAGATCCAGGGAGATTACGTCATGCCGCTCAACATATTTTTAAGGAATGCCGAACCTGATTCGGATGCAGCAAGGGTAGTCATCCATCATGCCTCAAGGCAACAGACGATCATACCCCTGAGGCAGGCGAAAGATGCTTTGCTCCTGTTTGCGCAGGACGGTAAACCGATCCGCGGCGAAGAAGGACCGGCCTATCTCTTATTTGGTGACGAAAGTAACCGGGACAACCCGATCAAAGGTGTGTATAAACTGGAAGTGATGTAATCGCAAGAATTGCTGCCGGCCACCGGAAAATTAGACAAATACCGTTACCATTCTTTTCCTCTCTTAATACACTACTTATGAATCTACATGTATAAGCCCAAAGGGAGGGAAAAGAATGGCGGACCGAAAAACAACGATTCAACAAATGTTGATCAAATTAAATCAAAAGAGCAAAAAAAATTGGACTTTGCAGGATGTATTAAGGATCAGTTCCGGCATCAACATCAACGACTTCAAGGATAAGAAAAGGGCACCACTGGCCATACAAAAGGTGGCCCGTGCTGCCGGAGCAAATATTTCACCGGGAAAAGCCAAACAAATTGCACAGCTGGTGCAAAATCAATTAAAAAAATAAGTTGGTACCAAAAACGGAGAACGTCAATATGACGACTCTCCGTTTTTTCATTAGAAACCCTTATATTGCGGCTCTTCCGCTTCAATCTGGTTGACTCTCGGTTCAAGACTGTTGATGATGGTTTTCATCTGCTGAGCAGCATTGCTGTAAAGTTGTTTTGCACTCTGATCCTGTGTCTCCATTGCAAAGGTTTCGAGACTGGCCTGAGCACTTTTCAAACTGGCCACTGTTTGTTTCACCTGTGTGCCTACCGTCATTTTGATATATCCTCCCTTTTTTAAAATATAAGCACACGATATTATCCCCGAAAAATCGTTTTTGCTATACATTTTATTTTTTCCATATTTATCATGCGGCCCCCCTGTTTTCGCATGTGTTTTCCAGTGAGAATGGGGAAAAATACATTTCGAACACAAACGGACAGAAAGGTTGAACGAATGATGAAGAAAAAACAGAAACAACGATTGATGATGTGGCTGATCCTGATCGGAGCAGTCATCGTCGCTTTTTTATGGACGGAACCGGAATACGGGTACCTCCCCGATGATCAAAACATCAGTCCATCTGCCGAAAGCAAATTGATGGGAACAAAGGCGGATTCGGACAAATTGAAACTGGGCAAAGAAACCTTTTATCGTGAAACATTCGGTAATGAAATTTTTTTTAGCGATGTGATGGGGCTATGGGACGATCCCCTGTCGCCGGGGGTGATTTTGCGTGAAGCTTATAAAGTAAGGGATACGGGAACGGATAATTTACGAATCCCCATAAATAAGACCGTTAAAATCGGAGACCGTACATTTGAAAAAAATACATATATCAACACGGGGATCGATGTTGCGAAAGGATCTTACACTCCGCTGGGGCTCACTTTTAAGTATCAGGACGGACGCTTAAAAATCGGGATGAGTTGCGCATTGTGTCATGCCACCGTCGATCACCGGGGCAGGGTGATGCAGGGAGTCCCCAATCAAAACTTGCAGGCAGGTACGCTTCTTGCTCTTGCTGCCAATTCGGCCGCATATTTTTCTCACACGGACGTTAATCCGATCCGTGAATATCTAAAGGGGGACAAACCGGTAATCGATTCCGGCGAGAAGAAAACGACGCTTCCCGATCCTGACAAAATGGAGCGTGAGGTGGATCGAGCTTTATTGCGGATGGCACCGGGAACCTTTGATATCACTCAGGATTTGATCCACAACCCGACGGCGATTCCCGATGTTTTTACGAAGGGAGACTCCCCTTACGGATGGAACGGATTTGCCTTTGACGGTGAGATGGGAGGACTTATCTCCATGACCAGCATGATGCACAGTCAGATCTCAGATCCTCTTTCGCAGGCTACCCGGATCGCTGACAGACTGGGGATCGACAGAGAAATTTACATCGGAACCATTCTGCAACGGGCTTCCAGTGATAAGTTGCGTCTTCGCAGTCAGTTCCCCTCCCTTTTCTGGGAAAAAAACAAACCGAAAACTGGATCTCCCGGAGTTCTAGAAGCAAAAAAATCTCCACAGTGGCCGGCAAAATCAAATCAGTATCCGGACGGACTCTTGATCGGAAGTCAAAAATTCAAACCGGGCGAACAAGTGAGGGCGCTGGCACTCTGGCAAAACTCTTTACTCCCACCCCCCTATCGCAGTCAGGTTGAAGACAAACAACGACAAAAAGAACTGGTGACACAGGGGAAAGAAATTTTTAACAGGGTAGGGTGCATCACATGTCACAGCGGGGATTTTTACAGTGACCGGCGTCGTATTTCCCTGCAGGAAATCCAGACTTCCGATCTCGCCTCCTCTCCCCTGGCGGAACTGGCCCATCCCCGGGGAAAAGGGTATAAAACAAAAAGTCTGATCGGGCTTCATTTGACCGCTCCTTATCTCCATGATAACGGAGTGGCCGCAGGATATTATAAAGGTCACTGGGGTTTGCACGGCACCCTGATGGCGCAACGTCCGGTGAATCCCGTTGCCAGTCTGAGGGCACTTTTGGACAGAAATTGGCGCAAAAAGGTGGTGGAAGCAAACAAAAGTTCCGCTTCACTGCGTCAAACCGGAATCACCGGTGAAGGTCACCATTTCTGGGTGGATGAAGAAGCCGGATTTACCGTCGAAGAACAACGGGCACTGATCGAGTATCTTCTCTCGCTCGATCGTCCCGGGAAATAACGTTCGTGTAAAACAAAAAAAATACCCGGTCAACGGGACCGGGCAAAACACAAATAACTCTCAACCTTTACTCTCATAGTACTAAGCATATAATAAATCAACTGGAAAGACAAGGGGAATTTTATTTGAAAACTTATTTTTTCCAAAAAAAATCCCCGCGATCTCTACGAAAGAGGCGGGGTGAAACAAAAACTCTCAACCTGTAGTTTTGTTTCTATATTTTGAAGATACACGAAAACAGGCGAAAATTCAATACGGGTTTTAATGGAAGGCTGCTCATCCTGGACAGGAAGATGATAAGTACCTGGTCTTAATCTCTGATCTCAAAAGGAATTTTTGATTTTTCCAGTTCACTAAAAAATTTTGTATCATTCCCATCAAATGATACAAATTGGATGATATCTCCAAAATGAATATCCACTGCCATCCCCTGTCGTGTAAAAAATTGCAATCTGATAAAACGTCGTAAATCTAAAAGTGAGTAGAAAAACTGCCGTCTCTCACCGGTCAGCGGCGCCGTGAACTTTCGGCTGACCACCTTTTGGCCGGAACGGTTTTCAAAGACTTCAACCTGATCCGCTCCAAGAAGGGTCAGCATTTCCCGGGATTTCTCAATCCCCAATCCGGCTGCCAGTTCATAATCAGAGTACTCCACTGAAAATTCTTTTAAACTCCCGGCAAATACATCCAGCAAAAAGTAAAATAATTTTCTCACCAGTAAATTGGACGGAGACAGGTTATGCTCGGAAACGACAAACCGATACATCCTCTGCATCCCCTGTCCTTTTTCCTCGTAAGAACGATGGAAAATCAATTTATTCATGGACATCGACCTTTCCGGGTCTTCATCATACCTTCATAATCGACTCAACCGTGGAGCGATCCAGTTTTTTTACCATGGCGACTAACAATTGCAATGCTGCCCGGTAATCATCCTGATGAATAATGGAGGCGTGACTGTGAATATACCGTGCCGGAATACCGATCACTGCAGATGGCACACCTTCCCCCGAAATATGTACACGCCCGGCGTCCGTTCCCCCCTGGGACACAAAAAACTGGTATGGAATATTTTCCGATTCCGCCGTATCCATGATAAAGTCCCGCAGTCCCTTATGAGTAATCATGGTGCGGTCAAAGATACGTAAAAGCGCTCCTTCGCCGAGTTTGCCGAAACCATTTTTTACGCCGGGGATATCTCCGGCAGGGCTGGCATCTACTGCAAAAAAGATGTCCGGTTTAATCAAATTGGCGGCGGTGGCTGCACCTCTCAATCCCACTTCCTCCTGTACCGTAGCCCCGGATACAACGCGGTTGGGATGACCGATTTTATGATCGTGCAGTTCCTTCAAAAGCTCGATGGAGATTCCGCAACCATAGCGATTATCCCATGCTTTCGCCATGATTTTTTTCCCGTCCGCCATTTCTGTAAAAGGACATACCGGTAACACGGGCTGTCCGGGACGAATGCCCATTTGTTCCGCCTGCTCTCTGTGATCGGCTCCGACATCGATAAACATGTTTTCGATCTCCATCGGTTTTTTTCGGGCATTGTCAGATAGCATATGAGGCGGAATGGATCCGATCACACCCGGAATGCGACCCTTCTCCGTAATCACTTCCACTCTCTGAGCCAGCATCACCTGACCCCACCATCCCCCGAGTGTCTGAAACTTGATAAATCCTTTATCTGTTATCTGGGTCACCATAAATCCCACTTCGTCCATATGACCTGCCACCATCACCGTAGGCCCGTTTTCATCACCGTTTTTTACCCCGAATAATCCACCCAGACGATCCCGGATCAGTTCATCCGAATATTGTTCAAGGTAAGGCTGCATCACCCGGCGTACTTCATGTTCAAAACCCGGTGCCCCCGGTGTTTCCGTAAGTTTTTGAAACAGCTCTTTTTCCCATGTATTCATGGCAACGCTCCCCCTTATTCTTTTTTCCAACTCATATTATACTACGATCACGTTGCAACAGCATCGAATGACGTCCTTCGGCGAGTACAATCCCGCTCAGAATGATCAGTACACCGAACCATTGTACTCCATCCACAGTCTCCCGCAATATGAAACTGGACATGAACACAGCCGTCGGCAATTCGGCAGAACCGAGAATCGTAGCCAGTCCGCCTCCGATATGGGGCACTCCGTAAGTAAACAACAGCGTGGGCAGGATCGCACCGAAGAGGGCTAACAGAATTCCCCACATCCACAGACCTTCCCAGAGTGAGCCGTTCACGATGAAATACGGAGGTAATAGGATCACCGTAATGATCGCCGATCCGGTCATCATAACGGAACTGCGCATCCACGGATTGACATGGGGAACCACCCTTCCGCTTGCGATGACAAATGATGCATATGTAAGTCCAGCCAGCAGTCCGAGACCGATCCCGGAGATGGATAATGATGTGAAACGGGCATTCCATACTTCTCCGGCAAGAGCCGTGCCGATTGCCAGTACGAGTAATGAAAGCAGCCTGAAGCGTGTCGGAAATTGTTTGCTTAACAGGGATTCAATTAAGACACCCATCCAGGTAAATTGAAATAATAAAATGATGGCGATGGAAGCAGGAATCGTCTGCAGGGACAGGTAATAAAACACCCCCGTCAATCCGGCAAAAAGTCCGGCAAATAATAACTTGACCCATTCCGTCGGAGACAATTTTTGCTGAGCGGAAAAGAGGAACGTTAATACCCAGAGGAATCCGGCTCCGAGTACCATCTGGCTTCCCGATATTTCCGCGGTGGTGAACCCTTCCCGATATCCCAGTTTTACGATCGTTGAGAGCACACCATAGGAGCATGCCCCGAGAAAAACAAAAACAACGGACTTCCAGTAAATAGCATTGGTATTCATGGTTTCTCTCCCCTGACCTGTCGATCAACGATTGTGCATATTTTACCCGAAAAATTTACGGACAATCTTGATTGATACAAAAACAAAAGAGAAACTGCCGTAGGAGAACAATCCGTCAGGCAGGTTCCCGGTGTGCGGCAGTTTCATTCCGTTATGTTCATCATTCATCTGCTTGAAGATCTCTGTCTATCCGCGTTCATAGACCTCGGGTCGTCGATCACCGAAAACAGGGATTTTCCCGCGCACTTCATGAACGGAGGAAGGATCAACCTGCGCCCGGATAATCTCCTCCTTCTGCATGCCTTCCGCAAGAATTTCTCCCCATGGATCCACGACCATGGAATGTCCGCAGAACATATTTTTTCCTCCCTCACCGACGCGGTTGCAGGCAACCACATACATCTGGTTTTCGATGGCGCGGGCGATCAGCAACTGTCGCCAGTGATTGAGACGGGGGTGCGGCCATTGTGCCACAACAAACAGAATTCCGGCACCGAGCAGAGCGGTTTTTCGCACCCCTTCCGGAAAACGGATATCATAACAGATCTGGACGGAGGCTGTTACGTCGTCTTCGAGTGAAAAAACACCGATGTGCTCTCCCGCCGATAAGTGTTTTTCCTCCTCCATCAAGCGGAAGAGATGAACTTTGCTGTACTCGTATATTTTTTCACCATGACGATTAAACACATAGGACGTATTAAACACGCCCCTGTCCGTTTTTTGCGCTATCGAACCCCCGATGATATGAACGCCATATTGACGTGATAATCTTTCGAACAGTGACTGAGCCCTTTCGCCGCGGTCATCTCCGATTTCGTCCAGCCTGGTAAGATCATAGGCGGTATCCCACAACTCAGGAAAGAGTATGACATCGGGCTTTTCTTCACCTTCAACGGCCCGCCTGGTAAACTGTTCCACTTTCTTTACGTTTTCTTCCGGATTTCCAAATGAAATATCCATCTGACAAAGCGCAACATTCAGTTTCCCCATGGACTACCGCCTCCTTTAATTGATCCGATCAATACCGGAAGACACCGGATTGCTTATTTAAATACAGGTTCCGCAAACTCGGCCAGTTTTTCAAGGGAGCTCTTCTCGACGCTGCTGTGCAGACTGTTGCCGTGAGCATCCATGGTCACGATTGCGGTAAATCCCTTTACGCGCAGGTGCCACATTGCTTCCGGAATCCCGAATTCCATCAAGTCGACCCCTTCCACTTTTTCAATACAATCTGCATAATATTGTGCCGCACCTCCGATGGCATTGAGGTAAACCGCACCGTGTTCCTGAAGCGCCTTCAGGGTTTTGGCTCCCATGCCGCCTTTTCCGATGACAGCACGAATCCCGAATTTTTTAATGATATCGCCCTGATAGGGCTCTTCGCGAATACTGGTGGTCGGACCGGCTGCTTTAACATGCCATTCACCGTTCTCATCTTTTAACATCACCGGACCGCAGTGATAGAGCACGCCACCGTTTAAGTCAACCGGAGCATCATGATCCATCAGGTGCTTGTGGATCGCATCCCGACCGGTATACATCATTCCGTTGATGATCACGACATCGCCCACTCTTAAGTCACGAATTTGTTCTTCTGTGATCGGTGTCGTTAATTCCACCGTACGTCCGCCGCCCTCTGTCATCTGAGTTGCCTGTTCCTTCATCTTCTTTGCCAGCACAGAGATAGGGGTCGGGTTGGCTGAAGTTTCGTCTTTATATAACCACTCTTTGATTTCACCCGTTTGCGGATCGAGCAGGGCTCCCTGACGGCGGAACGCCCAGCAGTTATACGCTACGGACACGAAAAAGCTGGCGGGGATACGATTGATCGCTCCGATTTTACATCCGAGCAGGGTGGCTTCACCGCCGAAGCCCATGGTTCCGATGCCAAGTTCATTGGCTTTTTCGATGATATATTCTTCAAGGCGTGCCAATTCAGGATTAGGATTGGTATCATCCACTTTGCGAAACAGTTGTTTTTTCGCCAGTTCGTAACCGGTCGTACGGTCACCCCCGATGCCGACCCCGATGAATCCGGCACTGCATCCCTGACCCTGAGCCTGATAAACACTGTGCAAAATACATTTGCGAACCCCGTCGAGATCACGGGCGGCACGACCCAGACCCTCCAGCTCACAGGGAAGGCTGTACTGAATATTTTTATTTTCACATCCGCCTCCTTTTAAAATGAGACGGACATCGATTTCATCTTTTTCCCATTGTTCAAAATGAATCACCGGCGTACCTTCTCCCAGATTGTCGCCGCTGTTTTCCCCCGTCAGCGAGTCAACGGAGTTGGGGCGAAGTTTTCCCTGAGCGGTAGCTTCCGCAATGGCTTCACGGATCTGCCGGGTCATTTCCAGTTGATTGGCGCCGACCGGGCACTTGATCTTAAAAGTGGGCAAACCCGTATCCTGACAAATCGGAGATACGTTTTCTTCGGCCATTTTAATATTGCGTTCGATGGTTTCTAGCGATAGAGAAGCACGTGTACCGGCATTTTCCAGTTCCTGCGCCGCTTTGATCGCACGGCGAACATCCGGAGGCAAATTGGTTGACGTCTCGACAATCAATTGATAGATACTCTCTTTAAAATGTTTCACAGCTCGTAACCCCTTTTCTTCTCTATTTCTAAAATCTCCACTTCCCATTCACTACCTATTATATATGAATGTACAGATTCGTCCACACCCCCGCCGCGCCAATTTTTTGCCGAATAAACATATCCCTGTCCAAGCCGTCATATATTGTGTTGACCGAACCCGTGATACGGGAGAAGGAGTGAACGAAGTAACATGCTGAACCGGGTGAAACGTCTGTTGCACAAAAGCAAAACGCTATTTCTATTGGTCGGACTGGCTCATGTCCTTCCGGCTCTGTACTTGATGTGGATCGCAATCGGAAATGACAGTGTTCCCGGAGTCAAATATTTTCCACTTCATCCCGAATATATTTTTGAAACCGCTGACAGCTATCTCTCCATAAAAGAGGAAAAAGGAGAGACCTACGTCATCCGCCTCGATACCATTTCGCAGACCAATCATCCCGCTTACTTAAGGCAGGATATCTCCCTTCTTTTTCAAGACGGCATATTGATTGCCCAAAATCATGACTGGATACAGGATGCGGATACGCTGATTCACAGTCTAGAGCATCGATCCCGTTATAACCATCTGTTTGAGGCGGTCACTTATCACCATGCGGAATTTCACGATCCCGGCGGGGAAGAATCAGATATCACCATTCAACAGGCGATGAGTTCCGATTACTTATACGTTGCCTCTTCGAAGTTCGGAGGAACCCATCATTTTCATCACCCGCAGACAGAAAAAAAGATACGGTGGAAAGAAGTGATAGACCGGGGGATTAATAACCATTTGCTTTTTGAATGGCGCCAGGCGATGAAAGAGTTTGATATTGATCAAAATGAATACTTTATGATCCCCCTGACGAGGCTCCCCTCGTATGGAGTGAAAGAAGATCTTCCCGCCATTGCGGGAGAGAAGCAGGCAGAAGTGATCGGCAACCTCTGGGAAGGATTGTATCACGAGTATGTGCTAGGACAGAGCGGAGATCCGGCTTCCCCGCCGTCCTCCCCGGCCGATGCCGCACTGGGAAGTGGAATTCCCCTGATTCTTATCGATAAAAAGGGGGACCATATTCGCGTCATCTATCGGGGCTCAGACGGAAAGTATCATCAGCTGTACCAACGGGTTTCAACCTCCGCCCTGGATACGAAATGAGTTTCCGACATGTCATGTGCCGACGGGTAAACGGTACTTCTTTTATCAAAGCCCATTTTCACTCCTGCGACAAGTATAGAGAGTAACAGAACGAACACGACAAAGCGTTGAAACTTGAATTTGGCGGCGAGGAGGGGCAATCCGACGGCAAAGGATGCGAGAAAACCTGCGAATAACCCGCCGATATGGGCAAAATTATCGATCATATCGGGGAACATCAGACCGATGGCCAGGTTGAGCACGACGATCATAATGACATCATTGCCCATGGTACGGAAAAACAGATTGCGATAACGAACACCAAAATGAAGCAGGGAACCGAACAATCCGAAAATGGCTCCGGATGCCCCGGCGGAAAGACTGGGGGAAAAATAAAAACTGGCAATCACTCCGGCAACTCCTGCGCACAAATAGATGATTAAAAATCGAAGCGAACCGTAAATTCTCTCGGCGACGCTTCCGATAAAATACAGGGCGATATTGTTAAACAGGAGATGAATGAAACCAATATGTAAAAACATCGGAGTCACAAGCCGCCACCATTCTCCCTGTACAATCAACTCGTTGAATTTGGCACCAAAAAGGATCAGTACATAGGGATTTTGGCTGCCTCCCGCCAGTTCCATCAACGCGAACAAGATCAGATGAATCACAATCAAGATCATGGTAAACCGGGGCTTGCCCGATAACATGATCTCCTTTTCCCGTTTTTCGCGCTGGTATTGAATTTGTTCTGCCTGTCTTCTCCATTGATCGGCATAGGTCCATTCATACGATGTGGAAAGGGACGTTTGAATTGGCTGGTTCAAGCCGAATAAGTTCAGGATATCTTCTTTTTCGGAGACGGTCTGATCGGGGTCGAACAGGGCATGCCCGGTCAGAGAAAAAACGAAGGTATAAAGTGTTCCCCAGCCGGCTTCGACACGACTTTTCTTTTCGATTTGCCGGGATAATTCCGGATAAGGGGGAGAAATAAAAAGATAGACATGCAGGCAGTCTACGCGGCGTGCACGCATTCTGGATCTGATCTGTTTGAGCATCCGCTCATTTTCCAGCATCCTGCGACCGGGTTCGGCCGGCCACACAAAATCCACCAGTTCAAGACAAATACATTGATAATTACGCCCCCGGTTGCGCAACAGATAAACGACATCATCACCGGATTGCAGCAGTTGATACCCCTCAGTTTTCACCAGTTCATACGTCATTCTCCATAAATAAGTCCTTGCCTGTTCCAGTTCCACTCAATCCCCCCGCTTTTTTAACGATGTTCTGACAACAAATTCAACCCATTCAACTTTCCGCATTTATGTTACAATGAACGTAACGCTATAAAGAAAGGATTATGGTGACATGTCGATTTTTGATCTCAACGCGACATCCGTTCTCGTGGGTCTCAGTGCCGTTTTGCTGACGGCTCTATTACGCATGCATTATCCTTTTCGCTACCAATATTTGTGTATGTTGTTTCGCAATCGTCCCGATATGATTAAAAAATTGCTGAATCGCTCTTCGAGAAAAAATCGTCATGTTGTAGGAAAATTGGATCAGTCATCTAAAGAGATTATGGATGGTGAATATGAAAAAGCCGAGCAAACCATCCTGACGGCGATCCTGAAAATTCAAAGTCAGCCGAAGTCTGCATTAAATCAGGTAATCAGCCATCTTTTATATTATAATCTGGCTCTAACTTTATATTATCGCAAAAATTATAACAAGTCCCTGCAGATTCTGATGAATGTATATCAATATGATCCCGGGTTAACCAATGCGCTGGCTTTGATGATCTGCAACTTTGCACGCAAAGGTGAGATTCAACTTGCCGTAGAATCCCTTTCCGAATTGAAACAAAAACGGCGTGTCAATCAGGGTTTAATGCTTCCCTGCATCGCCGAAATTGAAGCCGCCAAAGGAAATTACGGAAAAGCGATCCGACTGCTGGAACGCACCAAGAAGATGACAAACTACTTAAACATTCACCTGACCAACGGAGAACTGGATAAACGCATTAAAGAATTGAGACAAAAATTAAATCATTAAATCGATCATGAATGATTATTGGAAAATAAATAGAGCTGTGTTAAAATACCCTTTAGGGTATAAACCAACAAGGGTATTTTTTAGGAACAGTGAGGTGAAATGCACTATGCCTTTTTTTGATTTTCGTTGTCTTGAATGCAATGAACAATATCAAAAAATGGTTTCTCATAGCAAAAAAGATGAGGTAACCTGCCCTTCCTGCGGCAGTAAGCAGAAGGAGCAACTGTACATCGCCCGTATCAAAGGGCCGGTGTCTTCTTCATCTTCCTCATCCTCTTCCTACCGTCCTGCCAGCAGAGGATTCACCTGAGCAGGCGGATGTTAGATAGAAAGCCGTGTGCTTTCTAAGGGCTCAATCATTGAGGTGATGAACGACGATGGAAAAAAAGAAAGCAAGTGAATCCCGAACCTTCATGACAGATTTGATATTACCGCCGGATACCAATAACCACGGTACCATTTTCGGCGGAAACGTCATGGCCTATGTCGATAAAATTGCCAGTATCGCCGCCATGCGTCACTGCCGTAAGCCTGTGGTGACAGCTTCCAGTGACAGTGTGGATTTCCTCGCTCCCATTAAAAACGGAGAGGCCATTTGCCTTGAATCTTTTGTGACATGGACCCATCATACTTCAATGGAGGTTTATGTAAAGGTAGAGGCGGAGGATCTTTTATCGGGAGAGCGGCGACTGACGTCCACTGCATACCTTACTTTTGTAGCGCTGGACGAAACCGGTCGGCCTGCCGATGTGCCGGAGGTTGTTCCGGAAAGTGAAGAAGAATGGTATCACTATAAACATGCAGCCAAACGATACGAACATCGCAAAAAAAGAAGAAAGTGGCTGCGGGAGCGTATGGATAATCATCAAAAAAACGATTAAACTTATGTTTTGCAACAAAGGCAGAGATGAAAAATTCTCTGCCTCTTTTATTTGCCCAAACACTTCAAGTTCATGATGAATAACATAAAATCACCATAATCTCAGCAAACGGAAGGAATGCGATAGAATGAAACAGCAAATGGGCATTTTATTAAATACAGCTGTGTTAAAAAGAGAACTTCTTCGTTCCCCTGTATTTGAAAAGATTTACTTATACGAACGATTTGCAAAGCTCTATGATGTTGAGCCGATCTATTTCCCTCTCTCGGGTTTGGATCTGGAAAAACAGACGGTAAGCGGATATATATGGGATCAGGAAGAGAAAAAATTCAGGAGGGTTCGGCGCCCCCTCCCCCGCGTGATTCATAATCGTTTGCTCACCAGTCACCGAAAAATGAACAGAAAGCTGAAACAATTGAGTGAACATCCTGATGTCACCGTTTTTAATCCCGTCATCAATCGCAATAAATTGTTCCTTCACCAATATCTGTACGAAAATGAAGAAATCCGGCCCCATCTTCCGGAAACACTCCCTTTTAATCAAGAAAACCTTCATCGCATGGAGGATGAACCGGCACTGTTCATCAAGCCGGCCATCGGATCAATCGGGCGGGGAATTTTTCTCCTTGAAAAAAAGGATGACAAAAAGTACCGCTATCTCAGTTTCACCAAAAAAACCGGCATCCTGCGAAACAAAAACCTGTACAGCAGATTAAGAAAGATAACCCGTTCCCGACCTTATCTCATCCAAAAAGCCGTCTCCCTTGCAAAATACAGGGGACGCCCGTTCGATTTGCGGGTGACCGTGCAAAAAATTGAGAAGGATCAATGGACCGTCACCGGAATGGTGGCTAAAGTGGCACCTGCCGGCTCCGTATTAACCAATCTGGGCAGAGGAGGACGTGCCGTTTCTTTTGAGAAAGCGATCAACCATGCTTTTGCCGGGAAAAGTGAAAAGGAACGAAAAAAAATCAAGGCAGGCATTGAGCATCTTTCCCTGTCCATTTGCAAACACCTCGAATTAAAATGGACGACTCTTGCCGATATCGGACTTGACATCGGACTGGATGAGAGCGGAAAACCCTGGTTCATTGAAGCCAATGTACGTGATCAGCGCTATTCTTTTCTGTCCGCAGGAGAACATGAACTTTTTCATCGGACCTACCGATACCCGATACAATACGCACGGCGCCTGCTTGACCAAGGTTCCGGCAATGCTTGACTGGATTTTTTTTGATTTACTCACTCTATATTACCATTGAATATATGGTCGTTATCACGTAAAATAAAGAAATAGTAGTTTCAAAAAAGATCATTAAGTAGAAATCAGGTGATACCCGTGTTAATGTTTTTTGGAGCATTGCTGGGAATGCTTCTTTTTTATGCGTATAAAAATACGCACCGTGTCGTTTTTAACCGTATTGAACTTCCGGTCAAACCCAGGAAAAATAATCATTCCATCGACCATATCCGCATTCTCCATCTTTCCGATTTGCATATGGAGAATATATCGGTAACTCCCGAACAATTATATGAACAACTGAAAGATGAAAAAATAGATTTGATCGCACTGACCGGCGATTATCTGGACAAGCCCCGCAATATTCCCAAACTGAAAACATACATTGAAGTACTGAACCGGTTACATGTTCGTTTCGGCACCTTTGCCGTATTCGGAAATCACGATTACCTTCTCTCCTCCGATAAATTCAACGAATTGAAAGAGACCCTGACTTCCCTCGGTTGCCGGGTCATGCATAATGAACACGATACGATCGAGCTGGGTGAATGTCGTCTGAATATCATCGGCATTGATGATTTCTGCACTCGTCGCAGTGATGCCGAACAAGCATACAACGGTGTCAAAGACGGAATCAATGTTGTATTGACCCATGATCCAAACATCGTGTTGCATCTTGACAAACACTACGATTACCTTCTGTCAGGCCATTTTCACGGCGGACAAATCCACTGGCCGCGACCCTATCACCTTGTGAAGATGGGCAAACTGGCCAGAATGAATATTATTCGCGGCCTTAATTTTCATAATGAAAAGGCATTTTATATCAGTGAAGGACTGGGCCAAACCGGTGTGAATATCCGGCTTCGCTCCAGACCTGAAATCACATTGCATACCCTCGTGGGAGAACCTGCCATGAGCCGGGAACATAGTGCCTGACCCGAAGAGTACGAAACCGCTGACGCTAAATCACCTGTTCATCATCTGAGCAGGTGATTTTTTTTGTATCATTTTTCATTTCATGATATAAAAAAAATATGCGAACGATAAAACAATGGTTGATAGAATGCTGGAATCATAATCAGGCACTTCCTGCGCCGCAACAGATCCGATTACAACCCGGGTTTCAGGAAAATCAGGTTCCTTTTTTAATTTATCGTCCGGCAGGGAAAGGAGAAAAAAGCCGGACACCGGAACGGGAATGGAACCGGATGTTCCAACATTTTTTTGAAGACAGGGTTTTCCTGGTACAGCTGTCTGCGGAGTATGACCTTCTGCTCATTCCTTTTTCCAGGCTGGAACATGAAGAACTCGTCTCCCCCCGAGAGACAATTTTTCTGTGGGGACAGAGTCTGTTGACGCTTATGGAAAATGAGGGGAGGGAACAGAACAAAATCACGATGGCGGAGGAAACGATGCCGGAGCAGATGGGTGAAATCCTCATTCAAATGAGGGAAACCCATGAACTTGCTTCGTTTTTTTATCCGGGGCTAAAGCTGGCAGCGCCCTGGCTTTTTCCGCTGGAGAGTACGGTTATGCAACTTGACCGGAAAAGTCGCGAGTTCATGTATCATCATCTTGTACAGTTGCTCGGGGTGGATGACGAAATCAGTGATGAGGAACAGCGAACCCTTGAGGCCTTCATGCATCATAATTTGAATATCAGTGAAACATCTCGCGCCCTTTATATGCATCGTAACACGTTATTGTACCGTCTTGACAGGTGGAAAGAGACAACGGACCTCGACCCGCGCCGATTTCAGGATGCAGCCGCCATCAAACTCCTTTTTCTCTTAAAAAAATCTCTGTCCTGACCCATTTTTGTGCAAATTGTCCATAGGCTCATCTGAATTTTCTGCCTACAATTAAAATGAGAAAAAAATCTGCGGGCAGGAGGAGAATGTGATGGCAGGAGTAAAATTTGAACATGTCTTTAAACGGTACGGAGATGTTGAGGTTGTTAAAGATTTTCATCTCGAAATCAAGGATCGGGAATTTCTGGTTCTTGTCGGTCCGTCAGGGTGCGGAAAATCGACGACGTTAAGGATGATCGCCGGTCTTGAAGAGATTTCGGAAGGAAATTTATACATAGGTGACCGGCAGGTCAATGATGTCCCTCCCAAAGATCGCGACATTGCCATGGTTTTTCAAAGTTATGCTCTCTATCCCCATATGAACGTCTATCAAAACATGGCTTTCGGGCTGAAATTGCGCAAATTCCCGAAAAAAGAAATCGATAAGCGTATTCGTGAAGCGGCGCGCATCCTGGATATCGAACATTTACTCGATCGAAAACCGAAGGCTCTCTCCGGAGGTCAAAGGCAGCGGGTCGCTCTGGGGCGGGCGATTGTACGTGAACCCCAGGTGTTTTTAATGGATGAGCCTCTCTCCAATCTTGACGCGAAATTACGGGTTCAGATGCGCACGGAAATCAGCAAATTGCATCAGCGTCTGCAAACCACTTTTATTTATGTAACCCACGATCAGACAGAAGCGATGACCATGGGAGACCGCATCGTGGTGATGAAAGACGGGGTGATTCAGCAGGCTGCTTCCCCCAATGACATTTACAATCATCCTGCCAATCAGTTTGTAGCCGGTTTTATCGGTTCCCCCTCCATGAATTTTCTGGAAGGAAAACTGCAACAGGAAAACGGGCAACTTCGTTTCATCACCGACGGATGGAGTGTATCGCTCTCGCCGGAAAAGGAAAATTGGCTTAAGCAATCAGGATATGATGGTAAACAGGTCGTGCTCGGCATTCGTCCCGAGGATCTGTACATGAAAGGTTCACGCATCCGTCAGGACGAAAATATTCTTCAGGCAGAGTCATTTGTCGCCGAAGTTGATGTTTTGGAAAATATGGGATCGGAATATTACATTTATTTTCACAATATCGGAAATCGTGAAATGATTGCAAGGGTGGAAGCGGAATCCGGGATTACTCCGCAATCCCGCGTTGAGTTGACGGCAAACATCAACAAAATTCATCTGTTTGATAAAGAAAGCGAACAATCGATCACAATTCCATAAGGCAAGGGAATATAAGAAGGCTCTCTTCCATAAGAGGAGGGCTTTTTTTATTTGAGCAAAATATGGGTGAGTAAAATGATTCACTTTTTTTCAGTCTATAAATAACAGATCAAATATTTGTCTGGAGTTGATGAAAGAGTGAAAAGATGGATAATGATCACGGTTGCTTCGCTGGTCCTGTTTCTGATTGTCGTGACCGTCGCTTTAAATACCCGCGATCAGGTTCAACCCCCGCAGGAACCGTTAAATCAGATCAATTATCTGAGCCAGGTCAACCGCTTGAAAACGAAACTGAATAAACAAAACGGAATTACTGTACTCGATCACCGTAAAGAGGGCGTTCAAAGCCACTATGTAAAAAATGAGGTGACCGTAAAGTTTAAACGTCACCCGGATGAACAGGAAATGGAGCGCATCAATCAACAAATTGACGGGAAACTGAAAAAACACAATGGTCTTACCTGTATTTTTCAATCAGATTCTCTGTCTTCAACAGATTTGGTTCATTACTTTCAACAGAGAAATGATGTCGATTATGCCGAGCCCAACTATATTTTGTTGCCCAATGTGGTACCCAATGATCAGTATTACCGGGATTACCAGTGGAACCTGAGCATGATCCGCATGGAAGATGGCTGGGACATTACCGGCGGCAGCGATGAAGTGATCGTGGCCGTCGTTGACAGCGGCGTCGATGTCGATCATCCCGACCTGGCCCCAAAACTTGTACTGGGACATAATATACTGAGGGACAACGATGATGTCAATGATGATAATGGTCATGGTACACATGTAGCCGGAATCATCGCTGCAGCAACCAACAACAACATCGGGGTTGCAGGTTTGTCCTGGAACAGTCGGATTATGCCGGTAAAGGGAATCGGTGCAGACGGGACCGGAACAGCGTTTGATATTGCCAACGGGATCGTGTGGGCCGTGGATCACGGTGCCAGTGTCATCAATCTCAGCGTGGGAAATTATACGCCGTCACAGGTCTTACACGACGCCGTGAAATATGCCTTTGACCGTGATGCTGTCCTGGTGGCAGCCAGCGGGAACGATAATACAGATCAACCGGGCTATCCGGCCGCTTATCCCGAGGTCCTTGCCGTGGGCGCCGTGGACTATATGAGACAGCGTGCCGAGTTCTCCAATTATGGCGAATATATCGACGTGATGGCTCCCGGGGTGGATATCCCCAGTACTTTTATCGACAACCAGTATGCTTCTCTGTCGGGTACCTCAATGGCGACACCGCATGTTGCGGGTCTGGCAGCATTAATTCGTTCAGTCGATCCCGGCTTGAGTAATCTTGAAGTGATGGAAGTGATCCGCAATACATCGATCGATCTCGGTGCACAGGGAAGAGATCCATACTTCGGATACGGTGTAATCGACGGACTCAGTTCACTCAGAATGCTGACGAATCAAACGGATACACAGCCGCCGCAAACCCAGAACTACCGCAGAACCCCCCTTGAATTTATAAGGGATCTCTTTATCGAGTGGGGCTGGATCCAATCGTAACCCCTGGTAATAACAAAGAACCTCCGGTAAGTAGTGCCAGCTGCCGGAGGTTCTATTTATTCTTTGATTATTTTGCAGTTCTCATTTTTTTCTTGGTCAGATAGTCGGTTTCATAATAGTGTAATTCTTCCCGTAAATATTCAAAAACTTTGGAGAGGGATAAAACCAGCCGGCGCAACTCGGGTGTTACCGGTTTGTGAAAAATAATCGCATCTTTTCCGGTATAGGAGTGACGGCCGTCCTCTTCGTAAACTTCTTGCTTGGGGTAAAAAAACTGATTGATGCAAGTGTGATAAACCTGATACAATGATTCTTCAGCAAAGTCCCTGTTAAATTTGGCCCGACGCAAACTGATTCCCAGTTTTTCGCTGGCATTTTCGCAGTTGACCAGTAAATGACGAAGATCAGCAAGGAAGTCCCGGTAATAATGTTCATACTCTTCTTTATCACCGGATTGTGCAACCAGTTGATCAAGTGTGGTATTGTTTAAAAACCGTTCGATGTCCATACTGACTTTCTTCAGACGATTGAATGACTCCTCACAAAGTGCTTTCAACTGCTTTTCAGGCATTCATTACCCCAACCCTTCATTTGTTACTGTTCTTTTATTGTAACAAAACCGTCACATTTGACAATATTGCAGAACAAAGTTTAAATTTTCTAACTTATTTTGTTCAATCCGGTTAATAACCGTTGGGGCGCCCGTAACTTCTGGCAAAACGCATCATGGTCTTATACATGGTTTTGTCCGAAAACCATTTGAGGGGATAAAATTGCGGACGACGTGAATTGACTTCTATCACCCAGATATGATGGCCGGAGTCGATGGTCACATCTATACCCATTTCATGCATACCCGGATATTTACTGTTGAGGGTCTCGGCGATTTCCTTGCCCAGTTTCGCCAGTCTCTCTTGCATATCTTCGATCGCGGATTCATTCATTCCGAATCCTGTCAGCGTGTTTTCAAGGGTGTCCAGTTTCCCCCCCTGATGATAATTGGTCACAATCTTTCCGGGAGCACCGATTTTGGAAAAAATGCCTGTACATGTCCATGGTCCGCGGGGTCTTCGCTGCATCATCATTCTCAAATCAAAAGGGCGTCCGTTTGACGTGCCCAGTTCGATCCCTTCCTGAACAATGTACTTTTTCCCGGCGATTCTTGCTTTCATCAGCCGGAATAAATTGCCGAGTTGTTTAATCTGAACCTTTTTTGTCCCATCATGCAATAAATAACCGTTTGATAGACGCTCGACTCTCATCACACCCTTGCCATGCGTACCGATATTGGGTTTCGCATATAAGACCGGATACTGTTGAATCATTTTCTTTAGATTTGGCAGGGTGAGCCAATTTGTCTCCGGAAGATGTTGACGGATTTTGGCGTGCTGACTCAGGAGATTGTGTACCTTCCACTTGCTTCGTACATGCCGGCTTTTGTAGTTTTTCACGATGTCATCACCTCTTAGTATCATACATTCCTGGGTGTATGTCAGAAACGGTAAACGCCCATTTCGGGCAAAATGGGCGATGACACAGTGTATGTATATTTTTGTGATGAGAGAGGGTTATTGAAACGGTGTAATCGTGAGATCTACGCTCCCCATTGCATCTCCATTTCCCGCATAAATATAAAAAGCATTCAGATATTGATTGGGGTTGGGTATGGTAAACGTCTCCCCTTTACGAACCCGCTGCGAAAAAAACACGCTGTCCATATCACTCCGGTTAACCAGAGCCTGTACATCAACGACATCCTTATCCGTCCCGCGCTGTTCAAACCGTTGCAATGTTTCCGCGTCATAATGAATCGCATTTACGGTAACCGATAATTTATTATATCCTGCAGGCAGAACCACTCGAAAAGTTTGATAAGAACGGTCAAAATAAAAACTCATGTTCCGTTTTTCTCCGGGCTTTAAAGCCATGGTATGAAAACTGATTTTTTGTTCCTGTTCGTTCCAGGAAATTGCCGTGCGGGAATGTTCGGCAACAAACCGCAACGGAACATAGGTTGTCCCCTCATAAATGAAACTGGTGGGTACGGTCGTTTTCCCGTTAAAAAACGTCTGTGACTCTACAAGATCATTTTCACTGAACTGAAATTTCAGGTTCCAGCGTTCGACGCGAATGGTCTCGTAATAATACGCGGAGGTTGTCAACGGGATCGCCAGTAAAAAACCAATGACAAATCCGATGAATCCTTTTTTCAAGGCCGGGTCATCTCCTCTCAAGTTCAGATCGTATAAAAAATCGGGGAGTGGTTACCCCCCGATTACTGGAAGAAGCAAATGGATGCGATCCCCTTCCCGAAGAAGGTGGTGTTCATCAACAATCCGGTCATTGACCGTGACCAGGGTCTCCTGATTCCATCCAACATTGAGACTTTCCACAAAATTTTTGATGTTGAGACCTTCTTCAATGCGATGTTTTCCTGTTAAATCCTGTCGCCAGGGGATTAATGATATCACATCAACCTGCATGAACACTTTCCACTCCGATAGTGAATAATTCATCCTGATCCACATCAAACACGGTACCGCTTGCGGGATTCACTTCTTCATAGAAATGTTCGGGCAGACGGTCATGGGCTCTGGTAAATCCGGCACGACGGTTAAAATCATGTTCTTCCTTCAAGGTTTGTTTGGCCAGATTTTTAATATCATCCGCCGTTACTTCAACTCCCACATATCCGGTAATCATGCGCGCAAGCATGTCAAAATGTTTACCGACGGCAGATGCAGCAAAGAAACAGATTCCCAGACTGTCATAGATGGTATTGAGTACCTGGGACTTCTTAGAAGCCTCAACCTGTCCCTCCGGCGAATGGTGATCCATTTGCGCACGGATAGTCTGACCTGCGGTGTGGTCTGCTCCCATGGGGGATGTGGCATAGGTGACACCCAGACCCTTAATGGCACGCGGATCATAGGCCGGCATAGCCTGTCCTTTTACAGTCGGTACTTTACGCACGCCGTAGATTTTACCGACCAGTTCGGCTCCGCCGCCGATAATACGTCCCATCGGAGTTCCTTTTTCCACTTCCAGCATGAGATTACGGGCTCCTTCAAAATCGCCGAATTCCAACAGGCCCGCTTCCATGGCGACACCAATGGCCGCACCGGTTTCGATCGTATCAATACCAATCTCATTACAGAGACGGTTCAATTCAACAATTTGGTCCATGTTGCCGATGCCCAAGTTGGACCCCAAAAGCCCGATATTTTCATATTCAATCGGGGAAGTTACCGCTTTTCCCTGCTCGTCGGGATAGATATTGGAACAACGGATGGCACATCCCGGCATACAGTTGTGGGTCGGTGTTCCTTCTCCGCCCCGTTCAAGAATGATTTCACGCAGGGTTTCCCCGCTGATTTCCTTATAATGTTCGAAACTTCCAGTTGAAAAATTGCGTGTAGGAAGCGCACCCAGTTTATTGGTGGTGCGAACCATAGCTGCCGTACCCAGTTCAGGGAAGAACTTGCCTGTTCCCGGATTTTCTCTAAGGTTGGTGGTGTACTGTTTCATCGCTTCCTTAAACATTTCCGGATCTTTCGGGCGATTACGTTCCACCCCTTCATCGTTAAACACAATCGCTTTGATCCCCTTGGAACCGGCTACGGCACCCATTCCGCCCCGTCCGCAAAAACGGGTGGGAGATCCGTCCTTATCGGCATTGGCCATGGCCGCCGTGTTCATTTTCATTTCACCGGACACGCCGATCATATAATACCCGACGTTTTTTCCGTAACGGTCATATAAAACCCGAGCTGCTTCACTCATCGATTTTCCCAGAAGATCATCGGCTTTTTCAAATTTCACACCGTCTTTATCAATGTACACCGTGTAAAAATCGTCGCGAATGCCTTCAAAAATAATGGCACGAAGCCCCAGTCTGCCCATCTTGAGACCGGCCGTTCCTCCGGCATTACTTTCCTTGATTCCTCCGGTCAGCGGACTCTTGGCACCCAGTGAACTTCTTTCCGCACTGGAAGCCATCGATCCTGTCAATACCCCGTTGGCCAGTACTAATTTATTATGAGGCCCGAGGGGATGGCAGGTTGCAGGCACTTCATCATGAATAATCCTTGAAGTGAGGGATCTTCCGCCAAGTAAAAGCTGCTCCTTTGCTACCTCTTCTTCCTGATACGTCAATTGACTCATATTAATTCGCAGTATTTTCATAGTATACACTCCTCTCCTCCCATCACTGCATTACTTCTATCTTACCATCTTTATGATTTGACGTGAATATGCATGTGCATTTCTTCCTCTGATTCCCACTTACCATTCTTCAATTGAACATAAACCCATATCGTGTTGACAAAAAACATTACGGCTGAAAAAACAAATAAACTTCGTATTCCCGCCCAACCGCTCAATACACCGCCCACGACCGGCCCCAGCATATTTCCCAAAAACATGCTGCTGGTACTGTATCCATATGCCCTGCTCTCCATCCCTTCCGGTGCGTGTTTTCTCACAAGGGAATTGACGGAGGGAAGCAGTCCTCCCAGACACATTCCCAGTAAAAACCTTACGATAAGCAACTGCCATTCATTCACCACAAAAATATGGGGAACGGAAAACAACGTTGCCCCGGCGAGGCTGTAGAACAGGACGCGATGTGAACCCGAATGATCTCCGATGCGTCCGAGAACCGGGGAAAACAGCATGTTGGCAAAACCGGTGATGGACATGGCCAGCCCGGAAAAAAGCGCCACATACCCTCCGCCGCCGATCAGTTCGTTCACAAATATCGATAAAAAGGGAATGGTGCCCATCAGGGCAAATTGAATCATAAACCCGGTTCCCATCAAAACACGAAGGGGACGGATACTGAAGATCGTGCGAAAATCGGTCCAGATATTGCCCTCCTGTTTTTTCTTCGGATCGGGCCGGTTTTGTTCCTTGACCAGCATCAGGACCATGGCCGTGGATAAAAATAGTAATGTCCCGGTAACCGTAAAGATCATCCGGTATCCGAACATCTCCGCCATCATTCCGCCCAGAAACGGTCCCAGAATCGAGCCCGCCACCCCGCCGGAGTTTAAAGTTCCAAGGGCAAATCCGACCCGTTCTTTTGGTGTGTTTGTAGACATTAAGGCGATCGAAGCGGGAATAAATCCGGAGATTACTCCGTTCAACAGCCGTAACATCAAAAGATGGGCCGGAGACATGGCAAATCCCATCAAACCGGTGACCAGCGCCATCCCGAATCCGGATCGTAAAATCATAATTTTACGCCCTTTTTTATCGGCGAGATTTCCCCAGATCGGAGCAAATAGAAAAGCCGTAAGAAAATTGGCCCCAAAAATAATACCGGCCCAGAGATTTAATTCCCGGGCACCGGTGACTCCTAAATCCTCTTTTAAATACAGAGGGAGAAACGGCATGATCAGACTCATCGCCGCCATCACCAAAAACTGCGCAAACGTCAATATCAACAGATTGCGTTTCCAAACCGGCATGGAAAGTCATCTCCTTACATGGACCCATTATACTCCTCTTTTGCAAAAAAATCATCCGCGGGACACATAGATGAATGACTCTCCAGCCGGTCGGCAATCAGTTTATTTTTTCTTAACGGCGACCCCTGCAGCCTGTTGAATCGGACTCCATACAGTGGAAAAAGGCGGTGCATAGGCGAGATCAAGTTCCTGTAGTTGGCGCAGTGTTAACTCCTGGTACATAGCAGTGGCAAGTACATCCACCTGTTTGTCCACGCCCTCATATCCCACGAATTGTCCGCCGATCACTTTCTGCTCGTCCCGCGTGAATAAAAGTTTCACATACAACGGTTTTGCATCCGGGTAATAGTGGGCGTGTTGCAGAGATTTAACGGAAACCACATCAAAATCGATACGGGCCTGTTCCGCTTCCCGTTCTCCCATTCCGGTGCGCGCCACCTGCAAATCCATCACTTTAAACACGGCGGTACCCATGACGCCGGCAAAGCGGGCATATCCTCCCGCCATATTGGTGCCGGCCACCCTTCCCTGCTTGTTGGCATGGGTTCCGAGGGGAACGTAATCATCTTCCTGTTTCAATCGGTGATACTGTACGGCACAGTCCCCGGCGGCATAGATGTCGGGCACACTCGTTTCCATTTTTTGATTCACCCGAATGGCTCCGCGTATCCCTGTTGCCACTCCCGCCTGTGCGGCAAGTTCACTGTTCGGTTTCACCCCTACCGCCACCAGAACGAGATCGGCGGGATAGGAACCCTGATCAGTCACAACCGATAATCCATGCTCAGTCTTTTTGATTTCTCTCACTTCTTCATTTAACTTCAGGTTAATATGGCTACTGATATATTCCCTGACATGCTCCGATATGTCCGCATCCAGCGCCGTGCCGACCTGCCCTGTTTTTTCAATGACGGTCACATCCAGGTTACGGGCAGTGAGGGCTTCAGACATCTCCAATCCGATATAGCCGGCACCGATGATGACCGCCTTCCGTACTGGCTGTTGTTCCATATAGAGAGCGATTTTTTTCGCATCCGCCATCGTTTTTAAGACAAAAACGCCATCTTCGTCCACTCCCGGCCACGGTGGAACAATCGGAACTGCTCCGGTGGCGATCAGCAATTTATCATAAGGTTGATCGAAGGTTTCTCCCTTCGCCAGGTTTTTGACAGTTACGAATTTATTGGCCGGATCGATGCGGATAACTTCATGGTATGAACGGGCATCAATCTTGTTTTTTTCCCGAAACTGTTGTTCCGTACGGGCAACCAGTTTGTCCGGTGACGGTACGACCCCTTCCAGATAGTAGGGAAGTCCGCATTGAGCATAAGAAAAAGTATCTCCCTTTTCAAAAGCGAAAACTTCGGCATCCGGATCCAGTCTTTTGATCTGGGTCGCGGCACTCATGCCGGCTGCATCTCCACCTATAATCACATACTTTGTCATGATCTGACACCCCTTTACTATGGATTGTTTAAGCGATAGACTCGCATGATTTGTTCCGTTGTCTGCACAATCAAATCATAAGACTCAGTAATTGCCTCATTCAGTTCCATCGGACGGTTGATAATGCTGAATACAGCCTCGATCCCTATATCCTGTACTCCCCCGAGATCGTCACCGATGCTGCCGACAACGGCAATCACAGGGACCTGAAATCGACCGGCCCGCCTGGCTACTCCTGCGGGAGCCTTACCGCTTAAGGTTTGCCCGTCCATTTTCCCTTCCCCTGTAATCACCAGGTCAGTTCCGGGTAAAACATCATTTAACCCGATTGTATCCATAACGAGGTCAATCCCATGATTCATTGTTCCCTTAAACAATGAGAGAAAAACGGATGCAATCCCTCCGGCCGCACCAGAGCCGGGTAAATTCCTGACAGAAACGGCAGCAACCTTTTCGAGGATATCTACATAGTGAGTCAGGTTCAGTTCCAGTTTTTCCACCATATCCGGATCAGCACCTTTTTGCGGTGCAAATACACGGACAGCCCCTCTCTCACCCAGTAAGAGATTATTCACATCAGAAGCAAGGGTGAACTCTGTTTCATCAAGACGTGCATCCCTGCCGCCGGTTTCTATCCGTTCTAATCGTGCAAGTGCTCCTCCCCCGGGAGGCAGATCTTTCCCTTCTGCATCGAGCAATCGTATCCCCAGCGCCTGTAGAATTCCCGCCCCTCCGTCACTTGTCGCGCTTCCTCCCAGACCGAGGATCATTCGGCGACATCCCTGATCAAGGGCATGTACGATCAGCTGGCCGGTCCCGTAACTGGATGCATGCCAGGGATTCCTCTCCTTTTCCTGCAAAAGCGGGAGACCTGAAGCAGCCGCAGTCTCTATCACCGCTGTTTTTATCCCCCGTTCATCGTCAATCACGCCGAATTTTGCCCGAATCGGTCGCATCAACGGATCCATCACTTCCGCATCCACATACCGGCCCCCCATGGCTTCCACCAGACAGTCGACCGTGCCTTCGCCACCGTCGGCGAGAGGTTTTTTCACAACGCGAGCACCGGGACAACCACGGATCACCCCTTCCTCCATTGCCTCAGCTACCTTCGGACTGAGCAGGCTTCCTTTGAAAGAATCCGGAGCTATCAAAATTTTCAATCTCCTGATCACCTCCGCCCCCGGAAGTTTATGTTTACCTCTATCATGTCCATTGTACCATGATCTCCCATCTCAATTTTAAAAGAAAAATGAAAAGAGAATGAACAGTCCTCCATGCTTTAGGACCATTCATTCTCACCCGTACATATCTTTCGACAAAACCGGATCAACTTTCCGTGCTGCACCATTTTACCAGGGTATTGGCTACGATTTCCGCACATTCAAAAACCCTGTCCAGTTCAATATATTCATTGGGAAAATGGGCCATCGCAGTAACTCCGGGTCCGAATACAATCGACGGCGTTTCCCCCACCCGGGTCAACAAACCGCCGTCCGTTCCCCACGGAGAAGCCTCCACTACCGGGTCTTTATGTAAAATACGGCGGTAACTGTCGGTTAATACATTCATCAGTTCATGTTCCGGATCAATCGATCCGGGAACCCAGCGGGCACCGAACCATTCCAGTTGCGGCGGATGCTGTTTAAACCATTCATCCTCCTGTTTCAGGGATTCCAGGCAGCGTGCCATTTCCTCTTTTGCATCTTCCATGCTTTCGTGAGGGGCAACTCCCATCCGGCCCTCAAGCGTCACCAGGTCGGCTACGGAAGATGGCCATTCTCCCCCGCGAATCACACCGACATTGATCGGGATCGGGATGGGAATGGCATTATAAAGGGGATCATCAATACGATCATTCCGTTCTTTTTCCAGTTGACGAACAACTTCAACCACTTTCATCGATTTTTCTATGGCACTTACCCCTTCATAGCGGGTACCACCGTGGGCTGAACGTCCCTTCACTTTAATGCGGAACCACATTGAACCCTGTTGCTTCGGAAAAATTTTCATCTGTGTCGGTTCCGGAATCAGTGCCGCATCCGCTCTGTATCCCCGCAGCACCGTAGCCAGCGTACCGGCTCCGCCGCTCTCTTCTTCGACTACACTTTGAAAAATGACATCTCCTTTAAGGCGAACGCCCAGCTCTTTTAAACACTGGATGGCGGCCATCAGAGCGACGTTGCCTCCTTTCATATCGGTGACGCCACGTCCGTACATTTTCCCGTCTTCCACCTTGCCGCTGAAGGGATCAAGTTCCCATTGCTCAGGGTCACCTGCAGGAACCACGTCAATATGGCAGTTGAGAATGATGGAACGCCCGCCGCCTTTTCCTTTCCATACGCCGACAACATTGGGGCTTCCTTCAAACCGAGTACGAGGCGAATAAAAATAAGGATGTTTTTTTAGCGCTTCTCCGTCCGGTTCCCAGACGTCCACTTCCAGTCCCATTTCGTACAGCCGCTCAGCCACGATTTCCTGAGCCTGCTTCTCATTACCCTGAGTACTGTCAGCCTGTACTACTTTTTGCAAAAAGCGTATCACTTCATCACGATTGGTTTCCATCCATTGATGGATAAGTTCCCCTAATTGTTGTTCCTGTGTCAATATCCTCCCTCCTCGATCTATAAAAAATTAATTCTCATCCGAATCTCTCACTCAAAAACCTCTAATTGATCAGGAATGATCAGTTCTGCCCCGGTGGAACCCACCACCTGATCCACTGTAACATGTTTATGCATTTCTTTCAGAATCAATCCTTCTTCCTCTACCCCGATGACGGCCATTTCGGTGATAATCATATTGACACAGCGCGGAGCGGTTAACGGCAAAGAGCATGTTTCAAGAATCTTGGGACTTCCGTTCTTACTGGTATGACTGGTCGTAATGATCACTTTTTTCGCCTTCTGGGCAAGATCGATCGCACCGCCCATGCCGGGAACCCGTTTGCCCGGAACGATCCAGTTGGCCAGATCGCCGCGACTGCTCACTTCCAGCGCACCGAGAATGGTCATGTCAAGCAATCCTCTGCGGATTATACCGAAAGCCACCGAACTGTCAAAATAGGATGCCCCTTTGACCGCAGTCACCGGAAATCCTCCCGCATTACACAACATCGGATTTTCCTCTCCCGGCTTGGGAGAGGGACCGGAACCGAGAATCCCATTTTCCGCATGAAACATTACATATACATCCTCAGAAATATAGTCTGCCACCAGCGTAGGAATGCCGATGCCGAGATTGACAATCATTCCGTTTTTTACTTCTTTTGCTGCCCTGCGGGCGATGATGTGCCGGTAGTCGGTTCCCACATCCATCTCCAGTTCACCCCCTGACTGGGTATGACCATATCAACAAACGCACCCGGTGTTACAATTTCTTCCGGATCCAGCTCTCCCATATCCACGATCTCATCCACCTCAGCAATGGTAAAATCTCCGGCCATGGCCACCAGCGGATTAAAGTTTCGCGCACTGGTATCATAGATCAGGTTGCCGTACGGATCAGCTTTCCTGGCATGGACAATTGCAATTTCCGCCGTAAGGGCAGTTTCAATCAAATAGGTTTTTCCGTTTACGGTCGCCTTTTGTTTTCCTTCTTCGGCGATGGTACCCAGGCCTACATCAACCAGGATACCGCCGAGTCCCATCCCCCCGGCCCGCACCCGTTCGGCAAGTGTACCTTGAGGGGAAAATTCGACCTCCATTTTTCCACGGGTCATCAGCTCTCCGGCAACGGGATTGGAACCGATATGGGAGGCAATCACTTTTTTAACACGTCCTGCCGTAACCAGACGCCCGATGCCGATATCGGGAAAAGCCATATCATTGCCGATAATGGTTAAATGATCGATTCCTTTATCGAGAATCCCCTGTATAAGGGAAGGCGGATTACCTACACCGCCGAATCCGCCAAACATTAATGTCATTCCGCTATAAAAATGTTCCATTGCCTGTTCAAGCGTTGCTATTTTAGATGGTAAGGATTCTTTCAACATTGTGACACCCCTTTTACGGTGTATCCTGAATTGCAGATTATCCTGCATGAATATGGCCGTAAATGCCCTCTTGCTCCAGTTCGCTTTCCAACTCATACACCGACTCATCCAAAATTTCAATGATCCTGTCGATTTCTTCTTTTTTAACAATCAGCGGGGGAGCGAGCAGGATTGCGTCTCCCGAGTGTCCTTCCAGAGCACCGGACGCCGCATAAATCATCACACCTTTTGAAAATGCTTTTTCTACCAGTCTCACAGTCACCTTTTGCTCCGGAGCGAAGGGAGTCCGGGTTTGTGTATTTGAAACCAGTTCAATTCCACACATGAGACCCAACCCGCGCACGTCACCGACGATCGGATGACGCTGGGCAAATGCATACAGTTGATTCAGCAAATACTCTCCGGTTCGTGCAGAATTTTCAATGAGTGCGTGATTCTCGATATGTTCCATCACCGCCAGGGCAACCGCCGATGAGAGCGGGTTCCCGCTGTAAGTATGGCCCGACATGACGAGTCCCGACCCCTGCCTGATCACTTCAATAATGCGATCACTGGCGATGGTGGCCGAAATCGGAGCATATCCGGCGCTTAATCCTTTTCCTGTCGCAATGATATCCGGAATCACATTCCAGTGTTCCATGGCAAAACGTTTACCGGTACGACCGATCCCCGTCATGACTTCATCGGCGATCAACAATATATGATAACGGTCACAGATCTCGCGAATCTCCTTATAATAATCGGGTGGTGGTACAATCGCGCCTCCCGAAGCACCGATGACCGGTTCAACGATAAATGCCGCGATATATTCGGGACCGATCCGCAGTATCGCATTTTCTAATTCCCTTGCACACAACATATTGCAGGACGGATATCTTGAAGCAAACGGACAGCGGTAACAATGGGGCGGAGATGCCACCGGCAAATCATCCAGCAACGGAGCAAAACGCTTCCGCCGTGCCGTATGACCGGACATGGATAATGCTCCCATCGTGATCCCGTGATAACTCATCCAGCGGGATAACACCCGCGTTTTTGTTCCCTGTCCCTGTTCCTGCCAGTACTGGATTGCGATTTTCATGGCCGTTTCTGTTGCTTCCGAACCGCTATTGACGAAAAAAACCTGATTCAAATCTGCCGGAGCCCACTCACTTAATTTTTGTGCAAGAAGTTCGGCCGGCTCGTTGGTAAACTGGGCACGGTATGAAAAAGCTACCTTATTGGCCTGCTCCATCATGACCCTGGAAATTTCCTCCACACCGTGTCCGATGCTGGCCGTGACTGCTCCGGAACATGCATCGATATACTGATTTCCTTCTGTATCATAGAGGTAAATTCCTTTACCGTAACTGACTAGCGGATATTCTTTGTTCAACTCAGGTTTAATGACATTAGACACAAGCAGTTCACTCCTCTCTACATCGCTTTTGAAGCAAACACACAGGAGCAATCCAGCAAATGATGCATACTGTCCCTGTAACCTCATACTATTACATCGTCAAATTTCCCACCATACTCCGTCATGAAACAATTTTTTTCACCTTTTTTATACACTTGGTATAAACCGGAGGGATATCTTTCTTCCGCTCCCCTGCTATGCTTTTCCCTGCTAATGTGACATAATGAATGTAAAAGCGGGTCAGATGGACTCGGGGGTGAGCGGATGTCTATCACGATCGAGGAAGCGTTGCAACTTCCCATCATGAAAGAAACGAAATTGGTAGCCGGACAAAAAGGGATCGGCAATTCCATCAAATGGGTCACAATTGTAGAAGTGGTAGAGGACATTTCGCGGTTATCGGAAGGTGAATTCCTGATTACCACCGGCTATGGATTGGACCAGAATGATCTGATGCGTCATACTTTCATCGATAAACTTATGGCGCAGAAACTTTCCGGACTCGCAATTCATACAGGTTTTTATCTCAAAGAAATTCCGCAGGAATTTATCGATGCAGCCAACCGCCATGGTTTTCCCATCATCGAAATTCCGATGAAATTCAACTTTTCCATGATCACCAAGGCGATCCTGCAGCAGATCGTGAACCGGCAAATGCAAATGCTTGAGTATTCCGAGGACATTCACCAGCGTTTTACCCGGCTGGTTCTCGCCAATCTCGGACTTCCCTCGATCGCCGACACCTTGTACCAGTTAACCGGAGGAACCGTTCGCATTTATAATGACATCGGCGAAGAACTTTTTGTTTCCCATGACCGGGACAACCCCGGCAACCTAGAAGAAATTCGTTCGATCTATGATAAGTTGCAGGAAGCGGGAAAAGTGGAAGAGATGTTTAAATTAAAAGAAATGGTGGAACATGAGTTTTCCATTGACGATGAAGAGGTAAAAGCGGTGTTACAACCTGTCGTCGCCAACGATTATAATTATGGATTCATCACGGTGGTCAAATCCCTGTCGTCATGGGAAGACCTGGATTACTTGGCCATTTCTCATGCGGCAACGGTCTGCGCCATTGAATTTTTGAAACAGGCCGCCGTCTCTGAGACAGAAATGCGCATGCGCGGGGATTTCCTGGAGGAATTACTCAGTGGTGATGTCCATCATTCGGTACGTCTGATTGAACGGGGAAAAATGCTCGGATATGACTTGACCGGAACCCATGCCGTCATTTGTTTTCAACTCCATTTTTCCAGCCAGGAACAGATGGATACCGAATCCCAGCACTATCGGGACAAGTTGTACCACACCGTAGAATATATTATCCAGCAACAAAATCAGCATGCAATTTTGCGTCAGCGCCATAACACTTTGATCCTGCTGGTCCGGTGTGATCAATACCATGGGGAACATTTGTATCGCATCGCAAAGGAAGTGTTGCATCACTGGGAGTATTATCACCCTTCCCTTCCCGTCTCCATCGGTATTGGAAATCGCACTTCGTCGGTGGATGCCATTGCAAAAAGTGCTAGGGAAGCGGAGTACGCCCTGCAATACGGAAGCCTGCTTCCTCATCACCTTCCCATCTACCATTTTGCTGATCTTGAACCCTATCATTTACTCATTGAAATGATGGAAAATGATGTGGACCTGACTTCCTATTACAGACGTACACTGGGAAAATTGCTTGAAACCAAAAAAGAGGACGACCGGGATCATCCGTTGCTCGATACGCTGGAGATGTATCTGCTTCATAATATGAACATGCAGAGTACTTCGGCACAGCTTCATATTCATCGTCACACCTTAAAATACCGCCTGCAACAAATCGAAAAAAAGACAGGCAAAAGCCTGTCTTCACCGCATCATCGTCTTCAATTGCAACTTGCCGTCATGGCATACCGGATGATGAATAAAACCGAGTGATCCACACAAGGGGAAAAAGAAACGGAACAAACCTCATGATCTTCATTCATCCGACGTTTCGCGCAGCGGTTTGCACCAGATGTTCATATCCTCGAAACCCGTGGAAATGATACAATTGTTGATCAAACGGCCGCGATATTGGTAACCATGCCTTGCCGTAGTAATGTTCATTCCCGGAGAGACTGCCCGGGTAAGGGAAAAAAGATAATAAATTCCCTTCTTCTCCAGGTGATCTTCAAGCGCAAAAAACAAATGACTCAGCAAACTCTGTCCGCGAAATTCCGGGAGAGTGGCACAATCAGTCAATTCCGCACAACCATTGGCTTCGGTGATTTCCGCCGAAGCCACACTCACAATGTTTCCCTCATGCTCAATCACCATAAAATCCACGTTTTGTGACATCATTAACGAAACATACTGCGGATCGTGTACCGGAGTGGGGTAAAGTGGAAAAACCGTGCGAAAAACATGGACCATCTGCGCTACATCACGTGGCTCTGCCAGCCGCAGACAAAACCCCTGCGGAAGTTGGCCGGGTTGTGCTGATTTCTTACTCTGCGCCACAGCAATAATCTCATCTTCTTCCTGTATATGCTCAGAACGTCCCCGCTTGCTGTCGGGAAAAGCAGACATCAGATAGGCGTTCGTCCCCTGAAAAAACCCGTCAATTTTTCCTTCCTCCCGAAACCCATAATGACGGATCATTTCCATATGCTTTTTGCGCGCATATATTGTAAATTTTCCCGCTTTTTGTTTTGTTGCGAACTCCTGCCAGTTTTCCAGTATGTATGACAAATTCGTGATCCGCGAATCCATGACCTTGATGCGGCTGTTATGTTGATCAACGATGATGTTCGGATCATGAAACGGGTATTGACCTGACATTGAAATCCCCCTTTCTTTTTTCATGGTAACAAAAAACAGGGGGATAGCAAAGATGAAAGTATGGCTGGGCAGGCTGGGTTCGAACCAGCGCATCACGGAGTCAAAGTCCGTTGCCTTACCACTTGGCTACTGCCCAGCAACAGTAACTATATTTTCACGTTTTTTCAGGTTTTATTCATAGACATAAAGTGTATCGCCGGTTATCGCTGTTACGTATAATGCAGTGGGCCATGGATAGCTTCGACACCAAGATGAAAGGAAAGAATTGATGTGGGTTTGCGCATTTTTGCTCACCGGGGTGCGTCAAGAAAATACCCTGAAAATACATTGATTGCTTTTGAAGCAGCCCTGAAAATGGGGGCAAATGGAATCGAATGTGACGTACAATTAACAAAAGACGGCCACATTGTCGTTATTCATGATGTCACCCTTCAACGCACAACCAGCGGGTTTGGTCTTGTCAGACAATATACACTGTCTCAACTAAAAAAACTGGATGCCGGTTCATGGTTCGACCCCCGCTTCCGTCACACGCGGATTCCTACTCTGGACGAAGTGTTACGATGGGTTCACTCCGTACCCTTTCCGGTCTTCATCAACATCGAATTGAAAAATGTGCTCATTCCCCAGCCGAATCTTGAAAAAAAACTGATTGATATTACAGAGGAGTATGGTTTAATGAACCGGATCATTTTTTCCACCTACAACACAAGTAGCCTCGTAAAACTAAAAAAACTTTGTCCCTCTGCCAGCACAGCGTTACTTTATTTCGGAAAGTTAGACAAACCGTGGAAACTTGCAAAACAAATCCATGCACAATATATACATCCTCCGGCAGACCGGACGAATCATGAACTGGTAAAGTCCTGCCACAAAGAAGGACTCGGAGTTCATCCCTATGGAGCAAATGATCCTGATACCATAAAACAAATTGCCAAACTTGGAGTAGAAGGGATCATCACTGAAAGACCGAGAGCAGCAAAAAAAATACTGGGGTAAAGGTGATGCACAGATAAAAAATCCACCTTTCGGTGGAAAACATGTCACAGTGAAATTGATCGGGTACGAGTTGTCTCTTCAGCTATTTCTTTTTGTTTAATTTCTTTAAGCCGATTTTTGGCCAGTTCAACAAAATACTCTGTTTCCTCGATCATTTTTGTCAGTTGCTGAACCTTTCGCTGTAGCGTTTCCTTTGTCTGTTTGCGCTTGATCTTTTGTTCCGGCGATTCAGGATTTGGGTCAATGACATGTTCAGAAACCCGTTCCAGAAACAACAGGTCTTCTTGATCCATATTCATTTTTACTCCCCCTATGCCTGTGGCATTCTTCCTCTTTTTTTATCAGTTAGTCATATATTACCAGTTTTCCAAATAAAAATAAACCTTATTTCAAAACTTTTCTGCAAAAAAATCCGATCGGATCGATGGTAAACCATCTCCTATCCGACCGGCAAGTTGTCGAACCTGTTGGAAAAATATTGTTTCTCATGGAACGTTTCACGGATATTGTCGATTACATATCACTGATATGAACCGGGTACATTAAACGTAAGCCGTCATTAATCATGAAAGAAAGGAGTGAAGGTTCACCCATGCCTAATAATCGTAATAAACTGATCGTGCCCCAATCCCAGATGGCCGTCGATCAGTTGAAATATGAAATCGCTTCTGAATTCGGCGTGCAACTTGGTGCAGATGGTACATCCCGCCAAAACGGCAGTGTCGGCGGTGAAATCACAAAACGACTGATCCAGCAGGCCGAAAGCCGATTATATCGTTCATAATTCCGGGTTCTCACCTTTTATTTTCTCTCTATGTATCGGTACGGTAATCCCCACGACATGGACTCTGGCATTGTGGATCGGCATTCATGTGTGGGGTTACCCCGTACCATGTTATGCGTTATTTTTTTCCTGCCACCATGTTTTTATTCATTAAAAGACACGTTTTGCACCTACATAACCTTTTTTCCAGTAACTTGACAACTTGTCCACCCGAACGCCTCCGGGTCCAAAAGTGTGCAGGATTTTACCGTTTCCTGCGTAAATGGCCACATGATCGATTCCCGGACGACTGGTCACGTTAAAAAACATCAGATCTCCTTTACGGAGCTTCGAGTAAGGTACGTATTTCCCCACTTTGGCTTGATATTTGGATGAGCGAGGCAAATAAATTCCATATTTACCGTAGACATATTTGGTAAAAGAAGAACAATCAAAATAACGAGGTGCTGCTGCAACAGAAACTCCGAATACATAGGGGGATCCCCGGTATTTCAAACCGAGATTAATGATGGCATTCGCCAATCTTTCATCACGTGTGGTCGCCGCTTCCGCTTCCGTGCTAAACGCGGGTAACAGCAGACTGACCACCAGAAAAAAACTAAGGACAACCAGCATCTTCTTTTCCTGCATCCAATCTCCTCCTGCTTATAGGCTTGTATAAGTTGATACAGTAAAAAGTATAACAACGCCGGTTATCCTCATAAATACAAAATTATTGGTCCTAAAGGTAATACTTACACATTTTCTAATTTAAGATCTCCAGGTTTAATTTTACCTGTTTTTCTCAGGAACAATGCAATCGCAAGAGAGAGTAATGCAGGCAGGACAAAGTGCAACAGGATGATTGCCATCCACACACTTCCTGAACTTCCCATCGCTTCAATTGTGCCGAACTGTCCCACGAATCCGCTTGTACCCATGCCCGCTCCAGATGGTACATTTTCCACCCGGAACCAGGTCGTGGCAAGCGGACCCAGTATGGCCCCGGCAATCGTCGGGGGAACGAGAACCCATGGATTTTTTACAATATTGGGGATTTGCAACATCGATGTCCCCAATCCCTGTGCAATGGCTCCTCCAAAACCATTCTCTCTGTAACTGATTACTGCAAATCCGACCATTTGAGCAGCACATCCGACGGTAGCCGCCCCGGCTGCGATTCCTTCAAGTCCCATCATAATCGCCAGAGCTGCACTGGAAATCGGAGCCGTAAGAGCCAGTCCCATCAATGTGGCCACAACGATTCCCATAAGGATCGGACGTAAATCTGTCGCCCACATGATCAATTGCCCCAGTCCCTTCATCGCCTGATCGATGAGCGGTCCGATAAACTGGGCTGCGATCATCCCGACGATAATCGTGACCAGGGGCGTCAAAATGATATCCAGCCTGGTCTCCTTGGAAATCATTTTTCCGAATTCCGCACCGAGCACGGCCGCAATAAAACTTCCCGCAGGTCCGCCCAGAGCCGCCCCCGCAGCACCCGTGACAACCGATGAAAAAATGACCAGGGGAGGTGCCTGCAATCCGTAAGCAACCGCAACACCGATTGCGGGTCCCATTAATCCCATGGCCTGTTGACCGGTTTCGACCAGCCAATTCATACCGAATTGTTGTCCCAGCACTTTCATGATTAAACCGATAATCAGTGAGGAAAACAACCCGTATGCCATGTAGCTGAGAGCCGTGATCAGATAACGATCGACGGAGATGACGATGTTTTTTCTCTCTAAAAATTTCTTCATGTTTTGCTTCACCTTCCGTATGACAGGATAAGTACGCTCCTATTATACAACGTTTACACATGTAAAGACACTTGTAACTTGTAATTTTTCACAAAAAAACGGGTGCATACGGTTGCACCCTTACATGTTTTTTAATCACGGGAAGATGAAAGAAAATATTTACCCTGCCAGCTGTTGCGCCGTTTCAGTTCGGCATCGATGCCGTTCAGCACTTCCCATTTTTTCAGACTCCACATCGGGCCGATCAGCAAATCAGGCGGCCCGTCCCCGGTGAGACGGTGGATGATCATTTCCGGAGGAAGGATTTCTAAAATATCCACCACAAGGCGAATATATTGCTCTTTCGAAAGAAATTGCAATCCCCCTTCCTGCCACAGTTTGACCAGGGGAGTCTTTTTAAGCAAATGCAAAAGATGGATCTTAATGCCCTGCACATCCAGACCTGCAACGGCATGAGCGGTCTCCATCATATCCTGTTCATCTTCTCCTAGCAGTCCGAGGATAATGTGAGAACATACGCGAATACGATGTCGCCGCAGTTTTTCAACTCCTTCAACATAGCAGGCATAATCATGTCCTCTGTTAATCAAGCGGGCTGTATGCTCATGAATCGTCTGCAGTCCCAGTTCAACCCAGAGATAAGTCCTCTCATTCAACTCTGCAAGCAATTCCACCACATCATCCGGCAAGCAGTCGGGACGGGTTGCGATGGATAAACCGACAACCCCCTCCTGTTTCAGGATGATTTCATACATCTCTCGCAAATCCTCCACCGGTGCATACGTGCCGCTGAAGGCCTGAAAATACCCGATATATTTAGCATCAGGCCATTTTTGATGTTGACGTTCCTTAATTTCACGAAATTGACGCTCCAGATCGTGTTTGCGCAGTCCGGCAAAATCTCCGGAACCACGGGCACTGCAAAAAGTACATCCCCCGATCGCCACCGTGCCGTCACGGTTGGGACAAGTAAAACCCCCGTCAAGCATCACTTTAAATACTTTGTGACCGAATGTCTGACGCAGATGATAATTCCAGGTATGATATCGCTTATCTCCCCATAAAAGGGGGGACCGGTTAGTTTCGTTGGTCAGATTCATACTACATAATCCTTTCTACCCGCAGGAATTGTTTTTCCACAAAAAAAGGGATTATACAGGAAAAAGGAGCGAACTTTTCAGTCGCTCCTTTTTATTATACCACACAGTCTGTGATCTACGACGGTTCTATTATGTTTAACCGCGTAGTTGTTCGTAACGCTTGTTTACTTCGTCCCAGTTGACCACATTCCAAAATGCACTGATATAATCCGGACGCTTGTTTTGATACTTGAGATAATATGCGTGCTCCCATACATCAAGACCAAACACGGGCTTCTTACCTTCCATGAGCGGGTTGTCCTGATTTGCTGTGCTCATGATGGAAAGTTTGCCGTTATCAAGCACCAGCCATGCCCAGCCGCTTCCGAAACGACCTGCTGCTGCCTTTGCAAATTCTTCCTTAAACTGATCGAAGCTTCCGAACGTTTTATTGATTTCATCAGACAGTGCACCGCTCGGAGTTCCTCCCCCATCGGGGCTCATAATTTCCCAGAACATGGAGTGGTTGGCGTGTCCACCTCCATTATTGCGTACAGCCGTACGAATATCTTCAGGAACGCTGTTCAGATCGCTGATTAACTCTTCCACCGTTTTCTCCTGCAGTTCAGGATGTCCTTCCAGCGCATTATTCAGGTTGTTGACATAGGTGCCGTGATGTCTGTCATGATGAATCTCCATGGTGAGGGCATCAATGTGCGGTTCAAGTGCATCAAAAGAGTAAGGTAAAGCGGGTAATTCGTGCTTAGCCATAACAAAATTCCTCCTTTTATATGTAGAGATTAATTTAATGAATGAACTACTCTTCATTATGAAGGAAATCACCAGACAAATCAACATTTGTAAAGTAAAAAGTATGTAAAGTTTTGATTTTAGCCTGACTCTTAGCCCAATACGGTTATACCAGAGTAACCCATTCTTTATTGATTTTTAACACACCGTCTTCATTAACCAGCAGGGTACGCCGCTGAATATGCTTCAACACCTTCTCAAAATTTTTGGGGTTTCCATATCCGCACTGAGGCATCATTTCTTCAAGAGGAGGTAAGGTGTAATTTTCTTTATCTGCCAATTGGCATAATTTAAAAAACACCTTTACTTCTTCCATTCTGGCGAATTTTTGACCCATTTCGAGGTTGACCCTGGCCTCCTGATTCATAAAAAATCATCCTTTCTCCAACTATGGTCTTAGCACTTTCTGCTTATTATGATACCACTTTTTTTATAAGATGGAAGGAAAGGATGATTAACTTTTTTAAAATTCTTCTTTCATTTCCTCTTTACACTGGTCTTTCCAGTCCTCAAGAATTTGCATCTCCAGCATCTTCATGACGACCAAGTGCTTGTCCTCCTCATTCTGGGTTTCTTCCCATCTTTTTTGTAATATGTTGAATTCTTGCCGGCATTCCTTCAGCATTTGATTAATTTTAAAAATATTCATATCCATCACCCCATACATTCTATGACACTGGCCCGTAAAATATCCCCTTTTTTCTCCTACATTTTTGTAAAAAAATATGAAACTGCAAAATTTGCAGTATGACTAAAGAAGGATTTTACAATTATACATATAATTATTTAGAATAGTTGGAAGGAGGGGATAGTAGATGAAAGCAACCGGAATGGTACGCAAAGTAGACGAGCTGGGACGAGTCGTATTACCCATCGAGCTTCGCCGTACAATGGGAATCGACATCAAGGATGCCATGGAAATTTATGTAGACAGCAATAAGATCATTCTGCAGAAATACCAGCCCGCTTGTCTGTTTTGTGACAACGCTGACAACATTAAGCATTACAAAGACAAAATGATTTGCGGAGAGTGCATCGACAAAATTAAATCACTTTAATGATTTCATCTGTGCATTCATCCGGGAAAAGTCGGGGACAAATCGCCCCGGCTTTTTTTCGTGGGAAAAACAGCAGCGTCTGTGTTATAATGAACCTTAACTTTTTCAGCAAATACAGAAGGAGGATAGCGACAAAATGGATTTATCGAACCCGAGCCGGGAAAATATTTCATATATCATGAACCGCATCAATGAAAAATTAAGGGTTGTCAACACGGGCGTTCTCAACCCGGATCTATTCGACACCGACCAGTACGAAGAATTACTGGAAATTTATCAAATGATCGACAAGAAAGACCGTTTCAGTATCAGTGAACAGGAAGCAATTGTGACTGAACTGGGTCGCCTGCGTAAAGGGTAACAAAGAAGAGCAGGGCGGATGGAGCCGCTGCTCTTTTTTGTTGCTACTGGTTGTATGTGTATGGATGCTGCTGTGTCGGGGAATGAATTTGTTCCCTGGATTGGTTTGTATCCGTTGTTCCCTCCACAGTTGTTGTTGGATTGTAGGTAGCACCTGTTGCCGTGGTTGCACCGGTTGGAGCAGCCTGATATTGCGGTGCGTTTTGATAGCTGTGCAACAACGTTTTTGCCGTATGATCCTTCATGGTCGGCACTTGATAATATCCCCGCTGATTCATATACTGGAATACTTCATAAGCCAAATGGGAACAATTGACCGCTGTGTTGACCATGATCTGTCTCACATTGGGATCGGCACATTCAAGGGAGTGATGGATGCTGTTGATTGCTGATGTTTTATGAAACTGCAACAGCGCTGAAGAAATTTGACGATCATTAAGCGTTGTGGTGGTAAACACAGGCTGATGAGGTGCCGGTTGATTCAATCCATACTGGATCTGGTTTGGCTGTGTTTGTTGTACAGCATGCACGGTTGACGGTGTCTGTGCCGATACCGGATTTACAGGTTGATAGTTATGGGTGTAAGACACCAGTTGGTTATAGGCGCGTACAGTATCATCCAGGTGTCGTTCAATCATCTGGCGAAGAGCGGGATCCTGTGCCTGCATCCTGTAGATGTGGAAATGGTTCATCATATTTAATTTTTCTTCAAGAAATTCGTGGGCTTCCATTGTTTCATGAGCACCGAACGGCATTTTCATTCCTCCTTGATTCTTTCATTCTTTTGTTAATTTACAATTGGTAGTATTCCTTATTTTGGATGAGCTATTCATTTATTTTTCCCGGTCGGCATGAAATATTGTTCCAATTTCGATCCTTTTTTTAAAAATTTTGCGACCAGTTGATGAACATCCGCCCTTGAGCGATCAATGTCGGCGGATTCCGTTGTAAAAAAAGAGAATATATCCGTTTTATCGAACCAATCTCGTCTTTCCGGTTTCGGGTGGGGGATATCCTGCCAAGCCTGTTGTAACTGAGGGCTGTAAATTTTCGTTGCCGCCGTTTCCGGATTCACACAAAAGAGGTGCGGCCAGTAATCAGCCCGCGATGCCGTATGCGGGTTCCGTATTAACCATGACCAAATTCCCCGATGTACGAACATTCCCGGAAACAAAAGTTGATATAAGGTCTTTCCCGCTTTGATTCGTTGCCGGAGTGACGGAAAACGCCGGATGATCACGCCGGTTACATCCACCGTTGTCCCCCCTTTTCGAGTCCGGTCATGTTCATTAAAAGGAAAGAGAACGAGGTTTAACGGAAGCACGCTCTGCAGCCGAAACTCCCATGTTTGCAGGACATTCTGCTTAAAATAAGAATCCTCGATAATTCTTTTTTGAATATATTGTTGTTCGTTGATAATGAGGGCCCAGGTAAGCATGTGTGTGGCAAGGTTGAATAATTCGGGGTCGTTCTGATGTTTCCAGTGGAAATCCCAGAAGGGTTTGATAAAGCGTGATACATGAAAAGCAGACAAAAGGTGACTCATGTTTCTTCCATGCTTTTTGCTTTCCCGATACAGAAGAAGTTGGGGATATGCATCCTGAAAGATGTAATGGTTGCTTCGATCAAGGAAGGTGAAAAAATCCCGGGTTTCCCGTCCTTCCAGAAGGTTGAACAGCATTTCCCCTTTCAGATCTGTCATGTTCCAGCCGCCGTTTCGTGAAACCATATGGGCAAGCAACGCCCAGTGAATCTCGGGATATTGAAGAAAAAATTGCAGGTATGCTGATGTCCGGGTAATGTTGTTGCGGTTGGCCTGTTTTGTTTCCATGCGTATGATACGGATGATTTCCCTTTCGTGTTCACGGAGTTGAGTCGAGATATCTGTGGATGCGCTGGGCTTTTGTAATTGATCTATTATTTCATTTCTAAGGGATGAAAAAGTGTCAAGCAGATTGACGGGACGCTGAACACGTCGGTGATTCCGCGGCATTGTGCATTTTTCCTCCGTTTCTTCGGTCAAAATAAAAACACACTTCCATACCCTGAAGTGTGAAAAAGACTTTGATGTATTTAGGTTGGTTAATTCCATGCCATTTTATGCTGATTGTGCCGATGATAAGCAATCAGATTCCTTCAACATGCTTAAGCATACCATGTTCCTGGTCACGTATTTTTTCCAGCATTTTAATAAATTCTTTAAGCAAAAACGGGTCAAACTGGCTTTCCGAACAACGTGACAATTCTTCAATAGATTCATTATAGGTTTTGGTGCGTTGATAACTTCGATTAGTCGTCATTGCATCAAAAGAGTCAACAACGGTCAAGAGTCTCGCAAGGTACGGGATTTCCCCTCCCTTCAATCCGTCGGGATATCCTTTTCCGTCATAACGTTCATGATGATGTCTTACGATAGGGAGAATCGATTTCAGTTCTGGAATGTTGTTCAATAAACTCTCTCCATACTCGCTGTGTTTTTTGATCCATTCCCATTCATGTTCGAGGAGCTTGTCCTTTTTATTTAAAATCTCCCTCGGGATTTCTATTTTTCCCAGGTCGTGCAAAATGGCGGCAAACTCCAGGGTACGCCGGTCCTCTTCCGACAGGTTTAGCCACTCGGCAAATGCAAGTACATATTGACAAACGCGCATGCTATGGTGGTATGTGGGTTCATCTTTATTTTTCAGCATGACCATCAATGATTCCACCAGTTGATGAAGTTCCTGATCGCTGCGCAATGCCTTCATATCCTTGGGGGCATCTGTTTTAATCGAATAGACTTTTGATTTGTTGCGTCCCATCCTTTTGGCCGCATAAAGAGCCTGATCGGCGTTGCGGACGAGTGCTCTGGCATCGGGACTGATGTCAGGATATGTTGAGACCCCGATGGAAACAGTCAGACAACCGTTCGGCATTATCGACATTCCTTGAAAAGATGTTGTCTGGATGGTTTTGCGGATATTTTCAGCAATCTGATAGGCCTCTTTGGTTTCCGTATCCGGAAGAATCACAACAAACTCTTCTCCTCCATAACGGGCAAAAGTTGCCTTCTCAGGCAACATGGATCCCACAATACTGGAAAATTTCTTTAATATATCGTCACCGCCCTGGTGTCCGTATGTATCGTTATATTTTTTAAAATGGTCGATATCGATGAACAAAAGGGACAGCTTATGGTTTGTATCCGCTTTCTCGAATTCTTCTTTTAGTGCCTGCTGGAAGTAGCGGTGATTATAGATTCCGGTTAATTCATCACAATTTGCTTTTTCTCGCATCCGCTCTAATAACTGAAAATAACGCTTGTAGTTGTCAGCCATCAATACAATCATGATAATGAATATGACAGATCCTATGTATGTCTGTACTTTGAAGAGCATCGTAAGGATGAAGGCATAGATGATCATCATGAAGTAGTTTCCGGCTGAATCACGGAATAAAGAATATAAGTTATTTAGAAAAGATTGTTTATTAAAAAAATAACTTATAGCAGAAACTAATAAGGCATTAACCATCATATAAACAATCGCAGCTACAAAAAAAGGCCAGGGATTCAAAAAATTTAGTTCTCCAATTATTCCACCTAATAATAGATATGTATGTTTAGCCGCAAATAACATAATAGCAAACTGTGATATATTATATAGTCCTTGCCATAGCCTCAATTTTCTATAAAAAAACACATAAACATTTGTTATTAGCAAAACCATCATTAAAATAGATACATCATAAATAAATAAAGTAGCTAATAAAACAGTAGAGTCTAAATGTAAATATTGTTTTGTTGGGAGCGGAATAGCGATTCTATCAATAACAACTATCATTCCAACTAAAAAATAAATAAGGACCATGTCTTGCTGTGTATATGGCCCTATCTGTATGGCGAATAAGTACGAACCGCATAAAATTATTGAAATTATGTATATCCACCGAAAGATACGCATATCTATATCACCTTGTACAAGTTGTAAAAGCTTTATTCTTAACTATTATACAACTAACTAAGTATATTTTCTATTATAATGCGTACCACTTTTAATAATATCGCTTTAACAACTAGAGTTTAACACAAAAATTAAAACGCATACCATCCGGCTGTTGCACTCACAATAAACGTCGCTACGATCCCGATATAAATCAAAGCTTTTTTCATCTTAATGTCCTCCCCTTTT
>JAWLDF010000006.1:0-120497 GCA_041686735.1 Bacilli bacterium
ACATGCTTTGTCTAACACGAATTCCTAACTGGTTTTTGGACTGGCAAGACTCTGCACTTTTTCTTGCATTATTATGTATTTTTTACTTGCAGAAAACACCTTTAGTTGATTTTTTGCATATAACATATATAGGATAATAGATCAATTTCCCTATCAGAAGGGCAAAAAACAATACGAAAAGCTTTATTAATCATTCCAAGAGTTTTAGTCATAAATGATTAAGTCCAAAATTATGTGTAAAAATGAATCCACCAGCTAGAAGATGAAGTTATCAAAGCTGAGTGACTTTTTGAACCTGTTTATTTTTTTGTTGAGATTGAAGCCATAAATGGTATTCCGTCATGTGTAAATACTTTCGGCCACCGGACCATTTCTCATCCTGTTCCATGAGCAAAGCACCAATGAGTCTCATGGCCGACTCCCTATTAGGAAAGATGCGAATGACCCGTTCTGTGCGTCGGACCTCTTCATTCAACCTCTCCATCCCGTTCGTTGTCCGGAGACGTTTACGGTATTTCTTTGTAAAACGAGTACCGCTGTCGCATCATCAAATCCGGTCTCTAGGATATTCATCGCCTTTGGAACTTTCTCTTCGTATTCTGTCAACACATCTTCAAGTAAAAGCCTAGCTGTCTTCATATCGGGTGTATCAAACACGGCTCTGACCCGCGACCTCTTTTTTTAAAGCCTTTGGAGTGACATCCAGAATGTTTCTCATTAGATTACTTTTTACACAATTATATGGACTCAACTGTCAAATTAATCAATCAATTGTAGAAAAAACCAAAATTTGTATAATAGAAAATATAAAGGAGGGATATGTGTTGGGTGTTAAAAATCTAAATCAAAAAGGTCTCCCCATGAGTATCTTCCCAGATAAGCCAATTGATTCAATTGAACAAGACGAGTTTAAGAATCAGGACTTTGCTAAAACAATTGTTAACATTATTGAAAACTCAAGTGAAGAGGGTCATGTTAATATTGCTCTCTTTGGTCCTTGGGGAACAGGAAAAAGTAGTATCGGACAAATTGTTGGAAAAGAAGTAGTAGAAAAGGGATATCATTTTGTTCATATCAACGTTTGGAAATATGCAATGGAAAAAGGCGCATTAGTAAGAAAATTTTTACTTGAGGCTTCAAATGCTATTGGTTCACCAACTGATGAATTAATTGAGGATTTATATGTTTCAAAAACTACAAACGAACTCAATGTTAAAAGCTGGTGGAATACTTTTGTTATGTTTCAATTGAAAATAACTTTGCCTTTACTTGTTTTTTCAATATTTTTAATATTTTTATTAGGAAATATCTTAGGTGATTATGAAAATATAAAAACAGCAATTAAAGATACTTTCCCTAATATCGTCATAGCTACTTTTTTATCAGTATTTAGTTCAATTATTGTAACCTTTTTTAGTCAACTTTTAAAAATGTCTGACGTTAGAATTCAAAAAATTGATAATCCAATAAGTTCGGAAGAACAGTATGAGAAAAAATTTGTTGACCTGATAGATAGTCTAGATGATAAACGTGTAATATTTTTTATTGATGATATGGACAGACTTACTCTATCAAAGGTTATGGAAGTATTAGAAACAATAAAAACATTTGTAGAACATGAAAAATGTATATTTATTGTTGCTTGTGAAGAGCGTATATTGCAACAAGCTATAAAACATTCTCTTGCGACAAATAAGGAAGAAAACAAAAAAGATGAAAATAGTGCCGAATATCTAGATAAAATTTTTCAAGTTACTTTACATATTCCCTTCTTATATGAGACAGATCTTTTAAATTATGCTGATTCCCTTATAGGTAAAAAGATGAAAAGCACACCTTTTTGTGATTTAAGTGATTCTCAATTAGATGATGTGAAGATTGCATTAATTCATAATCATGTAACTACACCTAGACAAGTTAAAGTTCAATTAAATGATTTTTCTGCTGTTTATCAAATTGCGAAAGATCGAAATTTGAAATATGTAACAAGTAATCCAGGTTTTCTTGCCAAACTAATAGCAATTCGAAACGATTGGTCAAGTTTTTATGAAAAACTTCAAAAAGACAGTCATTTATTGGAAGAAATTTATAAAGAAATAAATTATGGATTAGGAAACTTTGATAAAGATACCTATAATAAAAAATATGGTTTAAGTAAGTCTGAATTTGAAAAGTTTTATAGTTACTTGATAAGAACAAGAAATATTACTGTATCAAATGGTATTGAAGCATTTTTGTTTCTAAAAGATACCCCTTCCAGCAATGAAAAAGTTGGAGGTTATGATATCCGTGAGGAATTAGTGCAAACTTTACATGATGGTAACGGAAAAAAATTAATTCAGTTATCACAAAATTGGCATGATAATCAAATAGAAGTGGTTCAATTTATTTTTGATAAAATAATTGTTGCATCACCTACATTAAGGAATAATGCAAGAATTGGATTTTCTTTTGTGTTACCCTATTTAAAAGATAATACAATTCGTAGCTTTATACATAAAATAAACTCTGAAATATTGGATCCTATTATTTTTGAAAATTTAAAAAATGAATACTCTATAGAGGGTATATTTAAATTAATTCCATTTATCAATGAAACCTCAATAAAAGAAATAGTTAATGCTTATTCAGAAGAATGGAATATTTTGGATGAACCTCAAAAATCCACATGTATGCTTAGATATGTTAGATATATGGGGGATAGTGAAAGAGAATACATTTTTACTGTAATTAAAAAGAGTCTTGGAATTGATGATGAAATTGATTTGAATAAAGATGGAATTGAATTATTTTATCAAATCCTTTCTCAACTAGATAATAAAGATTTAGCACCATATAAAAACTTTATTTGGAACATGTTTAACTCTATAATTGCTACAGTTCACGCCCAAGAGATTGAAGAAAGTGAAGAAATTCTAATTCTAACCGAGAATTTCTTTAAGGTGTACTGGGAAAAAGTTTCTACAGATATAGAGCAATGGACAAATTTTCTGGAGTTGTTAGATAGATGTGAAAAAGCACACACTCAAGTTATTTTTCAAAGTGGTATAGAGAATTCAATTAATCATCTAAACGATTATGAGTTGTTAGACATTATAATTCCTAAATTATTACAACCCAATTTATTTAAAAAGATGTCGACAAAGATACAACAAAAATTATTGGATAAAATTTTCAATTTACCTGAACAATTATTGCTTAAAGAAAAATTAGGACATCATATTTTAAAATCTTATATTTACTTTTTATGCGAACCAGAAACCACTAATCAAGCAAATGACATTTATAATAAAAAATATAAGACCATAAATAAACTTGAGATTGAAAACTTTAACGACGTAATTGAGCCATATATCCAGTTTGACTTTTTTTCAACTGAACTTGAATTAATAAAATTTATTTTGGACATTATTAAAGATTTAGGAATTAAGTTTGATAGGAGAAGTATCTCAAAGATTATGGTTCAACAAATGAATGATCTAGGAAAGATAGAAGGTTTAATTGAGGAAGAAGAGCGTAAAGTTAAACAAATCGTTGTTATATTAAGCAAATTACTTGTAGAAATCATAAATAATAATGAAGCTCTTGCTAAAGAGATTTACGAATCTTGGGACATTAATAATCTAATAAATTATAACATTTCAGATGAAATTGCCATTAATGCCATTAAGATAAGAATTAACTTTAAAGCAGGTAGAATTTTAAATCCAGGTCCTATAATCAGTGCGATGAAGTTCTCAGAGGAAGGATTTATATTAGGGCTTGAGTATTTCAACAAATTTTTCAATTTACTAATAAATAAAAAGATGTATAATTCTTTGCTAAAACAATGGGTACTCTCATACGTTAAATGGCGAGATAACAGTAATGCCAAACGTATTGACAAATTATCTTCTTCCCTTTCTAAGAAATTCACTAATATGAAAAAACTAGGTAGAGAACTATTAAGTCGTATTCCTATGCAACAGAAGGAGATAGATGAATTATTGAAACATATAGGTTCTCAGGCAGACAAACACGGAGCTAGGAAAAGGCTCTATTCAGACATAAAAAATGAACTTAGAGCAAATGTTGATATTGAAAAATTACAAGTATCTCTTAACGTATTAATTAAAATTAAAGAAGGAAATTATTCAGATCACGAAACTATTATTTTTGAAAACTTTATTAATTGGTTAACCGACACTAAAATTAAAAATCAGCAATTTATTTTGCTACTGTCCACGTTCTATGATTTTTATGAGAATAAAGATCAATTACCCTATGGAAACCTAGGGAAATTAGACAATACAATAAATAATATCCTACAAAATACCAATCGCATAAAAGATGAAAAAATTATTAATTTACTTCTGAAAATTTCTGATAAGCATGAAAGAAGTCATATGTCTAAAAAAATTAGTAAAAAATTAGTAGCATAACATTTGTTACAGATTCCAATCTCCAAAAAATAACGGTTTTGAATGGCTCAAAATCTATCCTTCAAAAGATTCGTCATATTCAATTGTATGAATCACCTTTATAAAAAACCAGGCACACAAAATTACTAGGTGCCTGGTTTTACTCATATTAAATGAATAATATATTTGATTCTAGGCTCTATCTAATAAATTGTAAAATATCACACAGTCGTTTACTCACATTTTAAATGTTCTTGTTCTTTATCCGCAACGGCTGTAACCGCAGGAAGCACAGTGCTTGCAACCTTCCTCGGCAATCAGTGAGGCCGATCCGCAGTCCGGACACAGGTCCAGTTCATGGAACTCATCCCCGTCTTCATCCCGATCGTGATGAATCGCCAGACTGTGTCCCATTCCTCCCGTGATTCCGGGTGCAGCTGCATCCGATGTCACGGCGATTGTGTTTTCGGGATCGATTCCGTCCAGGTGGTATTCAAGTGCCTTGGCTACGGCATCGGCAATCGATTCCACCCGGTTGGGCCCGAATCCGACCGCTCCCGATCCGCCGATTCCTTTTAAGTGTTTGATCAACAGGCGCGCTTTGTTCCCATCCGGTAATTCCCCGAAACGCAGGAACAGTGTGGATACCCGTCCCAGTGCCTCCGACATGGCGAAGACGTCACTACCCGCTTTTCCTACATTGACGATGACCTCAAACGGTTTTCCGTCAATATCATTAATCGTAATGTACGCTTTTCCGAGAGGAGTCTTCATCTTGTACGTTGCACCCTGCAACTTCTGCGGACGGCGATGATAATTTTTATCCAGCTTTCCGTTAACTTTCACTCCGTCTGCAATGGTTACGCCAGCCTCATTGTTTTCCTGTGAAGCAACCTGGAGAGAGGCCTGCTCCGACTTCTTCTCTTCTTTTTCCTCATCCTTGGATTTAGTAGAAAGCACCTGAGTGTCACGGCTTCCGTCGCGGTAAATTGTCACACCCTTACATCCGAGATCAAAAGCCAGTTCATATAACTTTTTCGTTTCTTCCACCGTAAAGTCACTGGGGCAGTTCGCCGTTTTACTGATGGAACTGTCTACCCATTTTTGAATGGCAGCCTGAACGCGGATGTGATCTTCCGCCGATAAATCCATGGCTGTAACGAAGTAATCCGGCAATTGATCGGAACCGTTTTCTTCCATCCATTCTTTGGCGATCGGTACATATTGCTTGTCATAACCGAGACGGCTCTGACGATAATATTCAAATGCAAAATAAGGCTCGATTCCTGTCGATGTTCCCACCATGGTACCGGTAGAACCTGTCGGTGCCTGGGTCAACAGGGTGACGTTTCGCATTCCTTTTTCATAAATAGCACGCTTCACTTCATCATCAAACTGCTGGACGAACCGGCTCTGCAGGAATTTCTCCGTATCAAACATCGGGAAACTTCCCTTTTCTTCGGCAATTTCTGCAGAAGCGAGATAGGCATGCTTGGCGATGAAACCATATAATTTTTCAAGGAACTCCATGGATTCCTGACTTCCGTAACGGATTCCCAGTTTAATCATCATCTCGGCCAGTCCCATACTTCCAAGGCCAATGCGGCGTTCATTCTTCTGGTTTTCCTCGTTTTCCTTAAAGTGATACGGTGTTTTATCAATGACATTGTCGAGGAATCTCACCGCAATTTGCACACATTCCGCAAGGTGCTCCCAGTCCACTTCTCCGTCTTTTACAAACTTCGACAGATTGATTGCGGAAAGGTTACATACGCCCCAGGCGGGCAGTCCCTGCTCTCCGCAAGGATTGGTGGCAATAATCGGATTAAAATACCAGCTGTTGGACATTTCATTATAATAATCCATAAAAACAACGCCCGGCTCAGCCGATTTCCATGCGGATTCGATAATGGTATGCCATACATCGCGGGCACGCACAGTTTTATGTACTTTTACCGGTTTACCCAGTTCGTCTTTCCATTTATTCATGTTGCCGTCCCACAATTCATCATAATCGGGATCGCTCGTATCTGGGAAATATAAATCCCACTCGAGATCTTCTTTAACGGCTTTCATAAAATCATTGGAAACACAAACAGACAGGTTGGCGTTCGTAATGGACCCCATATCCTGTTTTACAGTGATAAACTCCATCAGATCCGGGTGCCAGTCATTGATCATCAGCATCAGGGCTCCGCGACGGGAACCTCCCTGTTCAATCAACCCCGTGGTATAACTGAATAATCCACCCCAGGAAACGGCACCGCTGGAAGAACCGTTCACTCCACGAACAAGGGCTCTGCGCGGACGAAGGGATGACAGGTTTATACCGACACCGCCACCGCGTGACATGATCTCCGTCATTTGACCGAGTGTATCCATGATCCCGCCACGGCAATCCTTTGGTGAAGGAATGACATAACAATTAAAAAGAGTCAACTGGTCGTTCGCGCCGGCACCGGCCGCAATCCGTCCGCCAGGAACAAGCTTCCAGTCATCGAGGACATAGCGGAATTTCCCTCTCCACTCTTCCTGCTTTTCCGGAGTAGCCTCCACGGACGCAAGGGCTTCCGCCAGACGGTCCCATATCATATCGGGGGTCGGTTCAAGCGGCTTGATGGCCTTGATCGCCTCCGCTTCAACAACTTGTCCGCTGCGCAGGCGTACTTTAATCATATTACCATTGCGCTCTTCTACCTCACCCACTTCTTTTTGCGGGAATTTGGGGTCATCTTTGGTCAATACAATGACTGTATCTCCGACTTCAATGTGATCGGGGTCTAAATCTTTCATCGCATATCGATCCAGAAAGATTTTTTCACTTAATCCTTCCAGACGGTAAGTACTACTGGTTGTTTTCATAACTCACCCTCCGTAAATGGTTATTGCCCTCGTAACCTGTTGTCTGTTAAGTTAGATTTATATGAGGTGTTTCTAACATACCACATCTTGATGCTCTCATCAATATATTGTGTGCAATTTTATTTAAAATACTAGATATTGTGTTAATATCGGGATTTGTAGATGATTGTCAAGGGTCATTAGACCTAATTTTACATTTTTTTAGCCGATGGAAGGGAGCTTGTCGATTTATGAAAATGATTTGGAATGACCGTCTGGTGTCTGCAGAAGAATGTCGAATTCATCCCGAAGATCGCGGATATCAGTTCGGCGATGGGGTATACGAAGTGATCTCTGTTTATGATGGAAATCTGTTTCAACTGGATCGTCATTTGAAACGACTGCAGTACAGTACCGGTCAGATGTTGATACCTCTTCCTTTTTCGATACACGAGATCAAACAAAAACTGATCCGACTGGTGCAGGAAAACGATGTTTGTAACGGTCAGATCTACATGCAGATTACCCGCGGATATGCTCCGCGCAGCCACGCCATTCCGTCAAAAGTTTCTCCCGAATTGATCGCTTATCCGATGTATCACCCCCGTCCAGTAAAAGAACAGGAGGAGGGATCCCGTGCGGTTACTGCAGAGGATATTCGCTGGCTGAGATGTGACATTAAAAGTCTCAATCTGTTAGGGAATATTCTTGCCAAACAGATCGCAGTTGATCATGGTGCAAAAGAAACAATACTCCACCGTGAAGGGATCGTTACGGAAGGAAGTTCATCCAATGTTTTTATCGTAAAAGACGGGCAACTGATGACCCGCCGTGCCGACAATCTTATACTTAACGGGATCACCCGCTCCCTTGTGATTGAACTCGCCGGGCAGGAGAACATCCCGCTGTTCGAACGTTCTTTTACCGTTGATGAACTGAAAAGCGCGGATGAAGTGTTCATCACCAGTACCATTCAAGAGATCCTTCCTATAACGAAGGTTGATGAATCAAAAATTGGCAGACAGCAGCCGGGACCGATTACGAAACGATTACAGGATCGGTTTCGTTCTTACATTACGACATCTTAATAGTTCAATAAACAAGAATCGGGCTGACGCCCGATTTTCCTATTTATGAGGGTGTTGGATTTTGAATGTATTCGGTTCTGCGTGGCGGAAAATAAGACGATTTTTTCACCTTATTTTTACAAAATCCAGTGAAATGAGGACTTTAAGACGAAAAAATCGTCTTAATTCCCATGTAACCCCCTTCCAGAGAACCACAATGGTCATATAAGACGATTTTTTCATCTTATTTTTTCTATATATTGCTGGATTAAGACGATTTTTTCGTCTTAATCAGGATGATCGGTTTCCTACCACAGCCGCTACGGGCTTGTACTAATGAGATTCTACTGACCAATCGACCCCACCACTTCCACTTCATAGACACGGTCATCCATCATGTAGAGATTGAGATCCACTTCCTGCGGCAATGAACGGAAGCTGAGCACATCGCCGTCAAAATGGAGATAGACGGGGTCTGCCATCCAGTAACTGTTGTAACTTCCCCCGATCAGAACAAAGATCTTATCCATGTCGGAGCTGACAGTCATATACTTCCCGGTGACCTTCTCCATCACCTTGATCGATTTTTGGTTCTGCAGCAAGTCACTGACAACCACCCGGTCACCGACAGCAAGGTAACGCAGATGATCATACTGCTGATTTTCAATTTGCAGATCAACCTGGTTTTTCGTTTGGATCATAACCAGTCCCTGATCATACGTATTCACCGTAATGTCTCCACTCACCAGATTGATGGAGCGAACTTCACCGATGTATGTCGGTCTCACCTCAACCTTAACCAGTGAATTTCCGAGGTATGTTGCGTGAACGACATCGCCTTCCTTAACATCCTCCAGTTTTGGAGATGTTACACCGGGCACAACCAGTTCCACATCACCGCGAATGTAAAGATTGCGTTTATCATCATCCTCATCGACGGTTTCAAGACGTTCCCTGCGCTCATTTACATCTTCAACACGCAACTGGAATGTCTTCTCAACATCAATATCGGTTACAATCTCGTTTTGCAGGCGGAGACGAACGGTATCACCCATTACGATGTCACTCAGATCCTCTCCGGTCATTTCGCGGATGTTCACCTGAACAGCGGGATCCATCTGATAATTTAGTCTTTCTCCACTCACATTCAACTGAATCAAGCGTGAGGTTTCACTGATACGGGTAACTTCCCCGATGACTTCATAGTTCGTGCGAATCATGATGATTTGATTACGATCCATCTCCATGATCACGCGGGAATTGATACTTACATCAGCCAGTGTTGGTGCACTGATGCCGTCGATATCAAGTTCTACAAAGGTACTTACCTTTTTCACTTCAATGCTGCCATCTTCAAGTTGATAGGTCAGCAATCGATTCGTTTCATCAACAGATAAAACAGTGGCCGATAACTCCGTTTGAACTTCACGGTTCAACACGGTCAAACGCTGAACCACCCCATCCTCGACTTCAACCTCAACCTGATCATTCACTTGCACATCTGATAATTCGGCGATATCAAGACCGCTGATCACGATTTCCGCATGTGCCGCCACCTGATAGGCTTTCGGTTCTCCATCCGTCTCCAACACGAGATAACCGGTATCAGGCGTTATACCTTTAACAATCCCTTCATCAATCAAACTCTCATTCGTTTTCAAAAGGGTAATACGGGTAACGATACTAGACGTGAACTCAAGTGCGACGCGGTCTCCCTCACTGATATCGGAAAGGTCGGGCAATCTGCGCTGGCCGTATTCCACTTCTACCTGATCACTGTAATAATAGGACTTCAGCGAGCCGGCATCCGTTTTGATGGTAATTAATTTTGTCGAAGGATTAAGGGCAATCACAACTCCCTCATTTTCTCCGTTATCCGTTTCCCCCTGAAGGGTGACACGAATCACATTGCCTTCTTCATCCTTTTCCACTTTTACCTCGTCACCGACCGCAATCGCGCCTAGACCTGAGAGAGAATTTCCCGATGCATTGCGATATTCAACAAACTGCGACAACTGGAAAGTTTCCAGCGTCTGATCCTCTTTGTTTTTAACCACCAAAATTCCGGTTTGTTCATAGATACTTTCAACCGTACCTTCGATCGCGGAATCAGATGTACCTTCCTCGCCTTCGACGATATCCTCCGCTGCAATAACCTCGATATACTGTGCACTTCCTTTGTCGCTGACCACCATCAACCGTTGATTCAACTGAAGTTGATCCCGTTCAATCTTCTCCGCTTCATTAAAAATCAACGTGTCGTTGTTTACGATGAACGTTTTCTTGCTGCCATTGTCCAGTTCAATCGTGATCAGTGAACTTCCGGCCTTGGTCAGCACACCCCGGTCCACGTTGGCGGCTTCGACCTCAAGATAACGTTCACTGCGAGTGAGCAGGGTAACCATTTCACTGCGGGTCACATTTTTGTTCGGTTGAAAAGAACCATTATTATACCCCTTAACCAGCTCGTACTTCACAGCGGCATTCACATAACCGCGATAATCTGCAGAAATTAACAAGTCATCGGTAAAATCAGTTTTTGCATATTGCTGTGAGACAGCTTCTTGTTCTTTATCGATCATGCGAACCATCAATTGCGCCACCCAGGCACGGATTGCCTTGGTTTCCGCTGCAAAGTCATCCGACTGTTTCAAAAGTCCTTCTTCGAGGGCCACAGCCACATATCCATTTGCCCAATCCGGAACATCAAAGGATATGTCCCTGGAAGCCAATTCTCCGGCACGCTCTTCCAAACCGAGGGCACGAACGGCCATGATCACCGCTTCCACCTGAGTGACGGAATCTTCAGGACGGAACAGTCCGTTATTCCCCTTTACAATCCCCCGTGCTTCCATCTGGGCAATATACTTTAACGCCCAGTGCGTTGATTTCACATCTGTGAACTTCAACCCGTCTTCCGCCGATACCGTTCCTCCCATCGGTCCAATCATAGAGAACAACAGTGTTACAATAAAAAATAGGATCCCTGTGCGTTTGAATGTCTGGTATGTACCACGTTTCATGAACCTAACTCCTCCTTTTGACCGTTCCACAATTTCCACTTCCTTCACTTCGACACATATAGACCAAATTCCTGCCACATCATGGCAGATAAAGAAAAACGAGACCGGCTAATTTTCCAGTCTCGCAGTATTAATATTGAGACATCTTTACTAGCGGGAAAAATTCCACTCATCCGAACCATAGCGCGTAGCCACCAACCGGCGTGCCAGTTCCCATTCCTCCGATGTACACTCATCCCTGACCAGTTCTACATCAAGCGCCCGTTCAAACCCTGTCAGGAAGGCCTGCTCCGCTTCACGGACACCGATGGGTTCTTCCAGTAACTGATTTATGGCCACAGCTTTGTCATCAAAGGAGGCCCGCAACTTTTCCTTAACCGCCGGGGAAGGAAACTTCAACACATCAAAATACAGGTCAGCGTCGAGGTCAAGCAAAATCGCCCCATGCTGCAGGATCGCTCCCTTTTGCCTTGTCTGTGCGCTTCCCGCCACTTTTTTCCCTTCTACCAGCAACTCGTACCAGGATGGAGTATCGAAACAGACCGCAGAACCAGTCCCCCCCCGGGCCACGGAACGGGAGGGAAGGCTCGCACCCGGCGTTGAATCGGTCATCATTTCGGTATGGAGGCCAAGTTGGCGAAATCCCTCCATTAAGCCAAGGCTGATCACCTGATAGGACTCGATCACCGAAGCGGGAAATTTGGGATGCTTTTCAGATACAACCACACTGTACGTTAACTCCTGATCGTGCAGAACCGCTCTCCCCCCGGTGGGACGACGTACAAATCCCAGTCCGCGGGCACGTACCTGGTCTAAATCCACTTCCTGTTCCACTTTCTGAAAATACCCGATGGACAGGGTGGCCGGTTGCCAGGTATAAAAACGAACCGTGGGCGGTACCTTTCCCTCGCTGTGCATCGTAAGAATTGCTTCATCAAGGGCCATATTCATCGCCGCAGACAGCTCCGGGGTGAAAAGATAGCGCCATTTTTCTTTACTCATCGTTCCGCAACATCTCCTGCCATCCTCGATGTGAAAAGGATCAGGCTTCTTTTTGCCAGCGTAAAATCGGTTTTCTTGCCGCCGTCACTTCATCCAGACGTTTAACCACCGTATGATGCGGGGCTTCCTGAACCACTTCCGGCTGTTCTTCCGCTTCTCTGGCAATACGAATCATCACATCGGCAAATTCGTCCAGCGTCTCTTTGGTTTCCGTTTCTGTCGGTTCGATCATCAGGCACTCTTCCACTATTAACGGGAAGTAGATCGTCGGCGGATGGTAGCCGAAATCAAGCAAACGCTTGGCAATATCCAGCGTGCGAACGCCCAGTTTTTTCTGCCTTTTACCCGACAGGACAAACTCGTGCTTGCAGTGCCCCGGGAACGGCACATCATAATGGTCCGACAGGCGGTGCATCAAATAATTGGCGTTTAACACCGCATTCTCCGATACCTCTTTCAGACCCTGCGGTCCCATGGTACGAATATAGGTGTAGGCACGAACCAGAATGCCGAAGTTGCCGTAATATCCTTTTACACGTCCGATCGACTGCGGACGATCATAGTCCAGACGGAAGCGCTCTCCCTCTTTCACCACCACCGGTTTCGGCAAAAACGGAATCAGGTCCTTTTTCACCCCGACCGGACCGGCACCGGGTCCGCCTCCTCCATGAGGCGTCGTAAATGTCTTATGAAGATTTAAGTGAACCACGTCAAATCCCATATCTCCCGGGCGTGCTTTACTTAAAATCGCGTTGGCATTGGCTCCGTCGTAATAGAGCAGTCCTCCGGCTTCATGCACGATGCGGGCCAGTTCTACAATATCTTTTTCAAACAGACCGAGGGTGTTCGGATTGGTCAGCATGAGAGCCGCCGTATCATCCCCCACCACTTCTTTCAACGCTTCAACATCAACCAGTCCCCGCTCATCGGAGGCCACGGTGATCGTTTCCAGTCCGGCGACGGTCGCACTGGCCGGATTGGTCCCGTGAGCAGAGTCAGGTACGATCACTTTATTGCGGTGACCCTCACCGCGACTTTCATGGTAGGCACGGATCATCATCAAACCCGTCCATTCCCCCTGTGCTCCCGCAGCCGGTTGCAAAGTCACTTCATCCATCCCGGTAATCTCCGCTAAATCCTGTTGCAATTCAAACAGCAGTTGCAACGCACCCTGAACACTCTCTTCCGGCTGATAGGGATGGATCTGGGCAAAGCCGGGCAGGCGTGCCATATCTTCGTTAATTTTCGGATTATATTTCATCGTGCAGGAACCGAGCGGATAAAAACCGTTGTCCACACCGTAATTACGACGGGATAATTCCGTGTAATGACGAATGAGATCAACCTCCGACACTTCCGGAAGTTCCGCTTCCTCTTCCCTGATCAAATGGGAAGGAATGAGGTCTTCCACAGCCGTCTCTTCTACATCAGTATGCGGCAGACTGTGGGCAACGCGACCCGGTCTGCTCATTTCAAAAATCAACGCTTTTTCATGTTCATTGGCCACGATGAATCTCCTCCAATCCGCTTACCAGAGCATCGATCTCTTCTTTCGTCCGTAATTCCGTTACCGCCACCAGCATATGACCCTTCCATTCCGGATAATCCCGACCGAGATCATACCCTCCGATGATATTTTTAGTCAACAGATAACGGTTCACTTCTTCCACCGTCTTTTCCGTCTTAATGACAAATTCATTAAAAAACGGTCCTGCAAACGGAACTTCCACTCCGTTGACCTGCTGCAATTGCATTCTTGCATAGTATGCTTTTTGCAGGTTCTGACGCGCCATTTCCTGAATACCTGTCTTCCCGATGGCCGTCATGGCCACAGCGGAAGCGAGGGCATTCAACGCCTGATTGGAGCAGATATTGGAGGTCGCCTTTTCGCGCCGGATATGCTGTTCACGGGCCTGCAACGTTAGCACGAATCCCCGTTTTCCGTCCTCATCAGTGGTCTGACCGACGATCCGTCCGGGAATGCGGCGCATGAACTCCTTCGTCACGGCAAAATAACCACAGTGGGGACCGCCGAAGGAAGTCGGAATTCCAAAGGGTTGGGTATCCCCCACCACAATGTCGGCTCCGAGTGCTCCCGGAGGTTTCAATACCCCGAGCGATACGGGATTGGCGCTGACCACGAATAAACTTTTCTTTTGACTGTGGGCAATCGGTTCAATTGCGGCCAGATCCTCAATCACGCCGAAAAAGTTGGGCGATTGAACGATGACGGCTGCCGTATTCTCATCCACTGCCTGCTTCAATTGCTCCAGGTCAGTTGCTCCCTGCTTTGCCTTCACTTCCACCACGTCAAAACCGAGTCCTTTGCCGTAGGTGTGTAAAATCGCTCTTGATTCGGGATGAACCGCCTTTGAAACGACTACCTTATTCTTTCCGTTATAGCCGAACGCTAGGGATGCCGCTTCCGCCAGAGCGGTATGTCCGTCGTACATCGACGAGTTGGCTACATCCATCCCGGTCAGTTCGCAGATCATCGTCTGATATTCAAAAATGGCCTGCAATTCGCCCTGACTGATCTCGGGTTGATACGGTGTATAAGCCGTGTAAAATTCGGAACGGGAAATAATATGGTTCACCACGCTGGGGATGTAATGCTGATACACCCCTGCTCCCAAAAAGTTAACATACTGAGACAGGTCTGCATTTTTACCAGACATACCGCTGATGTGACGAACAAGAGCCGGTTCGTCCATCGCTTCCGGGATGTTCAGTTTTCCTTTAAAACGAACCTCCTCCGGGATGTCATCAAATAATTCATCGACATGTTGAATTCCCAGAGCAGACAACATTTCTTTACGATCCTGCTCTGTAGTGGGCAGATAACGAAAAGTCACCTTCCATTCCTCCTATCCCTTTTTTATTTATTTTGGCCGCCGATAAAACGGGGTTTTTACGATTTGCGCACGAACGCGCTTGTTTCGAATTTCAACCTCAACTTCATTGCCGATTTCCGCATATTCCCGCTCGATCAAGGCCAGCCCCACGTTCTTCTTTAAAGTGGGAGACTGGGTCCCGGTGGTCACTTCCCCGATCTTTTTCTCACCGGCATAAACCGGATAATGGCTGCGCGGAATCCCGCGTTCAATCATTTCGATGCCAACCAGTTTGCGCGGAGCACCTTCCTCTTTTTGCTTTGCCAGGGCTTCTTTCCCGATGAAATCTTCTTTTTTGTCTACTTTTACCGCAAATCCGATTCCCGCTTCAATCGGGCTGATTTCTTTAGACAATTCCTGACCGTAAAGGGGTAAGCGCGCTTCAAATCGCAGGGTGTCACGGGCACCGAGGCCGATGGGCAGAATGTTATCCTCCTTCCCCGCTTCCAGGATCGCTTTCCATAATCCCGCCGCATCTTCTGCAGGCAGATAGATTTCAAATCCGTCCTCTCCGGTATATCCTGTGCGGGAGACCACCAGCGCCTTCGCTCCGTTTGTAAAGGATACATCCTGTTTAAAGAAAAAAGGTTTGATCTCGCTCAAGTCTGTATCGGTCAATGTAGAAAGAACCTTTTCCGCCAGCGGACCCTGAAATGCCAGCAACGCCACCTGATCCGAGATATTGTTGATGATCACGTCGGGATAGGCCGAGGCCGGTGCATGTTCACGGATCCACGCTTCATCCTTCTCGATGTTGGCCGCATTCACCACCAGCAGGTAGTCCCCTTCTCCCCGTTTGTAAACGAGCAGATCATCCACCGTTCCGCCGTCGGGATAACACATCGCCGTATACAGCGCCTGACCGTCCTGCAGTGTCGCCGCATCATTGGTAATCAGTTTCTGAATCAAAGGAAGAGCATCGTTACCCTTCACTTCAATTTCTCCCATATGAGACACATCAAAGAGCCCCGCCCGGTTTCGTACCGCATGATGCTCTTCGATAATCCCGGAAAACTGAACCGGCAATTCCCATCCGCCGAAATCGATCGTTTTCGCCCCGTACTCGCTATAAAGCGCAAATAAAGGCGTACGCTTCAACTCAGACATAACGCACCTCCGTAAATTTTAAATAAATGTCATAAACAAGCAAAAAAAGGGCAGAAAAAGGGCAAAATCCTTCGTTTCCCCTTCTCTGTCCCTTGTACCTGAGAGTTACCCCTGCATCACGCTGCAGGGTTTCCCCTTTGGTGGCCCGCCTCTCCTCTCCATTCAAGCTGTCATTTAAGGCCGGCTCTCTCCAGAGTCGCGTCAGGCAGAAGTACTTTTGCCTGAGAGATTCACCCCGCCACCGGCCGGGTTTGCTCCTTCGGCGCCGCATACATGCGATCTCTCCCACTGCCCTCATTCGCTCATATGTATTTATCAAAATCAGTCATGAATTTCCCTTTTTCCGTTAAAACTAATTGAGGAACATGATCGTACCACATTATCTATATTATCCTACCATGTTTTATGTCGAAAGAAAACAACCAATTGATGTATCGGGCAAGGTTGATTGATTGAGTCAGCCCCCGACTGTCCGAACAAAGGATGTGTCTATGATGAACGATATTCCCATCAACTTCGAGCGTGAGTGGATCCCTTCTCTCGAAGAGCGACTCGCCCAGGACGGTCCCTGGAACAAATACGAATTTTTCAAACTTGCACTGGAGGCGGCAGAGGCCACGGCAGTACCCGATTTTGATCAATTGCAATGTTTACACCATCTTCCGGAACTGACTCCTTTTGAACATCAGATTGAAACGGCAAAAAACGTTTTGTTTAACATGCACGGACGCGCCATCCTCGCCGATGAGGTGGGGCTGGGTAAAACGATCGAAGCAGGACTGATCATGAAGGAATATATGGTGCGCGGTCTGGCAAAAAAAGTGTTGATCCTCGTTCCCTCTTCTCTGGTGATGCAATGGACCCGGGAATTAAATCAGAAGTTCGGTATCCCCGCTACGGCGCAAAAAAAAGAATATATGTGGAAACAGTATGATGTGCTGGTTGCTTCCATTGATACGGCAAAAAGGGAGCCCCATCGCAAACACGTACTGGAGCAGGAATATGACATGCTGATCATCGATGAGGCCCATAAGTTAAAGAACAAGAAAACAAAGAACTATCAATTCGTGAAGGAAATAAAAAAGAAATATTGCCTGTTGTTAACGGCCACCCCCATCCAGAACAATCTGGATGAACTCTATAATCTCATTACCCTGCTCAAACCCGGTCATCTCGGACACGCCGGCGAGTTTCAGGAAAATTACGTGGATGGAAAACGACAGTCGAAAAACCCCCTGCAATTAAGACATCGCCTGAAAAAGGTGATGGTGCGTAACAGCCGTAAGGACGGGGGAATCTCTTTTACCCATCGTCATGTCCACACCGTTCCATTAACACTCAGTGATGATGAACGTGAATTGTATGACGGGGTCACCCGCTTCGTCAAAGACGAGTATGCCCGTAGCGGGAAACGGGGGCAGAATGCCTTTGCCCTGATCACCCTGCAACGGGAAGTGTGCAGCAGCAGGGACGCAGCTTTTTTCACACTGGCCAACATGTATAACCGGGCCCGGGCCGAATCTCCCGTACGCCGGGCAATCGAAGATCTTTTACCCCTTTTGAAAAAAATCGATACCCACTCCAAGGCTGACAAAACGATTGAATTAATCAATCAAATCAATGATAAAGTGATTATCTTTACCGAATATCGGGCCACCCAAGAATTTTTGCAAAACTATCTTGCCCAGAACGGCATCACCTCGGTCCTCTTTCGCGGCGGTTTTAAGCGGGGAAAAAAGGACTGGATGATTGAACTGTTTCAAAACCGTGCCCAGGTTCTGATCGCTACGGAGGCCGGCGGCGAGGGGATCAACCTGCAGTTTTGCAACCGGATCATCAACTATGATATGCCCTGGAACCCGATGCGGGTCGAACAGCGGATCGGGCGTGTGCACCGTCTCGGCCAGACCAGGGACGTTCATATTTATAACCTGTCCACCCAGGATACGATTGAGCAACATATTTTAAAACTTTTGTACGAAAAAATCGAACTGTTTGAAATGGTGATCGGGGAACTGGACACCATTCTCGAACGTTTGAACCTGTCCAAAACCCTCGAGGATAATCTGGTTGAAATTTTGCTTGAATCCGAAAGTGAACGGGAAATGGAAATCAAGATGGACAATATGGGTGAAGTGATCCGCTCGATGCGACAGGAATTGAGAAAAGAACATTCTTCCGTCCTTGATCCCGATCAATCCGTCTCACTTCAATAAAAGGATGTGTCAGGAAATATGCAGACAGAAAAAATCCGTGATTATGTGGAAAGATACCTGACCGCTCACGACAGTCATTTTATTGAAAAAAATCCGGCCTACTTCACCGTCACTCTGCCGGAACAAGTCGACAAGGACCTGGAAAACCGCCCTTTTTACTGGTCATACATCGAACGATGCGGAATCGAACCGACCTCGGTCACGATGACCTTTGTATTTGACCGCAAACAGGTGCCTGACGGGATAAAAGGGGAATGGGTGGGATTCGGCAGTCGCCGCCTGCAACAAATTTTTCGTTCGGCAGAAACACACGGCCGCTTCGTGCGGTTGTATGAATTGACTCCGAACGGGAAGGAAATTGCATCCCCTTTTTCTTCACTTGTTCCCTGGTTATGTGTTCATTATCGGGCCCAGTGCGTTTGCGATCAAAAAAAGGACATTCTCTTTTCTATCGGCATTAATCTTGTTACGAAAGAAGTACACTCGTCGTTCTTTAAGCGGATCTCCCACAGGTTACTGACGCCGAAACTGCCCCCCTACCGTTTTACAATGCAACCGATTTTTTCACTCCGTTCAGCTGTGGAACGAGCAGAACAAAGTGTAACCGAACAACTGGCAAAAGAGGATAAAACATGGGCGGAGAAAGCGCTTCGCCGCCTGGAAGAGGAAAAACAATTGCTGCAAAACTACTATTTGCATCAATCGGATAAAGACGAAGGGGATTCTTCATCTCCGGATGAGTACAGGCGCCGCCTGCAGGAATTGCAATGGCAGTATCAGCCCCGTATTGACGTGCAATTCATCAATGCCGGTCTCTTTTATTTATCGCCGGCGCCTGCGCTCGAATGATCGGGACAACCGTCATCATTTGCAGGAATGAGGGTGATTTTTACGATGGACCCGCGACAGATTGTAACAAAAGATAACGGCATATTTGGTTATGATGAGGAATATCTCGGTATATTCCATAAATGAGGCGGTGGCAGAATGATCTCTAAAAAATGGCAAGTCACGTTGAACGCAATTCTACTGGTATCTGTGATCTGGATAATCTCTTCTTCTTCGGTGATGATCGCTGAAGCGACCACTGATAGAGAAACAGGTTGGCGGGACGCGATGAATCGGCATATTGACAGTTGGATTCAGCAACTTTCCGAAGAGGACAAGCTTTTTGCCGACTGGTCTTCTGCTCAATATAAAATCAGAGGGCTGGGAAGCAACCAGAAGCAGTGGATCATTACCCTGTATAAAGCGTCCGATCCGGGACAGTCCCCTCTGGGCTATATGATCATCGCAGAAAATCCTCCTTCACTGCAAAGTGATCAGAGCAGCAGTGAAATCGAAGAAATATCATTTTCTCTTCTCGAATACGGGCTGGGAAAACCGTTGTTTGAGGAAGTCATCAATGATAACACCATCAACTCTGAAAACCCTGTGCTGGTTTACGGAGGACTGGAATCCTACTGGTCAAGGGGCAAGACATTACATGATGCACGATCCGGTGAAATCTATCCACCGTCGGTCACCCCCCCGTATGTAGCAAAGATTCCCGAAACCGTTTTGAATCATGACTTTCATTTAACCGGTGTCGATCATTCAGCAACGGTGACCGATCCCTTCGCAGATCTTTTCTGGATTCATCCGCACGTTAAGGATGATGAAATAAACAAGGATATGCAATGGTTAGCACGGCTCTCGAACATGGTGGTCATATTTTCTTCCAATCTATATAACGGCGAAGTGATGGCTCCCTTTGCCGTATCCGGCATACACCGCTGGAGACATGAACACGATGAAATATTGTTTGTCGCCCTAGAAGATGAGGGAGCGCGTTTTTTCCCTGTGGACTATCTTTCTTCAACAGGATCATGGGTCGCAAAAAAGCAGGATTAAAATTTTTCTCCCTTAAGAACCATTCTATGCTAAAATTTGTAATATGAAATTTAAAAATATTCTTACGGGAGAACATTAAAAATGAAACCACTCGGTCTGATATGGACAGCCATTTTTGCATTGATTCTGATCCTCGCATGGTCGGCTTATGAAATGGATATTTTTTCAGCCCTGCCGTCGACGGAGGTTTCTTCCAATCAAACGGAACCGGATGATCCCGCTTCCGAGAACAATATGAACAATAACAATGATGAAAATAAAAAAAATGATCCGGAATCTATCGCCGTCGAAGCTGAACCTGAGATCAGACGTACTGAAGCTACCCTGGCCGCGGCTGGTGATATTTTAATTCACAGTTCCATCTATCGTGACGCACAGACCGGGAACGGTTTTGATTTTACACCGATGTTCGCACGGGTAAAACCGATCATCGAGCAGGCCGATATCGCTTTTGCCAATCAGGAAACCATGATCGGCGGAGTGGAAATCGGACTGTCTGATTACCCGCGCTTCAACAGTCCTTTTGAAGTGGGTGACGCATTGAAAGCAACCGGTTTCGACATTGTGTCGATGGCCAACAATCATACGCTAGATCGCGGGGAAAGCGCCATTTTCAATGCGATCAATCACTGGAATCAGTTGAACATGGATTATGTGGGATCTTATCAATCTGAGGAGGACCGTAACCGCATACGCATACTTGAAGCTGAAGGAATCCGCTTTGCTTTTTTGGCATACTCCTACGGAACCAACGGACTTCCCGTCCCGGAAGGCAAGGATTACCTGATCAACTTGATTGATCCGGAACGAATGAAAGAAGACGTGCGACAGGCAAAAGAGCAATCCGATGTGGTTGTGGTCAGTCTTCATTTCGGTCAGGAGTATCACCCCGACCCCAGTGAGGACCAGTTGGAACTGGCACAATTCCTTGCCGACGAAGGGGTTGACATCATTCTCGGTCACCATCCCCATGTATTACAGCCGCCGCAATGGCTGCAGGGTAAAGATGGAAACCGCAGCTTCGTAATATATTCCCTCGGAAATTTCATCGCTGCCCAGGATGGACTGGAAAAAGAGATCGGGGGTATTCTCACCATCAACATTGAAAAAGTTATTCGCGGAGACGAACAACAAATCCATTTAAAAAATCCACGTTTTATTCCGACGTGGGCTTTTAAACAGCATTACCGTAATTATGATATCATCCCTTATTCCGCATGGGATTTTGAGCGTTTCCCTGTCCTCAGGGAGATGGAAAAAAGACTGATTGATCATATGACCCGCTGGGTCCCAGAACTTGAAATCGGTGAAGGCACAGTTCTTCCTGACTAAGCGGAAGGACTACTGCTCTTCCACCATTTTCATCGCCTCATCGATAGAGATCAGCACAAAACTATTTTGTCCTCGCCAGTTCACCCACACAACAACCTTCTCGTTTTGAATCCAGATTTTTTTCGGCCGAAACCGTTTCTCCAGCACAGCAAACAGCTTTTTTCGCATTTGATAATCCATTTCGTTCATACTCATCCACTCCAAATCATGCGTGTTATATTTTATTACATATTATCACAAATAATGAATATTAAAAAGATTTATGTTAGATTTTATTACATGGTTATGACGAAGAGTTGTTTTCGCTTACAGTCCGTGCTATTCTTTGCTATAATAAAGTCAGTATTTTCACAAAATGATTTTTCTAAAATTTTCTGGACTCAGATAAGAAAGGAAGGGAAAAGCCACACGATGAAACAACCCATTCGCAAAATACTCGTCGCCAATCGCGGGGAAATTGCCATTCGAATTTTCCGCGCATGTACGGAACTGGGAATCCGAACCGTCGCCATTTATTCGGAGGAAGACAGCATCGCCCTTCATCGTTTTAAAGCGGATGAAGCTTATCTGGTGGGACAGGGAAAAAAACCGATTGATGCCTACCTTGATATTGAAGGAATCCTTGAGATTGCCAAGCGAAACGATGTCGATGCCATTCACCCCGGTTATGGATTTCTTTCTGAAAACGAAACCTTCGCACGCCGTTGTGAGGAAGAGGGCATTGTTTTCATCGGCCCGCGACCCGATCATCTGCACATGTTCGGAGATAAAGTGGAAGCGAGAAAAGCGGCCATTCGCGCCGGCATCCCCGTCATCCCGGGAACGGAAGAACCGATCTCTTCCTTACAGGATGCTGCATTATTTGCAAAAGAGAATGAATACCCCGTTATTATCAAAGCTGCTGCAGGCGGTGGCGGGCGGGGAATGAGAATTGTCCGCAATCATGACGAGCTTTCGGATGCACTCGAACGTGCACGTTCGGAAGCCCAGTCAGCCTTCGGCAGCCCGAAAGTGTATGTTGAAAAATTTGTTGAGAATCCCAAGCATATTGAAGTTCAGATTATCGCCGACAGTCACGGCAATGTTGTTCACCTGTTTGAACGGGATTGTTCCGTACAACGACGTCATCAAAAAGTGGTTGAAGTGGCTCCCAGTGTCGGACTTGATGAACAATTACGCCTGGACATCTGTGAAGCTGCCCTCAAATTAATGAAAAGTGTAGACTATCTCAATGCCGGTACCGTTGAATTTTTGGTTACACCGGACAATAAATTTTATTTTATTGAGGTCAATCCTCGAATTCAGGTAGAACATACCATAACCGAACTGGTCACAGGGATTGATATTGTACAATCACAGATTCGCATCGCTGAAGGACTCAGCCTGCACGATAAAGAGATCGGCATTCCGAAACAGGAAAAGATTGTCACCAGTGGCTATGCTATTCAATGCCGCGTGACCACGGAAGATCCTGAAAACAATTTTTTTCCCGACACCGGCCGATTGCTGGCTTACCGCTCTGCAGGCGGATTCGGCGTGCGGCTGGATGCGGGAAATGCTTTTGCCGGGGCAACGATTTCCCCACATTACGATTCAATGCTGGTTAAGGTTTCTACCTGGGGTATGAGCTTTGATCAGGCAGCCTCCAAAATGTTGCGTACTCTTAAAGAATTTCGTATTCGTGGTGTTAAAACAAACATTCCTTTCTTAGAAAACGTAGTCCAACATAAACAATTCTTAAACGGAGCATACAACACGAATTTTATCGACAACCATCCCGAGCTTCTGATCTTCCCTAAAAAACGGGACCGCGGTACCAAACTGTTAAATTACATCGGTAATGTCACTGTAAACGGCTTTGAAGGAATGTCGAAAAAGGAGAAAAAACCCAACTGGGAAAACCCGCGTATTCCTGTGACATCGGTGGATCAACCCTATCCCCCGGGCACTAAACAGATTCTCGAACATCAAGGAGCAGAGGGTCTGATCGATTGGGTGAAACAGCAGAAAAAACTACTGATTACCGATACGACTTTCCGGGATGCCCACCAGTCCCTGTTTGCCACACGCGTACGTACTTATGATCTGGCGGCAATTTCCGAGGCAACGGGAAAACTGGCACCCGACCTGTTCTCACTGGAAATGTGGGGCGGCGCGACTTTTGATACGAGTATGCGCTTTTTGAAAGAATGTCCCTGGGAACGGCTTCGCATTTTACGGGAAAGAATCCCCAACATTTTGTTTCAGATGCTGCTGCGTGGTTCCAATGCGGTTGGCTACGCCAATTATCCCGACAATGTGATCAGGGAGTTTGTCAGAGAATCCGCGGAAGCAGGAATCGATGTCTTCCGGATTTTTGACAGTCTGAACTGGATCGAAGGGATGCGTCTGGCCATTGAAGCAGTCAGGGAAACAGATAAAATCGCTGAAGCAACCATTTGTTACACGGGAGATATTCTTGACCCCAACCGAACCAAATATGATTTGAAGTATTACGTCGATCTGGCGAAAGAGTTGGAAAAGGCAGGGGCACATATGCTGGCCATCAAGGACATGGCCGGATTATTAAAACCATATGCGGCTTACAAACTGATTAAAACCCTTAAAGAAGAAATCGGTATCCCGATTCACTTGCACACCCATGATACAAGCGGTAACGGTGGTGCAATGCTGTTAAAAGCAGCAGAGGCCGGTGTGGATATCGTTGACGGCGCCCTCAGTTCCATGTCCGGACTTACATCTCAACCCAGCCTGAATGCCCTTGTGGCTGCAGTTGAACAGAGTGATCGCGCAACCGGACTCGACCTTGATCAATTGCAAAAATTAAGCGATTACTGGGAAGATGTACGTAAATACTATGCCGGTTTTGAAAGCGGCATGAAATCCGGAAATGTGGAAATTTATAAGTATGAAATGCCCGGGGGACAGTACAGCAATCTGCAGCAACAGGCAAAGGCAGTCGGACTCGGCGATCGCTGGGAAGAAGTTAAGGAAATGTATGCCGTGGTAAACAAAATGTTCGGCGACATTGTCAAAGTCACCCCTTCCTCCAAGGTTGTGGGGGATATGGCTTTGTTTATGGTACAAAACAACCTGACAGAAGAAGATGTCTATGAAAAAGGGATGCGTCTCGACTTCCCCGACTCCGTGGTTCAATTTTTCCAGGGCTATCTCGGGCAGCCTCCCGGCGGTTTCCCGGAAGAACTGCAGAAAGTGGTCGTCAAGAACCGGGACGTCATCACCCGCAGACCGGGCGAGCTTTTACCGCCCGTCGATTTTGCAAAAATGGAAAAAGAATTGAAAGGGAAAATAAATCGCATCTTTACTCCGTGGGATGTATTGTCCTACATTATGTATCCGCAGGTATTCCTTGATAAAGAACGTCATACGGAAGAATACAGCGATGTCTCCGTACTCGATACACCTACGTTCTTCTATGGTATGAGACCGGGAGAAGAAATTTCCGTGGAAATCGAAAAGGGAAAAACGTTGATCGTTAAACTGATGTCCGTCGGTGAATTGCAGAGTGACGGAACGCGCACCGTGTATTTTGAATTAAACGGACAGCCGCGTGAAATCGTGGTCCGCGATCATTCGGTGAAAAATACGGTTCAGCAGCGTTTAAAGGCGGATGGAGACAATCCCGACCATATCGGGGCATCCATGCCCGGAAAAGTACTGAAGGTGATGGTTGAAACTGGCGACCGCGTGAAAAAAGGAGAACATCTGATTGTCACCGAGGCGATGAAAATGGAAACCACCATCCAATCTCCTCAGGATGCCGTGGTGAAAGAAATTCATGTCAAAGAAGGCGACACGATCGAAACGGGAGATTTGTTGATCGAACTGGAGTAAGCAAAAAATTGTTAAAACCGGAATCGGGCTAACGCCCGATTTTCCTTTTTAGTTGAACGTTATCCAGTTCGGCGAATAATAAGGTGATTTTTTCACCTTATTTTCATACAATCAGGTGAAACGACAAATTTTAGACGAAAAAATCGTCTTAATTCCCATGTACCCTCCTTTCGGAGAAACACAATGGCAATATAAGACGATTTTTTTATCCTATTTCTCCATTTTTTCTTTACATTACAGGATTAAGACGATTTTTTCACATCCGTGATGGGTACTAAGACCTGAATATCAGTAGTCCGTTTCTGTCAAATTACGCTCAAGATATTTCTCAATTGCTTCCTGAATCTGAAAAGCCACCTGGGGAAGATCGTAATTTTCGAAGGCATACTCACATTGTTCACGATATTGCATGGTTTCGTCGTAATGACTCATGTGATGCAGGATATCTTCTTCATCATCGCCTCTTCTACGCTGTCGGTCAAGCACCGTATCCCGGTTGGCATAGATAAAAATACGAATCACTCTGTCCCCGTACATTTTCTTCAACAGCTCTGCCCCATCGATGTTCAATGTCATGTAGACGACCCCTTTTTTGCTCAGCAATTCGGCCACATCAGACTCTTTAATGCCGTACAGGTGTCCGTCAAGTTCGATGTCTTCAAGGAACTCCCCGTTTTCCTTCATTTTTAAAAACTGTTCGCGATCGATGAAATGGTAATCCTGACCGTCCTTTTCCACTGAACGCGGTTTACGGGTCGTGTAGGAAAGAACTTTTTCTATATCCAGCGATGGGCCGACCATATCTGAAATGGTACGACGTCCCGAACCGTCAGGCCCTGTGAATACAAAAATAAGTTCCTTTTCCTTCATTTCATACATAATATAACCTCCATTCTATTAATCATCGATGACGCTTTCTCCCTACCCCTGATCGGAAACGTAAACTTTCTCGGCCGGAGGAGAGATCTGATTTAAATCATAGGGAGTCTCTTGATATACATAATAATTCAACCAGTTAATAAATAGCAAGTTTGCATGAGATCGCCATGTAACCCGTGGTGTACGGGACGGATCGTTTTCGGGAAAGTAATTTTTGGGCAACTGGATGGAAAGACCCCGTTCTACGTCACGCAGGTATTCCTCCTTTAACGTGATGGCATCATATTCGGAGTGTCCGGTGACAAAAATCTGTCGTCCGTCCTTTGAAGCAACAATATACACACCCGCTTCATCCGATTCGGACAAAATCTCCAGCTCGGGTACTTTGAGAATGTCTTCCCTGCGGTTGGTGGTATAGCGCGAATGAGGGACATCAAACACATCGTCGAATCCTCTTAACAATTTTGTTTTTTCCTTCGTGATATGATGCGAAAATACACCAAACAATTTTTGTTGCAGAGGATGTTTGGGAACGCCGTAATGATAATATAGTCCCGCCTGTGCTCCCCAGCAAATATGGAATGTAGAGGTAACATTCTTATACGACCATTCCAGTATATGCTTTAACTCATTCCAGTAGTCCACATCTTCAAAATTCAGATGTTCAATGGGAGCACCGGTGATGATCATTCCGTCAAATTTCTGGCCCTTGATTTCATCAAAGGATTTATAAAAATTTTTCAGATGTTTTTTCGGAGTGTTTTTAGAATGATGCGTAATCGGGTGGATCAGACAGATATCCACCTGCAACGGAGAGTTTCCCAGCAAGCGTAAAATCTGTGTTTCCGCTTTTTCCTTTTGGGGCATCAGATTCAGGATCACGATTTTGAGCGGACGAATATCCTGATGAAAAGCCCGCTGTTCCCCCATAACAAAAATATTTTCATTGGTTAAAATTTTGGTTGCGGGTAAATGATCCGGAATTTTAATGGGCATCTTGCTGTTCTCCTTTACTAAAAGAAAATTTATATGAAAGTATAACAAATTTCATCGGATAGTCAATTGTTTATGCAAAAATAAATACCCTCCCGGCACATTCCCGGGAGGGTTTAAGCAGGAACAGAAATTTTTATGAAGGAGGATTCGTCAAATTTTCCACCGTGGAGGTGTGATCTTGTCCCTGAGTCTGGGTTCCCTTATTTCGCTTTCCCTGATTGACGAATGATTGCATCTTTTCCAGGACCTGCGGGGCCATATCCATCAGCCGGTCATATAAATGACTCGATCCCTCAAGGGGAACGGAACGAACCCCTTTTTCACTCACAACCAGAAATGCAACCGGGGTGATGGATACCCCTCCTCCGCTACCTCCGCCAAAGGGAAGTGAATCTTTGCCAGGATGTCCACCGTTCGTTTCCCTGTCCAGTTCAAATTCACTTCCGCCTGCAGCAAAGCCGAATCCTACTCTGGAAATGGGAAGGATGACACTCCCATCCGGTGTTTCAACGGGATCACCCACAATGGTGTTCACATCCACCATTTCTTTTAAATTTTCCATCGCTGTAGTCATTAAACCCTGTATGGGGTGTTCGTTTTCTGCCATTTGTGATCACGCCCTTTTCTTAAATTGATCCACAAACGTATTCCTGCTACGATAAGATTCCCGATTCTCATACGAACTATGCATTGAAATTGCACGGTAAAGATTTTCCGGTTAAACGAAGGGGAAACATGGATTCGTGGCATTGATTTGAGTGACATGTAATTGGAAATCATGCCCGCCACACTTCCCTTCACTCCCCAGATCAAACCGCAGATTATTCCGGTTTCGGCAGCGTCTCCCGTACCGACCCGGGTATCCCATCGAAACTTATCCACCTTCACCTTCTTCAAAAAGGATTTTGCGATGCGATGAAACTGTCCCGCCATTTGTAATTGCTGCATAAAAGATCTTTTATTCTTTTTTCCTTTGCGGCCTTTCATTTTCAAAGGAAAAAATTTTGTTCGTTCTTTTCGATAAAACGGTACCTTTATTTGATCACCGGTGATCCAACCCTGCCAGTTCTCAAGCAAATCCACATAGGTCACGGCATATCGAAAACGAATAAGGCCGAACAGCATCCGGACCTCAAGTGACACATCATCATCTGCTTTTTTCCTGCCGACATCAATCTTCACTTTAAGTGAACTAAACAAGATGATAACGATTGCTACTAATAGGACGAGCCCCCCGATCACCCAACCATTCATCCTGATGATTCCATCCTTTCCGCCATTTCGTTCGATAGTATATCCGAAATTGGTCGTTTCATCCTTTTTTGTGATTGATTCATAAAATTATCCCGCAGTGGAAAGACTGAAATCAGTATCCATTCGAGGTGAAGAAGACATGTTTGCCTGGCTCGTGCAGTATATGATCACTCCATTGATTGTTGTGTTAAGTGCTTATATTATCTTGAGATTATTCGGTAAAAAAGCTGTGGCTCAGATGAGCGGTTTTGATTTGATCATCGTCATTATGTTGGGAACGGTAATTAGCGGACCGCTTATCGTGAAACAAATGGGAACCACTCTGTGGTACGCGATTGTCATTTCAGCCGTCTACATCGTTTATTCCTATCTGGCCCTCAACAACAAATTAAGATGGTTCGCGCATCCCTCACCCTCAGTACTCATACGAGACGGAGATATTGATGAAAATGAACTTCGCAGAAATAAACTGACCGTGGATGAACTGATTCAGAATCTGCGTGCTAAAGGATATACAAATCCGTCTGATGTTGAATTGGCTGTTCTGGAGAGTGACGGCCTGTTCAGTGTCATCCCCAAAGCGAGCGCACGTCCCATTCAAGCGGGAGATATGATCAAAACACCCGCCGGACTTGATGTTCAACCACAGCCTTCCTTTATTCCGATTCCGTTGTTAATGGAAGGACAGGTGATCGAACACAACCTCAAATATACCGGAAAGGACCGGGAGTGGTTGATGAAACAACTTTTGCCATACGGAATTCAGGAGGAGGCCCTTAACAAGGTAACCCTTGCAACGCTTGATAGTCAGGGGAGAGTGGTGGTCGATGTGGAAAAACAGGATATCAATAGTTCTGATCCCAATCTTTACATGCCCGGTGAAGACCGATAAGAAAAAACCGGTATCCTCAACATCATGGACACCGGTTTTTCCTTGCAATTTTTATTTCAATCCAGGATATACACTTTGACACCGGATTTTCTTCCGAATCGATAAGCCTCTTCCAGAGTGGGCACATACAGGTCGATTTTGTTTTGCTTGATGGCACTGCCGCGATCGGCTGCCACAGCGTACCCATACCCTTCCACATACAGGTGGGTGCCGAAAGGGATCACATTGGGATCGACGGCGACAATCCCTTTACGTACATACATATCTGTAGCCGTCCAGTATCCGACTCCCGTTTCCCTGGCTGTATAAGCGGTGGCTTCCATGGTTTTCTGTTCTTTATACGAAAGAGTCACCCCGTCCACTTCAATGGTTTGAAACTGGCTGCGGGGTTTATAGATACCCCGATAGATAAAGGAAGCAGCTTCAGCCCGGGTGGTCTGATAAAATGGGCGCAGGGTCTGCCCTCCGTTTTCTTCAGGATAACCCCGGGTCATTCCAACCTCGATTGCCAGAGCCATTTCCTTGCGTGCCCATTCGGCCAGTTGTTGCTGATCCTGAAATCGGGACAATACATTGCTCGCTTTTTGCCAGTGCATATTGCGCGCTTTCCAGAAGTCCCCGCGGGCACGTACCGTCATTACAATAAACTCCTGACGGCTGAGGGATTCATCCGGAAAAAATAGAAGCTGATTCCCCAGCGTTTTACCGTTGGTAATCCCCAGACTGTATGCCGTTTCCACATACGGATATAACCAGTCATCCATGGTGACATCAGCAAATGATTGTGTTGTCACCGCAGGAAGCGGTTCGATCCCTTTTGCCTTGAGCAACATATGTATAAAGTCAGCACGTGTGACGGGTTCAAAGGGACGAAATTCCTCCCCCTTCTCAACGCGCAGAGCTCCGATCTCATACAGGGCTTCAATATCCTCTTTGGCCCAGTATCCTTCTTTTACATCAGGAAAAAGGGGCTCCTCTGCTTCTGTCTGGCCGCCTGGATTCGTTTCTGGAGGCACATCACCCTCTCCCCACCCTGAAGTCGAAAATATAGTCATAAATAACACGAAGAAAATCAGCATCATCACTTGATGTTTTCGCAACAATGAAAAATCCCCCTTTGATCTTCGTTGATGTTAGAAAGCACATTATACCAATTCGACATCCGTTTGAAAAATCCTATTACCTTCTTTTTCCATCCGGAATATGAAGCAACTTTCCCTACCCCAGAGAGTCTAATAAAGTAAAGAACTCACGTTGAAAATAAATCTGCATAAAGGATGTGACAAAACGTTGAAATACAGGTTGTTTGCTGTTCTTTTGGCACTTGCCGTATTGATCGGAATGAAAACGGAAGCAGCAGCAGCAGTTCCATTTTCCGACATCAGTGATCACTGGGCCAAGGAAGAAATTAATGCTCTGGCACAAAAAGGGATCGTCAGGGGAATGGAAGAAGACCGCTTTCGCCCTGACCTTCCGTTGACGCGCGGCCAATTCATCACCATGTTGCACCGGGTACTCGAAGTAGAAAACCAGTTTGACGACGATGTCCCTCCGATACAGGATCATTTCAGGGATGTGACAGATTCGGTATATTATGCCGATGAACTATATAATTTAAAAGAACTGGGAATTGTGGACGATCAGTACTCTTTTTATGGAGAAAAAGCAATTACGCGGGAAACCGTGGCACATTATTTGCGCAAAGCTTATGAGTATGAAACGGGAATCAAAGGGAGTACACTCAATGCACCCGAACTGAGCAATCTTCCCTTTAAGGATCGGGATCAGATCCGGGCCGGATATAAAGAGGATGTTTATCATACCCAAAAATGGGGGCTGTTTCACGGTTATGCAGACGGAAGTTTCGGTCCGAAGGATCATTTAACCCGTGCTCAGGGGGCAGCCGTAATTTTCAGACTCTACCAATTAACGCAAACAGAAAAAATGGACAATGTTTCTTATGATGAATTGAATATTCGATCCGGTCAGGACCTTGAGTTAATATATAAAGCCGAAAAAACGGATCGCGGATTAAAAGTCACTTTTTCCTACAAACTTCCCAGCCCGGCTTATGTAGGAAAAATCAAGTCAGTCACAATGGATAACGGATCGGTAGTCATTGTCATCAGCAAATCAAAGATTGATGACGGCATGTATCCACAGGTGATCACGATCGAGCAGAAAACGATACTCATAAAGACATCTGAGGTGAAAAACATCAAAGTTCTTGACAGTCAGGGTGAATTTATTAAAGAATTCAATGTTTCCAACTGATTTCACAATCCACAAAAAAGGGGCAGCCTGACGCTGCCCCTGCCCTTATTCCAAAAAATATAAATTTGTTACTGCTGTCCATATTGTCCTGCGATTTGCTGTTCGGCAAATTGAACCAGACGCTTTGTAATTTCTCCCCCAACAGAACCATTCTGACGGGAAGTTGTGTCAGCGCCCAATTGTACACCAAACTCCTGAGCAATCTCATATTTCATTTGGTCCAGTGCCTGAGCTGCCTGAGGAACAAGCTTCTGATTGGTGTTACGGCTTTCTCCTTGCTGTTGCGGCATTTTATCAACTCACCTCCTTACGTGGTGTATTCATATCGTGTCACGGATTAAAATCTCTCATACAGACAATTGATGGAAAAACTAGTTCTTTTTTAGTTCCTCAGAATATGTTATAATGTTACAAAGTCTCTTCCAACTCGACATCAATGTAATAAAGGAAATATTTCTGTAAGTGAAAGGAGATACTCAATGGTTTCTCAAGCCTTTCCCGCGTTTATAAAAGAATTTCGGACAATGAAATTAGAGGCAATGATCAAGGATATACATAAACTTACACCGGATGAACTGTTGAAAGTACAGGAAGAAATCGCGAAATTGCTTGGGAAACAAAATCAGATGGGGGTCGATCATGACTAAAACTCCTGAAAAAAAGTTGATTGAAGCATACCGGGGTCTCGATCAGGTCAGAGAAACCCTGGAAGAAGTGATCAACGAGCTGGGAAAGCGTAACGAATTTGGACAGCTTTATCAATTGCCGGATGATATCCAACGACTGGTAGAAGTAGCGATTACCTTAACCCCTAAACAAAGAGAACACTTGATGCTTTTCCTCAACTCTCTCAAGCAGCAACCCTAACCTTACTTTTTTCCATGATGAAGAATAACCCGGGCAGCCTCCCGCGCAGAATCAGGCCTCCCGATCCTCGACAAAACTTCTCTCTTTTCTTCTCTTTTTTTACCCGAATGAACATACTCTGCCACTCTTTCCTTTAATTCAGATATATCACTTATATCATCCAGCACATTTTTTTTTAATAAATAAGATAGATTTCGTTCTTCCTGGCCCGGTATCGGTTTGTAAACCAAGACCGGTAACCCTACAGCCATTGCCTCGGAAAGGGTCAGCCCTCCTGCCTTGCCAATCATCAAATCTGCGCTTTTCATCATGAGGTGCATATCATCGGTGTATTCATAAAGATGAAAGTGATGTCGAGAAGGTACTCTGCCGAGATAATTGGCGGCTTTTTTATATAAGGTGCGGTTTTTACCTGTGACACATACAATTTGCAAAGGAATTTCACATTCACTCAAAGATTCAATCAGATCGATCATCGGACCGTGCCCTGTTCCGCCGCCCGACAATAGAATGGTAAACCGATGAGGATCCCAGCCCAGGCCGGTTCTCAACTGCCACTTATTTGTTTTTTCGTCAAACTCACTAAATTTTTCACCAATCGGAATTCCACATGAAAAAATTCGCTGTTCATTCAGCCCGTATTGCTCAATCATCTTTTGTTTCAAGTCATCAGTGGCCACAATGTAAAAGTCAACTGCCTTATCCACCCAAAAATCATTGATGTCAAAGTCGGTGACGGCCGCACCGAGACGAAACGGCAATTCATTTTTACTGCGGATCATGGCAAGGGCACCGAGACAATAGGCATGGGTCGATACAATCACATCGGGATTGATCTCTTTGAGAAAATGTTTCATTCGTATGGCAGCTGCCCGGGAAAATCCGCTTTTCAACCATTTTGAAAAGGAAGATTCTCGCTGATAAGCCCATCCCCACAGTGAGGGAATATGGCGGATCGTCTGTTGATACAAAAATCGTGATCCGTGGTACAGCCATAAACTTACCCGGGGAAGGGCTTCATCTATGTAGATTTGGGCCGAAGGTTCCAGTTTGCGGATTGTCTCTGCAAGGGAACGAGCGGCGGCATAATGCCCCGCTCCTCCCACCGTTTCAGTTATGATCAAAATGTTGATGAACATCGAACCATCACCGTCATTGTTTTTGTAGATATCTGTTGATAAGTTCGTCTCGTGACATATAGACACGCTTAAGACGAAAATCCTGTCTGTTGCTTTGCAGTCTTTTCTTGCCATCCGGGTGCATGATCATCATCATCAATTTTAAATAAGCTGTTTTGTAACGATAAAACCAGTTCTCCCTCACGTCGGATACATTGAAACCAAGTCCCCGGGCACCCCTGTATAGCAATGTCGTACCGACGATCCCTTTTACATCCCTGCAGGCTTCATTGGTGTATACATATTGTGCCAGCATTGGCATTGAATCAAGAATTTCCCTGCGCAACCGTAACCCGAGCTTCGCCAGGTGGGTTTCATCCTTGAATTTTTTGGCTAGATGACAGTTGTGAATATGAAGCTTGACGATAGGATCTCCATTTCGAATTACCTGATTATCCCCAGTGTAAAGAGGTTCGCCGCGATAACGAAGAATGACAATGCGAAATATGTTATTTTTTTTATCAATATATTGTAGTCTTGTGCAGTGTTCATAAATGTAATCCCATATTTGCCAGGCCGTTAAAATACCATGATTCATACCCCCATCCCTTCCTTTTCAAACATAATTGTATAAGTACGCAATTATTATTCCCCGCAAGCATGATGGGATACACAAACCACCTTCTGACAGGTGGTTTTTTATTTGTTTATCCTATTTTCTCCATGTGTAATCCGTCGAGAACCATAAAAACTAAGGATAAAGAGGAGGTGAAAACTTTTGAAAAGGATAAGCTCCATACTTATCGTATGTATGTTATTTTCCGGCATACTCGCTGCCTGTAACTTGAATCAGGGGGCTGCTCCAAACCCGAATGACACTCGTTATGATGTTGCACGCAATGGGGCAAATATGGATCGTTACGGTAACTATAGCCGTGATATGGCTCCATTTGCCAACAACAACAACTTTAACGGCATCAATAACGGTTTTGATACCCGTCTCGCAGATGATATTGCGGAACAGGTCACCCAGGTCAACGGGGTGGAGCGCGCCAGAGTTGTGGTGTATGGAAATGATATCGTTGTCGGTATCGAAGGGAATAATAACGACCGTAGAAAGACCGGTATGAACAATAATCAAAATAATAATACTGCCAATATGAACGACAATCGGGCAAACGGAGTCAGTCGTCAATTGGAAAGACGGGTGCAAAGAGCAGTTCAGCGCATTGCACCAAACCACAATATCTATGTCACTTCCGATGAGAATCTGGTCCGTCGTATTCAAAATCTTGATGGAAACATGCGTGGAGGCTTTAATAATAATGGAGACATGGGTACAGCGGCACGTGATGTTGTTGCTGACTTCGGCGCCCTTGTCCGCGATATCGGCCGGACGGTGACTGCACCGTTCCGATAAATCCTGAGTGAGAATCAATATTGAAAAAAGCTTGCCGGAAAGCCGACAAGCTTTAAGGGCAGGAACAAATTCCTGTCCTTTTTGTATTCAGTTAAAAAAATCGAATTCATCATCCTGTTGATCCGGCTCAACCCAGATGATCTCCGTCCGATTCACAGCATCCTGTACCAGTTCTTCAACTTGAAGAGCCTTTTCATAATGGGCAGCTTTTTCCGGAGTCGGACGTGTCACCGGGGAGCGGGGCACAAAAATGGTACAGCAGTCTTCATAGGGCTGAATCGATGTCTCATAGGTACCGATTTTCCTGGCCAGATCCATAATTTCCACCTTATCCATGGCAACGACAGGACGTATCACAGGCAATTGAACGACACTGTTGATGGTGTTCATGCTTTCCATGGTCTGACTTGCCACCTGGGCAAGACTTTCGCCTGTGGCAATGGCGAGGGCGCCATTTTTGCGGGCCAATTGTTCCGTAATTCTCATCATCATGCGTCGCATAATGGTAATCGTGTAGGATTCCGGGCAATGTTGCCGGATCAATGTCTGAATCTCAGTCAGGGGAACGATATGTAGTTTGATTTTTCCTGCATAACGTGACAGAATACGTGCCAGATCGATCACTTTTTGTTTTGCCTGTTCACTTGTATAAGGATAACTGTGAAAATGGACCCCTTCAATGGTGACCCCGCGTTTCATCGTCAGCCATCCGGCAACGGGACTGTCGATGCCTCCGGACAACATCAGCATCGCTTTACCACTGACACCTACGGGTAAACCGCCGATTCCCGGCCGGTCTTCATTGCTTAAAAAAACACCTTCCGAACGAATGTCCACCTTCAATCTCATCTGAGGATGATGAACATCCACTTTGAGATCGTTTGTATTGCGTAGAATATGGGCGCCGATCAGTTGATTCATTTCCATGGACCGGTGTGGAAAAGGTTTGTGTGCCCGATTTGTTTCCACTTTGAAGGTGAGTGGAAAAGGATCGGCCTGTTGCACCATGGACAGTGCCGTCTCTTTGATGGCTTCAATGTCAAGTGGAACTTTTTTTACCGGACTGAATGACATAATTCCAAATATGAGTTGAAGCCGGTCAGCCACTTCTGGATAAGGCGCCCCGTTCAACGAAATGAACAGGCGACCGTATATTTTTTTTACCTCAATCCCGGGAAACGTTCGCAGTGAGTCCCGGATATTGCGGACCAGTTGATTTTCAAAAAAAGACCTGTTTTTCTTCTTTAAGGCCAGTTCACCGTAACGGACAATAATATGATCAAATTCCATTCGCTACACCCTCATAACCTGTTTTAAATGTTGAATTACCTGTGGAAATACGTCAAAAAATTGTTCGATCTCCCATTCATCCTGATCAGGATGAAAACTGACACGCAATGCACTTTTTGCCGTCATCTCATCCAGTCCGCATGCCAGAAGGGCACGACTGGGCCGATCTGCTCTGGACGAACAGGCCGAACGGGTTGAGACATAAATATCCTTTTCCTCGAGGGAATGAATGATGACCTCCGCTTTCAAGCCGGTTACGGAAAAGTTAATGATATGCGGTGCACTTCCCTCTGCAACGGGACTGTTGATCTGTACATCTTTCATTGAACTGAGGCGACGGATAAATGAATTGTGAAGCTTTTTCAACCTTTCATATTGTTGTGTTTGCATCTCATGGTTCATTTTTAACGCCTTAACAAATCCGACAATAGCCGGCAGATTTTCGGTACCGGACCGAAATCCGTTCTCCTGTCCGCCACCCACCAGCATGGGAAATAACGATATGCCTGCACGAACATACAACAGACCGCTTCCCCGGGGACCGTGAAATTTATGTCCGGATAAAGAAAAAAGATCAATATTCCACTTTTTCACCTCAAGAGGAAGCTTGCCAAATCCCTGTACCGCATCGACATGGAACAGGATTTTGCGATGACCGGCGAGCAATCTCCCGATCTCTTCGATCGGCTGAATGGTTCCCAGTTCGTTGTTGACATACATTACGGAAACCAGGATCGTGTCGTTGCGAATCGCTTTCTTTACATCCTCAACAGACACCCTTCCTTCACGGTCAGCCGGCAGGTACGTCACTTCAAAACCCAGTTGTTCCAATTGCCGGCATGATTCATAGACGGATGCATGTTCAACTGATGTGGTTATCACATGTTTCCCGCGGTTTTGATATTGCAAAGCAACCCCTTTTATAGCAAGATTATTGCTCTCTGTCGCCCCGGAAGTAAACACAATTTCTCCCGGTTTGCAGGAAAAGATCCGGGCTGCTACCTGGCGGGATTGTTCCAGTAATTTACGGGCCTTCTCACCCTGACTGTGTAATGAAGACGGGTTAGCGAAAAATTGGGTTGCCGCCCGGTCCATCGCTTCCAATACTTCAGGATAAGGCCGGGTTGTTGCGCTGTTATCAAAATAAATCATGTCTTTCAACACCTGCCCAGTGTCTCTTTATCCATAAGTATATCCCCTACGGGGAAAGTTCAAATTTAATCTTACCATATCCCTGAATCATGGAACAAGAAAAAGTGACCCGCATCGACTTGATGCGGGTCACCAATCCCTTTATTCCTTTTATAACCTAAAGGCTTTTACTCTCTCTTTCAATTCTTCAGCAATTCGCAGCAACGTATCGGCATTGGAAACCACCTGCTCCATAACCGCTGTCGATTCTTCCGCTGATGCCGCAACTTCCTCAGCTCCTGCCGAAGTTTCCATTGCCACTTCTGAAGAACGGTGAGAATATTGGGCAATTTCTGCGGTGGATTCCTTTTGCTGATCCATCAATTGCTCGATTTGTGTCACGGAATCCATCACCGCTTCCATTGCCACCTCAATGGCGCGCATAGCTTCCCGCGACTCCACTGCCTGTTCGCTTTCTTCTTTTGCCCGGACAATGCTGCCTTCCATTTTGTGAACAACTTCCTGTATCGCTTCCTGAACGCTGGTAATAATCTCTTCGATTTTCTGTGAAGCTTTACTGCTTTGCTCCGCCAGTTTACGGACTTCGTCGGCCACTACAGCAAAACCGCGTCCGTGTTCACCTGCTCGGGCTGCTTCAATCGCCGCATTGAGTGCTAATAAATTGGTACGTTTCGCAATATCATTTGATGTTTCAATGATTGTTCCGATTTCCTGAGTCTGTTGCTCCAGACTTTTAACCTCTTGGGCTGATTCAATGGTGGATTGTGATACGTTTTCTATCCCCTCAACCAGTCTTTCGAATGCCTCATCGCTTTTTCTGATGGTTGCCTGGGTACGATCGGCTTCTGCTGCCACCTGCTCTGTTTTTTCGGCCATTTGTTCAACGAGTTGTTGCAGCTTTTTAATACCGTCATCCGTTCTGGCGCTAAGATTTGCCTGATCCTCTGCCCCGCGGGCAATCTCATCGATCGTAACGGCAATCTGAGAAGCACTTTCGGAAACCTCACGGGCAACTGAAGTGAATTCCTTTGCCGTCGAAGAAGTTTTTTCCGATGCCTCGCTAACATTCATTACAATCTGCTGAAGGTCGTCCACCATTTTATCAAATGAACTGGCAAGTAGACCGATCTCATCATCTCTTTCAATACCGGTACGCATCTTCAGATCACCTGCTGCCACCGCCTGTGTGGCCGTAACCAGTTGTTTTACCGGATTGGAGATGCGACGGGCAAGGATAATTCCCCATGCCACCATCAATATTGAAGTGACAACAATGATCAGCACCATATAAAGGGTCATTTCCTTAACCGGAGCAAGTGCACTGGCTGTCGGTGTTTCCATAAATAAGCTCCATCCATACAGGGGATCGACGGCATAAGCACTCACCACTTCGGTCCCTTCATAATCCAGTCCGGTCAATGACTGTGAGACCACCTGTTGATTTTCTTCCACAGAGGAAATCAGTTCCTCACGATGTTCAATCAGGTGCTGTACCGCCTCATCCTTCAGCACGGGGCTTTCTACCATTTGATCCGGCGGAACTCTTTCCCCGTCGACGATCCGCTGATCCCTTACGATCTGACTGATATCATGGGCGATGATATATTTGTCTTCACTGACCATAAACATACGATAATCCGTAGATTCTCCAACCTCACGTACCTGCTCCCAAATGACGGCCATCGGGATTTTGGAAATAACGACACCTTTAAGCTGTCCGTACAAATCGTGAACCGGTACGGAAATTTCCATATAAAAACTTTCCTGATTCGGATCCGGTAATACCGGACTTATGTATTGCCCTTCTTTCACAGCCATTTGAAAGGCCGGGTCATTTTTTCGATTGAGCATCTCCCATGAGGTAATGGCAGACCCTCTTTTAACGACCTCGATTCCGTCTGCATCCACAAAAATAAGTCCTTTATAAAGTTTGGATGTTAATGTCATATCCGTAAACCTGGAGAAAATCTCAGACTGTTCATTCACGTTGGTTAGTGAACTGGCCACCATCTTGAGACCTTCAACACTTGTATTGACAAAGTTACGGACATTTTCCATTGTTCCGACCGTGGCCGAACTGGATTGCTCCTTGATGCGATCCTTTACAATACCGGATGTATAGGGGAGCAATACGACTCCCAGGATGATTCCCATAGCCAGTGTCGCTGAAAAAAAAGATAAAATAATACGATTGCGTAATTTGTTGGTTTTCAGTTCATTGACGGCTGACCCCGTATGTCCACCGTTGCGGGAGAATGTTCTTTTTATTCCGTCTCTTGCTTTTTTACTCAGAGATGCAAAAAATCTTGTAACTACCTTCAATCCTCTTTTTTCATTTCCCGAGATATCCTCTGAATGGTCCTGCGAAGTCTTCGGGGATAACTTCCGCCTGTTTATGGAAAAAAAGTCATCTAATTTCTTTGTCCAACGTCTGCTCATAGGTACCCCCTTCTGTTGTTGTTAAATATATACATTTTATCGACATTCAAAACTATTATTCTACATGATTTTGCACTTTCCCTCTTTTTATAAAAAAAATTAACGAATTTTATCCTCAGGCCGATCGCAAATTAAACTTTTGCAGGGATTCCCAGTACAAAATTTGAATAAATTTTTTCACATTGATCTTCACCCTGTAGCGTCCGTCCCCATCCCCCTCTTCCAGCGCTTTCATTTTTTTTCTCACCTCGGAAAAATCAAAAAAGCGCGGGGCATAATGTTCGAATTTGGGATGTGAAAAATCGGTCAGACCCAGTGACGCCAGATGGGAGATGGCATGGTCGATCACTCTTCGGATCCGTTGCTCCATCGCCTTCGTCTCTTTGCGAATCTGTTCTTCTTTCAGTCCGTGTGTCGAGAGCACACCGAGATAAATATCCTTGATTGTTGGAAACTCATCACCATTTCGAATTTTTTTCCCATGCAAATATTCCATGATTCGTACCAAATCATGACTGCCTGCTTCCCCGAGAATGCCTAGATCAGACAAAATTTCCCGTACGATTTGTTGAAAAGATTCCGATTTTTGATCTTGAACGATGTGGGATGGTTCCATCTCCAGAATGGCAAGCTGGTTTTTAATACTTTGCAGGGATGATTCAATCTTGTAATTGTCCCGGATTTGACGCAATACAGTTGTGACTTCGATGCGATTAATCGGTTTGTGAATATAAAAATTGACACCGGTCACATAAGCATCTTCGACCATTTTTTTGTTTTCAATTTGTGAAATCATGACGAAGCGGCCCTGAAACCCTTTTTCTTTCAAACGACGCATCGTTTCAATTCCATCCTGATCCGGCATCAGTAAATCGATCAAAACAATATCCGGTTTAAGTTCCATGACCTTATGTTCGGCTTCCCGTCCATTTTCCGCAACATCAAGAACGTCACCAAGCCGGCTCTCTTCGATGATTTGTATCAGCATTCTCCGACATGCGGCATCATCATCTGCAATCAGATATTTAAGAAGCAATTTCATTTTCCTCCTTTACCAGAGCCACACGGGGTATTGTAACGACAAACCGTGTTCCCATATAATCCGGGAGTGACTGAACATGAATCTCTCCCTTCAGACTGGCAACAATATCCCTGACATGGGATAACCCGATCCCTGTGGCAGCGACTCCCGCTTGATCATATTTTGTCGTGTAACCCGGCTCAAAAATGTATTGAATATCGTCTGAATCAATTCCTTCACCTGTATCTTCAATCGTAAAAATAATGTTTTCATTCTGCCGGCGGACAGACAGTCTGATTTCCCCCCGTTCCGGAATGGCCTCAACGGCATTGGCCAGAAGATTGTTGATTACGGATACAATCGGATAATACAGAGCCGTTTTTAGATCCACCTGCACTTCTTTTTCAAAATCAATTTCTTTTCCCAGCATTTCGGCATAATTCTGATGGGCTTTAACAGAAAAATTGACAATTTCTTTTAGACTCATCAGTCCGGAAAAGGATTCCTTCCTGAACATTTTTTGCAGACCCGCCAGGATACGCTGAGAATTTTTTTTGACTTCATGAACCTCCTGCGCTACCTGCAATGACTGGTTAACAATCTGTTGCCATTCCACTCTGTCATCTTCATTTGAAAGATTTGCTTTCTGCCGGAGCAAACGGTACAGCGCATAACTTTTGCTCGTGACTTCCTCAATATGTCCCATCGATTTCTGCAGATAAAGGGCTTCCTGATATAATCCGCTTCCTACGCTCATTAAATTAAGCATCCTTTTTTCCTTTTCTTCATGGATCATACGAATTCCTTTAAGGTGAAAATTACTGTACAGTCCAACCACAAAATAACTGCGGATCACGGCGACAAACAGGAGGGTTGAAAGACCGCTGGTATCAATCGGGACTTGTTCGATCAGACGCCGGGCTATCAACTCTCCGGAATTAGCCATGAAATCAGCGATCACCCCGGCGAGCCCCAATAACAATGTAGAGTACAATTGTTGACGAAATCGAAGGATGTGTAAAAAAACGGAAAATAATGAATAATAAAAAAAGGCGGGTACATGATCCTTGATGCTCTGTTCAAGTATGAAGGGGTCTTGAAAAATAAAATCCAGTCCGATGCGAAAAATCGGAATGAATAATCCGGTCACGACCCCGACCCAGATTACCGGAATTTGTCGGAACCACAGTACAAGAAAAAAGAAAGCAGCGCTTCCTAGTGCAACACGAAATGCTTCGCCAAACGGGATAATTTTAATTTCCCCGGTAATAGCCGTAACAATCATAATGATAAAATAAATGGCCACCCTTGATTTCATTATTATCGGCTCCGATCTTTCTTGTCATATTTCTATTTTACATGAAGTTGAAAATTGTAAAAAGTACAGGTTTTCCGGACGGACAATAAATTGTCACAAATTTCTTTCAATTTGCAAGCGCTTACATTTAAATTCCCTATTTACAAGGAGATAAAGACTTGTTAGAATTATCATTAAATTTCAATACTTTTTAATGAACTAAAGAAAGGAGGGTGAAATATGACTGTAACAGTTGACATCAAAGTGCTGGAAAGCATGCAAAAAGAAATCGAGCGTCTGCAGCAAGAGTTGAAGCGAATGACCAGCCACGCCCAGAAACATGCTCAGGGATTTGAAAAGTTGGATACAGATCCGTACTTGCGGGAGGTGTATAACGGATAATGGAAGTTGACATTGAGATGATTATTCGCAATTTGGCCCCCTATGAATAAAGAGGTCTCTCACCATTTCAAGAAAAGGTGGAGACCTCTTTTATTTTGCCTATATGGAAATCATCTTTTCTGTGTTACAATATAATCCACATCACCATGAGAAAAGGGTTTCGATCAAATGAACAGACGGGGAATCAAATATAATTTGATCCGATTGTTTCGTTTAAAATCAAGTGCCCATCAGATTGCACTTGGAATTGCCGTAGGTTTCGTTCCCGGTTGGTTTCCTACGTTTGGTGTAGGCGGGGTGTTCTCAGTTATTCTCGCCAAACTTGTAAAAGCCAATCTTATCGCTGCTCTGATCTCCGGAGCTTCAGTCACTTTTACCTGGCCCTTTATGTATTTTCTTAATATGAAAATTGGTAGCTGGGTGACTTCTTTTTTTAAGAATACTGCCCCGACGCCGGTAAATGACGTATCCTATGAACTGGATCAAGCCTTTAGCTGGCAAAATATCGGGACGGAGTTTATCGTCGGTGCCGTCGTCAACTCGATCCTGTTCGGTGCAATCACCTATCTTGTTACCTACTGGTTGTTCAAACGCTATCGTAACCATGTCCTGCACAGATTACGGGCTAAAAACAAATCGGCTAAAAACGAAACTTCGGTGCAAAAAGAAGAGGAACTGTAATCTCTATCATCCGATCATCATCGGCCCCATAATCATGCGGCCCACCTGAATCATCATCACGACCAGAAATGCGGCAAGACCGAAGTAAGATATCCCGAATAACAGCCGCGTTCGGGGAGATACCTGATAATAACTATCTTCCCGAATCGCTCCGATCTGATATTCAGGATAGGGTTTATACACCATCGTTACTTCAAATTGAACGTGTTCATCCTTTGCCGATGCTTTCGACACGTAAGCACCCCTGACTTCTCCTCTTTCCATCTCTACATCACCGAGAAATCCGAGACCGGGATACCAGATGGCACATACTTCCTTGCGTTCATCAAGTCGGCAATATTGGGTAAAACGAAGCACTCTTCCCACCTGATGTTCAAGAAACATAATTCCCGCATCTTCAACACGCTGGCGCTCAACGGTGATCACGTCCGTTGTCCTTAACTCTTGTTCTTCCACATTTTTGTTTTTCTTTCGAATGTAGCGGTCATACAACTGCCAAGCGAACATAGCCCAGATCACCATAAAGATCCATGCCCGCAAATAGAGAATAATAAAGAACCCGCCAATCAGTCCGGCAACCCATAACCAGCGCGAAATGGCAGTCACAATCCTCCCGCCGTCAAGGGGATGAATGGGCATCAGGTTAAGTAAATTGAGGAACAATCCGACCTGGGCTATAACAAAAAGGACTTCATATCCGGTTGCGACGGCCAGACCCAGTGCGGCCAGGGCTCCCACAGTCCCGAGCAAGGGTCCTCCGAGGGCAATATATGCTTCCGTCCCGGCATCAGACGGTTGTTTTTTCAGGGTAATCAGAGCGCCGAGAAAAGGGATAAAGGCAGGAGCAGATACGGGAAATCCTTTCCTTTTCGCAGCCAGAATATGCCCCATCTCATGAATAAAGATCATCAATACAACCCCGACGGAAAAACTCCATGGATATATGAGGGCGTAAGCACCCATCATCAATAACATGCTCCAGACCGTCCCGCCGACCTTACCCAGTTTCAAAAGGGGAATCAAAAATTTTAACTTTCCGCCGATAAAGGCGAGGACAACTCCGATTCCTCCCAGAGACTTCCATCCGTTCCCCATTTTCTTTTTTTTCAATTCGACTCACCCGCCTTCTTAGACACAACCCCATTTTACATAAAAAACCTCCTCTAGAAAAGAGGAGGAAGTCCTTCAAATTACATTTAAGTGAATGTCACCGGAACAACGGAGCGAAAACCAGCGTACCCAGCATGGCTACTACGCCGATTCCCATCGCCCACAGTCCGAGTGTGCGTGCGTTTCTTCTGTACGCAATATATCCTGTAATAATGCCGGCGAGGGACAGGATAAAAGGAAACATAAACAGAGCCAGAATAGACAGCCCCAGGCCGACCATGCCAAAAGTATTTCCTCTTCCCTCAGCACCCTGAGCACCTGCCTCTTCCTCTTGGTTTTCAGCATGAAAGAAAGAATCACCGGCAGGCTCCTGACGATTCGTTTCCTCCCCGTTCTCTTCTTTCCCCGTCCGGGGTGGAGTAAACGGAGCTGTTTCTGTTGCAGCTTCAATATCAACAGCTGCTTCATTACGTCGGATCTCTCTCGGGAATTCCCGGGATTCCCGATCCTCGTCGTCAGCAGTGCGTTCCATTGTTTCCGGTGTTGCTCCAATCACCGGAGCCGGATCTTCGATGACCGGAGCTTCCTCAATCAGTTCCTCCACCGGTGGAGATTGATATGCATCGTTAATCTCTTCCCGAATGGTCTCATTTTCTGCTTCGGGATTTACGGCATCGCGTCGACGATCCCGATTTTCTTCACTCATGAAATTCCCTCACTTTCAGTGGAGTGTAGCTATAGTGTTTGCCCTCCCCCTCCATTTATAACGTTTAAATAAAGGAAAAACACCCGCCTTTACAAGCAGGTGTTTGAATCATTCACTTTATAAAAATTGATCAATCTTCAACGGATGCGAGGAATGTCAGGGCAGTGTACATCAATGTTCGCACACCGGTAGGCATCACGCTTTCATCAATGTCAAACCTGGGATGATGGTGGGGATACCTGGAACATTCCCCTCCCATGCCAACGAAAAAGTAGGCACCGGGCTTTTGCGTCAGGTAATAGGCGAAATCTTCGCCTCCCATACTGGGTATCGCTTCAATCACGCGTTCTTCTCCGATCACTCTCGATGCCACTTCTCTGACGAGCTGATTCATGCGCTCGTCATTCACCACTGAAGGCTCTCCGTCCACATAATTCAAGTCAAAAGTGGCGCCAAAACTGGCACAGGCTCCTTCAGCCATCTGACGAATCCGTGCTTTGATCTGTTGTTGAATATGGGGGTCAAAATAACGTACTGTTCCGGCGATTGTAGCTTTATCAGGGATCACGTTATAACTTTCACCCGCTTCGATTTTTCCCACGGAGACCACTGCAGGTAATACGGGGTTGACATAACGACTGACCACAGACTGTAACTGTGTCACTAGATGGGAAGCCACCACCACCGGATCCACGGTGTCATGCGGCATTGATCCGTGACCGCCTTTTCCGTTAATGGTGATGAAAAATGCGTCTGCTCCTGCCATAATCGGTCCGGATTTGGTTGCAACCAATCCCTTTTCCACCGGCTGCCACAGATGTAGTCCAAAAATGGCATCGATATCCTCCATGATCCCTGCATCCACCAGTTCCTTCGCACCACCGGGAACGACTTCTTCCGCATGTTGAAAAATCAGTTTTATCGTTCCGTTAATGACTTCACGGTATTTTGATAATATTCTGGCAACGGTGAGTAAAATCGCCGTATGTCCGTCATGTCCACAGGCATGCATAACACCTTCCCTGGCAGATGCAAAAGGAAGTCCTGTTTCTTCCCGTACAGGCAGAGCATCGATATCAGCACGTAATGCCACGGTTTTTCCGGGTTTGGCTCCCTTTAAAATACCGATGACATCTTTTCCCGTATAGCTCATGGTCTCAATGCCCCATTGCTCCAGCTGTTCCTTGATAAACCGGGCGGTATACGTCTCCTGATGGGATAACTCCGGGTTCTGATGAAGATAACGACGCACTTCAATCATCCAGGGGATGTTCTGTTCAATCTGTTCCTCCAGATCCCGGAAACCGGTCCAGTCCGTGTTGATATGCAATACATTTTGCTTCATTCTGACTCCCCCCAAGGCTTAACGATTTACCTCCTCTATCATAACATCAACCTTTTTATTTTTACATGATAATTTTTCGGACGGTCATTGTATCGGCCGGCGGTCGTTTACGCCTCTTAAGCAAGACGAAAAATTATGCCGTGACCGCCTCTCGGATATTCCCACTTAATGTTCTCATAGGGGCAACCGATGCGGCAGCTGCCGCATTCGTGGCATCCTTCATATCCCACCTGCATCCGTATATCTTCCCATTTATACACTTCTGCGGGACAAAACAACGTACACCATTTTTCCGGACATTTGGTGGCACAAATATCGGGGTCGAGGACATGCAGATGGGATTCAGTATGCGCCTTAAAACGAACGGTGTACTGTTTTTGCTCCAGTGTGTTGGTTTTCTTGATTTCACCCATCATTTCATCACCTTCCATGCACGGTATACATCCTGCAGAACGCCCAGTTTACCCTTGCTTTCCGTAAACAATTGCATGATTTCTTTTTGTTTCTGTTTTTTCGGCGTGCCATTGACTGTGAAAAATTTACTGGCTGCACGGTTCAAGCGAGGAATATAATCCTTGAAATATTGCGGATGATGCTCAAAAGTATCCGTAACGTCTTTGTACTTTTTGAGATCCTGTCCGACAAAACTTTCCATCAGCTTGACACGATAGGAATCCAGCATATTTTCCGAAAAATCTCCCGCATCTTTCGCCAGCTTAATGGTTTCGGCTGCGATCCGACCCGATTTCATCGCCATGTTGGACCCTTCGCGATGGACGGCATTGACCAGTTGGGCAGCATCTCCCACGACAATCACTCCGTTGCCCACCATTTTGGGCAGGGATTTGTAACCTCCTTCCGGAATGAGGTGAGCGGCATATTCTGTCGGCTCACTTCCTTCAAGGAAAGGACGGACCATCGGATGTTGCTTCAGATATTCGAGCAGATCATAGGGACGGATTTTTTGCTTCATCAGTCCTGACAGCGTAGTCCCCACACCGATATTTAGGCTGTCCTTGTTGGTATATAGAAATGCAGTTCCCAGAATCCCTTTGGTAGCATCACCGAACATTTCGATCGTACATCCCTGTCCCGCTTCAAGGTTAAAGCGTTCTTCAATTTTTTCCGCGGGCATTTTCAACACTTCCATGACGGCCAGTGCGACTTCATCGGGACGCAATTCCTTATGAAATCCAAGGGATTTTGCCAGAAGGGAATTTACCCCGTCCGCCAGCACAACCACGTCGGCATAGACATCACCGTCGGGACGATCCGTACGGACTCCGACCACCTTATGGTCCTCCACGATACATTCCAACACCACGGTCTCATTGATGAGCAGCGCGCCCTGCTCAACGGCCTTTTGGGCAAACCACTGATCAAACTTGGCGCGGAGCACAGTAAAGTTGTTATAAGGTTCTTTGCCCCATTCCAGACCTTTATAACCCATGGTCACCATGGATTCTTCGTCCATCATCCAGAACCGTTGTTCCACTACCGGACGTTCCAGTGGAGCTTCTTTCCAGAATTCAGGAATAATTTCTTCCATTTGTTTTCTATATAATACGCCACCCATGACATTCTTGGAACCGGGATATTCTCCGCGTTCAAACATGATCACGTTCAATCCCGCTTTTGCCAGTTCATAGGCACAGGATGTCCCCGCAGGACCTGCTCCGACGATGATCACATCAAATTTTTCAGCCAATGTCAACGACCTCCTTTTGCTGTAAAGCCTGCTCGAATGCTTCATTCAACTTGGGAACGATTTCAAAGGCATCGCCGACTATGCCGTAATGGGCTGCCTGAAAAATGGGGGCGTCCGGATCATTGTTGATAGCAATGATCATCTGTGAGTTCTGCATGCCCACCAGATGTTGAATAGCCCCGGATATTCCGATGGCAAAATATATTTTGGGAGTGACAGTGGCACCTGTCTGTCCGACTTGATGCTGATGGGAAATCCATCCCGCTTCGACGGCATCACGGCTTGCTCCGACTGTCGCGCCCAGGGTTTCCGCCAGCTGATGAACCAGTTGAAACCCTCTTTCATCCTTCAGACCTTTGCCGCCCGCAACAATGATTTCCGCTTCATCGATCTTCACGCTACGCTGCACATTTTTTACAATATCAAGAACCCGTGTCTTTAAATCTTCCTCATTGATTTGAACCGGATATTCGATGATTTTCCCGCTGCGGTTTCGGTCGGGGGTGAGGGACTTCATTACCCGCGGGCGAACCGTAGCCATCTGGGGACGGTTATTTTTACACAGGATCGTAGCCATAATGTTTCCACCAAATGCGGGACGGGATGCCTGCAATAAGCGGGTCTCCTCTTCCACATCAAGGATGGTGGTATCGGCCGTCAGACCCGTTTTCAAGTCAGTCGCCACCGCACTGGCAAGATCCTTCCCGGTGGAAGTGGCACCATATAGCAGAATTTCAGGCTTATATTGCTCAACAAGGTCAACGACCACCTTCATATACGTTTCCGAACGATACCTTTCCAGAATAGGATCGTCTGCAACATAGCAGACATCTGCACCGAAGGCAAAGACCTCTTCACACAAACCCTGAACCTGATATCCCACGATCACTCCGGCCAGGTCGATATCCAGTTTGTCTGCCAGTTGACGTCCGGCACCCAGTAATTCAAGGGATACCGGAGCAATTTTGCCGTCGTTCACTTCAATGTATACCCACACACCGCGGTATACGGCAAGAGGACCGTCCACCGCAGGATTACTGCGTGCTCTTCTAGTCGTTTGTGCTTGCTGTTGTTCCGTCATTCATCTCACTCCCGTCCTGAAAAAGTTCTTTTCGGGCCATGACCAGTTCCACTACCTTCGATATCTGATCATCCACACTGCCTTCAATCATCTCAGCACCGCCTGATTTTTCCGGCGGCCAAACTTTTCCCACAATGGTCGGAGACCCTTTTAATCCCAGTTGTGTCACATCGATACCTTCGAGGTCATCAACCGTCCAAACCACCGGGTTATGACGGGCCGCCTTAATCATGTTGGGCAGGGATGAGTAACGAGGTTCATTAATGCCACTTTCAACCGAAATCAAACAGGGAAGGGATGATTCCACCACTTCATATCCGTCTTCTCTCTTGCGATGAACACGGATTTTTCGCGCAGACAGATCAACATCAGCCACTTTTTGAACAAAAGTCAACGGCGGAATATCCAGTCTGCGGGCTATTCCCGGACCCACCTGCCCGGTGTCTCCGTCAATCGTCTGTTTCCCGCTTATGATCAAATCAATGGCACCTTTTTCCTGCATGATTTTTTTCAATGCCTCGGCCAAAGCATAGCTGGTGGCCAGCGTATCAGCTCCGGCAAAACGGCGGTCGGAAATAAGATACGTATCATCGGCTCCCATTTCCACACACTTTTTTAATGTGGACACAGCCGGTGGCGGACCCATGGATAATACGGAAATACTTCCACCGTACTTTTCCTTCAATAATGACGCTTCCTCCATGGCGTAGACGTCATAAGGGTTCATGATTGCCGGGGCACTTGCCCGGTCCATCGTGTTCGTTTTGGGGTTCATCTTGATGATTTTCGTGTCAGGAACCTGTTTCACACAAACGACAATATGCATACCCACACTCCCCTCACCTATTATTGTGAAAAAATGCACACATGGTTCCGCAGAGAAACCATTTATGTTCTCCTAACCTTAGTTTACTACATAATTATTGCATAAGTAAAAATAATTTTTATTTTCTGTATCTTAATCTGTTATTCATGTTGTTAATAGTGATAATGGTTTCAATTGATTTAGATTTTTCCTAAATAAAAAGTAGACCCCCGTAATAAGAGTCTACGTCATTGATCATATTAAGGTTTACTTTTTCCGGATTGTCTCATGGTCCTGTGCAATTTTTTTATCCGTTCTTTTTCCGATAATAACTCCGATTTATTTTCTTTGCGGGACAAGTAAGCAAGTTCTTTTTGCATTTTTACGTAGTTTTCATATCTTTTTCGATCCAGTTCCCCATTATTTAATGCATTTCTCACAGCGCAATCAGGTTCATTTCGATGAGAACAATCACGAAAGCGGCATTGGCCGGCATAATACATAACATCCTCAAAGGTCTGGGATAATCCTTGATCAGCCTGCCACAGTTGCAGTTCACGCATTCCCGGGGTATCAATGATAATCCCGCCCCCGGGAAGAAGAAATAAATCACGGGTGGTTGTCGTATGTTTCCCTTTATCATCTTTTTCGCGCACTTCATTCACCCGTTGCACTTCTTTTCCCAGCAGCGCATTAACAAGGGTGGACTTTCCTGCACCTGAAGATCCGAGTAAAGCGATTGTTTTATCTTCCGGAATATGTTTTTTAACCTGATCCAGTCCTGTATTCATCATAGCGCTGATTACCAGTTCAGGAACGCCGAATGCAACGGACTCCACCTGCGACAATTTTTCCTGTAGATCGGTGCAAATATCCGCTTTACTGAGTATGATGATCGGATTAGCCCCGCTTTCCCACACCAGCGTCAAATAACGTTCCATTCTGCGAAGATTAAAATCCTGATTTAACGCATTGACTAAAAAAACGATATCGATATTGGCGGCAATGATTTGTTCACTGGTGACTTTTCCGGCAGTTTTTCGCGAGAATTTCGATTTCCTCGGCAGAATTCCATGAATCACTGCTTCGTTATGGTTGTGGTGAGAAATGGCCACCCAATCTCCCACGACAGGAAAATCCTCTGAACTGCGGGCGAGATATCGTTGTTTTCCGCTGATTTGTCCTGTAAACTCACCTCGCTCAGTATAGATACGGTACTTGTTTTTATATTCGGATGCAATTCTCCCGATCATCAATCCGTTACTTATATAAGGGATTGCCAGTTGAGCAACCTCCTCATTCCAACCTAATTTTTTCATTTCCAAAACGGAATTCCTCCCATCAAGTAGTGTGATGGACAGCAGGAATCCCCAAATTAGTGATATTACAATATCTCACTTAATCCGTTGGCGGATTCACCGTGTCCTTTTGAAATGCCGTTTTAAAAACCGTCATATGTCATCACTCCTTCATTTAAAAAATTACATTCATTGTATGGATTTATACATGTTTTGTCAATTGAAAGAAATTTAAACGTGTGGTCCGTTATAGGATGATTAAATTTGAATCGTTTACATTTGCATAAATTACATCGATACGGGCAAACAAAGGATGAAGAAAAGGATGAACTTAATCTTCGATGATATAAGGAGGATTTTCAATGAGAGATCAAAAAACGGGAAAACATGTCAAACTGATCCACCAACCCCATATTCCGGCGGATGCCCCAGCGGGTGAACCACATGCCGACAATTCACCACCACCCTATGATGAGCAAACAAAGAGGATGCATCTGGGGAATTCCATTCAGGACCGGGGAAACTGATATTAAGAAGAAATATCAAAGGCAAGTGGAGATCAGGTCCACTTGCCTTGTAAAAGATTAGATGTATTGTTTTTAAGGGACACCATCGAGTTGGTTTTTTTTCACAACGCACACGTTCTTAACAAAATTCCACGGAAAAATCTTCCCGTTTACTCCTTCAAATGTGATCGATCGATGCCATCGGCAATCTCGTGTCCTTCATAGTCAACCGTGGTCACCATTCCGTCACTGGCATGATTCAGGTCATGACAGTGAAACATCCAGTCCCCGGGATTATCCGCGATAAAAGCCACCTCATAAGTTTCTCCCGGCCTGATCAACAACGTATCTTTCATCACCGGATCGCCTTTCAGCGGCCTTCCGTTCTTGCTTAATACCTGGAAAAAGTGTCCGTGTAAATGCATGGGATGGTCAAACATCGGATCCCTACTTTCCAGCGTGACCTTAACCCGGTCTCCTTTTCGTACATCAAGCGGTTCCGTATCGGGAAAAACCCTGCCGTTGATTTGATAAACTACTCCGCCCATACTCATTCCGTGTGATAAGGCCATATGATACTCTTTATCATAAGACGGGGCGGCAACTTTTTCCCAGTCGCCGGATCCGATCTGTGACTCGGAAATCTTAAAAATTCCACTGTAACCCCTCTCAGGGAATATACGATCGGAGTCGAGATTTACAACGGGAATGCGTAAACCGTCCGCCGCATCATCATCCAGCATGTCGCGGATAAAAAAGCCGGCATCCGGTACTTCGATCAACACATCGTAACGTTCGCCCGGTGCCACCGGCAATAACTCATTATCGGCCGTGACCGGTTGTTTTGCTATTTGTCCGTCAACAGCAATCACTTTGTATGGGACTGATCCCAGATGCATGTAATGAGTTGTATATCCTGCGTTGATAAATCGAAGCCGTAACTTTTCCCCGGTTTTAACCGGATAATCCGGGATAGACTCACCCGCTTTGCCATTGACCGTAAAAATATCATAGCTTGACGCACCGCCCCCCATCATGCGGCCCATCATTCCGCCTGCGGAGCCGGCCGATCCGTCACGGTTCATTTCATCGAGGATCAGGACATATTCCCGGTCAACTTGGTAGGGATCATCTTCCGCTTCAACAATGAGTGCTCCGTATAGACCCTTATCTACCTGCTCATTACTGTTCTGGTGAGAGTGGTACCAGTATGTTCCCGCAACCTTTGCTTTAAAAGAATAGGTAAATGTTTCCCCCGGTTGAACGGCATTCTGAGTGAGTCCGGGAACTCCATCCATATCATTGGGTACCGGATAACCGTGCCAGTGTATCGTGATCGGCTCCTTCAACCTATTGGACAATTGAACCTCCAACTGCTGACCCTGTTTCACACGAATTTCCTGTCCCGGAACCGTTCCTCCGTATGTGTAAAAAGGTAATGTCAACCCCGGTTCCACTTCAGCTTCTGTTTCCGCCGCGACCAGCTGATAGATCACCCTGTCCCCTGTCTCTGTGGGAGGAGAGGGTTCGATCACCCCGTCACTCGGAGGATTGCCGGTTTGTTCGGAACAGGCACTGATCACCAAAAAAATAGCCGGAATAATGACAAAACATGCGATTTTTTTCAATTACGGATCCCCCCGTCTGTATTATCTTGCTCTATTATACTACCGGGGGGTATATTCCGGCATCAATCGATGTGTGACAGTTTATTCACAATTTCATTTGCATTCTCTTGAGAGGCGACCCGACTCTCGGTATGAAAAATCCGGTCGAACCGAAGACGGATCACCTCCATCACTTCCCGGATATCACAGGAGTACCCCAGAATTTGTTCCATGGACGTAACACCATATTCGGTAATCCCGCAGGGAACAATTTTATTAAACATTGAAAGATCCGTATTGACATTAAGAGCAAAACCGTGGCTGGAAATGAATCCTTTACGTTTAATTCCCCGATTGAATTTGACCCCGATGGCGGCGATTTTAAGATCATCAACCCATACTCCGGTATAGGTTGGTTTTCTTGCGCCTACAATCCTGAATTGAGCAAGGGTGTCAATCAACACCTGTTCCAATTCACGAAGGTATTTGTGGGGATCTCCGCTTTCCCCCAGATAAATCAGGGGATAGCCCACAATTTGACCCGGACCATGATACGTAATGTCCCCGCCCCGGTCAATATGGGCAAGGGTGATCCCCTCACGCTGCAATTGCTCCCGTCCGATCAACAGATGTTCCTCTTTTCCCGAACGTCCCAGGGTAAATGTATGGGGATGTTGCAATAACAGTAAAGTATCCGGCCGCTCACCCCTGTCAATCTGCTGAACCCATTTTTTCTGCAAATCCCAGGCGGGAAAATAAGAAACCTCCGGTAAGTAATAGACATCCAGCAGCGTTGCCATCCCCGTTTTACACCTCCAACCTTCGTATGCCTGTTCCGTTTGAGTCTGTTAAGACTTCAAATTTTCCGGATTGAGTCCTTTTAATTCTTCTAGTACGAAAACGCCGTCTTTGCGAATGAGCCTGTCGTCAAAATAAATTTCGCCACCGCCGTACTCCGGCCGCTGGATGCAGACCATATCCCAGTGGATGGTGGACTGATTTCCGTTATTTGCGTCTTCATAAGCCTGACCCGGAGTAAAGTGGAAACTTCCCGTGATTTTTTCATCAAAAAGAATGTCGTTCATCGGATTCAGGATGTACGGATTGACGCCGATGGCAAACTCGCCGATGTAACGTGCACCCTCATCGGTATCGAGAATTTCATTTAACCGTTCACTGTTGTTGGCGCTTGCTTCAACAACTTTTCCGTTCTTAAACGTGAGTTTTACATTGTCAAAAGTTGTTCCCTGATAATTGGTCGGTGTGTTGAAGGAGATTGTTCCTTCCACGGAATCTCTGACCGGTGCCGTATAAATTTCTCCGTCAGGAATGTTATATTCTCCGGCACAGGGAATGATGGGAATTCCTTTGATGGAAAAACGCAGATCGGTTCCTGGTCCTTTAATATGTACGCGGTCCGTTTTTTCCATCAGTTCTTTAAGTGGCTGGAGTGCCCTCTCCATTTTTTCATAATCCATGCTGCACACATCGAAATAAAAATCGAAAAACTTGTCGGTGGGCATTCCCGCTTTTTGCGCCATGGCCGGGGTCGGGTAGTTCAACAACACCCAGCGTAATTTGTTAACGATGTAGTCCTGAACAGGCTTCATCACCTGTTGCATGATTCTGCGGTTCTCTGCAGGAATATCAGAGGTTTCATGATCATTATGCTCACCGATGATAGAAATGGTGGCATCCACCTGTTTCCAGATGTTCTCCTCCCAGTTTTTCCAAAGTTCCGCGCGTTCCTTTGTCGTCCCCAGACCTTCAGCACGCACAATTTCACTGTTCATCAGGCGGACAAAGGGATGGGCCCCTTTGTCATAGGCGAGACGCACCAGCTCTTTCGCCAGTGGGATTCCTTCGTCCAGTACACGGATCATTAAAACATCTTTTTCTTTAATTTTGACGGAATGGGACAAAAGCGTTTGCGCAAGTTTAGTTAAGCGTTCATCTCTCATGGATTAAACCTCTCCTTTAGGGTAAAAATCAAATGTGAAAAGAACGGGTTCGTAATGTTCCCGCTCTTTCCCTTACTGATCAAGAGTTATTCTGTTAATACAAGTTGATGTCCTGACCCATGCGGGTAAGATTTTCTTTAACCGCCTGTAAAAATCGTCCGCAGATCAGGCCGTCAAGCACGCGATGATCAAGCGACAAGCACAGGTTCACCATACTGCGAATGGCGATCATGTCATCGATCACGACCGGTTTTTTGGTAATAGCCTCAACGCTCAGTATCGCCGCTTGAGGATAATTGATGATCGGCATCGATTGAATGGATCCGAATGAACCGGTATTGTTTACCGTAAACGTTCCCCCCTGCATGTCGTCAAGAGAGAGTCTGTTTTCTCTTGTTTTAACAGCCAGTTCTTCAATCGCTTCAGCCAGTCCCTTAATGCTAAGACGGTCAGCCTGCTTGATGACAGGCACATACAGGGCGTCATCCGTAGCAACAGCAAGAGAAATGTTGATATCCTTGCGAATAATAATTTTATCACCGGCCCATACGGAATTGAGCATCGGATATTGTTTGAGCGCTTCCACCACGGCCTTGACAAAGAAGGGAAGGAAAGTCAGCTTAATCCCCTCTTTACGGTAAAATTCATCCTTCATTTTATTGCGGTAGTTCACCAACGGAGTCACATCGGCTTCCACCATCGTCCAGGCATGGGGTGCTTCATGTTTACTCTGCACCATCCGCTCGGCAATGGTGCGACGCACCGCAGATACGGGTAGCACCTGGTCCCCGGGATAGACAGGGATGTTACCGATTTTACCTGTTTCATTTACCCGTTCGCCCTGAACGGCCATGATAACAGGTTGCGCGGTTTGTGCAGCGGAAGGAGTCGTTTTTTGTTCCTGTGTTCCGATGTTGGTCTGTACCGGTGTTGCAGTCGTGCCACCCTGTTCGATCACCCGTAATACATCTTTTCTCGTGATTCGTCCTCCCCGACCCGTTCCGGCAATCTGAGTCAAATCCAGTTGATGCTTCTGTGCGAGATGAAGCACAGCCGGAGAATAACGTGCTTTTTGGGAACGATCAACCTGCATCAGTTGCGGGCGGTTTCCCTGATCTTCACCGGCTGCAACAGGCTGTACTTCTGTTGTAGCAGGGGTTGCTGCTTGTTCCACTTTGTTATTGTCCGCATCAAGTACTGCATCTGCCACAGCGTCTTTTCCACCCTCTGTTTCGATATAACAGATTAAATCGCCGACCGCTACAGTATCTCCCTCCTGTGCAACCAGTTCGGTTACGGTACCGGCCACCGTGGAAGGGACTTCGGCATTTACTTTATCCGTGGATACCTCGCACAGAGGATCGTACTTGTTCACTCTGGTTCCGGGGGATACCAGCCAGCGGGCAATGGTTCCTTCCGTGACACTTTCTCCGAGTTGTGGCATCACGATTTTCGTCGCCATGACCCATTCCTCCTTTTTTTAAAACTCGGCAAGATCTTTCATTGCTGCCTTGATTTTTTCCGGATTCAGCATAAAAAATTTCTCCAGCGGAGGGCTGTAAGGCATGGCCGGGATATCAGGGCCGCACAGCCGTCTGATCGGCGCATCCAGTTCGAACAGACATTCTTCTGCAATGATGGCGGAAACCTCACCGCCGATTCCACCCTCCTTGTTATCCTCATGAATAATGAGCACTTTGCCGGTTTTAACGGCAGCTTCTACAATCGCTTCTTTATCCAGGGGATAGAGGGTACGCAGATCCAGGACATGGGCGCTGATCCCCTCCTTTTCCAGTTCCTCTGCTGCCTGCAATGCATAATGTAGCATGAGTCCATATGAAATGACGGTAATGTCGCTTCCTTCTTTCTTCACATCCGCCTTGCCGATCGGAATGGTATAATCCTCTTCGGGAACTTCTCCCTTAATCAGGCGGTAACAACGTTTATGTTCAAAAAATAATACCGGATCATCGTCACGAATCGCCGCTTTCAACAGCCCTTTTACATCGTAAGGAGTGGAAGGAGCAACGATTTTCAGACCGGGAACGCTGTTAAACATTGCTTCCACGCTCTGTGAGTGATAAAGGGCACCGTGTACCCCTCCTCCATAAGGTGCTCTCACCACCAGCGGACAGTGCCAGTCATTATTGGAACGATAACGGAATTTGGCCGCCTCGCTGACAATCTGGTTGACAGCAGGCATAATAAAATCAGCAAATTGAATCTCCGCAACCGGTCTCATCCCGTAAGCTGCCGCTCCCACTGCAACTCCTGCAATGGCGGATTCAGCCAGGGGCGTATCGATCACCCGTTCTTCCCCGAACTCTTCAATTAAACCGTTGGTTGCACGGAACACACCACCGCGCACACCCACGTCTTCCCCCAGAACAAAAACGTTTTTATCTCTTTGCATTTCTTCACGCAATGCCATTGTGACGGCATCGATATATGAAATTACAGCCATACTTCCACCTCCTCCTTAAGATCCATACACATGCTTCAGTGCACTTTCCGGCTCGGGATAAGGTGCATTTTCCGCATATTCCGTGGCTTCATCCACTTCACTTTGTATACGGGTAAGCAACTGCTGATCTTTTTCTTCATCCAATATGCCCTGTTCCATTAAATAATTGCGAAAACGGAGGATTGGATCATTTTTCTTCGCTTCCTCCACTTCTTCCCTGGATCGATAACTGCGGTCGTCATCATCGCTGGAGTGGGGAACCAGACGGTATGTCATCGCTTCGATTAAAGTCGGACCTTCCCCTCTTCTCGCCCGATCCACAGCTTCCTTCATCGCACGATATACATCGATCGGATCATTTCCGTCGATTTTTACGCCGGGAAAACCGTATCCGATCGCACGATCGGCTACACTCTCGCATGCCAGTTGTTTTTTCAACGGTACGGAAATAGCGTACTTGTTGTTTTCACAGAAAAAGATCACCGGTAATTTGTGAACGCCGGCAAAATTGGCGCCCTCATGGAAATCCCCCTGATTGCTTGAGCCTTCACCAAAACTGGTGTAAGCAACGACATTTTTTCCCTGCATGGTAGCCGCGAGAGCCACCCCTACAGCATGAGGGACCTGTGTTGTAACGGGACTTGATCCGGTGACAATGTTATGTTTGCGACTGCCGAAATGACCGGGCATCTGGCGTCCGCCGCTGTTGGGATCTTCCGCCTTTGCGAATGCCGATAACATCATATCCCGGGCAGTCATACCCATCACCAGCACAACTCCCATGTCACGATAATACGGCAGAGTATAATCTTTCCCTTTTTCCAGGGCAAACGCCGCTCCGACCTGGGCCGCTTCCTGTCCCTGACAGGAAATCACAAACGGAATTTTGCCGGCACGATTTAACAGCCACATCCGCTCGTCCAGTTTTCTTGCAAGATTCATGTAATAATACATGTCCAACACTTGATCGTCGCTCAAACCAGCCTCGTTATGACGATTTTTTGCGGTCATTTAAGCCGCCTCCTTTCACAGGTTTCATACTTGATTAACTGTGAATCTGCTTGCCTTCGACAGCAAGCGCTGCTTCTCCCATGATTTCAGATAATGTGGGGTGAGGATGAATCGTATGAGCAATCTCCCAGGGAGTCGCATCCAGCACCCTTGCCAGGGCTCCCTCCGATATCAAGTCGGTTACATGTGGACCGATCATATGCACACCGAGCAGATCCTCGGTTTGCTCATCCACCACCAGTTTGACAAAACCATCCGCTTCTCCGAAAATAAGTGCTTTCCCGATGGCGCGAAACTGGAATTTACCTGTTTTTACCTGATATCCTTTTTCCTTCGCCTGTTGTTCTGTCAGTCCGACACTGGCGATTTCCGGACGACTGTAGGTACATTTGGCAACCATATCATAATTAATCGGTTCTGCCGCTTCACCGGCCATATGTTCCACGGCGGTGATTCCCTCATGGGAAGCAACGTGGGCCAGTTGTAATCCGCCTATCACATCTCCGATTGCATAGATGTGAGATTCGGCTGTGCGGTAAAATTCGTCCACTACGATTACACCTTTTTCCACCTTAATGCCGGTGTTTTCCAGTCCAATTCCCTCTGTGTTCGCCTGTCTTCCAACAGAGACAAGAATTTTCTCAGCCGAGAAGGTCATGCTTTCTCCGTTTTTCTCACCCTGGATTTCTGCCTGATCCCCTTTTACTTCGAAGGTTTCAGGATTCACCTTGACCCCGGTATGCACCTTCACTTTCTTTCGTTTGAGCAAACGCGTCATTTCTTTGCTGATTTCTTCGTCCTCAAAAGGCAAAATGCGATCGGCATATTCCACAATTTCCACCTGAACACCGAAATCACTGAAGAGAGATGCCCATTCGATTCCAATCACACCACCACCTACAATGAGAATAGAAGAAGGCAGTTCTTCAAGTTGGAGGATTTCGTCACTGGTAAAGACATAACGCCCGTCCGGTTCAAGTCCGGGAAGACTGCGGGGACGGGAACCCGTTGCAATCAAAACAAATTTCGGAGTCAGAATATCCGATTCACTGCCGTCATTTCTCTCAACAGAAATCGCTCCCGCTTGGGGAGAAAAGATGGACGGCCCGAGAATTCTGCCAATCCCTTCGTATACAGCAATTTTCCCTTTTTTCATTAGTTGTTGAACACCTTTATGAAGCTGGTCAACAATCTTTTGCTTTCTTTCCTGCACTTTTTTGAAATCGAGGGAAATTTCCTTTGCGAGAACCCCGAAATCCTCTCCGTTTTGCAGAGTATGATAAACCTCGGCACTTCTTAGTAACGCTTTACTGGGAATACATCCCCGGTGGAGACAGGTACCACCCAGTTTGTCCTTCTCAACAATGGCTACTTTCATACCCAGTTGAGCGGCTCGGATTGCAGCGACATAACCTCCGGTTCCGCCTCCCAAAACCACCAGATCAAATTCTTCCGCCATGTGTGTTCACCTCAACTTTACTTCTTCCTTTTACCGGTTGCGGATAAGTGCGGGCTGTTTCTTCCCCTCTCAGCACACGCAATGCCCCCCGGGTAAGCGCTTTCAACTCATTTTCACCCGGCAAAATTACAACCGGGGCAATCCAATCGATTCTTTCTTTTATCATAGTAACGAATTTTTCCCCGTAAGCCAAACCCCCGGTCAGTATAATACGGTCGACTCTGCCCTTGAGCACGGCAGCACATGCTGCAATTTCCTTCGCCACTTGATAGGCCATGGCCTCATAAATGAGCAGAGCATACTGATCACCGGCCTCAATGCGACGCTCCACTTCCATCGCATCATGAGTGCCGAGATATCCGGCCATTCCGCCCTGTCCCACAAGCATCTGCATAACTTCCCGTGGAAAATATTTGCCTGAAAAGCTTAATTGAATCAGGTCGCCAAAGGGGATCGTCCCTGCTCTTTGAGGTGAAAACGGCCCTTCGCCATTCAATCCGTTATTCACATCAACCACTCTTCCTTCACAATGGGCCCCGACCGTGATGCCCCCGCCCATATGGGCCACTACAAAACGACATGCCTCATAGGGCTTTCCGATTTTTTTCGCAATTTCTCGGGCCACCGCTTTTTGATTCAAGGCATGAAAAATGCTTTTCCGTTCAATGGAAGGTATCCCAGATATCCGGGCCACCGGTTCCATCTCATCGACAACGACTGGATCCACAATAAATGCGGGAATCTGTTCACGCTTTGCGATGTAATGAGCGATCATAGCTCCGAGATTAGAGGCATGTTCACCATATTTCGCTTCCCTCAGATCCTCGAGCATCTCGTGATTGACAGAATACGTCCCTCCGGGAATCGGTCTCAACACGCCTCCTCGTGCTACAACGGCATGAAGACGGGCCCCGTCACTGATTTTTTTTCCGAGCCAATTCATCACAAGGTCGCGACGAAATTTTTCTTGTTCGGCGACGCGGCGATAACGCGAGAGTTCTTCCGTTTTGTGACGAATCGTCTCCTCCACAATCAAGCTGTCGCCGTCAAACAAACCCAGTTTGGTCGACGTTGATCCCGGATTTATAGCGAATATGCGATAGGTTCCGTTTTGCAAAACCTCACCTCATTTATTTTCGCATCGATAAAATATGCTTTTCTTTCAACAAAAAAGTTCCGCGTGAATTACGCAATCGTTCAATGCGCTCTTCAGCCATTCGATCTGCTGCTTTATAAGTAGGGATTTGATCTCTTTTGGAGATTTCAAAGACCTTCATCACATTATCATAAATGGTTTCCACTTTTTTCATGGCACGTTCCCGGTTGTACCCGTAGAGCTCATCGGATACATTGATCAGACCGCCGGCATTGATGACATAATCCGGAGCATACACGATCCCCATCTCATGAATACGATCGCCGTGCCGGTCTTCCTTCAACTGATTATTGGCGGCACCTGCAATCACTTTACACTTCAGTTGAGGAATTGTTTCATCGTTGATGATTCCTCCGAGGGCATTGGGGGAGAATATGTCACACCCAACTGAAAATATTTCATCCACATCCACTGCCTTCGCCCCAAAATCTTCAACCGCGCGCTTCACATTGTCGGTGTTGATATCGGTGACAATCAACTGAGCTCCTTCTTCGTGCAATAGTTTGCACAGGTTATATGACACATTTCCCACACCCTGAACGGCAACTGTTTTACCGCTCAGATCATCTGAACCGAATGCTTCCTTTGCTGCTGCTTTCATTCCGCGATAAACTCCGTAAGCCGTTACCGGTGACGGATTTCCGCTGCTTCCGAATGCCGGCGATACTCCGGTGACAAAATCGGTCTCCTGATGAATCAAATCCATGTCAGCCACCGTTGTTCCCACATCTTCCGCAGTGATGTAACGACCATTCAGGCTCTGGATATAACGTCCCAATGCACGGAACATTTCCTCGTTTTTGTCTTTTTTCGGATCGCCGATAATCACCGTTTTTCCTCCACCGAGATTCAATCCGGTGGCAGCTGCCTTGTAGGTCATGCCGCGGGCCAATCGAAGCGCATCCACAATCGCATCTTCTTCACTCGCATAATTCCACATTCTCGCTCCGCCGAGAGCAGGCCCGAGTGTCGTATCGTGAATAGCGATGATCGCCTTTAAGCCCGACGACTTGTCCTGACAAAACACCAGTTGTTCATAATCATACTTCTCGAGGTACTCAAAAATCTGCAATGTAAAGCCCTCCCTTACAAGTGTACTAACGGTTTCATCTCCTGATATGACCGGTATGCTGTCATGACTGCCAGCGCAATGGCATACATTTTCGTTTCATGAGTGTCGGCTCTCGATGTGACAATCACCGGAGCCCGTCCGCCCACGACAATGCCGCCCACCCTCGCTCCTGCAACAATGGTGAGCGATTTATATAGAACATTACCGGACTCAATATCAGGGAGAAGTAAAATGTCGGCCTTCCCGGCCACTCGGCTCTTGATTCCTTTATGCTCAGCTGCCTGTGGGGAAATGGCGTTATCCAGTGCCAGCGGTCCATCAACCTCGACACCGGGTATTTGACCGCGCTCTGCCATTTTGGACAACAATGCTGCGTCCACTGTAGCAGGCATATCGGGGTTGACTTTTTCAATTGCGGCAATTGGAGCCACTCTGGGTATTTCAATATTGAGGGAACGCGCAACTGCTGCAGCATTTTTAATGATCTCCACTTTCTGTTCCAGTGTGGGAGCAATATGCATGGCGGCATCGGTTACCAGCCACAACCTTTCCGCACCGGGAACTTCAAAAACGGCAACATGACTTAAAACGCCGTGATCACGAAGGCCGTGCTCTCTGTCCAATACGGCTTTCAAAATGAGCGAGGTGTCAACAAGTCCTTTCATCACAATATCCGCTTCTCCGGTCTGAACGGACATCACCGCCTGACGGCAAGCTTCATTCAAATCCGGGACATGCCTGATCTCTACGCCGGATGACAGGGAAATACGTTCACGATCTGTAATCGCTTTCATTCTGGATTCATCTCCGAAAAGGAGAAACTGGGCTATGCTTGAATCACAGGCTTCTTCTACGGCACGTAACACATCTTTATCTTCTGCCGCTGCCACAGCAATGCGTAAATTTGGTTTTTGTCTTACCTTCTCTAAAACAGATTGCAGGCTATTCATCATGATTCTCCATTCTTCCATAGATTTTCTATGAATAGCCTGTGCAAAAACGTCACATTGTTGTCAAACATTAATTGCCATTCCCATTCCATTTTAATGATATATGCCTCAACAATCAACACATGGACTTTTTAGCCATGTTCCTATAAAATAAATAGTTAATAGATATTTTTTATGTAGAAAAGAGGAAAGATCTTGCTTGTTCAGCGAATCATCGCACTGACCCTCCTTCTGATTCCCGGTGCTGCAGGTGTTTACGGTATTAAACTGATGCGGGACGCTTTGTTTATGTTCTTTGATCCCCATGCACAAACCAGCCCCTGGCTGATCCTGTCGGGAGGACTGGTGCTTTTTATTACAGGAATTTCTTTTGTGGCAGGTTATCTCTACCAGCGTGAGAAACGACTGGGACGTCTGCAAAAGAGACTCATGCGTGAAAATAATGTAAAAGAATGGCTCAAAAAAAGAAACGGGTAAGCCCCGTTTTCATCATGATTCTGTATTGTCTCCCTCCCTTCCCCACTGATCCAGCAGACGAAGGGGTTTTATTTGTTGTATCAACGTCGTAATGGAATAATGAGCGGCGTACCAGTGAACCCCGATCAAAAAAAATAACCAGAGCCATTGAAAGGATTCCGGGGTAAACATCACTACCCAGTATCCTATCAACACCCCAATCGCATTTGCCCCCGTATCACCCAGCATCACCTTTCCTTTCAAATCCGGAATATACAGAAGTACTGCCGTAATGATCAGCGGTAACCATAATACCGGTTCCACCACCCCTCCTGTCACAATGATCATCCCGACGCTAAAAAACGATACTTTCCACGCCCGTCCCGGCCTTAAATCAAATAAATTGATCAAGTTTATCGAAAATAAGATGATGATAAAAGACAGCAAGAGTTCAATCACCGTACCTGTCCCTGATAATGACAGCGTCAATAAGAGGGAAATCCAGGCCCCTGACACAGCCTTAACCACCCCTGTAGTCACTTCCCCTTTTTTTATGGAAGAAAAATGTCCCCGTAATCCTTTCACGTCTTTCCGGCCATGACGGTCATCGATCCAACCCGCAAAACACATGACCAAGACAGCGATGGTTTGTGCAGACAAGATATCTCCGGTCTGCGACACCTGTGACGGGAAGAGACCTGTCCATGGCAACAATAGCAAATGAATGACTGCCAGCCACAGACCGGCTCCCGCCGGAACCATGTCACCCCTGAAATTGCGCTGAACAAATCCGTGATTGTAAAAAAAACGAACCATTGACGGATAGAGTGCCCATGAAAACACATAAAGTGCCGTGCCAAGAAAGATTAATCTTACCAAATCATTCATGTTGATTTAATACCCGCCTGTCATATCGTTTCCACTTCCACTTTCCCTGTAAAATTTGACCCACTGACCAAAATTGTTTTCCGCGGTGAAGAAATCCCCGGATGTCCCTGCCCGTCTCCCTGTGCCAAAAAGGGATTTCTACTTCCCGGATGCGATAACCCGCACGCAACACATCGATCGTCATCCCTACTTCAATCCCAAAACCACAGTCCCAGGAGGTGATGGATTCCGCCGCCTTCCATGTCAAACCTCTTTGACCCGATAAGGGAGCACGGGGTTTGTAGCCCGTTAATCTGTGAATTCCCCCGGCAGCCAGTTTTTTCACCAGTCCCACCCCGCCTTTGATGCGCGGAGAAGGAAGAACGGCCACTGACATTTCCACATCTTTTTCAAGCAGAGGCGGAAGTAACATCCCTGCATTTTTTGCGGACAATCCCAGATCTCCGTCAATAAACAGAATCAGTGATCCGTTCGCAATGCGAAGCCCGCTTAACAGCGCAGCCCCTTTCCCGCGGTTTTTCTCATGGACAATCACATCGTCCGCCCATTTTCTAGCCAGTTCCGCCGTTCGGTCGCTACTTCCGTCATCGACCACGATCAACTGATCAATTTCCGGCAGATGCCTCAATGCCGTTAAGGTGGAAGATATATAGTTTTCTTCATTAAATGCCGGAATGATGCAACTGACTCGTTCTCTATTACTCATCATGTATTCCATCCTTCTCTTTTAATAGAAACCATACCTTCTGCAAAAAATCCCACTGTTCCGTCGGGGTTTGCGGGGTTTGGGAAATGTGCAACTTTTGATCATTGGGAAGTAATGCCAGTTGATAGGGAATTTTGTTCCTTCCGATCACAATGACGGGTGGATGAACAAGACCGAGTTGATCGGTTACATCATACACACTCACTCCAACTCTGGACAACATGTCGATCACCTTTTTGCCATCGAGGGAATTTTCGTACCAGATGGATACGGTCCGACCTTCCAGCATCGGTGAATAATTGTGAGTAACCAGTTGCAGTAAATCCCTGTTGGCTTGTTCCATTTTAAGATTTAGCTCTTGAAGTTGGTATTCCAGTTGGCGGTTACTCTCCAATGCCGATTCATATTTTTGTTCAAGGTTTAAAAGCAGGTCCTGCTCCTGTTCAGACAACCACTGCTGGCCCGTCACTGCCCCGAGCAAAATTCCCACTCCGAGAGATAAAAAAATGGCAATGATTGTAGCGATATGATAGCGAAGGGTGATCATGATTTCACCTACGTAAACATCATTTTTATTTGTAACCAGATAATCTGCCAGATATGACGAATTTCAGGACTGACCATGCTTAAAGCAACAACGGGAAAAGCGGCAGCCGCGCCGAGGTAAATCACATTTTCCCATCGTAATCTTTTTTGATATAACATGCTGACCCCTTTGGCGTCGATCAGACGAGTTCCGATTTTCATACGGACCAGTACTGTACTGGCCATCCCTTTTCTTCCCTTTTCCAGAAAATCCACCATATTCGAATGGGTTCCCAGGGTGACAATCCATCTTGCTCCCTGTTCATAGGCATATAACATGGCGACATCCTCACTGGTGCCGGGGGCAGGAAGAATATATGCGGGAACCCGGAGTTGCCGTACTCGTTTCAATCCCGGCGCGCGTCCGTCCGGATAAGCATGAACAACCACTGCCGTACCAGAAAGAAGGGCACGGTCAGATACACTGTCCATATCACCGATGATCAAATCCGGGCGGTAACCATGTTCGAGTAACGCGTCGGCTCCCCCATCCACTCCGATTAATACGGGGCGGTAATCATCAATATACGAACGGATCGCCTTCAGGTCTTCCTTGTAATGTTTTCCCCTGACGACAACCAGGACATGGCGGTTTCGAATCTTTAATTTCAATGGCAAAGGAGGTAAAGGTTTTAAGTAATATTCTTTTTCCTTTTGCGCATATTCCAGTGTATTATCTATAAACTGTGCCAATCGCTGTTCCATATTTTTTTTTGCCCGGTTCGTACCCTCTTCAATATAATTCTTATCGACCGGGCGAAATTGTGCCCATTCCACTTTATGGCCGGGTAAGGAAACATAAATCCTGTCATTTGCGATTTCGACCTGCATCCCGTCCTTTAATTCCAGTGATGATATGATTTTTGTGACGTCAACGACACGAATCCGATTTTCAAATAACAGGCGGGTACCTGAAGTGACATAGCTGCCTGTTAATGAAGGTTTCAGGTTGATCACCGCTTTCACTCTGGCCTCAATCAATCCCTGTGCCGCCATTTCATCGATGTCCTCATGGTCGACAACGGCAATTTCTCCCGGACGAATTCGTTTAAGAAGATTTTTTGTTTTTCGATCTGCCACAATATTCCCTTTTATTGCTGGTACGGGGTTTTGTATCCGGCTAATCAACCTCTTCACCCCCATTCCATGGATTGCTAATGTTATTATGTGCCATTGACTCGCTTTTTATATTCCAACATAAAAAACCCGTGTTCCAGATGAACACGGGTAAAAGGCAGAAGGAAACCGGAATAATTGAGTTGAAAAGTTATCCCACTTTATGCTCCAGGCGCAGTTTATCGGCAACCATCGCGATAAACTCGGAATTAGTGGGTTTGGCTTTGGTGTTACTTACTGTGTAACCGAATAAAGAGCTGATGGAGTCTAGATTCCCACGGCTCCATGCCACTTCAATCGCATGCCTGATGGCACGTTCTACACGACTGGAAGTGGTGTTGTATTTCTTTGCGATGTCCGGATAGAGGACTTTCGTAATGGAACCGAGCAATTCCACATCGTTATACACCATTGAAATGGCTTCACGCAGATATAAGTACCCCTTGATGTGTGCAGGTACACCGATTTCGTGAATGATGTGGGTGATATTCTGGTCAAGGCTTTTGGTTTTTCCCGCACTTCCTCCCCCGACATAGGATGGTTTAAATGTCACGGATTTTTGCCCCATGACCTGACGGATGCGATTGACCAGGATTTCCATGTCAAATGGCTTGAGAATGTAGTAAGATGCGCCGAATTCGACCGCTTTCTTGGTGACATCCTCCTGGCCAAAAGCGGTTAACATAATGATCCGTGGAGGTTCCTGCAAGTTAAGGGTCTGCATTTGTTCCAGAACGGCAAGTCCATCAAGGTGCGGCATAATAATGTCCAGTACAAGGACATCCGGAACAGATTCCTCCAGAAATGAAATAACTTCATTTCCGTTATAGGCTACTCCCGCCACTTCCATATCCTCTTGCTGATTGATGTATTCTTCGAGCAGTCGAACAAATTCCCGGTTATCATCAGCAAGCAATACTTGAACTTTTCTCAATGTCCTTCTCCCCTTTTTTCGTCTTTTTGCTCGTAATTTAAATTCGACATTTGCCAGTGAGTTCCTGCCAGGGAAAATTGTTTTTTTTATAAATTTTTATATAATGACCAAATTCTACTAATTTCGACCTCTTTTTAATGATTAATCGGCATAAAACTACACATATTTACCCTGAAATCGACCGATTGACGAAAAAAAAAAGACTGAAAAGCCTATCCGGCCTTCAGTCTTGTCTGGATGGTCTGGTCAGTCTGTTTTTCAATATCAATTCCGGCGTCTTTTAACATCCATTCAATGAATGCACCGTAGCCCGAAGTGGGGTCATTCACAAAGACGTGGGTTACGGCTCCGACGATTTTACCGTCCTGTATAATCGGGCTGCCGCTCATTCCCTGAACGATTCCTCCTGTTTTTTCCAGTAATCTGGGGTCGGTCACTTTAATAACCATCCCTTTTGTTGCGGGATATCGCTGTTGAATCACATTGACAATTTCAATGTTAAAACTCTCGATTTTTTGCCCGTCAAGGACAGTTAAAATTTTGGCGGGACCTTCTTTTACTTGCTCGGAGAGCGCTACCGGCATCAATTTTTTCTGACGGAGATCCGGTGTTTTTTTCATTTTTCCAAAAATGCCGAATGAAGTATTTCCCGTGATTTCTCCCAGTTTTTCTTTGCGAAATGATGCCAGTTTTTCTCCCGGACTTCCGTTTACTCCCTTTTCAATAGAAGAAACGTCTGCCTGAACAATGTACCCGTCCCCCACTACGATTGGTTTTCCGGTATCCACGTCTGAAATCACATGTCCCAGTGCCCCGAAAATTTTGGTTTTGGGCTCATAAAAAGTGAGTGTACCGATTCCTGCCGATTCGTCACGGATATAAACACCTAGCCGGTATTTTTCATCCTTCGCATCAAAGGCAGGGGTTATTGAAACGTGCTTTTTCTCGTCTCCCCTCATGATGACAATCTCCACATCTTTTCCCTTTTTTCCTTCTTCGTGAACAATTTGGCTGACATCTTTCATGTCATGTATATAGATGCCGTTTATTTTGATGATCAGGTCGCCTACCTTAATGCCCGCTTTTTCAGCCGGGGATATTTTCTCGCCTTTAGTTTCCACCAGGTGGTGTCCGACCACCATTACTCCGGCTGTTTTCAGCTTGACCCCGAGGGATTCACCACCGGGGAATAACTCCAGTTTGGGCAATACACTAACTTTTACCGATTTAAGGGGTATATTTCCCCATCTCAATTGCAATTTTGCCTCTCCGGCTTTTTTCTTCAGTTGAACCGGTGTGTTTGCGTGAAGATTCCCTTTCCCGTTTACACTTTCCGCTTTTAATACATTGGGATTACTTGTCAGATAGCTCCCGATAACAGGTCTGGAGAAATCGAATGATTCCCATTGATCTTCAAAAACACGAATTTCGCCGGGAATGGAAGCGAACTGTTGAAAAGGAGAGGAAAAGACGATGATTAAAGTTAAGATGATGAGGCTTATCCCAAGGACTGTTTTTTTGCGCTTATTCAATAAGGATCACTCTCCTACGCTTAACCCTGCCAACACCTCCAATAGTGCCGTATCTATAATCTTTCCGCTGTGCCATCCATTTATAACAGCATGTTCAGGTGAAAATGGCACAAAAAAAACGTCCTCATCCCCGCATTGCTAACAAACGGGGGAGAACGTCCTGCATTTAAATAGCGAAATTACGGTTACAATATGGTGTGCTTTACTTTTTCGGCCATATGTATCATTTCCCGGGCATGATTGAGGGTCATTTCAGTGACCTCGGCCCCTCCAAGCATACGTGACAATTCATAAACCCTTCCCTCTTCATCCAGTTCAGCGACTGATGTAATGGTTTCGTTATCGTCCGTTTCCTTTTCGATCAGATAATGATGGTCCGCCATACTTGCCAGTTGCGGCAGGTGGGTTACACACAGGACCTGGGCTGTAGCAGCTACTTTTGCCATTTTCTCGGCAACCGTTTGAGCTGCTCTTCCACTGATTCCCGTATCAATTTCATCAAAAATAAAGGTATTTACCTGATCCTGATCGGCATAAATCGATTTAAGCGCCAACATCAAACGGGACAATTCTCCACCGGAAGCAATTCTGGCAAGAGGGCGCAACGGCTCGCCCGGATTGGCAGAAATATAAAATTCCACCTCATCCGTCCCGTTTTCCATCGGTTTTACTCTGGTTCCGTTGACGTCGATTCCCTGCTCATCGGAACGTACGTTAAATTTGACTTCAAACCGGGTCTTATCCATCAACAAGTCTTTCAGTTCAGCCATCAATCGGGTTTCCAGTTTTTTGGCTGCTTCCTTCCGGGCCAGACTGAGTTCAAGCGCTTTTTCAGCCAAAAGATCAGCTGTTTTCGCCAGTTTTTGTTCAATCTGTTCCAGATGTACTTCATGATTTTGCAGCATTTCCAGTTCCTGACGGGCGTTTTCGGCGTACTGTAAAATTTCATCAATGTCTTTGCCGTATTTTCTTTTCAGTTTGCCGATATCATTTAATCTTGATTCAATTTCGGTCAACCGTTCCGGATCAAACTCAAGTCGGTCACGATAATCCCGGATCACACGGGCCGTATCTTCCAGTTGTGCAAACACTTGATGTAAATGATCAAGAGGTTCCTTGAGGGAATCATCATATCCGGCAGCCGTTTCCAGAAGGGACAAAGCCCTTCCCACCGCTTCCAGTCCGCGTTCCTCTCCCTGGATCGATTGATAAGCCTGCTCCATGTTCTCGAACAATTTTTCCGCATACATCAAACGATTGCGTAATTGTTCAAGTTCTTCGTCTTCCCCGGGTTGAAGTTGAGCCTCTGTGATTTCTTCCAGTTGAAAAGATAATAAATCAACACGCTGAGCGGTCTCACGTTCGTCAAATTGCATATTTCTTTTGTCACGCATCAGGCTCTGATATTCTTCAAATACCTCCCGGTAAGCCTGTTTTGCGGATTGAACCGTTTCTCCCCCGAATTGATCGAGCAGATGCAAATGTTGTTCAGAAGACAGCAACGTCTGGTGTTCGTGCTGACCATGCATCTGGATCAGACGGGGACCGATCTGCTTTAACATGGAAAGGGTCACAACCTGTCCGTTGACACGACATATGCTCTTCCCCTGACCGGAAATTTCCCGACGGATGACAATCATTCCGTCTTCATCGTGCATAATTCCCATTTCTTCAAAAATTTCGTCAATGGGATGACCGGAATGGATGGAAAACACCCCTTCGATTTCCGTTTTCTCTGCACCGGACCGGACAAAATCGGATGATGCACGTGCACCCAGAAGCAGACTGATGGCATCGATGAGAATTGACTTTCCCGCTCCGGTTTCACCGGTAAGAACATGCAAACCTTTTCCGAAAGTAAGGGTTACGGATTTGATGACTGCCATATTTTTTACCGATAATTCGATTATCATTCATCTCACCTCGAGATGCACTAATCAAGCATCATGACATTAAAATTAAAGCATATCTAAAAATTCACGTGATGATTTTTCCGCACCATCAGGGGTTCTGCAAATAATCAGTACAGTATCATCGCCACATATTGTTCCCATCACTTCATCCCATTCAAGATTGTCAATCAGCGCACCGACGGCGTTGGCATTACCGGGCATCGTCTTCATCACCACAAGATTACCGGAATGATCAATACTCACAAAACTGTCAATCAAAACCCGTTTTAGCTTTTGCAACGGATTAAAACGCTGGTCGGCCGGCAACGAATATTTGTAACGACCATCCACGGTCGGAACCTTGACCAGATGCAGTTCCTTAATGTCCCGGGAAACGGTGGCCTGAGTTACATTAAATCCCGCATCCCGCAATTTTTCAACGAGCTCGTCCTGTGTTTCAATCTCGTGATTGGCAATGATCTCCCTGATTTTAATATGGCGTTGTCCCTTGTTCATTGTAAATCCTCCATTACCCATATTTTCATTTAAATCAGCATTCCCCCTGCAACTTTTTCCTGACCACAGAGAAAAAATTGCGTTGTTTCCACTTGATCAATGATGTAATATGGGGAGAACGTCGAATAATGATTTCATCCTGAACTTTCAGGTTAACTCCCAATTGTCCGTCCACCGTCAATCCAATGTCCTGATGGGTGGCATCCACCTGAACTCGTATCTCATCATCAGGCGAGAGAACGAAGGGCCTGGCCGTTAAGCTGTGAGGAGCCACCGGCGTCAACAAAAGACAATCGACATTGGGAGCGACCACCGGTCCCCCTGCTGAAAGGGAATAAGCCGTCGAACCTGTGGGACTTGAGATGATCACCCCGTCTCCGCTGAAGGTGGTCAGGTAAAGATCCTCCACATAAACGGCACATCGTATGATACGGCTGAAAGAACCCTTTGCGATTCCCACATCATTAAACGCGGTAAATGTCTCCAGTTTTTTTCCCTTGCGGATCAATTCCGTTTCCAGCATCATGCGGTTTTCGAGATAATAATCTCCGCTCAGAATTTGATCCACCGCATGGGGAAGATCATCCGGTTCGGCTTCGGACAAAAAGCCGAGATGCCCCAGGTTGATTCCCAGAATGGGGATATTGTAAGGAGCGAATTGCCGGGCGATCCCAAGCAAAGTTCCGTCCCCGCCCAGAACAAATATTATATCGACATGTTTGTGGAATTCCTCGAGCGGTAATGCCAGATCTCCACGACCGATGTGCTGAGCCACCGTGGGTTCTATATAGACACGTGCCCTCTTTTTTTCAAGCAAATATGCAAGTTCCCGTGCTACGACCCAGGCATTGGGTTTGCCCTTGTTTACCGCCAGGCCAATTGTTTTCACGTTAAACACACCTCAATGATCATCCATCATTTCTTATTCTTTATTGATGAACGGATTCCTTTTTTCATCAAACATTTGACGTTGCAAACAATTTAAAAGTTGCTGTGGGCTTCTTCAACGGTGATATTGATCAAACGTTGCATATCTGTGTTTTCATCGTTTTCATCATTTTCATCTTCCTGTCCGGCTCCGGGGTATGAAAGATACATTAAAAATTCAATATTCCCTTCCCCTCCCTGGATGGGTGAATAAGTCAGCCCTTTTAAAAGGTATCCGGTCTGTTTTGCGAAATGAACCATCTCTTTAAGAACCGTCTTATGAACCATTTTATCACGGACAACCCCTTTTTTCCCAACCTGTTCACGTCCCGCTTCAAACTGCGGTTTCACCAGGGCAATCACTTCGCCCCCTGTAGAGAGGAAATCTTTAAGGGCAGGGAGGATGATACGCAATGAAATGAAAGAAACATCAATCGTTGCAAAATCGGGCGGTTCGCCTGTCAAATCTTCCGCTCGAAGATAACGGAAATTTGTTCGTTCCATCACGACTACCCGCTCATCCTGGCGTAATGACCAGGCCAACTGTCCATATCCGACGTCTATGGCATAAACCCGTCGCGCCCCATGTTGCAAAGCACAGTCCGTAAATCCTCCCGTAGAAGCGCCGATATCCAGAACAATCCGGTCTTGAAGTGAAATTTGAAAGGCAGTTATCGCTTTTTCCAGTTTTAATCCGCCGCGACTGACATAAGGGTGAACCTGTCCCTTTACGGAAATGTTCGCATCGACGGGAATTTTGTTTCCGGCTTTGTCCACCCGTTCCTGATCCGCGAAGACAATGCCAGCCATGATCGCAGCTTTTGCTTTTTCACGGCTGGCAAAATAACCCCGTTCCACTAACAGCGTATCTATCCGTTCTTTTTTCTGTGCTTTCTTTTCCATCGTTATGCCCTCTGTCTTTTTCTCGGCCATAAAGCCAGCACCTGCTGGGCCACTTTATTCGGGGTAAGTCCCACTTCTTCACGTAATTGAGACACACTTCCATGTTCCACAAAGTAATCGGGAATCCCGATATTTTCTACAGTCATGTGATGGAGACCTGCCCTCGAATAAAATTCAAGGACGGCACTGCCCATTCCGCCAAGTACGGACCCTTCTTCCAGTGTGATCAGTGAAAATCCCTTTTCCGCCAGCATCAGAAGCATTTGCTCATCGAGGGGTTTTACAAAGCGTGCGTCGATGACCATCGGTTCAACACCTTCCTGGATGAGAATATCCGCTGCTTTTTCGGCAATCTGGACCATCGGACCCAGGGCAAAAATCGCCACATGTTTCCCCTCACGTATGACCTCCGACTTTCCGATTGGTATCGTGGTCAGTTCTCGGTCCAGCGGAACTCCGATTCCGTTTCCACGCGGATAACGAACGGCAATCGGACCGTCCGTATGTTTGACGGAAGTATAGATCATGTGCTGAAACTGATTTTCATCCCTCGGCATCATGACCACCATGTTGGGAACACAGCGGAGAAAGGCGATGTCAAACACTCCCTGATGAGTTTCTCCGTCGGCTCCGACGAGACCGGCACGATCCACGGCAAAAAACACATTTAGATTTTGCCGGCATACATCGTGGATCACCTGGTCATACCCGCGCTGCAGGAAGGTGGAATAGATCGCACAAACCGGTTTTAATCCCTCTGCAGCCAGTCCTCCAGCCATCGTCACCGCGTGTTGTTCTGCAATTCCCACGTCATAACAGCGGTCGGGGAATTTCTCCATGAATTTATCCAGACCCGATCCACCCAGCATAGCCGGGGTGATCGCGACGATGGACGGATCCTGTGCAGCCAGATGCATCAGGGTTTTGCTGAAAACACCTTTGTAGCTTGGCGGACCTTCCTTTTTCAACTGTTCCCCCGATTCAATTTTGTAGGCGCCCACCCCATGAAAGGTATCCGAATTCAATTCTGCAGGTTTATACCCTTTCCCCTTTTGGGTAATTACATGGACCAGTACCGGACCGGAGGTATGGCTGGCCTGTTTGAAACACTCCAGCAATTCTGTAATGTTATGTCCGTCAATCGGACCGAGATAGGTGTATCCCAGTTCTTCAAACAATATTCCGGAAACAAGCATGTATTTCATGCTGTCCTTGATTCTTTCCAGTGTTTTCGCCACTCTTCCGCCGACGGCCGGTACTTTATACAATAACTGTTCTACTTCTTCTTTTACTTTCTTGTAATGGCGATCAGTACGTAATTTTCCCAGATAGTTATGGATTGCGCCCACATTGGGAGAGATGGACATCTCGTTATCGTTGAGTACGACGATCATATCCTTCTTTTCATGTCCGATGTGGTTTAAAGCCTCCAGAGCCATCCCGCCGGTTAAAGCGCCGTCACCGATCACGGCAATCACTTTGTTCTTTTCACCTTTCAGGTCACGTGCAACCGCCATACCCATGGCAGCAGAAAGAGATGTACTGCTGTGACCCGTTTCCCAGACATCATGCTCGCTCTCCGACATTTTCGGAAAACCGCTCATCCCTTTATATTGACGCAGGGTATCAAAGCGATCCGCTCTTCCCGTCAAAATTTTGTGAACATAGGACTGATGTCCGACATCCCAGATAAACTTATCATAAGGACTGTCAAAGGTATAATGCATGGCCAGCGTTAATTCAACCACGCCAAGATTGGGAGCCAGGTGCCCGCCTGTTACCGAAAGTTTTTCAATGATAAACAGGCGAATGTCGGATGCCAGTTCATTTAATTCATGTATCGTCAACGATTTAATCTTTTTTGGAGAGTCAATCTCAGTTAAATTCAACGGAAACTCCCTCACTTTCTTTACCCTTGCAAAATATATGCAGTGGTAACGATCCTTTTCCAGTGATTTCAATATTATTTATTATTCTTAACATTTTTTGTTTCTTTGATAATTGTGTGACAAAACACAATCAATAATATCCTATCATATTCTGCAAGTCCAATCCATGTGTAAAAAAAGCAACCGTTAAAACCTACGGCTGCTTTTGCAATATGTATGGTGAAGAGTGGTCGCTTTATGAGTAAACACTGTGGCTTAGGTCCAGTAGGTTTTCCCAGAAGAGCACCTGAACGTCGCCGTTCCGGCGGTTTCCCTTTAAGCCCTTCTCGGCGTCGTCACCGAGCGCCGGACTAGATTACCACTTAGTCCACACTATAATCCCCATAAAGCTACGCCTGAGTGCGAACAGTCTAGGAGTTTTCCTCAACAGCCTTTAACCCTCTCCTAGCCTCTTTTGCAGTGAAGATTTCATATAGCACCGAACCATGTGCTTTTGGCCAAAAAAGTACAGGTCCTGATTACCTATAATCCCCTCTTGCACCACTCAAGGCAGGCTACGCTATACACAAGCCGTGCTAGCTCGCATATAGGTTCATACCCCAAGCCGTAACCCCCTGCACGATAACAGACGATCACGCACTTGGGCCTCCGCGGAAGCAGGGTCTACGCCCACATGCCTTTGTGGATCGCCCTGCGACCTTAACCCCCAGCACAAACCCCCGACTGGGCGTCGTAAGCCTGCACCAGGGACTTCATCGATGTGCCCTTTAGCGGATTTTTAGCCCCGCCTTCAGAGAAGGTAGGCTGACTAGAATACTGCACCACTCTTCGCTTTGTTTATATTATACCACAATTTTAGCAAACAAGATAGTGCGGTAAAAATGACCGTTTTTATCTGTCAATCTAATGATTGCGGGTAATGATATAGTCAGCGATTTCAGCGAGCCTGCTGTTCTCCAGTCCTGCCTGACGCAGGGATTCATTCGCCTCTGCTATGAGCAGGGAAAGTTTCTCCCGTGAACGATCAAGCCCGATCATCGCGGGATATGTCGATTTATTTTTGGCTTCATCACTGCCCGCCTTCTTACCCAGTTTTTCCGTTTCCCCCACTACATCCAAAATATCGTCGTGAATCTGGAAAGCGAGTCCGATTTGATGCCCGAAGCGGGTGATTGCCTCCAGTTTCTTATCGTCAACATCCGATAAAATCGCGCCGGCACGAAGACAAAAAACAATCATGTCTCCGGTCTTATGGCGGTGAATAAATTGCAATTCTTCCAGAGAGAGCCTGCGGTTTTCCCCGAGGAGATCGGCAGCCTGTCCGCCGACCATTCCCCGGATTCCGGCATATTGAGAAAGTTCTCTGATCAGGCATACCACTTTTTCCGGGGGGAAACCCATCTCCATGAGCTCACTTAATGTTTCGAAGGCATGAGTTAATAGTCCGTCACCGGCCAGAATGGCGATGGCTTCCCCAAATACCTTATGATTGGAAGGTTTTCCTCTCCGCATATCATCGTCATCCATCGCCGGCAAATCATCATGAATCAATGAATAGGTATGCAACATTTCCACAGCACATGCTGCTGGCAATCCCCTGCGGCATTCCTCACCAAAGGCTTCCATTGTTGCGAGCAGAATGATGGGGCGGATCCGCTTTCCTCCGGCAAAAAGGGAGTAGCGAACCGCCTCTTTAAGAGGTTCGGGAATGTTCTCATCATGTAAATACTGTTCCAATCCCTCTTCCACCATATCCGCTTTTTCCTGTAAGTATGTCTTAAGTGAAGATTTTTCCGCGGTCACTCGTTGTCCTCCTTTAACTCAAACGGACGCGCCTTCAATTCTCCGTTTTCCTCCATCAATATTTGAATTTTTTGTTCGACCTTGTCCAGTTTTGCTGCTGAAATTTTGGAGAGGCGCATGCCTTCCTGAAACAGGTCGATCGCTTCCTCAAGCGGCAAATCTTCCTGTTCCAGTTTTTCCACGACTTCCTCCAGGCGCGCCAGAGCCTGTTCAAAAGACAATTCTTCCTCTTCCCTTGTCACTTTATTTTTTTCCTTGCTCATAACGGCTCCCTTCCCTGATTCCCCATACTTGACAGTCCAGTTCCCCGTCATTCATGACAATCGAGACGGAGTCTCCCGGGTTAAGCATGCGAACAGATTTTACCAGTGATTTATCTTCATTATAAACAAGGGAGTATCCCCTTTGCATCACTTTTAAAGGACTTAATGCATCCAATTTACCCACCAAATGGGAAAGGGATGTTCTTCGCTCCCGTTGTTGTTGCAGGGCTTCTTTAATCAGACGCTGTCTCGTATCGTTCAGTTTTGTTCTCACCCGGGTTAAACGTTGCTGTGGATTATAGAGTCGAAGGCGCTGGTTCCACTGCTGCCATTGTTCCCGCTTTCGATCGGTGATACGGACGCCCCGTCGCATCAATCTGTCATGGGCACGATCCAGTTGCTGTTCCGCCTGTTGCAGCCGATTGTGCGGGTGGCGGAAAGCATAAGACTTTTGTAATTTTTTTAAAGTCTCTTTTTTTGCCTGGATCTGTCGTTTCAGGTTGTTGTACAAACGGGCCTGCAGATAGGAGTGTTGTTGTTTTAACTCCTGAACATGAGGAACGGCCAGTTCGGCAGCTGCCGTTGGCGTGGCGGCACGGACATCCGCCACAAAATCGGCGATGGTAAAATCGGTTTCATGTCCGACCGCAGAAATGACCGGAACTTTTGAATGGAAGATGCTTCTCGCTACGATTTCCTCATTGAAAGCCCACAATTCTTCTATCGAGCCTCCTCCCCGTCCGACGATGAGAACATCAATCCGTTCCCGTTCACTCATATGTTGGATCGCTGCTGAAATGGTCGGGGCAGCCTGCTCCCCCTGAACCTGAACCGGAAAAATCAAGATATCAGCCAGCGGATAACGACGCCGGATGGTGGTTACGATATCGCGCACGGCTGCACCAGTTGGAGAAGTCACGACTCCGATCACCTTCGGAAAAACAGGGAGAGGCCGTTTTCTCTCCGCAGAAAACAGCCCTTCCTTTTGCAGTCGTTCTTTTAATTGTTCGAATGCCAGATGCAGACTTCCGATCCCGTCCGGCTGCATTTCTTTTGCATAAAATTGATACTGCCCGTCCCGCTCGTAAACCGAAACAGTTCCGCGTACCAGCACATTCATCCCGTTCTTCGGAATGAATTTAAGATAGCGGTTATATCCGGCAAACATGACCGCCCGCAAAAGGCATTCTTCATCTTTTAATGTAAAATACATATGACCGCGGGCATGGTGTTTAAAATTAGAAATTTCGCCCCTCACCCAGACATTTTGTAATTCAGGGTCCAGTTCGAGGCGCTGTTTGATATATCGGGTAAGATCTTTGATCGAATAAATTTTCGGTTCCTGCAAGGCTTTTCCCCCCTGGGACACCGGCACTCATCACATCAGATCCCTTCAATTCGCCGGGCTGCTTTTAACGTATTATGCAGGAGCATCGTAATCGTCATCGGTCCCACTCCACCGGGAACCGGTGTAATGTAGCCGGCAATTTCCATCACTTCGTCAAAACGGACGTCTCCCACCAGCTTGCCGTCATCGATACGATTGACACCCACATCGATCACAATGCTCCCCGGTTTCACGTGTTCTTTCCCGATCACTCCCGGTTTTCCTACAGCCACGACAAGGATGTCTGCCTGTTTCGTCATTTCTTTAAGATCCACGGTACGTGAATGGCACATGATTACGGTAGCATTCTCATGCAATAATAACATGGAAACCGGTTTGCCTACAATATTGCTCCGACCTACAACAACCGCTTTTTTGCCGCTGATATCGGTTCCGGTACGCTTGATCATTTCAATGATTCCGTATGGAGTGCAGGGAACAAGCCCGTCCTCTCCGATTACCAATTTTCCTGCATTTATGGGATGAAAACCGTCAACATCCTTTTCGACACGGATGGCATCGATCACCGCTTTTTCAGAGATATGATCCGGCAACGGTAATTGCACAAGAATTCCGTGAATGTTCGGATTTTCGTTAAGTTCCGAAATTAATAATAACAGCTCTTCCTGGGAGATCGATGCGGGTTTGCGAATGACTTCGGAATAAATACCGACTTCCTCACATGCCTTCGCTTTGGCACGCACATATGATTGTGATGCGGGATTGTCTCCCACCAGGATGACGGCAAGTCCGGGACGTACCCCTTTTTGCTTCAGTTCCTCTACTTCCCCTTTAATCCGGTTTCGTATGTCGCTGGCGATCTCTTTACCGTTCAAAATTTTGGCTGACATGATTAACCTCCTGATTCTTACATCAATGATTGATTCGGAAAATCGAATGTTTCGCTCGTTATTAGTCTACATCGTTCAGATATGAATGTAAATACGAATATAGAATAAATCCGTTCATTTTAATGTTCGTTTTTTGGTTGATTCAACCACTGTTTCAGCCCGATCATCGCCACGCCATAGGCATTATCCCCGGAATATGCGGGTGGACAAAAATAGAGACGGCATCCAACAGCCGGATGTTCCAGACGTTCACGTAATCGCTCCTGTATGTACCGGTTGGCGGCGACTCCCCCGACCACCAGAATTTCACAGGGATATCCCTCTGCTACTGCTTTTCGTAAAATTTTTGCCAGACTATTGGCAATCACGGCCTCTGCAGCCCGTGCAATTTGAGCAGGGTCTGTCTGTTTTTGTTCGATCATCCTGAGCAACGCCGTTTCCGGACCGGATAAATGAAAAAAAAGACCGTTGATCGAAGACGGGACACGAACAGGTTCCTGAGACGATTCCGATTTTTGTCCAGAGAGCCGGCTTGCCAATTTTTCCAGATGGGGCCCGGCAGGAAACGGGAGGCCGAGAGCCACACCGACACGGTCAATCAACTGACCCGCATGGAGATCGCGACTGCCCCCTATTTTTTCAATATGGTAGCCGTCTTCCGTGCGATCGCATAAAAGCAACTCACTCGTTCCTCCCGAGAGATGAACGGCGAGGAAACGGTTGTTCTCTGGTTTATCGGGGGCGGTGTGCTCTCCTGCGGCGATATGACCCTCTTGATGGGTGGTTCGGTAAAAAGGGACCTGTAAAACCGCCGCTATAGAACGGGCCAGCATTTCCCCCGCCAGAAACACAGGCATATAGGAACCTTCCACGGGACGGGGAGCAGTGCTGGCTGCAACGGCAACGATTTTTGATGAGGGGGATGCATGAGGAGCACGGGAAAATGCCGTTGAAAAAATGGATTCCATTTGTGGAGCCAGTTGTTTGACATGCTGGAAAAGGGCAGCGGATTGTTGAAGCCCTCTTTCACCCTGCTCAACATCAAGCAAGTCCCTGCGTTCGCCGATCAATTCCCCCTTTGTGTTGATCAGACAAACCGAAGTCCGATAATTGCTGGTATCAAAAGCCAGAATCCACTCTTCTCCGTTCACGTTTATGAATCTCCCTTCAATCCTTCACGGTCTGAAACCGTCTCGACATGCTGATGTAAAATATTCGAAAGAACTCCGTTTATAAATCGTGATGATTCCTCGGTACTAAATGATTTACTTAATTCAATCGCTTCGTTCAACGTAACTTTTTGCGGAATGTCCTGACGATACATCAATTCGTATACCGCCATACGCAGGATGGATCGGTCCACATACGACAGCCGTCCCAGTGTCCACCCCTGTAAAAAAGAACTGATCACCCGGTCAATCTCCGCCAGATGTTTCTCCGTACCCGAGACCAGATCTTCAATAAAATCGACGGGAATCTGCGACACTTGATCTTCCAGTACGGATGCAACCGCCTCGTCAGCGGAAACCCCGGTCATATCCATCTGGTAGAGAGCCTGAACCACTTTTTCTCTCGCCAGTCTCCTCGACATTGCAATCACCACCTTTACTCCTTATTACTATCCATTCATACATTTTTTAGGCATGAAACAAACCACCATGGCTGGTGGTTATGATTTAGTGTATTTACCCGGTAAAATGCGATCGAGCACTTCGGCAAGGTCTTCTTTTTTGTCCAGTTTGTTCCCGACGTACAGGCCTGCTGAAACAATGAGAAAGAAAACGAGCGTATCAAAAAAACCGAAGATCAGGTAAACGATGCCGAGGATCAATCCGGCAAGCAACCCGAGTGCTTTGCCCGTGTTGTTCTCCAACCATTTCCAGAACATAGGCATCCCTCTATTCTACCCGGGCCCGGGCTATCTGGTTTTTGTTCACGTCGGAAATCATCACGGTTACTTTCTCCACATGAATGCCGGCAATTTCCTGAACATCATGCTTAACATGTTTTTGCAGCTCGTCCGACAATTGAGGAATCGGCGTCTGTCCGTCCACCGTCGCCTTAACGTGAATCGTCGTTCCATGATCGGTCGGTTCCACTTTTGTCTTGATGTCCCGAATGCCGTTTACGCGACGTGAGGCTTTCAGTGCGATACTTTCAATGGTATCCAGAGAGATTCTCACATCCCCCAGTTCGCCCTGTTGCACAATCGATGGTGCCGGTTTTTGCCTTTTATATCCGTAAACAAAAAAACGCAGGCTCATCAACAGAATTATAAAGGAAACAATCAGATATGTAAGCTGTACTTCCCTGTATTCATAGATCGATGAGACGACTCTTTCCACCGTTTGATAAGGAAATACCTCTAAGCTGACTGCCATCACAATGATCGAGACAACGATTAGAATAAGACTATATAAGGCCAGGATGAAACGATCAAATAGTTTCATCATTCTCCCTCCTCCGAACAGGAGAGGGGGTCCTTAAAGGACCTCCTCATCGAACGCGATGATTCTCACCGTTACTTTCCTGTCCTTCGTTCTTCTCTTCGTGAGTTAACTCAATATCAACAACATGCACATTCACTTCCACTACTTTTAAGCCCGTCATCGATTCGATTGCATGACGGATGTTGTCCTGAATTTTTTGAGCGACATCCGGGATCGGATGTCCAAACTTCACCACAACGGATATATCAAGTGCTGCCTCTTTTTGTCCGACTTCCACACGTACACCTTTTCCCAGGTTTTTGCGACCGAAACGTTCGGCAAGATCTCCCACGAGATTACCGCTTAAGTGTGCCACACCCTCCACTTCGGAAGCCGCCAGCCCCGCGATGATTTCCAGTACCTCGGGTGCGATTTCAATCTTCCCCAGTTCGGTTGTGTTGTATTCTTCCAACATGGATTCCATTTTTACATGTTCACCTCCCGTGACAGATTGATAAATGAATCTCCGGGACACAAACTCCAGATCGTTCCATTTTAATATCCTGAACCCATTATACAGGCTGAAGGGGAACGATGCAATTTCCCCTTAATCCTGATCATCCAATTCAATCGGGTGTTTTTCAAGAAACTTGGTATCAAACTTACCTTCGATAAAAGAAGAATGTTCCATCAATCTGAGGTGAAAAGGGATGGTCGTATCAATCCCTTCGATGACGAATTCGCCCAGGGCCCTTCTCATCCGTTCGATCGCCTCCGTCCGGTTTTTACCCCAGACGATCACCTTTGCGATCATTGAATCGTAAAAAGGTGTAATCATATACCCCGGATAGGCACTGCTGTCAACACGGACACCAAATCCTCCGGGCGGCAGATAGAGATTGATTTTTCCCGGGGAAGGCATGAATTTTTTCGCCGGATTTTCCGCATTGATACGGCACTCGATTGCCCATCCGTTTAAAATCACGTCTTCCTGACGGACACTGAGAGGATCTCCCGCAGCGACCCGGATTTGTTCTTTTATCAAATCTAAGCCGGTAACCATCTCCGTGACCGGATGCTCAACCTGAATGCGGGTGTTCATTTCCATGAAATAAAATTTTCCGTCTTCATATAAAAATTCAACCGTTCCGGCACCATGATAATTGACTGCTTTTGCCGCAGCCACTGCCGCTTTCCCCATCTCTTCACGCAAATCGGAATCGATCACCGGAGACGGCGCTTCTTCAACCAGTTTCTGATGGCGCCTTTGAATGGAACAGTCCCTCTCACCGAGGTGAATGGCGTTACCATGTTTGTCGGCCATAATTTGGATCTCGATGTGGCGCGGATTTTCCAGGAATTTCTCCAGATAAACACCGGGATTTCCAAAAGCGGTTTCCGCTTCGGTACGCGCCTGGCGGATTGCCTTTCGCAGTTCATCTTCATTGTGGGCGACGCGCATCCCTTTTCCGCCGCCTCCCGCCGTTGCTTTGACAATCACGGGAAAACCGATGTCGCGGGCAATACTGACGGCTTCATCAACATCCTCGATAATCCCTTCCGTACCCGGTACAGTGGGGACGCCCGCTTCTTTCATCGTTTCTCTGGCAACCGCTTTTTCTCCCATCTTCTGAATCGCCTGCGGATCCGGACCGATAAACGTGATGTTACAGGCCTGGCACAGCTCGGCAAAATCTGCGTTTTCCGCCAGAAATCCATATCCGGGATGAACAGCGTCACAGCCGGTTAAAGTAGCTACACTCATTAAATTGGTAAAATTGAGGTAGCTGTCCTTACTTGCCGTCGGACCGATGCAATAGGCTTCGTCAGCTAGTTTAACATGCAGTGCATCGCGGTCGGCTGTAGAAAACACAGCCACGGTTTCAACTCCCATCTCGCGACAGGTTCGAATAATACGAACAGCGATTTCGCCACGATTGGCGATCAATATTTTTTTAAACATCCCGATCCCCCCTATTCCGGCTTAACCAGGAATAAAGGTTGTCCGTATTCTACAAGCTGGCCGTCTTCAACCAGCACCTCAACAATCTCACCTCGAACCTCCGCCTCGATCTCATTAAATAATTTCATCGCTTCTACGATACAAACAACGGTATTTTCCTGAACCCGATCTCCCGGTTTTACGAACGGTTCGGCTCCCGGCTCGGGCGCTTTGTAAAATGTTCCTACCATCGGTGATTCGATTTTATGTAGATTGCTGTCTATTTCCTTTGTCTTAGTTTGAGAAGTTTCAGCCTCCGATGCCGGTTTAACGGCGTCTGCATTCAGCGGAGCAGCCTGCTCCCGTGCAGTCTCAAACGCCGGAGGATTGGGAATAACAGGTTCTGCAGACTGAACGGCAGCCGGTGAAACGGCTGCAGGCACACCACCCTGTTTTTTAATGGATATGCGGGCCCCGTCTTCCCCTTCCATCTCAAACTCGGAGATTGAAGATTGATCGACTAACTTTATGATCTCCCTGATTTCATGCATCTTAAACATGTTTCCCACTCCTTCGTCAACAATATCTATAGTATTATATCATAACTATAACGATTTCTAGCAAATTTACAACCAATTGCATGAGACAGGCGGAAACGGGACCCGGATACGGGATCGCCCCGATATGACCGGATCTGGCATGTTTTAATTTTTGTAGCTGACCACAATATTATTTTCAGGTACATCGAGGTGTTCTTTTACCATACGGATGATTTCAATGGCCTGCAACTGATTCAGTTCCTCGGCCTGAACAATGACATCGACTCCTCTGTCCTTTGCCACAACAACCGCATCCTTGTACCCGCTGGATTTGATGATCTCCTCCACTGTTTGTTCAGCGTCCTGCAGGGCGGAGATTTTCTCGTATTCATCTTTGGCTGCGGCGATCTCTTCGGCGGAAGCCTCAGTGTCGGACATGATACTCATTAATTCCGACATTCTTTCTGAATTCCATGCATCCCGGTCCATACGATAAGCAACGAAATAATCACTTCCCTGTAGACGCTGGCTCGCCATGTCGCCGGTACTGGCTTCACTGTCAACATCATCGCCCATCGTGTAAAACATTTGATCATCCAGGGTAACTGTTTCTATATCCCATCCCATACTGGATTCGTCACCGTTTTGTTTGGATTCTTCATCCTGCTGATCCATGGCCACGGGCACTTCATCCACCGGCCCCTGTACCAGATAATAAGCCGAGAGAACCACCATAATCGTTAACATGGAAAGTAACCATACCGTTTGTCTTTTTAACACCATTTCTTAAACCTCCTAACCCTTTTTGGGTAGTATTGATATCTTATGTGGGGGCACATCCAGCACACGCTGAACCGCTTCCACAATCCAGGCCTTTACCTGCATGTTGTTTGCACCTTTTGCCACCACCAGAACCCCGCGGACCTTCGGTTTCACCGTTTTTATAATCACCGGCCGGTCCCCGCGGTCATCCCTGATAAGTACGACCTGTTCCTGTTTCGACTGGTCTTCGATATGTCGGGAAGCCTGCTGTCGATCAGTCTCCCGTGTGGTCTGATTCTGGGCATCAACATTCGTCGCGATCACCATTTCAGGGGTTGAATCCAGATTGACCATCACTTCCACATCATCAATTCCCACCACCTCCACCAGCATCTCTTCCAGACGGGTTTCAAACATATTTTCAAAATCCCGAATGGTATAATCATCTTTTTTCCCCGGGGAAAAAGCGGGTTGCTCCACATCTTCACCGACATCATTCTGCTCTGAAACCGGGGGCGGCATGGGTTCCTTTTCTACGGATAAAAATGACGAGAATAGCAAAATTCCTGTTCCGATCAGAAACAAGAGGAGTATTTTTTGCAGAGGCGGAGTTTTGTTTTTGTTATCGCCACTGCTCTGCCACATCTGTTTGAGTCTCTGTAACCAACCGTTCTGGTCCATTTTTTTCACCCTCCTCACCCAGTCATCCAACGGATTTCAATCTGGCCTGATTCAAGCTGCCACCATTGCTGGATCTCATTCTTGATTTCCCGCTCCCACTTGATGTAATTCTCCCCTGATTGTTTTGTCTGTTGACTGACAGCCTCTTTACTTGCTTTGTCTTCATCTTCACCGATTCGAATATTTTCGATTACGACCGGCTCTATTGGATCAACCGCTCCGACGGTCCGGACAGATTCGATTTCTTCCCCGCTGTCGGAATCAGCATGTTTCTCATCCGTCTTCTTCAGAAGAATACTCACCTTTTCAATGTGCGGGATCGTCATCTCCCCGCCTTCGGGACCCGATGTTACTTTCAAGACAGTTTCCACATCCACATCTTGAACTTGAACAGGGTAGGATGTTTCAATCTGCTCCATGATTTGTGAACGGATGTAGTGTTGCATATAATCGCGGGATTGATGTTGTTGAATATCCTGCAGTTTCCCGGCCTGCTGCTCAAATGCTTCCCGATTGGTCCCTTCCATTACAGGATTGTTTACCATGTCCGCCACCATTTCCTGAAAGGAGAAATCTTTGCTGATGATGCTGAGGATCGGGGAAAGCATGGTCATTAGAATAAACAGGCCCATCACCAGTTTGACGTACCGATGCATCGAAGTCCCGGGAAGAATCATGTCCATAAAAACAGCCAGTAACACGACGATGATGATTTGCGTCAACCAGTCCGTTAACCATTCAATCATCTGATGTCACCACCTACCGCACCATCACGGACAGATTGCCCGCCGTGATCAGGATGGTAATGGCCAGGAAAAACATTAATCCCACCGTGGCCATCGCTGCAAAGATAAAGATTAAATTTTTGCCGATGATTGAAAGACATTCCGTAATGGGACTGTTCCCGAGCGGTTGCATCATCGCCGCTGAAATATTGTAAATAAAAGCAAGCGAGATGATTTTCAGTGCCGGAAATACGGCAATCAGAAGCAAAATCACCACACCGGCCATTCCTACCGCATTTTTTACCAGAAGGGATGCTCCCATTACGGTATCTGTGGCATCTGCGAACATTCTCCCGACCACCGGCACAAAGTTACTGGTGATATATTTGGCCGTCCGCACGGTGATTCCGTCAGCAACTGCCGTCGTTGCCCCCTGTACAGAAACGACCGCCAGGAACGAAGTCAAAAAAATTCCGAGAATACTGATACTGATATTGCGTAACAATCCTGCCAGTTGCGTTACTTTATAGCGTTCCGAAAGTGTACTTACGATAAACAGGACGGCTGAGAGAAACAGCAGTGGAAAGATCACGGTATATATCAGTGTTCCGCTGACATTCACCATAAAAATAATCATCGGGTGAAAGACCGCGGCAGATGTAAAACTTCCTGAAGCTGCGAGCAGAGCCAGGACCAGCGGGATCATGGCAAGCATAAAATCGATCATATCGGTGATGGCGTCTGTGGCATACCCGATTGCCACCTGAAAACTGTTGAGGGCGATGATCATCATTACCATATAGGAAACGGCATAGGCCACGGTGCTGACCGTTTTGTGCTCGAAGGCGGTCTGCATCGTTTCGAGGATCATGGCAAAAACGGTAATCATGATGATCGTACCCAGCAATTTCCCGTTGATAATGATCTCATCAAACAAGTACTTTAATAACCCTTTGATCACCCCGCTGAAAGAAAGCCGGCCATCGTCACCTGTCATCATGGGGATAATTCCTTCGGATTTTACCTCCGGCAAATATCCGTCATATTTAGCTAGGATGTCACTCCAGAATGATTCAATCTCCTCGGTGTTCAGTTGACGGACCTGCATCTCTGCCAGATCTTCAACAGGATTTTTCCGCCCGGCAGAAGTTCCCGAACCCTCAGGAGAATGTCTGGAGGCATCCGTTTCCGTTTCCTGTGAACGCGAGTCGAATTGAGCGAGTACCCCGACCTGGGAGAGAATCCAGATAATTGCCATCATGAAGCAGATAAGTTTCCATGTTTTTTTCCAACCGGCCATCCTTTTTCAACCCCTGACTGTTTCCTCATCCGTAACCTGAACCTGTTGAATTCCGGTTAAACCGGCAACAATCGTAAAATCGTTTCAATAATCACTGTAATAATCGGTACAGCCATCACCAGTATCAAAATTTTTCCTGCCAGTTCGATCTTGGAGGCAATCGCTCCCTGTCCGGCATCCCTGGTGATTTGTGCACCGAATTCGGCGATATACGCGATCCCGATAATTTTGAGAATTGTTTCCAGATAGACGATATTCAGATCGGCCCTGCCTGACAATTGCTCGAGAACCTGGATAATCGAAGTGATTTTTCCGATGAGAAACAGGAAGATCATTACCCCTGTAAAAGTGGCCAGCATAAATGCAAAAATCGGTTTCTGTTCTTTGATGACAAGCGTCAGGATCGTTGCCACCAGACCCAGGCCGACTACCTGGATGATTTCCACATCGCTTTCCTCCCCGCACATGAAAAATCATCGACATCATCCGTTGTCATCCGGCATCATTTAAATAAGAAAGTACGCTTAATTTCCGTAAATAAATCACTGATAAAAGTGACCACCATATACAAAACGATAATAAACCCGACCAGAGTTACCCAGTGAGCCATATCTTCCTTTCCCATTTGCTTCAGCACTGTATGAATCATGGCAACAATGATGCCGATCCCGGCGATATAAAAAATGGTATTGATCTCGTATGTCATATCCACGATCCCGCCTTTTCACTTTTCCTTTCCCGGTTAGATCATCAGCAACGCCAGCAACAATCCCCCCAGAAATCCGAGGCTTCTACACATTTTTTCGTAGCGCTCCTGTTCTTCTTTAGCCCGATCTCCTTCACTCAGCAGGTGTTGTAGCGCCATACGCAGATGTCTTTGTTGATCAGAGCGGTCGGAACGCCCCAGTGCCTGACCGATTTGTAACAGGATATCCTTTTCCCCGGCCTGAAGAAAAGTGGACGGCCACGTTTCCTCCAAAGCCATTTTCCAGCATTCGTAGGTGGATAATCCCCCGTATTCCCCCAGATATACCGCTGCACGGCGGAATATTCCGTCCAGCGGTTGTGCCGTCATCTCCCCCGTTTTTTGTAGTGCCTGGCTTAAAGGGGTTGCCCCATAAACAATTTCAGTTTCCAGCAACTGTAAAGCATTTTGCAATTCGCGAATTTGCCGAGTACGGCGATAAAGGGAGCGGGCCAGGTAAAAACCGAAGGAGGTGGTCGCACTGATGATAAGTATGGCACCCAGCAATTTCAACATGATATCGGCTCCTTCAATAAGGATTGCCCGTGCTCATCATAGACCCCCTCAACCGTTCCCGCTCCCCTTCTTCTGCTTAAAACAATAAACCGTTCAAAAACCCCCATGTCGATCATTTGAGAGAGAATGGGACGTTTCCGGAGATCTTCCAGATTCTTTCCGTGGGCGGAGGTCATCAAAATAACCCCTGCGTTTAAAACTTCCCGTACCGCCATGACATCCTCCTCACGACCGAGTTCGTCTGTGACAATCACATCCGGAGACATCGAACGAATCATCATCATCATGCCTTCCGCTTTGGGGCAGGCATCCAGGACATCCGTTCTGATGCCCACATCATTTTGTGGAATCCCTCTCCAGCATCCGGCGATTTCAGATCGTTCATCCACAATCCCCACCTTTTTTCCCGAGATGTACCGATTGCCATAACTGATCAATCGGGCCAGATCTCTTAATAGTGTCGTTTTACCGCACTGGGGAGGGGAGATAATCAGCGTGTGCAACCACCGGTTGGAATCAAGCAAAAATGGGATTAGCGGATGTGCCACCCCCTTTTTTTCACGTGCCACCCGGATGTTAAAAGAGACAATTTCTCTGATCCCTTCAACGCGGCCGTCTTTTGTCACGACCTTCCCCGCCATGCCTACCCGGTGTCCTCCGCTTACCGTGATGTATCCGTTTTTAAGCTGATCCTCCAGCGCATATAAGGAATGATCGGAAATTACGTTTAGTACTTTGATTGCCAGATCCTGGGTAAAAGTCCATCCACGCTGCGGATTTTTGCTCAGTTCTCCGTGACGGGTCATGAAGTAGGATTGTTGCAGTACGATCAGTTCCACCGGACGGTTTGTCCGCAGACGAATCTCTTCAAGTCCGTCAATGACCTCATCCGGCAGAGCATGAAGTTTGTCCCTCAATTCACCGGGTAACAATCTCCAGATCTCTTCCATCATCCTCACCTCTTTGTCCACCCGGACTTAACATATACTTATGCAGATGCTTGGACGATTTATGCTTAAAAAAACCGCTGCGGTGCAAATCGACCGACAGCGGTTTTTCATGATCACGCAAATCTGGTTTTCAATTTAATGATGGTTTCTTTCTTTTCCGTCCGCTTGCTGCGGATCGCCCTCATCATCGATGATGTATCGTACAAAATTCCCGTCTTTATCCGGATTTTCATTGACGACAATCGTGTAATCACATTCCGGGCAAATCACTTCTGCAATGAGATCATCATCAAAAATTCCCTGATCAACAGCTATCATCTCGTTACAATTTGGACACTCAATTTCAAAGTATCCGACATCATCGTCATCATACAGATCAATGTCATCATTCACGTCTGCATCTGTTAAGTCATCATCATAAATCAGACTCTCCAGATCGCTGAGATCCTCATCCACCGCTTCAAGGTACTGCTCCTGCTCCTCCAGCCGGTCGTCGAACCGCTCCATGGATTCAGCCATTTCTTCCATCACCTGAATCACTTCACGGATGACCTGTCCTTCCTTACTGTCCGATATTTTCATCGCATCGGAAAATCCCTGCAGATAGGCGATGCGATTCCATAGTTTGTCCACGAATGAATCCTCCTTTTCCCTCCAAATTTCTTTACCTAGTATGCCCAAAATCGCAATTGAATTACCTCACTTGTATATGGGAAAAATAACGTCGATTTCGCTCCCTGATCAGCCGATTTATTTTTTGAGTCCGAACAAAATCAGTCCGATTCCGGCGATAATCCATATCAGTTTTCCTATGGAGACACGTTCTGCAATTCCAAGAAGTCCGATTGACATGGTAGAGATAAGAATGAGCGGACCAACGATGGCTAAAAATGCATTAATGACCAGTGCCTTATCCACTTGATTAAATTTCAACATCAAAAGCGCTGCCGTTAATTCCGTAATCCCGGACAGCAACCGTAAAACAGCCATACCGAGCACTGCTTTTTCTAACATGGCCATGCCTCCCGATATATATGTGATCTTTTCCTTCATGTTTATGCAGGGAGAAGAAGAATTTGTCCAATTTTTATGGAAGTGAAGGGGTGAATGACTTGTCTGATCAAAATCAACAAAAAAACGTAAAGAAGGGGTTTGCGGTAATCCTCGCCCTCAGCAGCGTTCCGTTAATCATGGTCCTCGGAAATTCAATGTTGATTCCCGTTCTTCCTCAGATGAAATCGGTCCTCGATATCACAGAGTTTCAAAGCAGTCTGATTATCACCATGTTTTCCGTTCCGGCCGGGATCGTGATTCCTATCGCCGGTATTTTATCAGATCGCATCGGACGAAAAAAGGTGATTATACCGGGACTAATTTTGTATGGTCTGGGAGGAATTTTTGCAGCATTGTCCATTCTGTTTTTGTCAAATCCATATTACTGGGTGCTGACCGGAAGAATCATTCAGGGAATCGGGGCAGCTGGAACCGCTCCGATTGTGATGGCACTGGTAAGCGATATCTATACGAATCAGGAACGGAGCAAATCACTGGGAGTGATTGAAGCGTCCAACGCCATGGGAAAAGTGTTGAGCCCGATTCTGGGATCCCTGATTGCCCTGATTATCTGGTATGCCGTATTTTTTGCCTTTCCCGTATTCACTTTCTTATCAGCGGCAGCCATGTGGTTTTTGGTGAGAGAACCTCCTCTGAACAAGGGGAAATTACCCCTTTCCAAATATGCGCTGGACCTTAAAAAGACCTGGAAACGTCAGGGAAGATGGCTTTCCGTTGCCTTTCTGGCCGGCTCCGCCACCCTGTTTATCCTGTTTGGAGTACTGTTTTACCTTTCAGAGATTCTGGAATCCAAATACCATGTGGAAGGGTTGAAAAAGGGATTTATTCTTGCCATTCCCCTGCTTGCGCTTACCATATCCGCATACTGGACCGGATCTTTCATTCAAAATCACAAAAGAATCATGAAATGGTTTATCGTTGCCGGACTGGCCGTGATTGCCGTTGTGACTGCCATCGTTCCTTTTATCGAAAATAATATTGTCTTCATTACCTTACTCGTGTTCATGGGGTGGAGCAGCGGCATGGTCCTTCCATGTCTCAACACCCTGATCACATCAGCAGTGGGTGCGGAAGAGCGCGGCATTATCACCTCCCTTTATGGAAGTGTCCGTTTTCTGGGAGTTGCCGCCGGACCGCCTCTGTTCGGGGCCTTTATGAACCGGATCGATGCTCTGCTATGGGGGATTGCCGCGCTGGCACTGATCAGTGCGTTGCTCGCCCTGTTCTTCATCCACAAACCGACTCAGATCAAAGGAAAAAAAGGACATTCCCGCATCATTCTTCGTCCGCATCCCGCCGGTAACAGATTCAAATAATGGAATTTGTTTCGAACTCTCCTAGGCCGATGTGCATATATTAGTGGCATACATTAAACAACACAAACAGTGAGGAGAGTCGGAATGCAGACCAACGTAAACAATTCCTGGAGTTCATCCCTGATTGACCCGTCGGCGTGCAGACTTCATAAACCCCGTACTAAAGGGTTAACGATCATTATTGATAAAGGCATGGGGTTGCATGCCTTTAAGGACATATTGCAAACTGCAGCTCCTTTTATTGATTACATTAAACTGGGTTTCGGAACATCAGCCCTCTATCCCCACGATATTTTACTCGAAAAAGTGGCACTGGCAGAGAAACATCATGTTTCCATTTTTCCTGGAGGAACTTTTTTTGAAATAGCCACCGTTAAAGGAGAAGTGGAAGAGTATTTCAATACCGTGCAAAAATTCGGTTTTTCGGCTGTTGAAATATCGGACGGTACCATTGAAATTACGGGAAAATACCGTTCCGATTCCATCCGTATGGCCAGAGAAAAAGGACTTACTGTCATTACGGAATACGGCAAAAAGCTGAAAGGTTCACAGGTGGATATTGATCTACTGGAGGAAACCTTCTATCACGATATGGAAAGTGGTGCTTCCTACTTGATTGTGGAGGGGAGAGAGTCCGGAAAGGATATCGGCATATACGATCATCGCGGAATAGCCGACCTCAATTGCCTCAAGCAAATTGAACAACGGATGGGGAAAAATGTTGAATTACTGATCTGGGAAGCTCCTCACAAAGATCAACAGGTGCAAATGATGGAGTTTTTCGGCCCCCACGTAAATCTGGGCAATATTTCCTTCCATGATATTTATTCCATCGAGTCGCTGCGGCGCGGTTTGCGCTCGGATACCTTTACGTTCGGACTATAGAGATGTTCGTTCGAATCAACGGAGGAGTGAAATTCATTGAAAGTCGAAGTGATTGCCCAACTCGATGAATTGCGTATGGAAGATATCCTGAACAAAACGGTGATCGTGATTGATGTACTCCGATCTTCCAGTACCATAGTAACAGCACTGGCGATCGGATACAGGGAAGTCTATGCGACGGAGACGATCGGTCAGGCCCGCCATCTGGAGAGCGAAGACTATTTCCTCGCAGGGGAAAGATATGGAAAGAAAATCCAGGGGTTTACCTTCAGTAATTCCCCCTGCGAAATTCAGGAAGTTCCCGTTACCCGTCCCGGACTCATATTAACTTCCACTAACGGAACCCGTGCCATTCAAAAGGCCAAAAAAGGGAGTGCCGTGCTGATCGGTTGTTTTTTGAACGGTAAAGCCTGTGCTGAAAAAGCTATGGAGACAGGAAAAGACATCGCCATCCTTTGTGCCGGCTCCCGACACTGTTTTGCACTTGAAGACGGTCTGGCCGGAGGGTATATCATTACAGAGTTAAGAAAAAAATGGGGATCGTTATGTATGAACGATCTCGGGCTGGCGATGGAAGCCTGTTACCATTATTATCAAACACGGATATATGAATTGATAAAAATGACGGCTACCGGTAAACGTCTGTCTCATATGGGACTTGAGCACGAAATCGAATACTGCGCTCAGCTCAACCTTTACCCGATCGTACCGGTAGTCCATAATGAACGCATAATTGCTTCCTGTCCATAATACATTGAAAATATGAATGTAGGACGGGAGTTGTTTGTTTTGCATAGTGAACTGCTACTGGTCATTTTAATCATTATCGGGTTAGTGGGACGTTCTCACATCATCGCCACGGCAGCTAGTCTGCTGCTGATATTAAAATTGACATCCCTGGAACGATTTTTCCCTGCAGTGGAGAGACGGGGGCTGGAACTGGGACTGTTATTTTTAACGATGGCGGTGCTTGTTCCCTTTGCCAATGACAAGATCGGCTGGAAAGAGATCAGTCCGTTATTGACTTCCTGGGCCGGGATCCTTGCCCTTGTCGGCGGTGCCTTTGCAACTTATGTGAACGGGAAAGGACTGGAGATTCTGCGACTGGAACCCCAGTTGATCGTGGGACTGGTGATCGGCTCGATTATCGGAATCGTGTTTATGCGGGGAATTCCCGTGGGACCATTGATGGCTGCAGGGATCACCGCATTTTTAATTAAATTGTTTCAGATGATCGGCCTTTTGAAATAGAAACTTTGTCGGTGTATCACTTTTTGTGATACACTTTTTTTATACTAAATGACTTCAAAGGAGCTGGCTATGATTACCTATCACGATCCATCTTGCATCTCACTGTCGATTCCGGTCCCTGTTCCCTTAAAGTTTGTCAATGTATATTTGTTGAAATCAGCCGAAGGATGGAAAATCATTGATACAGGCATGAATACGCAGGAGGCCAGAGAAGTATGGCAACATGCATTCGCTGAACTGAAACTGGCTCCAACAGATATTAAAGAAATCATATTAACCCATTATCATCCGGATCATCTTGGTCTGGCCGGATGGTTACATGATATCACCGGGGCAACAGTTCGCATGTCTGTAGCGGGAAAGAAAGCAGCCGAATATATCTGGCAACCGGGACAACCCCAGGCAAGGGAAACCACTCAATTTTTTCTGGCACACGGCATGCCGCAGGAAGAATGTCAAGCGATTGAAGATCATATGATCGATTTTATGAAATACATAACGCCTTTACCGCCGTTGACTCCGATAGAAAAAGGGGGAAAAATGACGCTGGCCGGGGAGGAAGTTCATGTCGCACTCGACACGCCGGGACATTGCGATGGACATTTTTCTTTTTTTGGAGAGGATTCCCGTGCTTTAATCGGAGGGGATCAACTTCTTTTAAAAATTTCTCCCAATGTCAGTCTGTGGCCCGGAATGGATCCCAATCCGTTGCAGTCTTATATTGACTCTTTAAAAGAGTTGAGGGATTTGTCCATCAGTAAGGTATTCCCCGGTCACGGGCCGGTTTTTTCCGAGGTGAATGAACGGATAGATGAACTGCTGCATCACCATGATTTGCGGCTGCAGGAGATTATCGGTTACTTAAAAGAAGACAGTGCACAAACAGCTTATCAGATCTGTCGCAAACTGTTCCGCCACAGAAAACTGGACTTGCAACAGCTTCGCTTCGCCATGTCGGAAGCACTGGCCCACCTTATTTTTCTGGAAAAAGAACAGCAACTGCAAAGAGAGGAAAAAGAGGGAAAAATTATTTTTTATTTACGCTAAAATTCATCCGGTTCGGCGGTCGGGCGAAACATAAGACGATTTTTTCGCCTTATTTTCTTAAAATCGGGTGGATCGAGGCATTTAAGGAAAAAAAATCGTCTTAATTCCCATGCAATCCCCTTTCAGGGAAACATCATGGCAATATAAGACGATTTTTTCATCCTATTATTCCTTTTTTTCTTTAAATTACAGGATCAAGACGAATTTTTTACCTTATTCAAAAGTCCTTACATTCATTATGCCCGGGAAACATATTCTTCGGAACGCGTATCGATAATCAATTTATCACCGACATTGACGAAAAAGGGAACCTGAACGACCAGTCCGGTTTCCATCGTTGCCGGTTTGGTTCCTCCGGAAGCAGTATCCCCTTTAATTCCCGGCTCGGTTTCCGTTACTTCCAGTTCCACCGTATTGGGCAGTTGAACTCCGAGGATTTCCCCTTCGTAAGTCATGATGTTAACCAACATATTTTCTTTCAAAAATTTAAGTTCGCGTTTAATCTGATCGGAATTGAGGGAAACCTGCTCATAACTGCTGGTATCCATAAATGTATGCTCTTCTCCGCTGCCATACAGGTATTGCATTTCCTTCGTTTCAATTCTTGCCGGTGCCACTTTTTCACCTGCACGAAACGTTTTTTCCTGGATGGATCCGGTGCGAAGGTTGCGCAACTTGGACCGGACGAAAGCAGCTCCCTTTCCCGGTTTAACATGCTGGAAATCGATAACCTGCCAGATTCCTCCGTCCACTTCAATGGTGAGACCTGTACGAAAATCGTTTACAGAAATCATAATGTTAATTCCTCCTTGTTGGTGGTAATCCGTTTTAAAGGATGATCAATTGTTTATCAGATTTCGTTAATATTTTACACCCATTTTCGGTAATCACAACATCATCTTCAATGCGAACGCCTCCGAGGCCGGAAATGTAAATGCCGGGTTCCACCGTCACTACCATCCCGGGCTTCAGGATATCATTTCCCATCGGTGACAGTCGGGGCGCTTCATGAACTTCCATCCCCAGTCCATGACCTGTTCCGTGACCGAAATGATCACCGTAACCCGCATCTTTGATGATATCGCGGGTCAGCGCATCCGCTTCAATTCCGTTCATGCCTGCTTTTATTTTTTCAACCCCGTTGAGCTGTGCCTTCCTGACAATTTCATATATTTCTTTCAGTTTCGGGTCCGGTTCGCCGACAGCGACCGTACGGGTAATATCCGAGCAATACCCCTGATAATAAGCGCCGAAATCGAGAGTCACCATATCGCCCCGTTCGATCACCTTATCGCTGGCCACGCCGTGAGGGAGAGCGGAACGTTCGCCGGATGCCACGATCATATCGAAGGAAGAAGAGGTGGCACCATTTTTACGCATAAAAAATTCAAGTTCCATTTCCACTTCACGTTCCGTTATCCCCGCCTTCAATACAGTGAGGATATGGGAAAAAGCGGCATCGGCAATATCCGCTGCCTGTTGCATGATGGTCAGCTCTTCATCGTCTTTAAAAACCCGCAAATCTTCCACTGCATTTTGTTGCGGGACCAGTTCCACTCCATCGAGTACTTCCTTCATTTGCTCATACTGGGAGTAGGAGACATGATCTTTTTCAAAGGCCAGTCGCTTTAGCCCGTGTTTTTGCAAGCGTTCCTTGACTGTTTTTAAAATCGGACCGTCATGCCGTACCACATCGTAGAGCGGAGCCTGTTTTTTTGCCTGATCCACATAGCGGAAATCTGTGATAAATTCAAGGGCATTCTGTGAGATCAACGCATATCCGGCAGTCCCTGTAAAACCCGTTATGTAACGGCGGTTGTACGAATAAGTAATTAAAATCGCATCCACCTTTAAATCTTGTAATTTGTTGCGCAGCAGATCAATTCGCTCCTGCTTCAATTCCATTCACTCCTCCGTGTGAAATTTTTGAAGATGAGCCATCAGGCCTTCAAAAGCAAGTTCATATCCTTTGATTCCGAACCCGACAACCTGGGCTATGGTCACAGGGGCGATCACAGATTGGTGGCGAAAAGCTTCCCGAGCGTGGATGTTTGAAATATGTATTTCCACCGCCGGCAGTGACACCGCAGCTATCGCATCACGAATGGCATAGCTGTAATGGGTGTAAGCACCGGGATTAATGATGATCCCGTCCGCTTCATTGCGTGCCTGATGGATGATGTCGATAATTTCGCCCTCATGGTTGGACTGAAAACACCGGACCTTTACGTTTGACTGTCCGGCTTTTGTCCGAATCAGGCGTTCCACATCTTCAAGGGTTTCTTTCCCGTATACATCCGGTTCGCGCAATCCGAGTAAATTTAGATTGGGGCCGTTAATCAAGTAAATGGATACCATCATAATCCTCCTGATGGAAAGGCTTTTTTCCTGCCCATTTTATCATAAACTGATGTCTTTGAATAGTTTGTATTTCATTTCTTATAGAAATAGAAGCCCAATTTCGTTACAATAAGATTAAAGGAAGGTGGATTGAGTTGGCAGACAAACCGATGTTGTATGGCGGGCAAGCCGTAATCGAGGGCGTGATGTTCGGCGGAAAAAAAGTGACCGTGACCGCCATACGCCGAAAAGATCAGAGTATTGACTTTTATCAGGAAGAAAAGAAAGAACCGGGCTGGGTCAGGCCCTTTAAAAAAATCCCTTTTATCAGAGGGATTGTAGCGTTAATCTATTCAGCGGCCAACGGAGCGAAACATCTCAATTTCGCATCGGAAAGGTATGATGTCGATCCTTCTGAAGACGAAAAACTGGACAATGAAAAAAACGGAGGCAGCACTCTGACCCTGATTCTCGGGGTGGCTGTGGTAGGGGTTCTTTCCCTGCTGTTCGGAAAATTGTTATTTACCGCTCTTCCCGCTGTCCTGGCCAGTTTATTGTTTGATCAGTGGGTCAATAATCTATTCCTTAACAATCTGCTTGAAGGCGGGATCAAAGTCATTTTGCTTGTAACCTATATTCTTGCGATTTCGCAAACTCCGATCATCAAACGGCTTTTTCAGTATCATGGTGCGGAGCACAAGGTGATCAATGCCTATGAAGCCGGAGTCAAACTGACTGTAGAAAATGTACAGCGGTTTTCCACTTTGCATTATCGCTGCGGCAGCAGCTTTATGGTTTTTACGGTCCTGGTGGGTGTCGTGATTTACTCCTTTTTTCCGTATGAAACCATCTGGGACAGGGTGTTCATTCGAATCCTGCTGTTACCGGTGGTGATTGGCGTTTCCTATGAAACACTTCAGTTTACCAATTTGCTGAGGGACATACCCCTGCTGCGCGTGCTCGGGTATCCCGGTTTGTGGCTGCAGAAACTGACCACCCGTGAACCGGATGATTATCAGGTGGAAGTGGCCATCGCCTCTTTTGAAAAAATGCGTGAAGCAGATCAACAGCTGGAGCAGGAAAAGGCCTTTGTGCCGCAGTATGCTTCGGTAAATTAAGGAGTGGATGAACTTGCCGTTATTCAGGCGGGTTTTACTCGGACTGCTGCTTGTACTGGTCGTGATCGGGTTATTCAAGTCGAAGGGGCAATTCTTCCCCTTTCTGCTGATGCTAATTTTTTCCTCCGTGGCGGTTGTCCTGGTGCAGAAGTTTTTAAAAAGAAGAAGCACACGGGACATACGTTATGAAGAAGCGCTGCGCAGGCAACAACAAAAGCAGAAAGAAATGGAGAAGCGAAGGAAACAGGTTCATTTACGTGTGATTGAGGGAAAGAAAGGCGCAAAAAAAGGTTAACCGGGATTGATGCCCGGTTAACCTTTTTTATTCAAAAAACCTTTAAGTAACCTCTGTTTCATCTTTCTCTTTTAACTGCTGTAAAGCCTCTATTTGATCCGGATTTTCCTGGAAATAACGCACCAGATATTCGATGCAGGTGATGGAATCCCAACTGAGATGGTGTTCAATCCCTTCCACATCCTGATAAATATTTTCCTCGGACACACCGATCATCCTGAGAAAATCCTCAAGCAGGGTGTGGCGGTCAACCAGCCGTTTTCCTACTTTTTTCCCCTTGGGCGTTAGAACCAGGCCGCGGTACTTTTCATAAACGAGGTATTTATCCTTATCCAGCTTTTGAACCATCTTGGTGACTGAAGAAGGATGAACTTCCAGTGCTTCCGCAATGTCCGAAACACGGGCGTACCCCTTTTCCTCGATCAAGTTAAAAATGCGCTCCAAATAATCTTCCATACTGGGTGTCGGCAATCAAATCTCCCCCACATTCTTCTTCCGTATCATATGTCAGATGTACAGATAATGATACCCTATTCCTCCGTACGTGGCAAGCTTGCATGATATTTATCCGGCTCGCGGATCAGGTGAAATATTCCATTATCGCTTCCGGAAAATAGGTTTCCATCAAATATCGCATATGTTGTTTCAACGGCTCCATTTTTTCATCGGGATATATATATTTCCCGCGCCCGTATCGTCCCCATTTATACTTTCGTTCCTCTTCATTCATCTCCAGCTTTGTTTTGGGATAGCGTTCCTCAATCACTCTTTTCGCCGTCAACGTATAACGATGGGAAATAAATTCAAAGGTCATCTCCCGCCGGATGTCAGCCGGAATGGTCTTTTCCAGGCGTTGGAACAAATCTTCATATTCCTTTTCCCATCCGTCAAAAATGATGAGCGGGGCGATGATCAAGCCCAGGGGGTATCCTGAGCGTGCCACTTTACCCGCCGCTTTAATTCTTTCCTCAAAAGATGCCGTTCCCGGTTCAAAATTCCGGATGACGTAATCCGCATTTACACTGAAACGGAAACGGGTATGGCCGTTATGTTTTGCATCCAGTAACGAATCCACCGTGGCGTACTTGGTGACGAAACGCAGCCTGCCGTATTCCTGCTCCCCCATATACTCAATCGCACGTTTTAAAGCCCCGGATATGTGTTCAATTCCCACCGGATCCGATGTACACGCCGCCTCGAAGCGGGTAATTTCCGGTTCCCGTTCTTTAATGTAGCGTCCGGCAGCCTCCAGAATCTCGTCGATATTGACATATACCCTGATATACGGACGATTGCCGAGGGTGGTCTGCAAATAACAATAGTGACAGTGCCCGAAACAGCCCGTAGAAAGGGGCAGGGCATACTCGGCGGATGGTTTGGAGGTATCAAACGTGAGGGTTTTGCGAACGCCCACAACCAGCGTCCTTTTGGCGAGACGATATTTTTCCAGTTCCGTATCTCCCGGAATCCCCGTGACCCGGTTATGGGAGGTCGTCATTTTCACGGGGACACCGGCATGTTTATAGCGTTGAAACAATTCCTGCCCCAGGGGATAATCGAGTGCCCCCGGTTCAAAAAAAACAAGATCAGGTTGAAATTCTTTCATGTTATTCACCTCATCCCTAGGATTTCCCCGGGGATAAAAGAACATGAAAACGAATTATTCCACGTTGATTTCCATCCGTTCCATACTGTGAAAATCGCGTGCGGTTACGTGATACATTACATAATAGCGTCCGGGCTGATCAAAGGTCCATTTCAAAGAATATACGCCTTCTCCTTTTGCTTCAGCATGGACAAATTCATGATCGTCTACTCCTTCGGGCCAGATTTCAAATTGAACGTCACTGGCATCATCCACCTTTTCATCCCCCTGCAAAACTTCGACCGACAATTCCACTTCCGTTCCGGCCGCAGGTGTTACCGGCTGATATGAAAAAATGACCGTAAGCGGTTCAAAATTCCATTCTTCTTCCTGTCCCTGACCGGAGCAGGCAGTCGTAATCATCAGCAACAAACCGGTTATGATCATCAAGATACTGCGATTTATGTTCAAGCGGGGTCCCTCCAGTCATTATTCAATCAGGCTCTTCATATCCTCGATCATTTTTTCTTTTTCCATCTCATTTCCCATTCCGTAGATGGCACGGAGCCTGTTTTTCGCATCAAGCAAGTAGGTTTTGGTCGAATGAAGATATATTCCGTTGTCCATTTCCTCGGCATAAAAACCGAATTCCTCCAGGATAGGGGTTATGGTTTCTTCGCTTCCCGTTAAAAATTGCCACCCATTCAGATCGGCCCCATGAACTTCGGCATAGTCACGTAACGCTTGCGGGGTATCCCTTTTCGGATCCATGGTAATCGAAACGAATTCAATTTTTTCACCGAAGAGTCCCTCTTCTTTCAGGACATCCTGCATCTGTTTCATCTGTATCGTCGTCAGCGGGCAAATATCCGGACAGTGAATGTAGATAAAAGAAACCAGACGAATGCGCTCACCCTGTCCGTCAATAGTTACTTCCTCCTCCTGCGTATTGATCAGGGTAAAAGGAGTGATCTTTTTTAATACGGGCATGCTGTTGCCGCCAAACACAAACCAGTATACAAGCGCTATCACGATGAGTATTCCGGCAGCTACCGCAAGCCACCATCTCTGTTTGATCCATGCCATCGGTAAATCGCCTCTTTTTCTGCGTACAATTTTATTCTTCGCCACGATTATACCCTACAATTCTACAAAAAAATGTGACAATCAGGGAAATCTTTTATTTTTGAACTTCCTTTTCTTCTTTTAACGGACGAACAAGTAAACGGGTAATTCTCAGGTGGTCCGTTGTTTCCACTTCAAAAATCCAGCGGCCGTGCTTCACCTGATCACCTGCAGCCGGAGGTTTTCCCAGTTCCGTATACACCCATCCGGCAATGGTATCGACTTCGGCGGATTCCAGATCGGTGCCGAAGGTTTCATTCACCTCTTCAAGCAACATGCGTCCGTCAATGGAAAAAGCGTCACCTTTATGTTCAACGGGCGCCCGTTCGTTATCAAATTCATCCTGGATTTCACCCACGATTTCCTCAAGAATGTCTTCAATCGTTACCAGACCGGCGGTACCGCCGAATTCATCAATGGCAATCGCCATCTGCTCCCGGCTTTTTTGCATTAATTTTAACAGTTTGCTGATCGACATACTTTCCGGTACGGTGGTTACCGGTCGAACGATTTTTTGCAAATCATGATTTTCCTTTATCAGTGCTTCCATATACAGGTCTTTGATATGGACAACTCCCACGATGTGATCCTTGTCCCCGTCAACCACCGGGTAACGGGTATGATTTCTTTCCTGGGCAATATGCAGGTTCTTGTCAAAAGAATCCTGAATATCAAGGACGATAATATCTGTTCTGGGAACCATGATTTCCCGTACAACTGTTTCCGTAAAATCAAAGATGTTATCGACCAGCATCAGTTCTGTCTGATCGATGTAACCTTTTTTATGGCTCTGGTTCATCAAAATACGAATTTCTTCTTCCGTATGAGCTTGCTCATGCCCGTCCACCAGTTCAATCCCCATCCATTTCAACAGTTTATTTGCCGTCCAGTTGAGGGATTGAATAAAAGGGTACATCACCCTGTAAAAAAGCCGTAACGGAGCCGCGGTCCACAGCGTGACGTTTTCTGCCCGTTGAATGGCCACAGATTTGGGAGCCAGCTCTCCCAGGACAATGTGTAAAAATGTGATGATGGAAAACGCAATAATGAAAGCGATTGTATGTATGGCTGCCTGCGGGATATCAAACGGTCTCAGCAGGGGTTCGATTAATCGGGCCACCGCAGGTTCCCCGATCCATCCCAATCCGAGGGATGCCAGTGTAATCCCGAGTTGACAGGCTGATAAATAAGCATCCAGATTTTTTAATATTTTATCTGCAACACCTGCACGCCGGTTTCCTTCCTCTACAAGCTGGGTAATTCTCGTTTCACGAACTTTTACCATGGCAAACTCTGCTGCAACGAAAAATCCGTTCAACAATACTAGCACGATCACAATAACGATATTGAAAAGAGCGGATATGAAAAATTCCAATCAGTCCCTCCCAACGAATGTCAGGAGTTCACCTCCTTTGATGTGCCGTCGGACCTTTAAACATCTGTTCAATGGCTGTCCTGCGTATTATAATACTATATTGTACCGATCGACTCAACGTACGGGAAAGGAATGGGCAATATGTATCAACCGGAAATTCAACCCCGAATCAGTCCAAAATTTCCTCCTTATCTTGCACTGGTGCTGGGCGTCATTTTTATATCGACATCAGCCATTCTCGTGCGATGGTCTCAGGCTCCGGCTGCGGTCATTGCTTTTTACCGGCTGCTGTTTACGTTACTTATGATGGCGCCGTTCTGGGCAGTAGCCAAAAAATGGGATGTATCCGGTATTACAAGACGTGAGTGGCTTCTCATGGGCCTGTCCGGTGTGATGCTTGCCTTTCATTTTATATTCTGGTTTATTTCCCTTGAAATGACTTCGGTGGCCAGTTCTGTGGTGCTGGTCACCTTAAGCCCCCTGTTTACCTTTGTTGGGGCACGAATCTTTTTTCAGGAAAAAGCGCCCGCAAAAGCATTATTGGGCGGTGCAATGGCGATGGGAGGAGGAATGATCATCGGGTGGGGGGATTTTGCCTATGGGATGCAGGCGGTCATCGGTGATCTGCTTGCATTACTGGCGGCATTACTGGTCGCTGTTTACTGGATGATCGGTCAGTTCATGCGCAAAGTAACCGATTCTTTCACTTATACGTCCATTGTATACGGAATGAGCGCCCTTACCCTATTCATCTACATGCTGTTGTCGGGCGAATCTTTTGCCCCATATCCCGCCATGGAGTGGCTCCTGTTTATCGCCCTCGCGATATTTCCGACACTGCTCGGTCATTCCGTATTCAACTGGTCATTAAAATGGGTAAGCGCCTCGGCCGTCTCCGTCAGTGTACTGGGAGAAGCGGCAGGCGCTTCGATCCTTGCCTGTTTTTTGTTGGGAGAAGCCATCACGCTGCAGCAGGGTTTGGGAGGCATTATCCTGTTGATCGGGATTTTTATCTTTAATCGATATCAGCATCGCTGACAAATTCATCGTCTGCCGGACCTTCATCCCTTTTCACACACTCTTCCATCAAACGTTCCCTCTCCATTTGTTCCATTTTTTTGCGGTGACGCAATAATGCCTGATAACGGGCCAGTGCAGCGTTATATTCATAAATGGCCGCGTCGACCATTAACGGATCGGCCGGATCAACCCAGTGAAAATGATTAATTGCGTTATACAACTGCTGTTTTGCCTGAAACACTTCCCTGTCCTTCACGTATCCCAGTGAGTCCATAAAAAAGTTTCCCCTTTCTCCAAATCATGCTATTTCCATGATATGAATGAAAGGGGAATGAAATGACTTATTGAGTTGCTTCTTTTGTCTCAAGATAAGAAAGAACCAAATCATGAATACGGTTCTTTTCAGCCTCATCTATCACATAAAACCACAGTTGAAGATCATGGCTTTCCATCCTCTGATTTGTACCGTTCAGACTCTCCTTGTGCAGCCGTTCCGATGAAAAATCACGAAAAGCAGAATATAAGCTACGAATGATGTCCTGCTCTTTTAAATTGGTTTTTACATGATCACCGACGATATCCATCAGAGAAAATATCTTGAATATCGAAGAAATCTCCGTCCCTTTATCGATGAGGGCAGAAATGACTTCGTGCTGTCTTTCAATACGGTCGAAATCACTATCAGCGGGACCGATGCTGCTTTTTCGATATCTCGCATAATCTAGGGCATTTTTCCCGTCAAGCACCTGCAGTCCGGGACGAAGGTCAATTGAAGTGCCGTCGGTGGGGTCGTAATAGACCATCCGCTTCTTCACGTCGATCTCAATGCCCCCGAGTTCATCAATCGCCCTGCGGAATCCTTCAAAATCCACTGTGACATAATAATCTACAGGAATGTCAAAGAACGCTTCAACAGTTTCTTTTACCAGCTTAGGTCCTCCATAAAACATGGAGTGGTTAAATTTATCAAAGCCATACCCTGGAATCAGAGCGTAAGTATCCCGCGGGATTGAAAACAACAACACCTCTTCGGATTGCGGATTGACGGTAGCGAGCATGATAGTATCGGATCTGGATTGACTTTCCCCGCGACTGTCGACACCGAGAATAAGGATGGTGAAGGGTTCAAGCTCTCTGTCATCGGAAGGTCGGCTGACATTGGTTCCGTCCTGTTCATTAGTGAGATTGTTACTGTTCCCTTCCCACGGTGCATGCCACCGCTTTACCATATCCTTATATTTGTATGCCCCGTATCCGACCACGCCGGCACCCAGCAGAACGATGAGAATAAAGGTGATCAACACACCTTTGTAAATGCGATTGCCCCACGCTTTTCGTCCGTCTTTTTCCATCGTACAAATCCTTTCCAGTCAACATATTCGTCTTAATATTCGGCATAAAAGTTTTGCGTGAAATAGTTGCGAAACATCTGGTTTTCTTTTAAAACAATGCCCACACCCATCTGATCGGCAAAGTGATTAAGTATATTATCCCTGTGTCCTTTGCTGTTCATCCATCCCTCCATGGCGTCGATTCCATCGAGATAGCCTGCAGCGATATTTTCACTGAATGAACCCAGTGGCAAAGATGAATTTCTCAGTCGATCTCCGGGTTCACCCGTGGTCGGGGAACGATGATCAAAAAATTGATTCTGATACATGTCCAGTGAATGACTACGGGCAATCTGCGCTACTTGATCATTATACTCCAATAAGGGCAATCCTGCTCTATTTCTGATCACATTTGTCAGATCCCACACCTGTTTTTCGTAGGCCGTTTCCACCTGTCTTAATTGATCTTCTGTTAATGACGGCAATGATAATTCAGCAGACTCATAATATTGATACGAATAACCGGCGGGAATGGTTTTAACAAACAGGTCCGGCGCGGAAATCCGGATTCCTCTCACCTGATTCTGTTGATATAGGTCAAGGTAAAGCATCACCATCTGCTCTCCCTTTTTATATAAAACATGCTCGTTGAAAGCATTTCCCCTGATCGAGACATCATCGGTCACCTGAATGGATGACAACGGAGCTCCCCACTTCGCTTGAATGGTCTGCGGGGTCATTCCCATCCCGATTCCGTCAAAATTCCATCCTGATCCGTTGCTGTACAGGGTCACGACGCGGTCATTTTGAATGCCTACCTGGATGTAGCGCTCAAGATTGGTTTTATAAATCCACCAGGTAACTCCGATATGGCTGGGATCTTTGCGTTGCGGTTCCCCCAGCACGGCCAGAACCTGGCTGCTTGAGTCTCCCAGTTTAACGCCATAAAGGGAATATTTGTGTTCTGCGGATTGCTGTGTCTTATCCTTTTCCGATCCTGTTACGGTTGAACTTTGGGATTGCAACTGTGCCGGTTTTTCGCCAACCCAGACCGTGTAACTATTGCCGTCCCATCCCACTTCTTTTCCCAGAGATTCTCCTATAAAACGGATGGGGACATAGGTCGTTCCCTCATAAATGAGAGACAGCGGCACTTCTTTGTTGCCGTTTCGAAATGTCCCGGGGGTTGTAGTATTCTGCGGTTTTTTCAATTTACCTTCAATAAAAAATTGAACGGGATATTGCCAAACTTTAATGTACCTGGAAAAATCGTAGGCCTGAATCCATGTTCCGGATAAAAATACCCCTATGAAAATTCCTGCCAGTAACCATGCTGCAATTCTAGTTGTCTTCATTCTCAAATCCCTCCCTGGTCCGGAGTCACAGACTCCTTCTATTATTCTATAATACAAGTCAAGTGTTGTCTTCTTCCTTCTCTTCCCTTCCCATGCACAAACTGTTATACTTAAATGTGATTATTTTTTCAGACGGGGCCAAAGAAAGAAGGTTCAAGGGTCATGGTCAAAGTATTGATATCCGGATACTACGGTTTTGATAATGCAGGAGACGATACCGTTCTTTTTGGCATTATCTCGTCGCTCAGACGTCATATCGAACAGGTGGACATCACCGTGTTATCCAATAAGCCGGACGAAACACGAAAAGTTTTTGGTATTCCTGCATACAACCGCTGGAGCCTTGTGGAAATCACCCGGCAACTCCGCAGGTGCGACCTTCTCGTCATGGGAGGCGGCAGCCTGCTTCAGGATGCCACAAGTCCCCGCAGTGTCATCTATTACCTGGGAATTGTAACCATTGCCAAAATGTTAAATAAACCGGTCATTTTCTATGCACAGGGAGTTGGTCCCATCAGCCACCCCCTCAGTAAAAAATTAATCGACTGGGTCGTCAACCGGGTCGATGTCATCACCGTACGCGATCAACATTCGGGTGAGGACCTGAAATCATTCGGAGTGAGACGTGCGCCGATCTATGTGACGGCTGACCCTGCGTTGACGATTCACCCCGATGATATAGATCTTCGTATGGGAGAAGAGATTTTAAACCGTTATATCCAAAATCGTAATCGTCCAAATATGGCGATCTCCGTAAGAAAGTGGAAAAACCAGACGAAATATCGCACTGAACTTGCCAAAATGGCTGATGAACTGGTGAATGAAGGATGGAATGTTTTCCTGCTACCGATGCAATACCCGGCAGACATCGCAGAGTCAGAAGAAATTATGAAATTAATGGAACATCCCCATAAAGACCGGTATGTATTTTTACTCCGGCAAAAAATGAATTTTCGCGACATTATCAGCGTGATCGGCAACATGGATTTTGTGCTCGGGATGAGGTTACATTCCCTGATCCTTGCGGCTGTGACAAACGTTCCTTTTACCGCGATTACATATGATCCTAAAGTAGATCGCTTTGTGCAGAGACTGAATATGGGGTCCGCCGGAAATCTTCAGGAATTAAACTATGAAAAACTGTCACGGGCAGTCCGCGACGTACTCGACGACCTGACCGGGACACGGAAAAAATTAAAAAACAATATGAAACAACTGGTGCAGGAAGCGGAAAAGGGAAGCGAACTGGCCAGACAATTAATTGAACAGAGAAAAAACAGAGGGTAATCGTTCCGTGGAACGATGGCCCTCTGTTTTTATACACCGGCACGAACAGCCCAAAATTTGTCTAACTTTCACTTCTTTTGTAGGTTAGAAGGATTTACCTCCCGCAGGAGCGAATATACCCCATATTCATCTATGCAGTGAGGAAGGAGGCGATCGTGATGAAACCATTTGAACAAGCAAACCCCCGTCTTTTGCAACAGATGTTCCACTGGAAAAAAGCGCAGGGGGAATGGATTCGTTTTGAAATGGTAGAAGATCCTCCGGGAAAATGGATTGTCCATTTTTTCTCAGAAGATCATATCACCAGAGATCGCCATGTATTTGCCTCGTTTTCAGGAAAAGACCCCGAGGAGATGAAAAGATGGGCATTAATGCAACTTGCCCGCTTTAACATGGGAGATACAATCTGAACGGTCATGAATGTTATGATCCGGAGTTGATCCGTTTTTTCAGGCGGTTCATAAATCGGCTCAATAACTGCAGGGTGAACGTTTCCCTTAATATCCAGAGGGAGAGGATATAAATCACGACCCCTCCCGTTACCGCGAACGTAAGGCGAATGAACAACGACCATTGCGACAGCAGCCCCTCGAAAGAACCGGGGACGGATAATTGCCCGGGAAATCCGTTCATTCCGATTAAAAAGAAGATCATAAGCATCGTTGCAAGAACTGATTTGACTATTGTCCCCGCAAATGTCCGACTCAGAAAGGACCCTATCCTCCGCTGTAAAAAATAGATTAATAACAGGTTGCTGATATATGCTGTGATCCCCATGGAGAGGGCAATCCCTCCATGATCGAACACAGGAATGAAGGCCATGCTTAAGCCGAGATAAATCATAATCCCCAGCACCCCGGTCAAAACAGGTGTACGCGTATTCTCAAGGGCATAAAAAGCCCGCGTCAATGTATCCCTCATCGCCAGCCCCAGAATAGCCATGCTGTAAAACATCAATGCCCATGCGGTCAAGAGCGTATCGTTATTCCCGAAAGCTCCCCTCTCATACAGAATACGAATAACATCCTCGCTTAAGATAATCAATCCCGCCATCACAGGAAGTAAAACCAGAAGCAGATAGGAAAGGACTTTCTCCAGCAACTGTTTCATCTCGGACCACTGTTGCTTTTTGACGTAATCCGACAACAGCGGAAAAAGGGGTACGGTAAACGCACCGACAAAGACGGCCATCGGCAATTGCATCACCGAATAAGCCAGGGCAAGAGAAGCCACTTTGGCATCTCCCAGACCGGAAGCCAGGGACCGTTCAAACAGCACCGTCATCTGACTGATCACCGATCCGATAAAAATCGGAATGACCCGCTCTCCCATCCCTCTCATTTCATGATCCGAAAGCCAGCCGCCCCGCAGGCGCAAACGATACTTCTTTTTCCTGAGCGACGGCAGCATGATGCCTGCATAACCGACAAAACCTAGGGTGGTTCCCAGAGCTAGACCTTGAACGCCCATATAAGGGACGAGCCAAAAGATAGACAGTATGACAATCAAACTGTTGACCACGGTTCCCAGACTGGGATAAAAAAATTGATGATGAACGTGCAGAACACTGGTAAAAACCCCGATCAAGCCGATAAACAGGATGGAAGGGGTCATCCAGCGCAAGATATCAACGGTCAGCGCCTTTTTTGTCCCATCAAAACCGGGAACAAACAAAGACACAAAAACTTCGGATAAAAGCAGGCCAGCGAGGGTCATGATGAAACCGCCCGCCAGCACGAAGGTCAACACCTTTTCAAACAGATGCCGCTCCTCTTCTTCATGCAACAAGCGAACCCCTTTTAACGTTGGAATAAACACGGATTGGATCGCCCCGGGAACGATCATCAAAAGGGTCATGGGAATGACAAAGGCAGCGAAGTAAGCGTCGGTTTCGATGCCGACCCCGAATTCATGCGAGATAAAGATTCCCCTGATAAAACCGAGTAGCCGTCCCACCATGGTTACGGCTACGATGATCAAAGCAGAACGTAATAACAAAGATTCATTCCTCCAGCAATTTTTTATAAAGTTCCTGGTTTCTTTGACTCATCACAGTGGTGGTATATCCATTCTTCACCGTCCGAAAGCCGTTTTCACTCATGAAGCGGCGCCATTCGGGATCACGCAACATCCGTTCCAGGCCTGCTCTAATTTCAGAAACGGAACCCGGCTCAACGATAAGGCCATTATGCCCATGTTGAATTAAATCGGGGATCGCTCCCACACCGGATGCCAGCACGGGCACTTTAGCAGCCATCGCTTCAAGGACGGCAACGGGTAAACCTTCCGATAAAGAGGTGTTGGCAAACACATCCATCCCGGGCAGATACTCTTCTACGTTGTCGCAAAAACCGAGAAAATCAACGCGATCCGTGATGCCGATATCCTTTGCCTGCTGTTCAAGGGTCCCGCGTTCCGGCCCGTCACCGATGACGACAAGGTGCAGATTGTTCCACTCACGGCACAGGGGTCCGGCAGCCTCAAGCAACAAGTCTACCCCTTTCACCTGGCGCAGACGCGCCACCGTTCCGACCACCAGTGCGTCGCCGGGAAGTTGTAATTCCTCACGCAGAAGTTTCGGATTGTGCACGCCGGTAAATTTTTGCAGAGGAATTCCGTTGGGGATCACGGCAATCCGCTCTTCCGCCACCCCCGTCCTGATCAGATCCATTTTGATGGGACGTGAAACGGCGATGAAATAATCATTCAACCGGCGCGTACTGTACTCCATTCCGTATGTCAAAAGTTTAATCGCCCATTGATCATAATCATGTTTCAAATGGCTGTGCACCGTGGTCACCACTTTCATGAATTTCAAGCGCCGCGCCACGATTCGACCGAAAAAATTGGCCTTCACACCATGCGTATGTAAAATGTCCGGATTCATTTTTTGCAGGACCGGCCCCAGACCCCAGGCGATGCGGGGATCAAAGCGATGGTATTGATCCAGTACCGTCACCTCAACTCCCATTTCCCGCAGCGTTTCACTGAATGCCGATTCATAAAAACAGATGACCGACGCATCGATCTCCTGCGGGTTGAAGGAGGCGATCAGCTGGATGATGTGATTCTCCGCTCCCCCGTATTCACCGCCCCCGATCATATGTACAACCTTTATGGGCCTATCCATGACATTCAGCTCCCAATCAAAAAATTAATCAAATTTAGTATATCGTATTTTTGGTGAGATTGCCCATGATTTGTGCCAGTTGCCCGGCTTGATAATCCCTCTGGAATTTTTGCAGGTCCAGCTTTCCCCCTGCCGGAGAAAGTGCCGAGCCGCTCTCCTTCCAGTTAAGGTACATGCGATAGAGTGTATCCTTGATGGCTTCATGATCGGCAGGTTCCACCCATTTTCCCAGTTGATATTCATCGATGATCCGTGTGGATTCCCCCGGCATCATCAGGGCAAAAACCGGTTTTCCGAGCGCCATATATTCGAACAGTTTTCCCGGTATATAATCTCCCGACTCCGGTGCCGTATCGCCGATGAGCAATTGCACATCCGCCCCTTTCAAAAGGGATAACGCCTCATGATGGGGCAAATATCCGAGTACGCCGACGATGTCATCAAGGCCCAGTTGCTTTACAAAGTCAATGTTTTCCGTATACCCCGGGTAGTCAAAAACGCCGGCGAAGGTGAGGCGGATCTGATTCCGTTCGATTTTCCCCTCGGCGATCAGTTCATATACCGCTTTGAGAAAATGGCGCGGATGTCTCTTTTGATAGAGAATGCCGGTATAGGCCAGCGTAAATTTTCCCTCGTCCCCGGACGTCCGGATATTTTGATAATCTTCGGGATCAAAGCCGTTGGGAATCACAACGGGAGGGGTCATCTCCGGGTGTTTTTTTTGAAAATTACGGGCGAACGAGTCCGTTACGGTGACGACCCGGTCCGCTTCCAGCATGACGGAATGCTCCATTTTTTCTTCGATTTGCTTGCGTAAGCCGCGGGCGTTAAAATGCATGTTTTGCGTCCAGGGATCGCGAAACTCGGCAATCCACGGAATGCCCGTTTTTCGTTTGACGTAACGGCCCACCAGTAAATCAGAGTGGGGACCGGAGGTGGTGTATATCACTTCGATCTGATGTCGGCGTACCATCTCGACTGCTTTTTTACGGGCACGCAGATACCACAATGCCTGATCATCCGGGATCATCACCAGATCCTTCAACGTCTTTACACTTGTTTTGAAGGCCGACATAACCGTTCCTTTGAGTCGCTGTGAAACGCCCGCCGCGAAAATCTGATTCTCCCGTGACGAAGCCGTGGCGTCGTTCTGTTCTCCCTTCGCTCCCCGCGAACGTAATAACACAGACGGATCACTCTGGGGAACCCGTTCGATCACAACCCCGTCGGGTACCTGCTGCATAAGGGAAGGATCATAAGTGGCATGATAAACCGGATCCACTGTCAATACACAGGGTTCCCAGCCGAATTGACGCAGATATTTTACCATTTTTAACGAACGTTGTACGCCGATTCCCCCGATGGGAGGGAAAAGATAGGCGACGACCAGTACCTTCTTCATTGTATGATTACTCTCTCCTTAACCCGCGCTGATATTTCGTTTGTTCATTTCATAGCGAAGGGTTTCAGCCAGTCCCTCGTCCAGGGAATATTGAGGTTCCCAGCCGAGATAGGTTTGCATTTTGTTGTTATCCATATAGCTGTGATAGATGTCGCCTTCCCGAGGTGCGGTAAATTCAGGCTGTATCGAGCGGCCCAGGTGTTTTTCCAGAAGAGTTACCAGTTGATTGATGGACGTTTGCAATCCGGTGCTGACATGGATCACGGCGGATTCCTCTTTTTCCAGGGATAACAGATTGGCCCGGGCCACATCCCTTACGTAGATGAAATCCCTTGTCTGATTGCCGTCACCCTGAATAAAAATCGGCTCCTTTCGCAAAAGACGATTGACAAAAATGGCCACCACTCCGCCTTCCCCGTGGGCCACCTGGCGCGGTCCGTAAACATTGGCGTAACGGAGGGATGTATAGGATAATCCATACAACTCGTGATAAAGCCGCAGGTATTGTTCCGGTGTATATTTGCTCAACCCGTAAAATGAGAGGGGTTGAATCGGATGCTCTTCTGTGATCGGCAGATAGGAAGGGTTCCCGTAAATGGCCGCAGAAGATGAATAAACCAGTTTTTTGACCTTCCATTGCCGGGCCAGTTCAATCAGATTGAGAGTTCCCAGGATATTGATTGCCCCGTCAGCCACCGGGTCCTTGATTGAGTCCGGCACATTGGATTGACCTGCAAGGTGGATGACGTATTGCGGATTTTCGTTTTCAAAAATCGTCTTTAATCCATTTTGATCGCGAATATCCGTTTCGTAGTATGTAGCCTTTTCATTGGCATTGTTTCGGTCACCGCATCTCAAATTGTCGACGACCGCCACCTCCCGGCCCTGTTCAATCAACAGATCGACGACATGAGAACCGATGAAACCGAGCCCGCCTGTTACGAGCACTTTATCTGAAGACATATGTAGATACACTTCCCTTCCTTCAATACGTTTCCTATTTTATCTGAGAAATGTGACGGGTGCAATGAATCCCATAAACAGGTGGTGCAAGTTTTTCTTAACTTTTATATAATGGGTGTGGTTAAGAGTCTGTGAAGTGGAGGATCAACATGACACAACAATCGTTATTGCTCAATCAAACACGAACCCGCTTTCTGTTTCGTACCGATTTCTGGCTATATCTGTTTCTATCTTATCCGTTGCTTGATTTCCTGCTAAAAAAATGGCTACCCCTGCCGGTCATTCCCTCACTCTGGGATGAAGGGGTTTTATTTATATTACTTGTCTTTACCTTCTTTCATATCATCGGACAGGATCGGCCGTTTCCGCCGGTTAAAACTCCATTAACCGCTTTCGTGATGCTGGGACTGGTACATATTTTTATCGATATGCCCAATTTTGCGGCCGGTCTGGAAGGTTTTCGCGCCGTATTTCAATATGTCCTTCCTTTTTTATTTGCATTTTATCTGCTGGAATCCCGCAGGCAGGTGCTGGGGTTGCTCCGCTTTTTTCTGATGATCGCCGTTACAGCGGCGGCGGTCGGGGTGGCACAGGTGCTTCTCGGCGTACAGACCCCGGCCAGTTGGATTGATGCCAGTGAGCAGGGGCTGACGAGGGCTTTTTCCTTCGTCATCAGCCCCAACGTACTGGGAAGTTATATGGCACTGGCTGCGCCCGTAGCAGTATCCTTCTTTTTCTATGAACGAAAAAGAAGTTGGAAATGGGTATGGGCGGCTGCTGCGCTGCTCATCCTGATGGCGTTGTTGTTATCGGGTTCACGCGGGGCCTGGCTGGCATTATTTGCTTCGGTTTCGATTTTGTTCGTATTGATTGACCGCAGGCTGCTCCTGTTGGGGATTGGAGGGGCCGTCGCAGCCGTAACCCTGGTCGGTCCTGTACGGAACCGGATCGTCAGCCTGTTCTCCGAAGAATATATGGTGAAAAGTTTAAGTGACGGGCGTCTCGCCCGCTGGCTCAACGCCTTTGATCAGATGAGTTATGATCCCCTGTTTGCCAGAGGGATTGGCCATTACGGCGGGGCCGTTGGCGCACGTCATTTCGGGACAACCTATGTCGACAGTTATTTTTTTAAAACCCTGGCCGAGCTTGGACTGGTGGGAATCATCCTGTTTATCTGGCTGATGGCCGTTCTTGTGTACCGGTTGTATCGCACCTGGAAAAATCACCGGGGCGAACGGGAACACCTGTTGCTTGCCGGATTATTTACCGGCCTGTTTGCCGTTATTCTTCATAACGGTGTGGAAAATATCTTTGAAGTGCCGTTTATGAACAGTTATTTCTGGTTTTTGAACGGACTGGTCCTTGCCTTCCCTTATTTAACGAAAGGAGACGAGCGGACGGATGAAAAATAGATGGACTTCGATTGCAGCCTGGATCATCCTCAGTATCTACCTTTATTTCGCCTATCATTTGCTGTTCACTCCTCTGGTACTGGATCTCTCCTACTGGGGGGTCATGCTGGTCACGGGACTGGTTTTGCTCATGATCTGGAGTATTCCTCCGCGATTGCGACGTAATGTAATCATCTACAGCCTGTTGTTTCTTTTTATGGACCGGGCATTCTATCAGATTGAGGGGAGTGAATGGTCCGTCTGGATAGCGGCCCTGGCTGCGATTCCGGTGCTGCTGGTGGCCTGGCTGGTGGCATGGGGCTACGGAAAACTGTCACGACAGGCGATTGTTCTTCTGTTAGTGAGCGGAATCGCGACAACGCTCTGGATTCCGCGAAACGAGGTGCCGATCCTCAGCCATTTTTTCTTGAAATGGAACTCGGAACCGGTTTTTGCAGGGAAGATGTTCGACTATTTTCCTTTAACGGTCTACGACATTGACCGGGACGGAACGGATGAAATCATTACCCTGGGAAATGCCGAAGAACAAAAGCTGATCCTTGATAAGCTTTCGGAGGAAGAAGCCCTTAAGCGAGACAGGGATTACCGGCTGACGGAAGAAAACTTGTACCCTTATGTTTTTAAGTGGAACGGAAGAGAGATGGAACGGCTCGCAGCTGCAGAGTATGATCTGAAAACGGTGCTGGATATATTGCCGAAGGACGATCCTGCTTTTCCATACTTTGCCTGGGAGTTTACAGAGGAAAGTCATCGTTCCGTCCTCAACCCTCTCACTGACCGCCAGCGGCTGGCGGAAGGGATGATGCAATTTGGTACGGCACCTTTCCGGGCAATGACTTTAAATATTGAAAATATTTCCCGTCAATTGAAGCAGAGCGACGGTGTGCTCGATCGGGCACTGCAGGTGGAAAACCACCCGGATCTGCATGACATTCAAATTAAAGACGGAGAAGTTTCCGGATACTTAAAAGATCAGTTTTTTCGGGTTCCCACTCCAGCCACCAAGATTATTGACGGTTTAAAATGGGGCGGCGGTCGTAACGGATTGCTTGTGCTCGGAAATGACCTGGAGTTGATTACCATCAGTGAAAATGGGGACGCGGAAGTGACCCATGTTTTGAGTCGCAAAATGTTGAAAAACATTGCTTCATCCGAATTTTCAGTGGCTGACGCCGACGGAGACGGTGATGATGAAGTATTCGTCTCATCCTCCTACTCGCGGATCATCAAGCCGCGGTCGGAGGGAGATTGGGAGATTCTGTGGACTGCGACCGATACCAATTTTCGTTTTGCTGATTTCATCGCTGCAGAATCCGGCGAAAATAATGAACTGATCACCCTCGACCAGAGTGCAGTGATCATGAATCCCGATCGTTTTCATCTCCGCTTTCTTACCGGTTATGAATGGGATTCCGCTCTGGGATTGAAAAGAGACTGGCGCACATTTTTATCGTTCATCCATGTCAATGCCGCCGATGTCGACGGAGACGGAGAGGAAGAGATTGTCGCTTCCATCTATAATACGCATAAAATCTATGTGCTGGAGAAACATTCCTATCCCGTGAACGAGATATTGTGGGGAGCCACATTTGGATTGATCATCTTCGGATGGACAAGGAGGGTACGCGATGCCGTTCATCACAAATAATTTTGCAAAGCTCACAGCGCTTTTCATCGTATGGACGCTGGTGATTACGGGATGTACCTATCCTTCGGGAGAAAAGGTATTTCATCAGATTGACAGTGAAGTCAAGGCCGAAGACGGCGATGACGCTTACCAGTTTCTGAAAACCGCACTGGAGACGACACAGCAGGCGGAAATTGCCGAAAAGTTCTGGTACAGCGGCTGGGTTGCCAATGATGTTCAGAAACGGAGAACAAACAGTATGTACGACGGTGTCGTAGTCCGGCCCCATGGTTACCTGGTCAATGCCCGTGTCGCCGCTAATCCCTATCGTTACTATAAGTGGGATGATCAGTATTATCTCCATACTGCGCACAGCGGCTGGGTCAAGCTGGATGAAGAACAGGTACCTTTTGATCCATTGGAGGGTTTCACCTGGTGGGAACCGGTTTTGCAGGATGCAATCAGATTGCCCGATGGCGAAGTACTGAGTAAGAAAACCCGGGTATATCAGGTGATGCTTAAGGGAAACGAATGGCTCCGTTTAGACAATCCGCAGTTCAACCGGTTGCAGGATACAATCGCACAGACTCCCGGGATGGATCAGATCCTTGAAAATACCACGGTTAAAATGACATTGTGGATCGGGGATGAAGAGTACACGGCGGATCAGGTCAGGGACTGGGCCGCCCGTAAAGGCGTCGATACAGATAACGGGGCCGAATGGAAAAAATGGGCCGAACAAAACGGGTTCATCCGGGATGAGGAAGAGGATCTGTATCGTCTTCACCTGATCTATCAATATGAAACGTGGATTAACATGCCCGTTCCCGGTGCCGGTTACATGGACCAGCAGATATTCTTCCGCTTTTATAAATATGACGATCCCGGGATTAAGATGAGGACACCCGAAGAAATGGAACAATACGTACAGGAAGACGAATAACCAGACGAACTGCTGCACAAAAAGAATCGGGCGAAAGCCCGATTTTCCTTTTGAATCGGGTTTTGGGTTGGGAAGGTCTGCCGATTCGGCGGGGGCGGGAACGGGCCGGAAAATAAGACGATTTTTTCGCCTTATTTCCATAAAATCCAGTGAATCGAGGATATTAAGGCGAAAAAATCGCCTTAATTCCCATCTGACCTCCCTCCGGGGCAACACCATGGCAATATAAGACGATTTTTTCACCCTATTTTTCCACTTTTTCTTAAAGTGACAGGATTAAGACGATTTTTTCGCCTTAAAATTAGTGCAGACGGAAAACCTCAGTAGTTGGACTTACTAACATTCAGATGCGGATCAGCGTCACTTTTTCCTTCAATTCAACGGGAATGCGGTTGCGCGTATCCACCAGCAGCGGGTCATTACTCATCGTTGAAATCAATTGATCCCAGTCGATTTGCAAAAATTCCTCCTGCGCCGTTACATAAATCAATGCGTCGGCACCTTCCACACACTCCTGCAGGCGATTCGCCTGGTACGGATACTTAGACGGCACTTCAGGGTCATAGGCTGCCACCGTAGCGCCCAGACGCTGTAATTCATCCACCAGTTGATGGGGCGGACTAACACGATCATCGCTGGAAAAATCCTTCATGGCCAGGCCAAGCACAGCCACCTTACTGTCAGCCATCGTTTTCCCTTTCGCACGAAGGGCATCGGCCGTCATCTGAGCCAGGATCCCGGGAACATCATCGTTGATCCGGCGGGCGGTTTCCAGAAGGTCGAGACGAACGCCCAGTTCACGGGCTTTCGGCAACAAATAATAGAGTGCGTTGGGCAGGCAATATCCCCCCACCCCCGGTCCGGGAACGAGCAAGTTCACCCGTTTATGGGTATTGGCAACGCGGATCAGCTCAAATGTATCAATTCCCGCTTTTTCGGCAAAACGGGCAAACTCTTGTACCATCGCAATGTTGACATCACGCTGAATATTTTCGATCACCTTTGCCGTTTCCACCGTCTTCATGTCCGAGATGTAAATCTCCGCTTCCGTTACAAAAGAAAGGACTTCCCGCGCCCGTTCCGCGCTTTTCTCATTCACCCCTCCGACGGCAAGCGGCATGGAAATGAATTCTTCAAAAGCACGTCCTTCGGCGATACGCTCCGAGGAATAGGCGAGATAAAAATCTTTTCCTGCTTTCAAACCGCTTTTCTCAAGAAGCGGTAAGGCAATTTCTTCCGTCGATCCCGGAATCACCGTACTGCGGATAATCACGGTATCCCCTTTTTTCAGCACGTTTGCAAGGGACGATATCGCAGATTGAAACGGGATGAGATCGGGGTCCCCGTTTTTCACCGGAATCCCTACCGTGACAATATAGGTGTCCGTCTCGTGGGCCGCTTCTTCATAACTTGTGGTGGCACGAAAACGTCCTGAATCCAGTTGTTCCCGTAAAATTTCAGGTAGCGTTTTTCCGTTATAATTTTCAATCAAATGGGATCGTCCCTGATTGATATCATCAACAAGTGA
>JAWLDF010000007.1:0-110580 GCA_041686735.1 Bacilli bacterium
TTCCTCTTTATTTCTATTAAGTGTTATGCAGTTTGTTGACGGCTTATCCGCCTATCTCTTCGTCGAGATCCGTGTATTTGTTGCGGTTGGTAAAGGCGGCCCAGGATTCGATCAGAATCCAGATGGCAAAAATGAGGATGATGCCACCGAGTACGAACAGCAACATTGTATCGTTTTTACCCATAAACCATTTATCGAACACCTGAATGAACATCGCATAGATCGTCATCACCAGGATAAAAAGCATCGGAATCAATGTCGGCAGGTAATTTCGGCCCAGTTTTTTCAACCAGATCGATACGATCAACAAACTGATTCCGGCCAGTAACTGGTTGGATGTTCCGAACAACGGCCACAGGTGATATCCGCCGGAACCGAATCCGTTCGGTCCTCCCGGCATCAATACGAGGAACGCGCTGGCAACAACAGCCAATGTGGTTGCCGGGTGCTTCCCGGTAAGGAAATTGATCTTATATTCTTTACCCAGTTCGGCAATGATATAACGCATCAAACGAATCGAAGTATCCAGTGTGGTTGCTGCGAAGCTGACCACAATTACGGCAACAATGGTACGCGCGATATCTTCCGGAATCAACAATCCGGTTGCGAGATTTGCCGCTCCGCCGATGAACGCTCCGAGACCGCTGCCGTTGGCTGCACCATAATTTTGATACGTTGCAAGAAAATCTGCCTGAGTCGAGAAGAAGGTGACAACGGCGATGATGGAGATCAACGCCAGTAAACCTTCACCGACGGCACCGAGATAACCGACGAAACGGGCATCGGTTTCTTTATCCAGCTGTTTTGACGAGGTACCAGAAGAAACCAGTCCGTGGAAACCGGAAATCGCTCCGCATGCGATCGTGATAAATAACAGCGGGAACCAGGAAACATCGTTTACCGCATTGACGGTCGGTGCGGTAATCGTCGGATTCAGGACAAACAATCCGAGATAGAACACCAGTAACCCGATGATTAACTGGTGAGAGTTAATATAGTCACGCGGTTGCAGAAGAGTCCACACCGGCAGCGTTGAAGCAATATAACCATAAACCATTAAGATGATGATCCAAACAAGAAAGGACATTTCTATCCCGTTGAGTCCGAAGAGAAGGGATGCTTCTTCACCTCCGAAGTACTTGGGCAGATCGATCTGCAGAGCCGGAACTTTACTGGTCAATACAGCCGACCCGTACATAATCACAAGAGCTACAACGGAGGGAAGGAATAACCCTCCCTTTTTCTTATACACGGCGTAACCAATCCAGATTGCCAGCGGAATCTCAATCATCACGGGTATTACACTGGCAGGAAACTTGATGAACAGGTTTGAGATCACCCAGGCAAACACGGCATTAACCATTAAAACAAGTAACAAAATGATAAACAGGAATAAGACCTTGGCCCGTGATCCGATAATACGGTTGGCCAGCGTTCCCATGGATTGACCTTTATGGCGGTTTGACACAACCAGTGTTCCAAAGTCATGCACACCGGCAGCAAAAATGGTACCGAGAACAACCCATAAAAATGCGGGTAACCATCCCCAATAAACTGCGATGGCCGGACCCACGATCGGTGCCGCACCCGCTACGGATGTAAAGTGGTGCCCCCATAAAATGTGTTTTTTGGTCGGCACAAAGTCCACACCATCATTAAACTGATGGGCAGGAGTGACATAATTGGGATCAAGTCGATAGATCTTTTCGGCAATAAACTTGGAATAATAGCGGTAACCCAGATAAAATGCGATCATCCCAACAATCGCAAGAATACTACCACTCATGAAAAGCAGTCCCCCTTTACTGAATTTAATAAATAATATGACAATTTCCGTCTAAATAATGATAACTGATAATTCAGGGGAGCAACGCATTTCATGTCTATCATGTAATTTTTAATGTCTGAGATACAAATAAGCGGATGCTAAAAAAATTACAATTCCAATTTTTCCATAAGTTCCCTTACATAATTTCGACTTACCGGAACCGTGGACCCTTCATTGTCTTTCATCACCAGATTATAGGCCCCGTTGAACCAGGGAACCATTTCGGCGATCATATTGAGATTGACAAGATAACTGCGATGGGTGCGAAAGAAAGGATAAATTTGCAATTTTTCTTCTAAATGTTGCAGGGAAAAAAGCGTGGCGTACAGCCTGTCCTTTGTTTTCAGGTAGACTTTTCTTTCTTCACGGAAGGCGTAAACAATGTCTTCGGGATTGATTAAAATCGTGCGTTCCCGATCTTCCACGATGAGTTTGGGAACCTTGTGCGTCCTAGTTGAATTTGTTAACTGTGACCGGGTCCGGACGGATTCCGATGATTCCTCCCCAACTTTAGCGGACTGGCCGTTTTTCAGGATACTCCGTATACGGTTGATCGTTTCCTCGATGCGATTTTTATCAAAGGGTTTAAGCAAGTAGTCCACGGCGTTGACGGCAAATGCATCGACGGCATGATGATCGAAAGCTGTGGCAAAAACGATCAACGGCGGATTTTTCAGGCTCTGCCATTGTTTTGCCACCATCATCCCATCCATATCCTGCATTTCAATATCCAAAAAAACGACATCCGGTTGTAACTCGATATATGATTTGATTGCATCCACCGCATTGCCGGCTTCACCGCACACTTCAAAATCTTCATGGGAATGAATGAGAAACCGCAACTCATCACGAGACAACATTTCGTCGTCCACGATCATGGTACGAATCTTCATAAGCCACCACCTTTCCACTTACATCCTGATTGGGAATAATAAATGAAATACAGGTTCCACGGTTCGGTTGACTGTCGATGCGAAGCCCTGCTTCTTCTCCGTACAATCCCACCAGACGCTGGTGAACACTGTACAAACCGGTGCCCGTCCCTTTATCCGATTCGATCGGCTGATCCAGCAGAGCCAACTGTTTCTCATCCGATATGCCTTTTCCATTATCGACCACTTCCACCCGGATCCCCTCCTCCACATTTGTGATACGAACATAGACGATCCCTTCACGGGCGACGGGACGAACACCGTGATTGAGGGCGTTTTCAACCAGAGGTTGCAATATCAGAGGAGGCACGTACACATCATCAATCGGCTCGTCTATTGTGACTTCCATAAATATTTTATCAGAAAAGCGGGCCATTTCGATGGCCATGTAAGCCTGAACATGCTCAATTTCTTTCGACAGCGGAATGAGATGTGTGACGGAAGAACGGATATTTTGTCGCAAAAAATGTCCCAGTTGAATTAACAATTCCCTCGCTTCTTCCGGGTTGGTGCGACATAGGGAAACAATGGTATTGAGCGAGTTAAACAAAAAATGAGGGCTGATCTGCGATTGCAGGGAACGGATCTCTGCATCTTTTGCCAGCCGTGCCTGCCGTTCCAGTTCGGAAAGCTCCAGTTGATTGGAAAAAAGTCTCGCCAATCCCCGCGCAAGTTCAATGTTAATGGAATGGATTTGCTTGCTGTTCACAAAATACAGCTTCAAAGACCCCACCACATGCCCGGAGGCTGACAGGGGCATGATGATGGCTCCCTGTAAAGAACAGGAGGGGTGAGAACAATGAATGTCCTCAAGCGATCTTGCCACTTTTAATTGCCCGGTCCGCAACACTTCCCGAGTCGCTTCCGTCAGAATGTGGCTGCCGTCCAGATGGTGATCACTGGCCACTCCGACATGGGCAAGAATTTTTTCACGGTCGGTCACAGCCACAGCCGAAACCTTTGTTTCTTCCAGGATAATCTGAGCCGCCGCCTGTGCCGATTGCCTGTTTAATCCATGACGAAGGTAACTTAAGGTGCGATCGGCGATTTTCAACGCCGTTTGTGCCTGCAGGGCACCGATCCGCTGTTCTTCACGGTAAACATTTTTTATAATCGCCATAAAGATCGTAATCCCGATACTGTTGGCTACGATCATCGGCATTCCGATCACTTCAACAAGGGCGAGGGCATTACTGAAAGGGTTCGCAACCAGAAGGATTATGATCATCTGGAGCGACTCAGCAATGATCCCCGTGATAAAAGCGAGACGCAGGCTGACAAGACCGTCTTTACCGTATTTTCTGCCGATCCATCCGGCAATCAAACCTTCAACAACGGTTGATAATCCGCAGGCCAGGGCCGTAAAGCCGCCGAGAAAAAATCGGTGAATGCCGGCAATCAATCCCGCTCCGATCCCCATTACCGGTCCACCGAGCAGTCCGGCAATCACCACACCGACGACACGCGCATTGGCGATCGCCTCATCGACGGAAAGGGAGTTGGAAGGAAACATTTTTACGAATGAAGCGGAATCCACCGGTACTCCGGTATACGTACCGATAATGCCGAACACGCCAAAAATGAGAATCAAGCGCGCTTTGGACCAGCGGGTGACATCCCCGTTACGCAACATATGGCGAAAAGCGGGGATGCGCGTGATCAAAAAAGCGACTGTAACGATGATTCCCATTCGTTCGAGCATGAGAAATAATAAATCCCACATACGACTCCGCCCCCCTCACACGGACTAATAATTCTGAAAATTTTCTTATATTATAACAGAAGGCCTGTGTTTCAAACACAGCTGGAAACATTTATTAACTACCGGGCCCGGATAACCATCTCCGCTTATTTTCGTGACGAGCGGTATATCCTTCCTCATCGAGCAACTCCAAAAACGGAATGAGGTATTTGCGCGAAACCTGCAGCACCTCTTTTGCCTCCGCAGGACTGAAAAATTCACGTGTCGCCTCGTGCTCCTTCATTTCTTTGATTTTTTCCTCCATCACTCGGCGTGACAGCACCATCCTGTCATTGAGTTGAACCAGCACATCGGCAATGATGAAATAGCTTTTCAGGTCTTCTCCCTGACCGGGCTTGATCTGAACATCGGCTTTTGCCAGAAGTTCATCCCATTCGGGAACCTGCACACCGGCATCTTCAAGGTATTTCAGTAATCTTTGGCTCTTCTCCTGTAATTCATCGGGAATATGAGGATGAAAATCATACAGAGAAATCCAGTCATCCTTTACTTTCAGTTGCTGTTGTTGTTCATAATGTTCCAGCAAGAGATTCCACAATTTTTCCGGCAAAAAGTGATAGTGTTTCGATTTTAATTCCGATTTTCTCATACCGGGACGCATTGGATGTTTTTCATGGTAGGGCTTCAACAGGCTGGCCATGTGTGACTTCCAGTTCTCATATGCCGTGCGATCAACGACAAAGGACTCCTGTGCAAAGTAAAGAATCCCCTTTTGCTCACGATCCTGTTCCACCCATTCCCGCACTAAACTTTCATCGAGTGCCAGATGGCGTGCTGCCTGGGCAACTGAGGAAAATCCTCTCTCTTGAATGAAGGTGCGGATCGTCGTACTCGGATCATCCTGATCCTTTGACTTTAATTTGTCCACCGTTTGTGATCCAAATTTGTAACGAGCGGCATAGGGGTCGATAATCCGCCCTCCCCCGATTGTCGTCATGGGCGACAGGCGTCGTAAAATAAAGGGATCTCCCTTCTTTACAACGATGGGTTCTTCCAGTTGTAGCTGGGCAAAAACTTCCTCTCCCGGCATTAATTCATTGCGGTCAAAAAACACCAGCTTGCCGATCACTTCTGATGTAGCGGCATGGAGGCGAACACGGGAACGTTGTTTAATGGAGAAATCAAGATCTTTCAACATATGCAAGCGGATATCAATCCGCTGAGTCGCCTCAAAAAAACCGGGACGGACAAGGGTATCTCCCCGGTTGATATATTCCTTTTCCACTCCGGTCAGATTTAAGGCCACCCTTTGTCCGGCATAAGCCCGTTGTTGCTGTTCATTATGCACATGAACCTGGCGCACCTTCACTTCCTGTTGTTGAGGAAGCAGTTCCAACCGGTCCCCTTCCTGAACCTGCCCCTGATACACCGTTCCCGTTACAACTGTACCGATCCCTTTTTTGGTAAAAACACGATCGACCGGTAAGCGAAACGGACCGGAAATGTCTCGTCCGGGCAACTCACTTAACATCGATTGAATCTGATTTACCAGTTGATCGACTCCCTCGCCCGTTTCCGCACTGACCGGAATCATCGGCATTTCTCCGAATGGACTTCCTTTCACCCATTCCGCCACTTCACTCTGAACAAGTTGCAACCATTCTTCATCCACCAAATCCTTTTTCGTAATGACCACGATCCCGTTTTGCACGCCTAGATAAGTTAAAATATCAAAATGTTCTCTGGTCTGCGGCATGATTCCTTCATCGGCCGCAATCACCAGAAGTACCAGATCGATCCCGGCCACTCCGGCGATCATTTGGCGAATAAAGCGTTCATGCCCGGGGACATCGACAATTCCCACCTTTTTGCCGTCGGGTAATATAAAAGGTGCGAAACCCAGTTCTATTGAGATTTTCCGTTCTCTCTCTTCTTTAAGCCGGTCCGTATCCACATTGGTCAGTCTTTTAGTGAGTGTCGTTTTTCCATGATCAATATGGCCGGCTATGCCGATCGTATAGTATCGCTCCACTGGTAAACTTCCCCTTCCTCTTGAAAACCGTTCGTTTTTTAGGTAGGATAGTACTTGTGACAATTCTCGCGAATGCAGAATGCCTCAAACATGTTGGGGGTGGATGAGGTGCTGGTGCCCTCCCTGGTCTTCAAAACCATGTGTCGGGCGCGTGACGTCCGAGGTGGGTTCGATTCCCACCCACTCCCGCCAAAAATCCCTCTTCCTGCATATCTTCCTAAAGCTGATCTGATCGATCATTCCCCCTGCTGAAATGCTCTCATCACTGCCCTTGAAACTTCATCTATTTCTTCATCCTGAATGGTACGAAAATCAAGGATCAATTGTTCCTGATTGACCCGGCCGATGACCGGCGGACTTCCCAGCCGCAGTTTGCGTTCCAGTTGGTGAACGGCCATTTGCTGCGGACGAATGACAGCGGCACATGAAGGGATGGTCACCCCGGGTAGCGTACCGCCACCAACCTCGGCCGCATGTTCTTCAATCGATATTTCACACTGTTCCTGTAACGTGTTCTCCACCATGGATATGAATTTCTCTGCTTTCTTGCAAATCTCATCGACCGGTGTCACAATATCCCGTATCGCGGGGATCTCCCGTGCTGCCCGTTGCGGATTCAAATACAAGCGCAGGGTTGCATCGAGACCGGACAATGTAAACTTGTCCACCCGCAACACCCTGGCAAGCTGATTCTTTTTCATGCGGTCGATCCATTTTTTCTTTCCTGCAATGATCCCTGCCTGTGGTCCTCCCATCAATTTATCTCCGCTGAACGTAACCAGATCGACTCCCTGTTTAATACTCTCCTGAATCAATGGTTCATCGCCGATCCCTTCCGCACTCAAATCATACATGACGCCACTACCCAGATCTTCATAAACTGGGACATTATACTTTTTGCCCAGTTCCACCATTTCCTCGAGAGAAACGGATTTGGTAAAGCCCAGCGTGCGAAAATTACTGGTATGCACTTTCATCAACAGCGCCGTATCCTCGGTGATTGCCCGTTCATAATCGTAAAGATGCGTTTTATTTGTCGTGCCGACTTCCACCAGTCGGGCATCGCTCTGCTTCATGATTTCCGATACACGAAATGATCCGCCGATCTCGACCAGTTGACCGCGGGATACGATCACTTCTTTATGTCGCGCCATCTCCCGCAAAACGAGGAAAACCGCAGCTGCATTATTGTTGACAACCATGGCCGCTTCCGCACCGGTCAAAAGGGTAACCAGTTCTTCTACCAGTTCATGCCTGGAACCCCTTTTCCCTTCGGACAGACGGTATTCCAGATTGGAGTAGGATTTTGCGATAGCCGTGATTTGCTTAACCGCTTCTTCCGCAAGCACAGCCCGTCCCAGATTGGTATGTAAAATCACGCCGGTCCCATTGATGACACGTTTTATGCGCGGTTCAATGGTCTGTCTGATTTTTTGCTCCAGTTGTTGCCGCACCTCATCTTCGCTGAGGCGGGTCAATTGCCCCTCTAAAATTTGTTTCCTGACCTGATCGACGACTTGCTGGGCCAGACGGGTCACCGTATCTGCAGTAATGCGTTGCGATTGTAACCATTTATCTATATCCGGATGATCCGTTAACTTATGAATCGCCGGTATCTTCCGTAAAAGATGTTGTTTTTGTTCCATCGCCTTTTCCCTCCCTCGTACTATTATATCTTACCGCCCGTTTTCACAAAAATAAAATGCACTTTTCATAAGTATAGTTTTTTGTTTGACTTAATATAATTTACTGTTATACTTATATCGGTTAAATTATATTTAGAAAAATAGGAGTGGATCAATGTATGACTTTTAACCTGTCTAAAACCAAATTCATTCTGATTTTCGCCGTAATGGCTCTTATTCTGTCCTCCTGCGGCAGCGGGAACAGCGAACCCGCTTCTTCCGGAACCGACAATGCCAGCGGAACTGACTCATCGGATCAACCCTTTTTGATTGCAGTCATCCCGGCGCAAAATGAAGGAAAACTGCAAAAGGCCATGGAAAAACTGGGCGATCATATAAAAGAAGCTCTGCAACGTCCAGTAGAAATTACGGTTTATCCCGATTACAACGGAGTCGTTGAAGCGATGAACTACGGCAAAGTAGACATGGCCTATTTCGGACCGCTTACATATGTGATCGCCAACGAAAAAAGCGGTGCAAAAGCCATTATAACCCAGTTGATTGACGGTGAACCCTTTTATTTTTCTTATATTATTACACATAAAGACAGCAAATGGGACAGTCTGGACAGCCTGCTCGAAGATGCGAAAAATGTGAATTTTGCTTTCGGAGATCCCAACTCTACCTCGGGTTCACTTATCCCGGAGATGGAATTGAAAGAACGGGGTGTTTTTCAAGATATCAACAACCACCAATTCAAGCAGGTTCAGTATACCGGTTCTCATGACGTCACCGCGTTATCCGTTCAGAACAAAAAAGTGGATGCCGGAGCGATCGACAGCGCTATTTTTGACGCATTAGTTGAAACTAGAAAAATAGACGGAGATGTTTTTAAAGTTATCTGGAAGTCGGAAAAACTGTTCCAGTATCCCTGGGCCGTACAGGAATCCACCGACGAAGAAACGATTAAGCTTCTGCAACAAACTTTCCTGGCTATCGATGATCCGGAAATTCTCGACCCATTCAACGCCACCGGATTTACTACAGCAACGGATGAAGACTATGAATCGATTCGTCAGGCTGCCATCAAGGCCGGTCGCATCAAGTAGAGTCCGGCATTGAAAAGAAAGGATACGATAGGGATGTGGTTCCAAAAGAAACAGTTTATCATTGCGCTTGTCCTTATGGTTCTTGTGATCCTGAGTATGGTGGGGACAGATTTCGATCTGCGCAAGATCACCTGGGGAAACATGTTGACTTTTATGAATGAATGGTTTCCTCCGGACTGGAGTATTGTTCGGGAGGCGGTCTCGCAGACGGTCATCACCCTTGAAATAGCATTTCTGGGAACGTTTCTCGCGATCCTGATCGCTTTGCCTGCCAGCTTTCTTGCGTCACGAAACATTGCCGGCAACCCTTATATTTATCATTTCATCCGGGGTACCTTTAGTTTTCTTCGTTCCGTTCCGGAAATCGTGTTTGCCCTGTTTTTTGTGACCGCCCTTGGACTCGGGGCCTTTCCGGCAGTGCTTGCCATTCTTCTTCATAATATCGGAGTACTCGGAAAATTGATTTCTGAACTGGTGGAGGCCGCTGAAACCGGTCCGATGGAAGCGGTTCAGGCAGCAGGCGGGGATAAATTTTTGGTCGCGGCATTCGGTGTGATCCCGCAAATTTTCCCCAATATACTTTCCCATTATTTTTACCGGCTGGAGGTGGCCGTCCGTGCATCTTTAATTCTCGGTTTTATCTCCGCCGCCGGATTGGGCAATCTTCTTTTCATTCATTTTAAATTATTTGATTATGCCGCTGTCACTGTGGATGTCATCTTTATTATGGTTCTGGTGATGGTGATTGATTATCTCGGAGCTTACACGCGTTCACGCGTCATTTAGTTTTCAACGAAGGTGAGGATGTATGATTACATTAAAAAATGTTACGGTCAAATATCCACATGCTGATGAACCTGCACTTAACGCGATCGATCTCACGATCGACCGGGGAGAGTTTGTCGGGGTGATCGGCTTGAGCGGAGCGGGAAAGTCAACACTCATCCGTTGTATGAAAGGATTTATCACCCCCACATCGGGAGAAATTTATGTTATGGACGAGCGCATGTCCACGACAACATCACAGCAAAAAAAATATATCCACCGTTCCATGGCCATGATTTTTCAACAGTTTAACCTGATTCCACGGCTGACTGTGCTGCAAAATGTGATGATCGGCCGCTTTGCCTATCATTCGAGACTTACCAGCATGCTAGGCCTCTTTACTCAGCAGGAAAAAGAGATGGCCTTGCAGGCTCTGCAAAAAGTGGGGCTGGAGGCTTTCACCCATCAGCGCGTCGACCGTTTGAGCGGGGGACAACAACAACGGGTCGCCATCGCCCGCGCCCTAGTTCAAGAGCCGCAAATTCTGCTGGGAGATGAACCGGTGGCCAGTCTCGACCCGGTCACTTCTGTTCAGATTTTTGATCTGCTGACGTCCATTCACCGCTCATTTTCCATCAACTTCGTGATCAATATTCACGATGTGGAAATGGCCAAAAACTACTGTGACCGGTTGATCGGGTTGCGGGAAGGAAGGGTGGTATTTGACGGTCGCCCGCACCAGCTCGACCGTTCCACACTGGATCACATTTATGTTGCCTGAATGGTTTTTAATACGGAAAAACAGCGTTCCCTTGAATTCGGGGACGCTGTTTTTGTTTTTTATTGACCTGTTGTCCTATTTTACGATAATTTTTCCCGGATGATCCGCTACAACCCTTCCGATGACGGTTGCTTGTTCCACTCCGCTGTCATGGAGGCGATCTACATAGGTTGACGCATCTTTCTCCGCAATGCTGACAAGCAAACCTCCCGACGTTACCGCATCACTCAGGACCCAGCGGGTTGCCAGCTTCATGCTGTCGGGATACTGAACACGGCCCGCCAGCCACAGATGATTGGATTTACTTCCCGCAGGAACGATGCCCTGATCCGCCATTTCCAACGTCCTCGGCAACAGCGGCACACGATCTGATTCAATTTCCAGACCGGCCTGACTTCCTTCTGCCAGTTCTGCGGCATGTCCCAACAATCCAAAACCGGTTACGTCGGTACAGCCATGAACTTCAAGGTCCTTCAATGCTTCGGCAGCCTTTTTATTTAATTGGGCCATCATTTCCGTGGCGATCTGAGTTGTTTCCTGATCGAGCACATCTTCTTTGATCGCTTTGGACAAAATTCCCGTACCGATCGGTTTCGTCAATACCAGGACATCTCCCGGGCGAGCGCCCGCATTGGTTAAAATTCGGTCAGGATGAGCCGTGCCGGTGACTGCCATGCCGAACTTCGGTTCAGGATCATCGATGGAGTGACCTCCTACGATCACCGCACCTGCTTCATGTGTTTTATCGGCGGCTCCACGTAAAATCTCTGCCAAAATAGATTTATCCAGTTTATTAATCGGAAAACCGACAATATTTAATACTGTCAGCGGTTGACCTCCCATGGCATAGACATCACTGAGGGCATTTGCTGCGGCAATTTGCCCAAACATGTACGGGTCGTCTACAATAGGAGTGAAGTAGTCCACCGTCTGTATCAGGGCAATATCGTCTGTTAAGCGATATACGCCGGCATCATCGGATGTATCCAATCCAACGAGCAGATTGGGGTTGGTTTCAGGTGATTTCGGCAAAAGGCGCAAAACTTGCGCCAGGTCCTCAGGACCGATTTTGCATCCTCATCCGGATTTACTGGACATTTGGGTCAATTTAAAAATTTGTTCTCGTGTCATGCCCTCAGCCTCCTTTTCAGAGGAAATGATCATTCTTATATATTTTATCATGTCCCTGTTTTTCATTAAAGAAATAAAACCGTGAAAGGAAGTCGTCATTCATATGCAGGATATATCTATTCAAGAAGCACTCGATATGCAAAAGAAAAAAGTTATATTCATCGATGTCCGTTCTCCCGCCGAGTTTGAGACGGCCACCATCCCCGGTGCAGTCAATGTACCTCTTTTCGACAATCGTGAACGTGAAATCATTGGAACAATTTATAAAAATGAGGGCTCCTCAAAAGCAAAATGGCTGGCGATGGAGATGGTATCTCCGAAAATCCCCTCCCTGATGAAGGAGATCAGAACACATCAGGAGGCAGGGCTGACCCCCGTCATTTTTTGCTGGCGCGGGGGAATGCGCAGTAAAGCGGTAGCAACTTTCGCCAACTACGCAGGATTACAGGTGTACCGGTTGAGCGGAGGTTATCGTTCTTTTCGCCAGCATGTTGTTCAATCCCTATCGGATGACATGTTACCGCAACAGTTTATTGTATTGCACGGTTTTACCGGGATCGGCAAAACCCGGATATTGCAATCTCTCAGTGAAATGGATCAACCTGTCCTTGATCTTGAAGAGATGGCGGGGCATCGTGGTTCCGTTTTCGGTCATATCGGAATCGGCCGCCAGCAATCCCAAAAAGCGTTTGACGGCTCATTATTTCAGCAACTTAGGCAATTACAGGGCAAACCCTACACCTTTATGGAAGCAGAGAGCAAACGGATCGGTCGTGTCGTACTTCCTGATTTTCTTTTACAGAAAAAAGAGGAAGGTATTCATGTTCTACTGACGGCACCGGTGGATGTCCGCGTTGAACGTACCTTTCAGGAGTATGTGGCACCTTACCAATCTGAGCCCTGGTTTCAAGACAGGGTAAGGGAGGCCATTCAAACGATTGAGAAGAGACTGCCGAAAGATATTGCTCCTTTGATGCATCAACTTCTTGAACAAAAACAATATCGTGACCTGATCAGCCTATTGTTCGAACATTATTATGATCCTCGTTATGCACACAAATTAAAACAATATCAAAAATCATTTATTGAACTGGATGCAACCGACATGGTAAAGGTAGCCGCCAATTTGATTCAACTGGCCGAAAAGCACACGCGATCTTCGATAAAATAAAATAGTGGATTTGATTTACATTCCCCTCACTGGGTTCGGCCGGTCTGCATCAAATTATTTTTCTACATTAAAAGCAGAGCCGAGATGATGAAGAAGTATGTTTTTTTGTTATGAATCGCAAGTATGGAATTAATTGGTATATGGCAATTTTTTTAGAGATGGCTGCGTCGTGGGATTACGTCATTTTGTGCTGCGTCATATTGTGCTGCAAAAAAATATCAATCTGGAATTTGATGCAGACCGGCTGAAAGCAGTGAGGGAAATGCAAATCAAATCCAGATTGATATTTTTTATGTTATGAAAAAGCCCAACCGAATCGGCTGGGCTTTCTCATGTATTGTGATGCAAATTATTCTACGATCTTGGAAACAGCACCGGCTCCGACGGTACGTCCACCTTCGCGAATAGCGAAACGAGTACCTTCTTCCATAGCGATCGGGCTGATCAGTTCAACAGTCATTTCGATGTTGTCTCCAGGCATAACCATTTCAGTACCTTCCGGAAGGTTGATGATTCCGGTAACGTCAGTGGTACGGAAATAGAACTGAGGACGATAGTTGGAGAAGAAAGGAGTATGACGTCCACCTTCTTCTTTGCTCAATACGTAAACCTGAGCCTGGAACTTGGTGTGCGGCTTAACGGATCCCGGCTTAGCAAGAACCTGTCCGCGCTCGATTTCTTCACGGTCTACACCGCGCAACAATGCACCGATGTTGTCTCCAGCTTCTGCTTGATCCAACAACTTACGGAACATTTCTACACCAGTAACGGTTGTCTTCTTAACCTCATCGGAAAGACCAACGATTTCAACTTCGTCACCGACTTTAACTACACCACTCTCTACACGACCGGTAGCAACGGTTCCACGACCGGTAATGGAGAATACGTCCTCAACAGGCATCAAGAACGGCTTATCAATGTCACGCTCGGGAGTCGGGATATACTCGTCAACAGCTTTCATCAATTCAAGAATTTTTTGTCCCCATTCACTTGTCGGATCTTCCAGAGCTTTCAATGCAGATCCTTTTACAACAGGAATGTCATCTCCCGGGAATTCATACTCGGAAAGAAGATCGCGAACTTCCATTTCTACTAACTCAAGAAGTTCTTCATCGTCGACCATGTCGACTTTGTTCAAAAATACAACAATGTGAGGAACACCTACCTGACGAGAAAGCAGGATGTGTTCACGGGTTTGCGGCATCGGACCGTCTGCTGCAGATACAACCAGAATGGCACCATCCATCTGAGCTGCACCGGTGATCATGTTCTTAACGTAGTCGGCGTGTCCCGGGCAGTCAACGTGAGCATAGTGACGGTTTTCAGTTTCATACTCAACGTGAGCAGTAGAGATTGTGATTCCACGTTCTCTTTCTTCCGGAGCGTTGTCGATCGAGTCATAAGCCATTGCAGTAGCTCCACCAGTAGTTGCCAGAACAGTAGTGATTGCTGCAGTCAAAGTCGTTTTACCGTGGTCAACGTGACCAATCGTACCAATGTTTACGTGCGGTTTAGTCCGCTCGAATTTAGCTTTAGCCATGAGTATTTTCCTCCTTAATAAAAAATATTGTGATTATTGGTATGGGCTCTGTGCTTCAAGTCCGAAGACGAAACACAAAACCCGTTGAATACTTTGAATATATCTTGCTGCTATTCTTGGATGCAATGAGTCGGGAGATTATTCTCCCTTGTTTTTCTTGATAATTTCTTCTGCAACGTTCCTCGGAACTTCTTCGTAGTGATCGAAGAACATGGTGTAAGTTCCGCGACCCTGTGTTCTGGAGCGAAGGAAAGTTGCATATCCGAACATCTCGGCCAGAGGTACAAAACCTTTGATAACCTGAGCTCCTCCGCGAGTGTCCATCCCTTCCACACGTCCGCGACGGGAGTTAATGTCTCCCATCACATCTCCCATATATTCTTCAGGAACGATAACTTCTATTTTCATCATCGGTTCCAGAAGAACGGGGCTACACTTCTTACCTGCTTCTTTCAGTGCCAGAGATCCGGCAACCTTAAACGCCATCTCTGAGGAGTCAACATCGTGGTAACTTCCGTCAAAAATCGTTGCTTTGATATCGATTAACGGGTATCCGGCAAGAACACCATTTTGCATGGATTCTTCGATACCAGCCTGAACCGCAGGAATGTATTCCTTCGGTACCACACCACCCACGATTTTGTTTTCGAATTCGAAACCTGCTCCTCTTTCAAGCGGTTCGAACTCCACCCACACATGACCGTACTGACCGCGACCACCGGATTGTCGAACGAATTTACCCTCAACTTTTGCCTTTCCGGTAAATGTTTCTTTGTATGCTACCTGCGGAGCGCCGACATTGGCTTCAACTTTGAACTCCCGTTTCATACGGTCAACAATGATATCAAGGTGAAGTTCACCCATACCGCTGATGATGGTCTGTCCTGTTTCTTCATCGGTATGAGTCTTAAATGTCGGATCTTCTTCGGCAAGCTTGGATAATGCAACTGCCATCTTATCCTGATCCGCTTTGGTTTTCGGCTCGATGGCAACGGAGATAACAGGTTCCGGGAACTCCATCGATTCAAGGATTACCGGATGTTTTTCATCACAGAGTGTATCTCCGGTTGTCACATCTTTCAGACCTACACCAGCAGCGATCTCACCTGCGTAAACCATGCTGATTTCTTCACGGTGGTTCGCATGCATCTGCAGGATCCGTCCTACGCGTTCACGCTTGTTCTTGGTTGAATTGAGAACGTAGGAACCGGAACTTAATGTACCGGAATATACCCGGAAAAATGTCAGTTTTCCAACATAGGGGTCGGACATAATTTTAAATGCGAGGGCGGCAAAAGGCTGCTCATCGCTGGATTCGCGAACGGTCTCTTCCTCGCTTCCGGGAAGAACTCCTTTGATCGGAGGTACATCCAGCGGAGACGGCAGATACTCAACTACCGCGTCCATCAATAATTGAACCCCTTTATTCTTATATGAAGATCCACAAAGTACCGGTGTAATCTCTACATTACAGGTTCCTTTGCGAAGGGCTTTTTTGATTTCATCTTCGGTGATTTCCTCACCTTCAAGATACTTCATCATTAAATCTTCATCAACTTCAGCTACTGCTTCGAGTAATGTGGAACGCCATTCTTCCGCTTCGGATTTCATGTCATCCGGAATTTCACGGGCTTCGGATCTTGTTCCAAGGTCATCCAGATAATAGTATGCATTCATGGTGACCAGGTCAATGATTCCTTCAAAGGTGTCCTCTTTTCCGATCGGCAATTGAACCGGAACGGCATTGGCACCCAGACGATCACGCATTTGCTCGACTGCACTGTAAAAATCAGCGCCGATAATGTCCATCTTATTTACATAAGCAATGCGGGGGACACGATATTTATCAGCCTGACGCCACACGGTTTCTGATTGAGGTTCTACGCCACCTTTGGCACAAAAAACACCAACCGCACCGTCAAGTACACGCAGAGAACGTTCTACCTCTACGGTAAAGTCGACGTGTCCGGGCGTATCAATGATGTTGATGCGATGGCCTTTCCATTGAGCGGTTGTCGCAGCAGATGTAATCGTGATTCCACGTTCCTGCTCCTGCTCCATCCAGTCCATCGTTGCAGCACCGTCGTGAACCTCCCCGATTTTGTGTACGCGCCCTGTATAAAACAATATACGTTCCGTGGTAGTGGTTTTACCGGCATCGATGTGAGCCATGATCCCGATATTACGCGTCTTTTCCAGGGGGAATTCGCGTGCCATGGAAATATTGTCTCCTTTCTGGTTGGAATATGTAGCAACCTAAAGAAGGGGTTGCCCTGCTTTAGATTACCACCGGTAATGAGCAAAAGCCCTGTTGGCTTCAGCCATTTTATGCGTGTCTTCTCTCTTTTTCACAGAAGCACCCGTATTATTGGCTGCATCGATAATTTCGGCTGCCAGACGTTCCTGCATCGTCTTTTCACCACGCTGGCGAGAATATTGAACCAACCAGCGCAGTCCAAGAGTTGTGCGACGTTCCGGTTTAACTTCAACCGGTACCTGATAGTTGGCACCACCAACACGGCGCGCCTTAACTTCGAGAACAGGCATAATGTTTTTCAAAGCCTCCTCGAAAACTTCCATCGGGTCGCGACCGGTTTTTTCTTTTACGATATCGAATGCTTCATACAAAATACGCTGGGCTACACCCTTTTTCCCATCAATCATCATCCGGTTGATAAGTCGGGTAACCAGTTTGCTGTCATAGATTGGATCGGGTAATACGTCCCTGCGGGGAACAGACCCTTTACGTGGCATGTTTTTCCCTCCTTTGCTGTATACTATTCCGATATTTCAAACGATCTTAAAGCTATCGACCGCCTGTCTAAGCCTGATTAGCTTTTCGGACGCTTGGTTCCGTACTTGGAACGTCCCTGCTTACGATCGTTCACTCCTGCTGTATCCAGTGCTCCACGTACGATATGATAACGAACCCCGGGCAGATCCTTTACACGTCCTCCACGAACAAGCACCACACTGTGCTCCTGCAGGTTGTGCCCTATTCCGGGAATATATGCTGTGACCTCAATGCCGTTCGACAAACGTACACGAGCATACTTCCGCAAAGCTGAGTTCGGTTTTTTCGGTGTCATGGTTCCTACACGGGTACATACACCTCGTTTTTGCGGAGAACTCAGGTTGGTGTTCTCCTTTTGGAAACTGTTATACCCGAATTGCAGGGCAGGCGCATCAGATTTCTTTGTTCTTCTTTTGCGTCCTTTGCGTACAAGCTGGTTAATGGTTGGCATTTCTTGCACCTCCTTCCGCCGGTTCCTGTTGAAACGATGTTGTGTTGTACATTGAACCTATGGACCACAGGTCCAGGTGGTTCATTTTTTGACAAATGAAAAGTTTTTGCCTTACACACCTTGACCGCACACAGTTTCCCGCGCACGGCCAGCTGGTGTATATAAAGGCAAAAACGATCATTTATAGCTTTCGTCAGGCAACAATCTTACAGGTAAAGTTTAATCCTGTTTAATCGCTGCTACAGCAGCGGGTACTTCAATTCCGCATGCTTTACCCAATCTTTTTTTTGAATCCACATAGACAACCGGAACTTTCTTTTTTTCGCATAACTGAATCACTTTCGATGTAATGCGTTGATCTGCATCTTTTGCTGCGACGATTTCTTTGACTAATCCCTGTTCCAGTGCTTTTATGGTTTGTTTGGTACCGACAATCACTTCGTTTGCCTGCTCTACTTTTTCATAAGACATATTACATCCTCCAAAGTAAATTCATCAGGCGCACTTTGATATCTTATCATTTCAATTCTGACATGTCAACACCTGTTTTTTTATTGTTATACCTCTATTTATTCAGAAGCGGATACGGTTTCTTTTTCAGAAATTACCCCTTCTTCAGCCTGTTCAATTTGTTCAGTCTGATCCTGCTCGCTTACAACTTTTGTGTTTCTGTAGCGAGCCATTCCCGTTCCTGCAGGCACCAGTTTTCCGATAATGACATTCTCTTTCAGACCAAGCAGACGATCCACCTTTCCTTTGATCGCTGCATCTGTTAACACACGGGTTGTTTCCTGGAATGATGCCGCGGACAGGAATGAATCCGTTTCAAGAGACGCTTTGGTGATTCCAAGAAGTACAGGACGTCCTACAGCGGGATCCTTTCCTTCCTGTAAAACCTTTTTGTTCTCTTCTTCAAATTCATGGATTTCCACGATCGATCCGGGCAACAATTCCGTATTTCCGCTATCCGTAATGCGAATTTTACGCAGCATCTGACGAATCATCACTTCAACGTGCTTATCGTTAATTTCTACACCCTGCATCCGGTAAACTTTTTGAACTTCCTGCAAAATATAGTTTTGTACGCCGCGCAGACCTTTAACTTTCAGCATTTCTTTCGGGTCAACGGAACCTTCCGTCAATTCATCTCCGGCCTGTACCATATCTCCCACGGACACTTTCAAACGTGAACCGTAAGGAATGGCGTACACTTTGCTTTCGGTTTCCCCGCGCAATTCCAGTTCGCGACGATCTTTGACATCACGGATTTCGACGACTTCACCGTCGATTTCCGTAATAATCGCCTGTCCTTTCGGGTTGCGCGCTTCAAACAGTTCCTGAATACGTGGCAAACCCTGAGTAATATCGTCACCGGCAACCCCTCCGGTATGGAAGGTACGCATCGTCAGCTGAGTACCCGGTTCTCCAATGGATTGAGCGGCGATAATTCCGACAGCCTCACCGATTTCAACCGGTTGACCGGTGGCAAGGTTGCGTCCGTAACATTTGCGGCATACTCCGTGTTGCGTACGGCAACTGAACACGGAACGAATTTTAACTCCCTTCCGTCCGATGGCAATGATTTGCTTGGCCTTATCTTCATCGATCAGCTCGTTCCGGGCCACAATCACTTCACCGGTCTCAGGATGCCTTACTGTTTCAAAAGCGGTACGGCCAACGATACGGTCAAACATTTTTTCAATAATCTCTTTGCCGTCAGAGATGTCGGATACGGTCATTCCTTTGTCGGTTCCACAATCGTCTTCACGTACAATGACATCCTGAGCCACGTCAACAAGACGACGTGTCAGGTAACCGGAGTCCGCTGTACGCAGAGCCGTATCGGCAAGACCTTTCCGTGCACCGTGCGTAGAAATAAAGTATTCCAACACGGTTAATCCTTCACGGAAATTGGACTTGATCGGCAATTCAATAATGCGTCCCGACGGGTTGGCCATCAATCCGCGCATTCCGGCAAGCTGTGTGATCTGCGATACGTTACCGCGCGCTCCGGAGTTGGCCATCATGTAGATCGGGTTAAATTTATCGAGAGAACTCATCAATACTTCAGTAACATCGTCTTTTGCCTTGCTCCAGATGGAGATGACCCTGTCATATCTCTCATCCTCGGTGATCAGACCGCGGCGATACTGGTTCATGACTCCTCTAACCTTCTCATCCGCTTCTGCCAGAATTTCTTTTTTCTGTTCGGGTATGATGATGTCGGCAACAGCGATTGTAATCCCGGCCTTTGTCGAATAACTGAATCCGAGTGACTTGATGTTATCGAGAATGACCGCGGTTTTCATCGTTCCGAAACGACGGAAACATTCTCCGATAATAGTCCCAAGGAAGCCTTTTTTGACGGCACCTTTGTCTTCCATCTTCTTCACGAACTCTTTGACGTCGGTCCCTTTGTCAAAAATAAAATATTCATCGGGAACCTTGTTTTGCAGGTTCTCGGTTGTTGCTTCGTTGATATAAGGCAATTCCGGTGGGAAAATCTCGTTAAAAATGATTTTCCCGACGGTTGTGACAAGTAACGCTTCCTGCTGTTTCTCTGTAAATGACTCTTTGTTCAGAACATTAGCGGGGATAGCGATTCTCGCGTGCAAGTCTAAATGTCCGCTTGAATATGCATGAATGGCTTCATCCGGAGAGTGAAACACCTTTCCTTCTCCTTTAGCTCCATCCCTTTCAATTGTCAGGTAATAACTTCCCAGCACCATATCCTGAGAAGGAGTAACAACCGGCTTTCCGTCTTTCGGGTTCAGAATGTTTTGCGCCGCCAGCATAAGCAAGCGTGCTTCCGCCTGTGCCTCTGCGGAAAGCGGTACGTGTACAGCCATCTGGTCTCCGTCAAAATCAGCATTGTATGCCGTACATACCAGCGGATGCAACTTGATCGCACGTCCTTCCACCAGCACCGGTTCAAAAGCCTGAATACCCAGTCTGTGAAGGGTAGGAGCACGGTTCAACAATACCGGGTGTTCCTTAATGACTTCCTCAAGAACATCCCAGACTTCAGGCTGAACCCGTTCCACTTTGCGCTTTGCGCTTTTAATGTTGTGAGCCAGTCCCTTATTGACCAGTTCTTTCATCACGAAGGGCTTGAACAATTCCAGCGCCATTTCCTTTGGCAATCCGCACTGATACATTTTTAAATGCGGACCGACAACGATAACGGAACGGCCGGAATAGTCCACCCGTTTTCCTAGCAGGTTCTGACGGAAACGACCCTGTTTCCCCTTAAGCATATGACTCAAAGATTTTAACGGACGATTTCCCGGTCCCGTTACGGGACGACCGCGTCGGCCGTTATCAATCAGTGCATCTACCGCTTCCTGAAGCATTCTTTTCTCATTTTGTACAATGATGTCCGGAGCGCCGAGATCAAGCAAACGCTTCAGACGATTATTCCGGTTGATGACTCGACGATACAAGTCATTCAGGTCAGAGGTTGCGAAACGTCCTCCGTCCAGCTGTACCATCGGTCGTAATTCCGGAGGAATAACCGGAAGCACGTCAAGAATCATCCATTCCGGACGGTTTCCGGAGTTACGAAATGCCTCAACTACTTCCAGACGTTTAATTGCCCGATTTCTGCGTTGTCCCTGTGCTGTCTTCAGTTCTTCCTTCAGTGTTTCTACTTCTTTATCGAGATCGATTTCTTCCAGCAACTTTTTGATTGCTTCCGCACCCATGCCGGCCTGAAAAGCCATGCCGTATTTTTCACGATAATTTCTGTATTCTTTTTCGGATAAAAGTTGTTTCTTGTCCAGCGGTGTTTCGCCGGGGTCCGTCACGACATAAGATGCAAAATAAATAACTTCTTCCAGGGAGCGGGGGGACATATCCAGTACCAGTCCCATCCGGCTGGGGATCCCTTTAAAATACCAGATGTGAGAAACGGGGGCAGCCAGTTCTATATGCCCCATCCGTTCCCGTCTTACCTTGGCGCGAGTAACCTCAACACCACAGCGGTCACAAACGACCCCTTTATAGCGGACCCGTTTATATTTTCCACAGTGGCATTCCCAGTCCTTGGTCGGACCAAAGATTTTCTCGCAGAACAATCCTTCTTTTTCCGGCTTAAGGGTACGATAGTTGATGGTTTCAGGTTTTTTTACTTCTCCGCGTGACCATGAACGGATTTTGTTAGGAGAAGCGAGACCGATTTTCATATACTCAAAATTATTTACATCTAACAAAGGGTCATACCTCCCTGTAGAAACAATATCTTAATTAGACAATCACCTGTAAGTGCGGGACAACATTATTCACCAGACGCAGATTCATTTCCCTGTAGGTTCAGGTTCAATTTATCGTTTTTGTTATCGTCTTCATCATCAGTTTCTTTCATTTCAATTTCTTGCTCATCTTCGGAAAGGATTTTCACATCCATACCAAGACTCTGCAATTCTTTGATCAAAACTTTGAAAGATTCGGGAACACCCGGTTCAGGCACATTTTCTCCCTTAACGATTGCTTCATACGTTTTGACGCGACCGACCACGTCATCCGATTTTACCGTCAGGATTTCCTGCAGTGTATATGCCGCTCCGTATGCCTCCAGCGCCCATACCTCCATCTCTCCGAAACGCTGACCGCCAAACTGGGCTTTCCCTCCCAGCGGTTGCTGTGTAACGAGTGAGTATGGACCTGTCGAACGAGCATGAATCTTGTCATCGACAAGATGCGCAAGTTTCAGCATGTACACGCATCCCACGGTAACCCGGTTATCGAACGGTTCTCCCGTTCTACCGTCATAAAGAACGGTTTTCCCGTCTCTCGGCAGTCCTGCCTCTTCAAGAGCGTCAAATACATCTTCTTCATTCGCTCCGTCAAAGACCGGTGTGGCCATATGCAAACCAAGTGTTTTCGCTGCCATTCCAAGGTGTGTTTCCAGTACCTGCCCGATGTTCATACGTGACGGTACGCCCAGCGGGTTCAAAACGATTTCAACCGGAGTTCCGTCAGGTAAGAAAGGCATGTCTTCTTCCGGTAAAATACGGGCAATAACCCCTTTGTTACCATGTCGTCCTGCCATTTTATCCCCTTCGGAGATCTTGCGCTTCTGAGCAATATAAACTCTGACCAGTTGGTTCACACCCGGAGGAAGTTCATCTCCGTTTTCGCGGGTAAATACCTTGACGTCGACCACAATGCCGGATCCGCCATGGGGTGCACGCAGAGAAGTATCGCGGACTTCTCGTGCTTTTTCACCGAAAATAGCATGTAACAGACGTTCTTCCGCCGTTAACTCCGTTACACCTTTCGGAGTCACTTTTCCTACCAGGATATCGCCGTCTTTTACTTCTGCACCCACGCGTATAATTCCACGCTCATCAAGATTCTTGAGTGCATCTTCACCCACATTCGGGATATCCCGCGTAATCTCTTCCGGTCCCAGTTTGGTATCCCGGGCTTCGGATTCGTATTCTTCAATGTGAATGGAAGTATATACATCTTCCTTCACCAGTTTTTCACTCAGCAAAATGGCATCTTCATAGTTAAAACCTTCCCAGGTCATAAATGCAACAAGAACATTGCGTCCCAGTGCCAGTTCGCCGTTTTCTGTTGACGGACCGTCGGCAATAATATCTCCTGCATTGATGATATCGCCCTTACGTACGATGGGTCGCTGGTTAATACACGTTCCCTGATTGGAACGGACGAATTTTTGTAAACGGTATTTATCGAGGTCTCCCTGTACGGTTTTACCGTCTACCTCTTCCGTACGCCGGATCCAGATTTCTTTGGCCGTTACCCGTTCCACCACACCGGAGTGTTTGGAAACAATAGCAACCCCTGAATCCTTCGCCGCTTTATGTTCGATCCCGGTTCCCACAAAGGGAGCCTCGGGAACGAGCAACGGCACTGCCTGACGTTGCATGTTGGACCCCATCAGGGCACGGTTGGCGTCATCATTTTCAAGGAAAGGAATAAGTGCAGTAGCCACGGATACAACCTGCTTCGGCGATACATCCATAAAGTCAACCTTATCACGCGGTACTGTCAATACCTCTCCCTTACGCCGGCAAATGACCGTTTCATTGACGAATTCTCCGTTTTCACTCACAGGGGCGTTAGCCTGGGCGATATTATAAACGTCTTCCTCGTCAGCCGTCAGAAATACGATTTCGTCGATTAAACGTCCTGTTTCCGGATCCACTTTTCTCCTCGGTGTTTCAATAAACCCGTATTCATTAATGCGGGCGTATGTGGACAGCGAGTTGATCAACCCGATGTTCGGACCCTCAGGCGTTTCAATCGGACACATTCTTCCATAGTGAGAGTGGTGAACGTCACGCACTTCAAAGCCGGCACGTTCCCGTGTCAAACCTCCGGGGCCAAGGGCACTCAGACGGCGTTTATGGGTCAGTTCAGCCAGAGGATTGGTCTGATCCATAAATTGAGACAACTGACTGCTTCCGAAAAACTCTTTAATCGAAGCAATCACCGGTCGAATATTAATCAGTGCCTGCGGTGTGATGGCATTCGCATCCTGAATGGACATCCGCTCTCGTACCACACGTTCCATACGGGAAAGTCCGATACGGAACTGGTTTTGCAATAATTCCCCGACGGAACGGAGACGACGGTTCCCGAGATGATCAATATCATCCGTCGTTCCAACTCCGTGGAGCAGGTTAACGAAATAGTTGATCGAAGCCACAATATCGGCAGGTGTGATGTGCTTCACATTTTTTTCGACAAAACCGTTGGACATTACTTTAATAATTTTTCCGTCCTCAAGTGGTGAAAAGATATTGATTGTCTGAACAACGATGTTTTCATCTTCAACCACACCGCCACGCGGTTTATATTCTTTCACTGAAATTCCGTCTTCAAAATATGGCAGCAAACGGTCCAGCAAACGACGGTCGATCATTTGTCCGGCTTCTGCCAGAATTTCACCTGTATCCGGATCGACAAGGGTTTCGGCCAGTCGCTGGTTGTACAGACGATTTTTGATATGCAATTTCTTATTGACCTTATAGCGGCCTACATTGGCCAGGTCATAACGTTTCGGATCAAAGAAACGTGAAACAAGCAGGCTGATTGCATTTTCAACGGTCGGCGGCTCTCCCGGACGCAACCGTTCATAAATTTCAATCAGCGCTTTTTCCGTCGAATCGGTGTTGTCTTTTTCCAAAGTATTTTTAATATATTCATCTTCACCCAGGAGATCCAGGATCTCCGCATCAGACCCAAAGCCAAGAGCACGCAAAAGCACCGTAACAGGAATCTTCCGTGTACGGTCGATGCGAACATATATAATATCTTTGGCATCCGTTTCAAGTTCGAGCCATGCCCCGCGGTTGGGGATCACGGTTGCACTGAAATTTTGCTTGCCATTTTTGTCGACTTTGGTGTTAAAATAGACACTAGGTGAACGAACAAGCTGACTGACGATGACACGTTCGGCACCATTGATGATAAACGTACCCGTCTCTGTCATTAACGGAAAATCACCCATAAATACTTCCTGTTCTTTTACTTCTCCCGTCTCTTTATTGATAAGACGGACTTTCACTCTGAGCGGGGCAGCATAAGTCACATCCCGTTCTTTTGCTTCCTCCACGCTGTACTTCGGTTCTCCCAGACTGTAGTCGATAAATTCGAGAACCAGATTTCCCGTAAAGTCCTCAATGGGTGAAATGTCATCGAACATTTCTTTCAAACCCTCATCAAGGAACCACTGGTAAGATTTTTGTTGAATCTCGATCAGATTGGGGAGGTCTAATACTTCATTGATTCTAGAATAGCTACGCCGCTGACGGTAACGTCCGCATTGGATCATATGACCAGCCAAACCCTTTCACCCCTCTAGCCGATATTTTCTATATTGAACATCCCTCTTACAACACTAAAGCAAGAGTGATGCATATAAAGCAAAAACAAAAATTGAACAAAAAATAAAAATGAGTTAAACAATAATAACCTCATTTTTAAAATTGGTTTTATTTAATATTTCTTTCCAAATCATTCCTTGATCATTCATGATTTTCCACGAAAAATAAGCCAGGCTACCTAATTTACCGGTAGCATTTTATAACGATATCACAAACGATTTTTACTGTCAAGAAAATTATGCAATAAATTTTTAAATTTGTTGTTCTTTATTGTGAACAGCACGAAAAAGACGATACCCTTTTTTCTTCACCACTTCTTCAACTTCGGAAAAATGTTGCTGCAGTTTTTCAAAGGCAGATGGTGCTCCCTGCTTTTTTTGAATGACAACCCATAATTCTCCCTTCGGATATAAAAACGCGGGTGCCTCTTCAAAAATACGGTGAACAACCTTTTTTCCGGCTCGTATCGGGGGATTGGTTAAAATCCGGTGAAATTTTTTCTGAGGTGGAATTGCACTGTAAATGTCTCCTGATATGGCTCTGGCATTCGTTATTCCATTGAGTTGAATATTTTGCGAGGCAAGTTGAACGGCTCTTTCATTAACATCAGTCATCCATACTTCTCCGTGGTCAGCAAGGTGAGCGGCCGCAATCCCGATCGGTCCGTATCCGCATCCCACATCCAACACCTGTGCATCGCGTGGAATATCCATATTTTCAATTAACAATAGTGAACCAAAATCCACCCGTTCCCTTGAGAACACACCCGAATCCGTTTTGAAAGTAAACTCGTGATCACGCAACCTAAAAGTAAATGTTTGTATGTCGTGGGGTGAGTCGGGCCGGTTGGTGTAATAATGATCACTCATGTTTGACACCTACTTTTCAAGTATGGAAAAGCCCACTGCAAAACAGCGGGCTTTACATTCCTGATCAGATCAATTACTTCAATTCTACAGAAGCGCCGGCTTCTTCAAGCTTTGACTTCATTTCTTCAGCCTCTTCTTTGGAAACTCCTTCTTTTACAGGAGCCGGAGCACCGTCAACGAGAGCTTTTGCTTCTTTTAATCCAAGTCCGGTGATTTCGCGAACAACTTTAATTACGTTGATCTTGGAATCTCCCGCGCTTGCCAGTACTACGTCGAACTCAGTTTTTTCTTCAGCAGCAGCATCTCCGCCGGCAGCACCAGGAGCAACAGCCATTGCAACAGGTGCAGCAGCACTTACACCGAATTCTTCTTCAAGAGCTTTTACTAATTCAGAAAGTTCAAGAACAGTCAAACCTTTTACTTCTTCAATTAAACCTTGTACTTTTTCACTTGCCATGGTAATAATCCCTCCATCATTAATATTAGTATTAAGCTTCCGCTTCTTTCTTTTCTTTCACTGCATTTAAAGCATAAACCAGGTTGCGAATCGTACCCTGGAGTACGTTGGCCAATCCGGAAATCGGAGCATTCAAGCCACCGAGAACCTGAGCGATAAGAACTTCGCGTGGCGGCAGATCAGCCAGTTCCTTCACGCCGTTAACATCGACGATTTTACCATCTACCACGCCGGCTTTGATCTCCAGTTGTTCATGCTTTTTCATGAATTCACTGGTTACCTTCGCCGCAGCCACCGGATCCTCAATACCAAACGCAACCGCATTCGGTCCGGTTAAATATTGATTAAATTCTTCCAGTCCGGCTTCTTTGAAAGCAAACCGCATCAACGTATTCTTGTAAACTTTGTAGTTAACATTGGCTTCGCGGTATTTGCTGCGCAATTCGTTTACTTCATCCACATTCAATCCGCGATAATCCACCAGAATGATGGACTGGGAATTTTGAATCTTTTCTTTGATTTCTTCTACGATTTGCTTCTTCTTTTCAACTGCCGAGCCCATTGTTCCACCTCCTTGCCAAAAGTGTCCGGCCCTTTTCATCGCAATAGAAAAAGGCCTCCCGTAGACATAGAGAGGCCTGTAACGTCAATGGTTACACGGTTCATCTCGCCTCGGTAGGATATTAAGCACTATGGCACCTACGGTCTACGGCTGATCATTTATTATTGTCAACGAAAAGCATAATATCATTGTTTTTCGTTGAAGTCAAGTTTTTAAATATCGGTTTATAAAAGACCTGTCGTGGAAACTTTGATTCCAGGGCCCATCGTTGAACTGATGGCAATCCCTTTGATGTAAGTTCCTTTGGACGCCGCCGGCTTCACCTTCACCAGCGTTTCAACAATGGTATTGAAATTGTCAACCAGCTTTTCCGAATCAAAAGATACTTTTCCGATCGGTGCATGGATGATTCCTGCTTTGTCGACACGGTATTCAATCTTACCGGCTTTGATGTCTTTAACAGCCTTCTCAACTTCGAAGGTTACGGTACCGGTTTTGGGGTTCGGCATTAAACCTTTGGGTCCGAGTACACGTCCCAATTTACCAACTTCACCCATCATATCCGGAGTAGCAACAACAACGTCAAAGTCAAGCCATCCCTGGTTGATCTTATTGATATATTCTTCGTCGCCAACGTAATCTGCACCGGCCTGTTCGGCTTCTTTTGCCTTTTCACCTTTGGCAAAAACCAGAACTTTTTGGGTTTTTCCGGTTCCGTGCGGAAGCACAACGGCTCCGCGTACCTGCTGATCCGCTTTTTTCGGATCAACACCGAGACGAACTGCTACTTCAACCGTTTCATCAAACTTGGCCGGAGCAACTTTTTTCACTAATTCAACCGCTTCTTTCATATCATATTCACGTTCGCGGTCGATTAATTTCAAAGCTTCTTGATATTTCTTACCTGATTTCGCCATATCAATTCCTCCTTGTATGTGGTCGTAGCGGATTTTCCTCCCACGCTTAAGGCGAAGCACTCTTTTTGAGGCAGAGCAAACTGGGATTGCGCTTTAGTCTTCAACTACAATTCCCATACTGCGTGCAGTACCTTCAACCATTCTCATTGCAGCTTCGATGCTGGCTGCGTTGAGATCCTGCATCTTCGTTTCCGCGATTTCGCGTACTTTATCCCGTTTGATGGTCGCTACTTTCTTTTTATTCGGTTCACCCGAACCACTCTCGATACCGGCAGCTTTCTTCAAGAGAACGGCAGCCGGCGGAGTTTTGGTGATGAACGTAAAAGAGCGATCTTCAAAAACCGTAATTTCAACAGGGATAATCAACCCTGTCTGCTCCTGCGTACGGGCGTTAAATTCTTTACAGAATCCCATGATATTTATACCGGCCTGACCAAGAGCAGGACCAACCGGCGGAGCCGGATTCGCTTTACCGGCAGGAATTTGCAATTTGACGATTTTAATGACTTTTTTAGCCACGTAAGACACCTCCTTCATCAAAATGTGGTTAACGGGATCAGAAACCCTCCCACCTTAAAAACACAGGAAGCCCGTTCCGAGAACGAACTCCTTCTCCATTTTATCATAAAATTGCTATGCATGGAGTGACTGAAATGTTATACTTTTTCAATTTGGCCGAATTCCAATTCTACGGGGGTCTCTCTTCCAAACATGTTGACGTGTACTTTGACTTTCTGTTTGTCGGCCATGATTTCTTCAATCGTGCCGACAAAGTCAGCAAAAGGCCCTTCTTTGACTCTTACGCTTTCTTTCAATTCGAAATCAATAACGGGTTTGGCCTGTTCCACGCCCATTTGACGCAGAATTGCATCCACTTCATGTTTCATCAGGGGAATCGGTTTTGAACCGGATCCGGTTGATCCGACAAAACCCGTAACACCAGGTGTGTTCCGAACAACATACCAGGAATCATCCGTCATGCGCATTTCCACCAGAACATAACCCGGAAACACCTTTTTACTGACCGGCTTTTTCTTGCCGTCTTTCATTTCCATGGTTTCTTCGGTGGGAACGAGCACACGAAAAATCTTGTCCTGCATGTCCATCGATTCCACACGTTTCTCCAAATTGGTTTTCACTTTGTTTTCATACCCGGAATAGGTATGAACAACGTACCACTGTTTATCCATTTCAGAGGACAATGGCTGTCCTTCCCCCCTATCAAAATTTAGCCCAGAATCAATTCGATGATTCTGGAAATTCCAGAGTCAATAACCGCAAAAAAGACCGTAATAAATGTAACCGTAACAATAACGACCACAGTATAACTGATCAATTCTTTGCGACCCGGCCATTTTACTTTCTTCAATTCTTTCCAGACATCACTAAAAAATGCCGGCCACTTTTTCAAGCCGTTGCCAAGTCTCGAAAGAAATCCCACAACAACACCCCCAAATCCTGGATGGTAATCACCAATCGCACCTGTTATTTCGTTTCACGATGTAATCTATGACCATTGCAGAACTTGCAATACTTATTCATCTCAATACGGTCGGGATGTTTACGCTTGTTCTTGCTTGTGGTATAGTTACGCTGTTTGCACTCGGTGCATGCTAATGTTACAATCACACGCATTCGTTACACCTCCCACATGAAATCCCCGAATTACAAAAATCGCCTCAAAATATCCGCTACAGACACGGCTACCCAAATACTTTATCACATGCGATTTTTCTTGTCAACACAGCTTAAAATGTATGAAAAATATGTCCGGTCCGCGTCACAAATAATCCTTACAAATGAAAAAATACAGGTCTTCCCCTGTATTTGTTGACTCATTTTTGTAATTTTAAACCCCTCAGGTTATTTCACGGATCTCGAGATATCGTTCCAGTTTGCGTTTGACCCTTTGCAAAGCATTGTCAATCGACTTGACGTGACGATTCAGATCCATGGCAATTTCATGATAGGAGCGCCCGTCAAGATAAAGCATGAGAACCTGTCTTTCCAAATCACTCAATATCTCACTCATTTTATCCTCAATATCATCAAATTCTTCCTGATTAATGATCATCTCTTCAGGATCACTTACCCGGGTTCCACAAATGATGTCGAGTAATGTCCGGTCGGAATCTTCATCATATATGGGCTTGTCCAGGGAAATGTAAGAATTGAGAGGAATGTGTTTCTGGCGAGTTGCAGTCTTGATTGCGGTAATGATTTGCCTTGTGATGCATAATTCGGCAAACGCTTTAAATGAAGCGAGTTTGTCCCCACGAAAGTCCCTGATTGACTTATATAAGCCGATCATACCCTCCTGCACGATATCTTCCCGGTCCGCTCCGATTAGAAAATAAGACCTGGCTTTGGCACGGACGAAGTTTTTATACTTGTTAATCAGGTACTCAAGCGCTTCGGCATCTCCTTCTTGTACCAGTTCTACAATGCACTCATCATCGAGGATGTCGTACCGGGTGTTCTGACTCTCTTTTAGGTCAACACTCACTGTCATCCCTCCGCCCAGATAAAACGATAACATTATTATACAGGATTTATAGAAATTACGTCAATAAACTTCTACTTTTGACGACGCCATTTTTCGAAAATCTCTTCAATTTCTTTATTTAATGAAATGCGGTTGCTTTCTAATTTATGATTTGTCTCCTTCACTTTTTCATCGATTTCATTTTCCATATTCTTCACGTCAATCAGCAGTTCTCGTGCCGACTGTCTTAAGGCCCCGGACCCGAAAATCACGTGTTGTTCCGTTAAATCGGATGTGGCCACATAGATTTGACGGTGACGGGCCCTTAACTTTTTCACCAGTTTCTCGATGCGTTCATCAGCCGTCTCATTTTCTTTTGTAAAATAAATTTCTATCCGATATTCCTTCATTTTTCGACCTCTGCCCGGCACCTGATGGGCATCGAAAACAACGATGACTTTCTTTCCCGAGAATGCCTGATACTCTGCCAGCTGAGACAATAACATGTCTCTTGCTTCTTCCAGACTCTGCCGCTTTAGTGACTGGAGTTCCGGCCAGCCCCCGATAATATTGTATCCGTCAACTATCAAAATTTCTTCTCTCATATCCCGTCATCCGCTCTGAACCGGAGATCGTTTGCGATACACTTCATACATGAGAAGTCCTGCTGCCACGGAAGCATTTAATGACGACACCCGACCCTCCATAGGCAACCGCAACAAAAAATCACATTTTTCCTTTACCAGGCGGCTCATGCCCTTCCCTTCACTCCCGATAATCAAAGCGACAGGCATATCAAATTTCATTTCACGATAATCCGTTTGTCCGCTCGCATCTGAACCCACGACCCAGAAGCCTTCCTCTTTCAATTGATCAATCGCTCGGACAAGATTGGTGACACGACAGACAGGTACATACTCAATTGCTCCGGCTGAAGCCTTGGCAACAACGGAGGTTAATCCGACCGAACGACGACTGGGAATAATCACTCCGTCTACGCCGGTGGCGTCGGCGGTACGCAGAATGGAACCCAGATTGTGGGGATCTTCAAGCTCGTCCAGCAGAACAAGGAACGGAAGACCATTCCCCTGCAGCGACCGGCTGACGAGATCGTCAAAATCCACGTAATCATGGGATGCAGCCGATGCGGCCACCCCCTGATGAGACTGACCCTGTGCAAGTTGATCCAATTTTTGCTTCGGAACATACTGAATCACGATTTTGTTCTGTTTGGCGAGGGAGATGATTTCCTGCATCGACCCTTTGCGGGAGCCTTCATTGATCCAGATTTTATGAATATCCCTTCCCGAACGTATCGCTTCGATGACGGGGTTTCGTCCAACAATCCAATCACTCATTTGTGCTCACCTTCTTTATCTGCCTGCTTTACTGAAGTGCTTTCAGATTGACGGTCGATCGCCTCAATAAACCAGTTCATAATCTCCAGCAATCTGTCTTCGTTTCCCGCAAGGTAATGGTATCCAAGCAAACATTCAAATCCCGTGCTTAACCGATAATCCGTTACTTCTGTATGTTTGGGGACCGTAGGCGATTTTGCGTTTCGGCCACGTTTGATCATATCCCGTTCGTCTTCGTTGAATCGATCGTACAACTCTTTTACAACGTAGGCCTGAGCTTTGGCTGAAACATATCGGGTCGCCTGCCGGTGCAGGCGATTCGGTTTTCCCATCCCCTGCGCAATCAGATGAGTTCTTATATAAACGTCAAGTACTGCATCCCCCATAAAAGCAAGCGTCAGCCCGTTTAACAAACGGGGGTCCTGATTAAACTTCTTGATTATCCCGTTCATGTTGTTCTTCTCCAGCGTACCCCCTGGGGCGTATCTTCAAGGATGATCCCTTTCTCTTGCAAAAGATAACGAATCTCATCGGCCCGGGCATAGTTTTTCTCCCGGCGGGCACGGGATCTTTCTTCGATCAGCCTTTCCACTTCTTCATCGAGAATTTCTTCTCCGACGTCATCAAACCGAAGTCCGAGCACACCCGTCAATTCGTCGATCATATCCAGATAAGCCTGCAGGGTTTGTTTATTCACCTTGGGCTGCCGCAGATAATGGTTGGCATCCTTCACCAGTTCAAAAATGACGGTGATCGCATCCGCCGTGTTAAAATCATCATCCATTTCCTCGATAAATTGCCGGCGCGCCTGTTCGATTTTTTGTTGTTGTTCCGGATCCATTTCCCCGTCCAGCGCCGATTGCTGCCTGTGCTTGAGGTTGGTAATAGCATTTTTGATGCGTCCACGTCCGTTTTCCGCCTGTTCCAGCAATTCCGCACTGAAATTAATGGGATGACGATAGTGGGCGGTCAACATGAAAAACCGCAGTAATTGCGGGTGATAATTGCGAATGAGATCCTTTGCTAGCAAAAAATTGCCAAGGGATTTGGACATTTTTTCATTGTCTATATTGAGAAATCCGTTATGGAGCCAGTAACGGGCCATCGGCTTTTCCGTCAGCGATTCCGTCTGGGCAATCTCATTTTCGTGGTGCGGAAAAGTGAGATCGGTCCCGCCGGCATGAATGTCAAAGGATTCCCCCAGATATTTCATCGACATTGCCGAGCATTCGATATGCCAACCCGGACGTCCTTTTCCCCAGGGACTGTCCCAGGAAATCTCACCGGGTTTCGCCTTTTTCCACAGAGCGAAGTCAAGGGGATTCTTTTTGTTTTCATTTATATCCACCCTCGCTCCTGCTTTTAATTCCTCAATATTCTGGTGGGACAGCTTGCCGTAATCTTTAAACTTTTCCGTTTCAAAATAAACATCCCCGTCCAGCTCATAGGCAACGCCCTTATCGATCAACTTTTGAATGAACTCGATGATATCAGGAATGTGATTAGTCACCCGCGGGTGTACATCAGCCCTTTTAACTCCGAGAGCCTCCGTATCTTCCTCATAGGATGCGATAAATTCCCGTGCAATATCCAATACGGTTTTGCCGACTTCCTCAGCCTTGCGAATCATTTTATCGTCGACATCGGTAAAGTTTTGAATATAGGTCACTTCGTAGCCCCGGTATTCAAGATATCTGCGAACCACGTCAAAAACGATGAAAGCCCGCGCATTCCCGATATGAATATGATTATAAACCGTGGGTCCGCAAACGTACATTTTAATTTTACCCGGCTCGAGCGGGATGAGTTCTTCTTTTTTTCGTGTCAGGGTATTATACAACCGTATGCTCATTTTTCTTTTTTCCCTCCTGCAACTGTTTGACCTGCACTTTCAGGCGATCAATCTCCCTCTGCATATCAATCAAAATATCGGCAACCGGGTCCGGTAAATTGACATGGTCAAAATCATTTCCGACCTTTTTCCCGTCCTGAATCACAATCCGTCCGGGAATACCGACCACCGTGGAATTAGGCGGAACCTCCTGTAAAACAACGGAACCGGCACCGATCTTGGAATTGTCCCCAATCGTCATCGAGCCGAGCACCTTTGCTCCTGTAGCGATCAACACATTATTTCCAATGGTGGGATGACGCTTTCCTTTTTCCTTTCCCGTACCACCGAGGGTGACGTTCTGATAGATGGTCACATCATTACCGATTTCACAGGTTTCACCGATCACCACACCCATACCGTGGTCGATAAAAAGGCGTTCCCCGATTTTCGCACCGGGATGAATTTCGATCCCTGTCATAAACCTGGCAAACTGCGATAGGATGCGGGCAAATGTAAACCATTTACGTTCCCAAAACCAATGGGCGATACGATAAAACCAGATTGCATGCAAGCCGGAATATGTCAAAACCACTTCAAGCACACTTCTGGCCGCAGGGTCTCTTTCAAACACAACATCTATATCTGATTTCATTCTTTCAAACACTCCTTCTTCACTCCTTTCAACTCAGATAAAAATGAATATAAATACGAAAAAGCCGCCTCCGTAGCTCAGGCTACAGAGACGGCAGTAACCGCGGTTCCACTCTGTTTAACGCAACACAATCTTCAGATCCATGCTCGGATAAGGATCTGACTGCATTACGTTCACTTCAAGGTGATAACGGCTACGTGCCGGAAACCCCTACTGACGAATAACCTTCCATGTTCGGGGAACAGCTCCCGGGTGCATTTCGGAAACGGTGTAAACAGATTGCTTTCAGCCGACGACAATCCTCTCTGTTGATTACTCCCGATTCTTACTCTCCCGCTCAATGCATTTCACAATATGCAATTTATGATTTTTATTATTGTATCACGTTAACGAACAGAATCATACTCTTTTAATGCTTTTTCCAGCCGTTGCAACACTTTTTCTTTTCCCAGCATAAATAACGATTCATTCAGATCGGGCCCATGGGTCTGACCCGTCGCAGCCACCCTCACCGGCATAAACAACTGCTTCCCTTTGTATCCGCTCTCTTTTTGCGTGGCCTTCAGCGCCTGTTTGATCGTCTCCGGATCGTAAGGGTCACATTCCTCCAATTTCTGGCGGAAGGTGTTAAGCACAACAGGAATATGTTCCTCAGCCAGAACCCCTTTTGCTTCCTCATCATAGTCCAGTTCTTCTTTGAAAAAGAGGGCGGCCAGTTCCGTAATCTGTGCGGCATATTCCAATTGTTCCTGATAAAGCGATACCAGTCGGGATACCCACGCTTTCCGCTGTTCATCCAGATCCTGTTCGATCAGGCCCGCATTTTGCAGGTGCGGAATACACAGATCTACAATTCTTTCCGGAGAAGCCTTTTTGATGTAGTGGTTGTTCATCCACTTCAATTTATCCGGATCAAACACAGCCGGACTTTTGGAAACCCGTTCCATAGAGAAAAGTTGTATCAGTTCCTCTTTGCTGAAGATCTCTTCTTCTCCCTCTGGTGACCAGCCGAGTAATACCAGGAAATTCATAATTGCTTCCGGAAGATATCCCAGATCACGGTATTGTTCCACAAACTGGATGATCGATTCATCCCGCTTACTCATTTTTTGCCGGTCTTGATTGAGAATCAGAGAAACGTGAGCAAATTCCGGCGTTTCCCACCCTAATGCTTCGTAGATCATCAATTGACGCGGTGTATTGGATAAATGCTCTTCACCTCGAATGACGTGACTGATTTTCATCAGGTGGTCATCCACCGTTACCGCAAAGTTATATGTCGGAATACCGTCTTTTTTAACAATGACAAAATCGCCGATTCCGTCAGAATCAAATGTGACGGTACCACGGATCAGATCGCGTACCACATACTGTCGATTATCCGGGACGCGAAAACGGATGGTTGGCGTGCGCCCCTGTAGTTCAAAAGCTTTCTTTTCCTCATCATCCAGAGTACGACACTTTCCGGTGTACCTCGGCATTTCTCCACGTTTGCGCTGTTCTTCCCGTTCGGCTTCCAATTCTTCTTCCGTACAATAACAATAGTAAGCTTTACCTTCCTCAAGAAGTTGATCGATATATTGCCGATAAAGATCGAGACGGTCCATTGAACGGTAGGGCCCGTACCCCCCGTCTTTATCGATGCTTTCGTCCCATTCCATGCCGAGCCATTTTAATCCGGCCAACTGTTTTTCCGCCGCCTGTTCAACGTTCCTCTTTTGATCCGTATCTTCGATGCGAATAATAAATTTCCCCTGATTTTTTCGGGCAAAAAGGTAATTAAACAGCGCCGATCTGGCTCCCCCTATATGCAAATGTCCTGTAGGACTGGGTGCATATCTCACCCTTATTTCTTTATGACCTGACATAACCCTGACCCCTTCCTTATCCGTTAACACTGATCCATACTGAAACGTTCTTTTGGTTGCAACACCTATAATAACAAAACTACCGCCTGCGCGGCAATCCCTTCGGACCGGCCGGTAAAGCCCAGTTTTTCGGTTGTGGTCGCTTTTATGTTAACCTGCGCCGGGTCGCACTGCAATACACTGGCGATCCGATTTACCATCTCCGGTATATAAGGTGCCATCTTCGGTTGTTGAGCGATAATCGTCCCATCAAGGTTTCCCAGCCGATATCCGTTTTTCTGCGCCATTTTCCAGACATGGTCCAGCAATGCCATACTGTCAGCATCTTTATATGCAGGATCATGGTCGGGAAAATGTCTGCCGATGTCTCCCTCGCCAATGGCTCCGAGAATGGCATCACTGATGGCATGCAATAACACATCGGCGTCGGAATGTCCGAGCAACCCCTTTTCATATGGTATATGAACACCTCCGATGATCAGATCGCGATCTTCCGCAAAGCGGTGAACATCAAATCCCTGTCCAATACGCACGTTTATTCTTCCTTTCCCCGGTTCATACCACCCTCAAGTATGGCCCGGCCAACGGCCAGATCGAACGGGGTAGTAATCTTAATATTTTTTTCTTCTCCCATCACTATTTTAACGGGTTTTCCCATCTTTTCAAGCAACATGCCGTCGTCTGTTCCGGTCCACCCCTGACGGATTGCTTGCTGATGGGCTTCAAGTATCAGAGGAAGATGAAAAGCCTGTGGGGTTTGTACGGCCCACAGACTGTTCCTTTCAGGGGTGGAAGAGACCCACCCGTTACCGTCCACCTGTTTAATCGTATCTTTCACAGGAATAGCGGGCACGACCGCACCCGCCTGTATCACTTCATCCATGATCCTTTTGATCAGATTCCCTGTTACAAATGGTCTTGCCCCATCATGGATGAGAACATATTCACTCTCCCGGATTGCCTGTAAACCGAGATATACACTTTCCTGCCGTTCGGCACCTCCCGCCACCACCTGCAACGGGGGATGACCCTCTTCAGAAAAATAGGTGTGTAACAACTGCCGGGTTTCCTCGACATCATCGGCTCCGGTGACAATCACCCATTCCCGGATGAACGGGACAGAAAGAAATCCTTCAAGCGACCGGATCAACAAAGGTTTCTCATTCAATGTTAAAAATTGCTTTTTTGTTGTTGTCCCCATTCGAGTTCCACTGCCGGCTGCTGCCAATATGACTGCGAACTTCACAACTGCTGCTCCTCTCCTGCAAACCTGCAACCATTCCGCCTGCCGCCACTTGTTTATAGAGCCTTTTCAAGCATTTTCGGTTTCGCAAATATCATTCTTCCCGCAGATGTTTGAAGCACACTTGTAACGAGCACTTCAAGCTCAGATCCGATGTGGTCACGACCGCCCTCCACCACGATCATTGTTCCGTCATCGAGGTAGGCCACACCCTGGCCATGCTCTTTTCCATCCTTGATCACCTGAACATTCAGTTCCTCGCCCGGAAGCACAATCGGTTTAACCGCATTCGCCAGATCATTAATGTTCAGGACATCCACACCCTGCAATTCGCATACTTTGTTCAGATTAAAATCATTGGTGACCACTTTCCCATTCAGAACTTTGGCCAGTTTCACCAGTTTGCTGTCTACTTCCTGAATTTCTTCGAAATCACCCTCATAGATTTCAACCTTCATATGGAGTTCCTTCTGAATTTTGTTGAGGATATCAAGCCCTCTTCGGCCTCTGTTGCGTTTTAATACGTCGGAAGAGTCAGCAATATGCTGCAATTCTTCCAGTACAAAACCCGGGATGACAAGCGTTCCTTCAATAAAACCAGACTGACAGATATCAGCAATCCGCCCGTCAATAATCACGCTTGTGTCCAAAATCTTATATTCCGTATCATTACCTTTTTTATTTTTATCTTTATCCCGGGAAACGCGGCCCAGGGAAAAGAGAGAGATGATTTCGTCCCGTTTTACAACGGCAATATTAAAGCCGAAGTAGCCAAGTAATGCCGATAGAAATAACGGTAAAAAATTTCCGACAATCGGCAAATCAATGTTTTGAATGGGAAGATATAATAAAAATGCAACTATAAGACCAATAATCAACCCCATTGAACCAAAAAGAACATCCGTGATCGGCAGGCGAATCAAACGCTCTTCACCACGCCGGATAATGCGTTCAAGAAAATTCGTCAACCTGGATGTTACCAGTACAAAGATCGCCGCCCCCAGTGCAGCACCGATGTACTCAATCCCCGGTAAACGATCGCCAAGATTCAAATATTCATTTAGAAAGACAAACATAGAAGGAGCATATTTATACCCCAGTCCACCACCAACTAACAGAAAGAACAGTTGAATAATTCGTTTCACCATCATCAATTTTCACCTCCTTTCACTATTATAGACAATTCTTTTTTATAAAATCCTTCGTTCAATGAACATTTTTTGTGTATTTCTATATGTAACAAAAAGAGCCCCTCTCAGAGAAGCCCCTTTCCTCCAAAGCTCTCCAGCAATCTACGGACCAAAATTATTGGATCAATTCATCTAACAATCCTTCAGCCTGTTCGGGATCAATACCCTTAACCATAACAAATTCACTAATCAGAATTTGTTTCGCGTTATCTAGCATCTTCCGTTCTCCTGTGGAGAGTCCTTTTTCCCGGTCACGCAGCGTAAGATTGCGAACAACATAGGCCACATCAAAGATGTCACCCGTTTTCATCTTGTCCATATTATTACGATAACGGTGATTCCAGTTTGTCTGTATATCGTCATCTTCCGTTTTCAACAAATCAACCACTTTGTTAAACCCGTCTTCATCGATTACCGCACGTAACCCGCTGGTCTTCACTTTTGACATCGGAATCATCACTTTCATTTCACCAACAGGCATTCGCATCACATAATATTTCTGGCGTTCCCCGAGGATTTCCTTTTCCTCAATCGCTTCAATAATACCGGCACCATGCATGGGATATACAACCTTATCACCGATTTGGAACAAATAACGCCACCCCCAAAAAGTCTATATTTCCAATATATCACAAATGAGGGAGCGTGTCAATTGTAAATTTTATATGTTAGCATATAGCCGGGTAAATAGTCAATACAAAAATAGCTAAAAAAATTCAAAATCTGATCATTTTTCAATCAACCGAGATCGATTTTTCCCTTTTTTTCTGCTGCCACTTTCGTCGAATGGAGTCAACGTTTTTTTTTAGACCATACAACGCATAAAGAACAAGCGGCAGGAAAACAATTTTGGGAAACTGATCGGGGTAACGCAGGGCGAGTACCACCACAACCAGTACTATAATCGGCGTGATCCAGTATGCCGCTTTCGGAATACCGACCTTTTTAAAATTGGGATATTTGATATTGCTGATCATCAGGAAAGATAGACCCAGCATTCCGATCGCAAGATAAACAGGCGGGAATACTTCATAATAGATTGCCATCGTGGCCAGTACGCCACCTGCCGCCGTGATCGGTAATCCTGTAAAATATCCGGGAGTGCCTTCATTGACATTAAAGCGCGCCAGCCGAAGGGCGCCACAAATGGGAAAAATGGCTGTCAATAAGATTCCCGCCCATTTCATGTCCTGCAAGATCACCACATACATTATAAAAGCCGGCGCTACACCGAAGGTGATCAAATCGGAAAGTGAATCCAGTTGTTTTCCAAATTCACTCTGGGTATTGAGAAGACGGGCAACTCTTCCGTCGAGCCCGTCGAGGAGCATCCCCACAATGACCGTGAGTGCGGCATAGTCAAGGTAAATGGAATCACCCTGAAAAGCAAATATAATGGCAATCACACCCAAAAAGAGATTACCTATTGTGAATAAACTGGGCAATGTTTTCGCTATCATGATCATCCCTCCTAAGGGTCCGCCACAAAAAACAGACAGTTGCTTTGTTCCTAATCAAATCGTATCCTTCTTATCGTATGCATATTCATTATATGTGACGATCAATAAACACCTGCTCCTGTATTCTCTTTAATCCGTCTTTGATTGCTCTTGCTCGCACTTCCCCGATTCCATCCACTTCGTCCAATTCTTCAATTGTTGCCATCATAATACGCGGCAAAGTTCGAAAAGTTTCAATCAAATTATTGATGATGGGTCCGGGCAGTCGCGGAATTCGATGTAAAATCCGGTATCCGTGCGGGGATGCAGGTTCATCCTGTACATTCGTGTTGGACGGATAGCCTAATAGTTTAATAATATACGATGAATCCAGTAATTCGTCCGATGACAATTTTTTGAGATCCTTCATGGTGATGGTTTCCTCATCTTCCCCGCTGTCCTTCGCATAGTCTTTCATCAATAGATATGCTTCTTCGTCAATATTGCCCACCAGTTCCTCCATTTGCATGCTGATCAAACGGCCTTCCGTTCCAAGTTCGTTGATATAGTTATTGATTTCTTCTTTGATTCTCAGTACCATTTCGATTCGCTGAATCACCAGGACGACTTCTTGCAACGTCACCAGTTCTTCGAATTCAAGCGCACCGAGATTGGTCAGCGCCTGATCGAGTACCGATTTATATTTTTCGAGGGTCTGAATGGCCTGATTGGCTTTCGTCAAAATAACACCGATATCTTTTAACGCATAGCGAAAAGCTCCCTGGTACAAAGTGATGACATTTCTTCGCTGTGAAATGGAGATAACCAGTTTTCCCGTCTGTTTGGCAACCCGCTCTGCGGTTCGATGCCGGATTCCCGTTTCAGTAGAAGGGATGGATGATGAGGGAAGCAACTGCGTATTGGCAAACAGAATTTTTTTGCAGTCTTCGCTGAGAATAATCGCCCCGTCCATTTTGGCCAATTCATATAAATTGGCCGGAGTGAAGTCACAGTCAATGGAAAAACCGCCATCAACAATTTCCATGATGGATTGATCATATCCCACGACAATCAGGGCACCTGTTTTGGCTCGCAATACGTTTTCCAGTCCCTCGCGAAACTCAGTTCCGGGTGCGACCAGTTGTAGCGTTTCACTTTTTAGTTTATCTATCTGATTCCCTTCGCTCATTATGACCCTCCTATCGCTTCCTGTATGGCCTCTGTTACCGTACGTACACCTGAGATCTTAATTCCTTCGATCCGTTCCAAACCTTCTTGATTTTTTACGGGGATAATTGCTTTTTTAAATCCAAGCTTTCGTGCCTCCCAAATGCGTTGTTCGATGCGTGAGACCCCTCTGACTTCCCCGGTCAAGCCTATTTCGCCTACAATGATCGCTTCAGGATCTGTCGGTTTTTCTTTAAAACTGGAGGCAATACTGATGGCCGCTGCCAGATCAATTGCCGGCTCATCAAGGCGCACACCTCCAACCACATTCACATAAGCATCCTGATTTTGCAATAACAGGCCCACCCTTTTTTCCAGAACCGCCATCAGCAGGGAAATTCGGTTATGATCCACTCCGTTTGCCATTCTGCGGGGTGTTCCATAACTGGTAGGTGTGACTAAAGCCTGTATTTCGACAAGAACAGGCCGAGTTCCTTCCATACTGGAAACAATTGCCGACCCGGCTGTGCCGTTGTTATGGGAGGAACGTTCTGAAAGAAATAGCTCCGAAGGATTTAGCACTTCTTGCAATCCCTGTTCAACCATTTCAAAAATACCGATTTCATTTGTAGAACCAAATCGATTTTTAACTGAGCGCAAAATACGGTAAGAATGATGTCTTTCGCCTTCAAAATAAAGGACGGCATCAACCATATGTTCAAGCAGGCGGGGGCCGGCGATCGAACCCTGTTTGGTCACATGCCCGACAATAAAAATAGTGATTCCCTTTCCTTTGGCGATCCGCATAAAGTGTCCGGTGCTTTCCCTTACCTGGGCAACGCTGCCCGGAGCGGACATCACTTCAGGATGATAAACGGTTTGTATCGAATCGATCACGACCATATCCGGTTGTAACTCTTCAATTTGTTGTTCGATGACCTGCACATTCGTTTCCGCCAGAACATACAGGGTAGGATCTGCAATGTCCAGACGAGTGGCCCTCAGTTTTATCTGTCGGGCGGATTCTTCCCCGGAAATATAGAGTACCTTGAATCCCTGTTGTGCCAATTGATGCGACACCTGCAGCAACAATGTCGATTTGCCAATCCCCGGATCACCGCCCACCAGTTGCAGAGAACCAGGAACCAGACCGCCTCCCAGGACTCGATCCAGTTCAATAAATTTAGTGGGAATTCGCGGTTGATCCTTGCTTTCAAGTTCAGCAATCGGACGGGCCACGGATGTACGGACGTTTCCATTATAATGATACGCACCGGTGCTTCCTTTTGTTTCAAATTCCTCGACAAAAGAATTCCACTGTCCGCATCCGGGGCACTTCCCCATCCATTTGGGTGATTCGTATCCACACTCTTGACAGACAAATTTGGACTTTGTTTTGGCCATATTGATCCCCTTTATTTTACTTTCCTACTTTGATTGTATCATAAAACAACATAAACAATCCCCCCGTGACTGTTAATGAAACGGGGGGACGGGCAACCTTAACTTGACCCGGTTATTTCTTATATATTAAGAACTGGAGACCGTTGATTTGGATTTGGATACTTCTAATTTTCCGTTTTTCACATCGATTAAGACGGTATCCCCTTTATTGATATTTCCCTGCAACAATTCTTCCGAAAGACGGTCTTCGATGTGCTTTTGAATGGCTCGGCGTAAAGGTCTCGCACCATATTGAGGGTCATAACCTTCCTTGGCCAGATATTGTTTCGCTTTTTCCGTCAATTCAAAATCAATATCCTGTTCCTTCAGACGTTTGCGCAATTCTTCCGCCATCAGGGAGACAATTTCCTGAATATGCGCTTCTTCTAGTGAATGGAAAACAATCACTTCGTCAATCCGGTTGAGGAATTCGGGACGGAAGCTGCGCTTGAGTTCAGCCATCACTCTGTCTTTCATATCCTCATAATCTTTTTCCGTACCGCCAGTGTTAAATCCGAGTGAATTTCCTTTTTTAATAGTATCCGCACCGACGTTCGAGGTCATGATGATTACGGTATTGCGGAAATCTACGGTACGTCCCTTGGCGTCGGTCAAACGACCGTCTTCAAGCACTTGCAACAGGATATTGAAGACCTCGGGATGTGCTTTTTCAATTTCGTCAAGCAGGACAACCGAGTACGGCTTACGTCTTACCTTCTCGGTCAACTGTCCTCCTTCATCATATCCGACATATCCAGGAGGAGCACCCACCAGACGGGAGGTTGAATGCTTCTCCATGTATTCCGACATATCGATGCGAATGGTTGCATCTTCGTCGCCAAAAAGGGCTTCCGCAAGCGCCCGGGCAAGTTCTGTTTTACCAACCCCTGTCGGTCCGAGGAAGATGAACGATCCAATCGGACGTTTGGGATCCTTCAGACCCGCTCTTGCTCTGCGAACGGCACGGGCTACGGATTTCACTGCCTCCTCTTGGCCGATGACTCGTTTATGCAAAATTTCTTCCATTTTCAACAGACGGGAGGTTTCTTCTTCCTCCAGTTTTACAACGGGAATTCCCGTCCAGTTCGCCACAACCTGAGCAATATCTTCCGTTGTAACCTCGGAATCCGTTTGCCCCTGCTTTTCTTTCCATTCACTCTTGGTGGACTCCAATTCTTCACGTAATTTTTGTTCCTTGTCCCGAAGAGCTGCCGCCTTTTCAAACTCCTGGCTCTGTACGGCTGCATCCTTTTCTTTGCGAACCTCTTCCAGCTTTTGTTCCAGTTCTTTAAGGTTCGGTGGAACGGTAAAGGATTGAAGCCTTACTTTTGACGCAGCTTCATCAATCAAGTCGATGGCTTTATCCGGTAAAAAGCGGTCGGATATATAGCGGTCAGACAATTTGACTGCCTGTTCAATCGCTTCGTCCGTAATTTTTACCCGGTGATGAGCCTCATATCGATCACGCAGACCCTGTAAAATTTGAATCGCTTCCTCCACCGTGGGTTCGTCGACTTGAATCGGCTGGAAACGGCGTTCCAGAGCAGCGTCTTTTTCAATATACTTGCGATATTCATCGAGGGTGGTTGCCCCGATACACTGCAACTCGCCGCGGGCCAGAGCCGGTTTTAAAATATTGGATGCATCGATCGCACCCTCGGCACCACCCGCACCGATTAAGGTGTGAAGCTCATCGATAAAAAGGATGATGTTGCCGGCCTGACGAATCTCATCCATGATTTTTTTGAGCCGGTCTTCGAATTCTCCGCGGTATTTGGTACCGGCCACAACTGTCCCCATATCGAGGGTCATGACCCGTTTATTGCGAAGAATTTCCGGAATCTCATTGTTGACGATCCGCTGAGCCAGCCCCTCGGCGATGGCTGTTTTACCGACACCCGGCTCACCGATCAGGACGGGGTTATTTTTGGTACGACGGCTGAGCACCTGAATCACCCGCTCGATCTCTTTTGATCTGCCGATGACCGGATCCAGCCCTTCCTCCCTGGCGATAGCCGTTAAATCCCGGGCCAGACTGTCCAGCGTGGGCGTGTTGGCGGATGTATTATTCCCTCCCTGCTGGCTGGTGGACACCGCTTCATTACTTCCCAGCAATTGAAGTACCTGCTGTCTTGCTTTGTTCAGGCTGACATCGAGGTTGTTTAAAACGCGTGCCGCTACACCTTCTCCTTCGCGAATCAATCCCAGCAATATATGTTCGGTTCCGACATAAGTATGTCCCAGTTTTCTCGCCTCGTCCATCGAGAGTTCAATCACTTTCTTTGCACGTGGAGTATAATTGATATTCGCCGGCTTTTCAGTGCCGCGTCCGATCAGAGCCTCAACTTCGCCCTGAATTTTATCAAGCCCCAGACCAAGAGCCTGCAGGGCTTTCGCAGCAATTCCTTCTCCCTCTCTTATCAGCCCCAGAAGAATATGTTCCGTGCCGATATTATTATGACCCAGACGAACTGCTTCTTCCTGTGCGAGAGCAAGCACTTTTTGTGCACGTTCCGTAAATCGTCCAAACATCATTTTACGACACCTCCGTTTTCAAGTTATGAATGATGTTCCAATAATAATCGTTCGCGAATTAATCGGGCCCGTTTTTCATCGCGCTGATCCGGTGTTAATTTTTGACCGGAATACTGCTGTAAAAATCCGGGCTGTGTCATCACCATCAGATCATTCAGTATGGTGGCGGACACATTTCGAATGATCCCCAGATCAATCCCCAGTCTTACATCGGACAATCGTTGTGCCGCTTCTTTTGATTCCATCACGCGGGCATTTTGCAGGATTCCGTATGAACGGCATATTTTGTCTTCCAGTTGGATCCGGGATTGTTCCAGCAGTTTTTGCCGCGCCTTACGCTCCTGATCCACGATCTGTCTGACCACACTTTCCAGATTGTCAATAATCTCTTCTTCCGATTGTCCCAAGGTGATCTGGTTTGAAATTTGAAAGAGATTACCTAATGCTTCGCTGCCTTCCCCGTAAATTCCTCTAACCACAAGTCCTACCTGCGATATCGCCGACAAAATGCGATTGATTTGCTGTGTCATGACAAGGGCCGGCAGGTGCATCATCACCGACGCGCGAATTCCCGTTCCCACATTGGTGGGACAACTGGTCAAGTACCCCCTTCGTTCATCAAAGGCGTAATTCAACTTTTTCTCAAATATATCATCAATGTCGTTTCCCAACTTCCATGCCTCTTTTAATTGAAAGCCGGGAAATAAACATTGAATGCGTATATGGTCTTCTTCGTTAATCATGATACTGACCGCTTCATTGTCGCTGAGGAGTACGGCTCCCCTGCGCGATTCTTCGGCCAGATTCGGGCTGATTAAATGCTTCTCCATTAACACCCGTTTTTCAAGAGCCGTCAGATTCTCCATAAGAATCAATTCAAAGTTTCCGATTTTTTTAAAATCTTTTTGCTTGGCCGCTTCCAGCACCTGATCGATTACACTCTGCGCCTGGCTGTCCGTGGCCAGCATCGGAAACGGATGCTGTTCCAGGTTGCGTGCGATCCGAATGCGGCTGCTGATCACGATATCCGATTCAGGCCCTTTGCCCCGCATCCATTCACTGACTGCGTCCTTCATGAATTTTTGAAGAGACATACCCTTCCCTCCTCTTAACCACTGGAAATTTGCTGTTCCAATTCACGAATCTGGTCACGAAGTTGGGCCGCCCGTTCAAATTCCTCCCGTGCGATACTTCTTTGTAAATCGTCCTTCAGCTGTTGCAATTCCCGTTTCAGTTTAATCTGGCCTCCGGTACGGGCAGGAACTTTTCCGCTGTGCACCGTATTCCCGTGGATTCGGCGAAATAACGGATCCAGCTTGTGATCAAAAGTTTTGTAACAATCGCTGCACCCGAAACGACCGCTCTTGGCAAATTGATTATATGTTAAACCGCAGGTTTCACACCGGTTTTGCTCCTGATTCTGATCGGGAGCTGCATGAAACGGGGGTTCAAAATTCAAAAATCCGGAAAGGAGATTGTTGATGGAAAAGGAATTGCCCACATCCTGCAGAATGTGTCCTTTTTCCTGAGCACAGTGTTCGCATAAATTAAGCTCCGTTTTTTCTCCGTTAACAATCCTTGTAAAATGAAGTGTGGCGGGGCGTTCACCACATTCCTGACACAACATGGGTTACTTCCCTCCTTTGTATGAGAATACTGCCGTAATCATCGCCCTCAGCATTTTGGCTCTCAATTGATCACGGACCGGAATACTGAAATGCAGTACCTGACGGGAAACAGCCGCTTTCATCATACGTGCTTCACGTTCATTGATTACTTCCTCATCCGCCAGCCTCTGGATAATGTCCTCGGCGGAGGACTGGGATATGCTATTCCCGATCAGATCATGGATGGTTTGAAACAAATTGGTCTCATCTTCCAGATCAATTTTTTGAATACGAATGTATCCGCCCCCACCCCGTTTGCTTTCCACAATATATCCTTTTTCCACGGTAAAACGGGTACTGATCACGTAATTGATCTGTGACGGAACACATTCGAATTTACCCGCGATTTCATTCCGCTGTATTTCAATATAACCGTTCTTACTCTGATCTATGATTTGTTTGAGATGATGTTCTATTATGTCGGAGATATTTCGCATAGTCCACCTCCTGAACAACCGTTGACTTTGACTTTCTTTGACTTTTACTTTTATTATAAAGAATAATCGTGCCCGGTGCAACTCTCCTCGATATTTTTTACCAAAAATCCATGATTCAAACGGAGGATCCTCTTTATGAACAAGGGAAAAAAACAGTCCGGCATGACATGACGAATTCATGTTCCGGACTGTTTGTATCTGATGATATCTCAAACTATAACACTTTGCTTAAAAATTGTTGCGTACGTGCATTTTCGGGACGGGTAAAAATCCGGTCCGGCGGACCTTCCTCAATGATTGTTCCCTGATCCATAACCACGACTTTATCCGCCATTTCACGGGCAAAACCCATTTCATGGGTGACCACCACCATGGTCATTCCCTCTCTGGCCAGTGTTTTCATCGCCTGTAACACCTCGCCGACAAGTTCAGGGTCGAGGGCAGAGGTTGGTTCATCAAATAACATGATATCGGGCTTCATCGCGAGGGCCCGGGCAATGGCCACCCGTTGTTTTTGCCCCCCGGATAACTGAGAGGGATATACCTCCGCTTTGTCCTGCAGCCCTACTTTGGCCAGCAGGTCCAGTGCCAAATCGCGCACTTCCGCCGCTTTCATTCCCTTGACATGAACCGGCGCTTCCATCACATTTTGCATGACATTCATGTGAGGAAAAAGATTAAAGTGTTGAAATACCATCCCCACATTTTCCCGTACTTTATTAAGATTGGTTTTCTTCGGATCGATCAATTCACCGTTGATGATGATGTCACCGGAGTCCTTCATTTCTAGAAAATTGAGGCAGCGCAACAATGTACTTTTCCCTGAGCCGCTGGCCCCGATCAACACAACGACTTCTCCCGGATTTACTCTGAAATCGACATCTTTCAAAACATGCAGATCACTAAAATACTTGTTTAATTTTTTAACTTCAATCATGGTCTCACCCTCTACTATTGTCTACGTCCAAACGTTTTTCCAATCGGCTGACCAGGTAGGAGAAAAGAAGAACGATGGCAAGATAATAAAATCCGGCTACCATATAGGTTTCAAGAAATTTAAAGTTGAATGCGGCGGTACTTAACGCAGTACCCCATATTTCGTTCATGGCAATATAGGCGACAAGTGATGAGTCTTTCAAGCCGATGATAAACTGGTTTCCGAGTGGAGGAATGGAACGTTTAAAAGCCTGGGGAAGGACGATTCTTCTCATTGCCAGCGCGTAATTCATGCCCAGGGAACGGGCTGCTTCCATCTGCCCGCGATCAATCGACTGAATCGATCCACGGAAAATTTCCGTGATGTAGGCTCCGTTGTGGATAGCCAGTCCAAGGGCACCGGCCCAAAATGAACTTAATGTGATCACTTCTTGGATTCCATAGTACAAAACAAATATTTGAACAATCAGCGGTGTGCCGCGAATAATGGTAATATAAACATTCGCAAAAACATTTAAAATGCGGATCGAGGATATTTTGAAAAAGGCAAAAATCAGTCCGATGGCTACCCCGATCACCAGAGATGCAGCCGTGACTCTGATCGTTAACCAGGTAGCAGTCAGAAAAAAGCCCTTATTCTGCCACAAGATATCGACAAGATTTTGAAAAAAGTCCAAGTTTCCAGTCACCTCTATTCTAGAAAAAGAGGGTGCGCTGCATGCGCGCACCTCTTCTGATTCATATACATTGCGAGTTTACTTATTTCACGTACTCTTCTCCCAAAATGCTTCGTCCGAACCATTTATTGCTGATTTCTTCATAGGTGCCGTCCTCAATGATCTCAGCCAGTTCTTTATTTACTTTCTCAAGCAGTTCTTCATCTTCTTTTTTGATGGCAATTCCCATCTCATCGATCCAGAGCGGTTCACCCACATCTTTAATGTCAACTTCTCCTTCCTTCATAACAACCAGCCCGACCATCTGATCCGTGATGACCGCATCAATACGACCGGAAGGAAGATCAGCAAGAGCAGTCAGATCACTGTCATACTCCTTCACTTGATCCGTGTACTCCATGGCAACGTCCTTGAACGTACTTGCTTTTACAACTCCGATTACTTTGCCGCGAAGATCCTCACTGGATTTAATTTCATTGTTGTCAGCTGCGACAAAGATTTGCGCACCGGAACGATAGTACGGCTCGGAGAAATTGACTACTTCGAGACGTTCATCGGTAATGGCCATACTTCCGATAATCGCGTCATACTTATCGGAGGTTAATCCCGGAATGATTGATTCCCAAGGATTGGTCACCGGTTCCGCTTTCATCCCCATACGCTCGGAAATAGCTTTTCCGATTTCCACATCAAATCCTGTCAGTTCCCCGTTTTCTTTGAAATTAAACGGTTTATAAAGACCGCTCATCGCAAATTTAAATGTTTCCTGATCAGCCGAACCATTGCTTCCCGTCGCATCATTTCCCGATGTCCCGCAGGCGGCTACAATCACTGTCAGCGCTAAGATCATGGTCATGAGAAACACGAGTGACTTTTTCATTTACAATTCCCCCTTTTTAAAATTGTATATGCATTTTTAAAATTACTATTATTATAAAAATTAATTGAGCCTGTACCAATTCTACTCGTTGACTGAAGAACAGACCGGTATTTTATACACAGTGTATAACCTAACGTCCACCACCCTTCGGTATATGAAAAAAACCGGAAACTCTAATCATCGAGATTAGAGTATCCGGTTTTCGATCACATTGACTTACGCTTTTTCTCCCTTGTCCCTCATTAACGGGAATAACAGTACGTCGCGGATGGACGGCTGATCGGTCAATAACATGACCAGCCGGTCGATTCCGATCCCGAGACCGCCTGTGGGAGGCATCCCATATTCAAGTGCTTTCAGAAAATCCTCGTCCAGTTCATGAGCCTCGTCATTTCCGGCTTCCCGTTCTTTTAGCTGCGCTTCGAATCTCTGTCTCTGATCGATCGGATCGTTTAATTCCGTAAAAGCATTGGCATGTTCTCGTCCGACAATGAACAGTTCAAAACGATCTGTAAAACGAGGATCATCTTCATTTTTCTTGGCCAGCGGAGAAATTGCCACCGGGTGACCAAATACAAAAGTCGGTTGAATCAATGTATGTTCCACTTTTTGTTCAAAAAACTCGTTGACGATATGACCGAATGTCATATGGGGTTCAACTTCCACCCCGTGTTCGCCGGCCAGCTTGCGAGCCTCATCATCACTCATTTGTTGCCAGAAATCGACACCGACTTCCTCGTTGATGAGGTCTACCATATGAGCACGACGCCACGACGGTGTCAGATCAACCTCATGTCCCTGGTAGCTGATCTTTGTCGTACCGAGGACCTCTTTTGCGACACTGGCGATTAACTGTTCGGTCAACTCCATAATGTCATGAAAATCAGCGTATGCTTCATAGAGCTCCAGCATCGTAAATTCCGGATTATGGCGGGTGGAAATCCCTTCATTTCGGAAAACACGTCCGATCTCATAAACCTTTTCCATTCCGCCGACGATCAATCGTTTTAAATGCAACTCAATTGCAATGCGCATATAAAGTTCCATGTCGAGCGCATTATGTCTGGTGATGAACGGTCTCGCCGCCGCTCCCCCGGCAATGGCGTGCATCATCGGTGTTTCCACCTCAAGATAACCCCGCTCATCCAGATAACGGCGCAGGGATTGCAAAATCTTGCTACGCAAAACAAAAGTTTCTTTGACATCCGGTGACATGATCAGGTCAAGGTAACGCTTGCGATAACGCAACTCCACATCTTTAAGACCGTGAAATTTTTCCGGCAAAGGGCGCAGGGATTTTGTCAGGAATGTAAACTGTTGCGCTTTTACCGTTGTTTCTCCGCGCTTGGTTTTAAAGACAATTCCCCTGACTCCCACGATGTCCCCGATATCTGCCAGATCAAAAATTTGATAAGCGTTATCCCCCACCTGATCCTGCCTGACATAAATCTGAATACGACCGCTGCGGTCCTGGATATGGGCAAAACCTGCTTTTCCGTGTCCGCGTTTGGCCATGATTCTTCCTGCCACGATTACTTCCGGCTCCAGCTCGTCAAGTTCCTCTTTTTCTTTTTCATCATACAGCTCTAGTATCTGGCGGGCGTTATGGGTGCTTTCGAATTTTTTTCCAAAGGGATCGGCACCCAACTCCTGTAGTTGTTTTAATTTTTCCCTTCGAACAAGAAGGAGCTCATTTAGCTCATTTAGCTCATTTATATCTGTTTCGCCCGTTCCTGACATGACCACCAACTCCTATGCTGTTCTATTCCGCTAATTTGATATCTAGAATTTTGTACTGAATGATGCCATCAGGCACACTAACTTCTACGATATCATTAATTTTGCGTCCGAGCAATGCCTGACCTACGGGTGATTCGTTGGAAATCTTATTGTTAAGCGGATCCGATTCAGCCGAACCCACAATCGTATAATCCACTTCATCTCCGAATTCCAGATCTTTTAATGTCACCGTGGCCCCTACACTGACAACTTCGATGTTCACATCTTCACCACTGATGACCCGTGCATTGCGCAGCATTTTTTCCAGTGTAATGATTCTTCCTTCAATGAATGCCTGTTCATTTTTGGCTTCTTCATATTCCGAGTTCTCACTTATATCACCGAAACTGATGGCTTCTTTGATTCTTTCCGCTACTTCTCTCCGTTTCACACTCTTTAACTCTTCAAGTTCTTCCTCCAGCTTTTTTAAACCGCCGGGCGTAAGAATCACTTCTTTTTCTGACATTTTCATTCCCCCGTTAAACATAGTGTCATGCCTTATTACCCTAAGGATTATATGATGTAAGCGCTTTTCTTATTCGATAGAGCAAAAATATGCTTTCTGGGTAATACGACAATGAAATACAGAAAACTGCCAGCCGTTATCAGGCCAGCAGCAGTGCAACCCACTTGCTTCACTTAAAGTTATTGATCTACGCCGTTTAACCGGCGTTTGAAGCACCGCTAATGATTTAATTCTTGTACCATTGATTCCCATTAGGAGTCTGAACGTATTATATGGTAATGGAAATGCAATTGTCAATCGTTCCTTTACTGGATATTTAATACAGGCTCCCGTTTAGCTTCCGCTTCTTCAACATATTGATAGAGAATATTTTCCATTCCTTCCCGGGTATCCTGTTGATTAATAATATCCCTGTAACGGGCAGCTCCCTTCAAACCCTTGAGATACCAGGCTGCGTGCTTTCGCATCTCCTTTACGGCAACGTCTTCCCCTTTTAATGCAATTAAACGGTCGAGATGGAGCAGAGCCACTTCCACTTTTTCCCGTGCAGTGGGTTCCGGTAACAGTTCTCCCGTTTCCAGATAGTGCACTGTGCGATAGAGCATCCATGGATTGCCGAGAGCGGCGCGGCCGATCATCACAGCATCACATCCTGTTTCCCTCAACATTCTTTCAGCATCTTCAGGAGAGAACACATCACCATTCCCGATAACAGGGATGGATACGGCCTCTTTTACCCGGCGTATGATGCCCCAATCTGCCTGACCCGTATACATTTGTTCCCGGGTACGTCCATGGACAGTAACAGCCTTTCCCCCTGCCCGTTCCACCGCTTTAGCGTTCTCCACTGCATAGATGTGTTCATCATCCCAGCCCATCCTCATTTTGACCGTGACCGGTTTGGACACAGTCTCCACCACAGCGGATACCATTTCTTCAATTTTGGAAGGATCCAGAAGCCAGCGCGCCCCTGCATCACATTTCGTCACCTTCGGCACGGGACACCCCATATTGATGTCGATAATGTCCGCATTGGTGTTGTTATCGACATATTGTGCGGCTTTCACCAGCGTTTCTTTGTCTCCTCCAAAAATCTGCAGACTGAGCGGCTTTTCACGCTCATCCATATACAACATTTTCATGGTTCGTTCATTGTGATGTAAAATCGCTTTGTCGCTTACCATCTCTGCACAAACCAGACCGCAGCCAAATTCTTTTGCGCTCAGACGAAATGCTGAATTGCACACCCCTGCCATCGGAGCAAGCACCACGTTGTTTTTGATGGAAACATTGCCTATTTCCCATTGCATCTGTATCACCTCCACATCTTATGAGGAATGAATGTTACACAACTCCTCATAAGATACATCCAGTTGTTCGGCAATCTTTTTCAACATTTTTTCATCGGCTTCGCTCATCCCCCGTTCGATCGATCCCAGAACGGAAACAGAGATTCCAAGTTTTTTCGCAAGATCGTGTTGCGTATACCTCTTTAGCTTACGAAATGATCGAATACGGTATCCCACCTGATACGCTTCCATTTTTTCACCCCGTTTAACTCTGATTCAAAGGTTGGGATCAGAGATTCCGCTGTCAAGTCTGATCCCGGTATGATGATATCGGGTGCAATTTCCGCCAGCGGAACCATCACAAACGCCCTCTCCTTCATCCTTGGGTGAGGAACGGTTAACTCCTGTTCTGTGAGGGTATGATCTCCATAAAGAAGAAGATCGAGATCAATATTTCTCGGCCCCCAGCGAATGGAGTTTTTTCTCCCCATGGTTTCTTCGATGTGCTTAAAATATGACAATAATTCCTGTGGACGAAACGATGATTTCGCCTGAACGACCATGTTGAGAAAAGAGGGCTGATCGAGGTAGCCGACAGGCTCCGTTTCATAAATACTTGACCAGTCCGACACGTCAATCTCCTTGTGCTGGTTCAGCAGACGAATTGCTGTAATTAGATTTTGTTGACGATCACCTACATTTGATCCCAAACCTATATATATCCATTCCATGTGTTTATCCTTTTTTCCTTCTTATTTCCACAGAAACCGACTGATAATGTCCGGGAATGGGAGGTCCCGGCTTCTCCACCCGAACCATGACTTCCTCGACTTTTGCAAAATTTTGTAACAGCGCCGCAGCCGTCTTTTCACATAATGTCTCTACCAGTTTGCAGGGTGGCCCCTCCATGATATTTCTGGCGATATGATAAATATCGGCATAATCCACCGTTTGCCCGAGGTCATCCGAGGTCCCTGCAGCGGACAGATCCATATACAGTTCTACATCCATGAAAAAGCGCTGTCCCAGCTTGTTTTCTTCTTTATATACACCATGATACCCGTAAAAAGACATGCGGTGAAAGGAAATTTTGTCCATCAGGTTTTCCTCCTTATTTCTGTTCCCTGTATGAAGTGGCTTGAAGCATGGCATCCATCATTTTGCTCAGGCGGACATGCGGTTTTACATCATGTACGCGGATGATTTTACACCCCTTTTGAATACCGAGAGCACATGTAGCCAATGTCCCTTCCAGCCGGTCCTGTTCGGGTAAATCAAGAACATGTCCGATCATCGATTTGCGGGAAGTTCCCAGTAATACGGGATAGCCCAACGCTGTGATTTCATCCAGTCTGGCCATGACCTCCAGACTATGTTCTTTCGTTTTGGCAAATCCGATGCCCGGATCGAGAATGATCTGTTCATCACGAACCCCTGCATCTTTCGCTATTTTTATACTTTGACGCAAATCAAGAATCATGTCGGAAATAACATCCCGATAATCCCGGTTTTCACGATTATGCATCAAAATAAGCGGCACGTCAAATGAAGCTGCGACTTCAGCCATCTTCGGATCGGCCTTGCATCCCCACACATCATTAATGATGTGGGCTCCCGCTTCCAGTGCTTTTCGGGCAACTTCCGACTTGTAAGTATCGATTGAGATGGGGACATCAATTTCGGTGACCAGTCGTTCGATCACCGGCATCACCCGCTTTAGCTCTTCGTCAAGGGAAACTTTGTTGGAGCCGGGACGGGTAGATTCGCCTCCCACATCAATGATGTCCGCCCCTTCTTCCACCATTTTTTGGGCATGGTCGACGGCCTGTTCTACATCATAAAACTTTCCCCCATCGGAAAACGAATCGGGCGTAACGTTTAATATTCCCATGATCAGTGTCCGTTCACCTATTTTCAATTCTTTACTTCCGCATGTAAGAACACGTGGACGATTTCGACGATCGGCACGATAAATGAGATCCTCGAGCTCTTCTCCCAGTTTCTTGATGCCGAAGGGCTGCTGCTTAAACTTGCGCACAATATCGCGAAACTGCCTGCGCGTTGCAATCAGATGCAGATTGGATTTTTCTACGGACAGATTGGCAACATCCCGGTGAACCACGGCGTCACCGCCTCGGGCCAGCATTTCCTGTTTAATGATGTTGGCCGCCTTTAGAGAAATGTTTTCCACTTTGATTACCCAGGTCTCTCCTTTGGGTGCCATCAACTGAATACCGCCGTGATCAGCACCGATTTTATCCATTTGATACATTAAATCCTGTTGAGAATCAGGAAACAAAAAGTGCGGGTTATACCGCCATTCATCTTTTTTCATAGGAATTCACCTCACACATCCGCCTGTTCTGCCACCACTTTTCGATAGGATTCCATCAAAATCTTCGTACGACTTCCCGCTTCACCGTGACCAATCAACGATTGATCGACCTGATATACGGGAACAATTTCCTGAATCGAACTGGTTAAAAAAACTTCATCGGCCTGTTCCCATACCGAAAGGGAATATTCTCCCTCTTCCGTACGGTACCCGATTTTTTTCGCAAGATCCAATACGACATCCCTGGTGATTCCGGGTAAAATCCCCATTGACAGGGCGGGTGTATACAGGGTATCTCCACGGAAGAAAAAAAGGTTGCTGACGATTCCCTCCGCCACGTTGCCATGTTCATCGAGAAGGATCCCTTCACAGTCACTGTCCGCTCCAGCCGCAGCCAGTTCTTTCCTGGCAAGCAAATTGGGGAGAAAGTTTAACGTTTTAAACCGTCCCAGGCCGTGACGATTTACCCTTACCGATTGAACGGGCAGTAATTTTTTGCCGCGACGGTACAAATCGCGCGGAAAAACGGGCAGGGACATGGCATGAATGACCAGTGTCGGATTATTGTGAACACCGGCATGCAGTCCCACCCCTTCCACTCCTGCCGACAGTGTGATCCGAATATATGCATCACTTAAGTGATTGGCTTTCATTGTTTCAAGAACAGCACGTCTCAGTTCATCTTTTGTCCAATGGAATGCAATTTGAAAAAAACGGGCCCCTTTCACCATACGTGAGAAGTGTGCATCAAATAAAAACAGATGCCCCTTATAGGCACGAATGGTCTCAAACAGACCTGCTCCGTACAAAAAGCCATGATCCCGTACAGATATGGATGCCCGGTCCATTTCTTCCAGATTGCCGTTCACGTAAACTTTCATCGAAGAACCCTTTCTTTATAATTGTCGATAAAATTACGCAGAATCTGTTTGCCGTGTTGCGTGATGATGGACTCAGGATGAAACTGCACCCCTTCCACCGCCAGGTCACGGTGACGGATCGCCATGATTTCACCCGCATCCGTCCATGCCGTTACCTCCAGCTCTTCGGGCAATGATTCCTTCTCTACGATCAAGGAATGATATCGCGTAGCCTCAAACGGGGAAGGCAACCCTTTAAAAATGGTTTCCCCCCGATGATAAACCTGTGAGGTTTTCCCGTGCATGAGACGGTCCGCGCGCACAACTTTTCCACCAAAAGCCTGAGCAATCGATTGATGTCCCAGGCAAACACCGAAAATCGGTATTTCCCCGGCAAAATGACGGATGACGTCAAGGCTGATTCCCGCCTCGTCCGGACTGCACGGACCCGGAGAAATCATAATATATTGCGGTTGTTTTTTTTCAATGTCAGCAATCGTAATTTTGTCATTGCGGTGTACTTCCAGATCCTGTCCCATCTCACCGAGATATTGCACCAGATTAAATGTAAAAGAATCATAGTTGTCGATCATCAATATCATAGCTCATCTCTCCTTTGCTCTTCCTCAACTGTTTTTTCACTCCACTCTACCGCCTGCCACAGGGCTTTCGCCTTCTGCAACGATTCCGCGTACTCTGCTTCGGGGATGGAATCGATCACGATCCCCGCCCCCGCCTGTACATAACCGGTGCCGTCTCTTGCAACCAGCGTCCGGATAATGATATTTAATTCGAGATCCTCGTCAAACCCGATCCATCCCATTGACCCCGTGTAAGGCCCCCTCGTGACCGGTTCTAGTTCCTCGATGATCTCCATGGTACGAATTTTGGGTGCGCCGGTGATGGTCCCTCCCGGAAAAACCGCGCGTATCACATCGAACGGACCGCACTCTTCCCGTAACTCTCCCTGCACGTTGGAAACAATATGCATGACATGAGAGTATTCTTCAATCACCATCAGTTCATTCACTTCCACTGTCCCATATCTGCATACTTTTCCCAGGTCATTCCGTTCCAGATCCACCAGCATGATATGCTCGGCCCGTTCTTTTTCATGATCGATTAATTCTTTAGCGAGACGAACATCCTCTTCACGATCTGCTCCCCGTGGACGGGTGCCCGCGATCGGCCTCGTGGAGATATGATTCCCTTTTACTTTTACCAACAGCTCCGGCGAGCCTGATACAAGCTCCATGTCGCGGAAACGAAAATACCCCATATATGGTGAAGGGTTAAATCTGCGTAATTGACGATAGATCTCCCACGGGTCTGATCGCAGGGTTGTATGTTGCCGGACGGACAGATTGACCTGGAACACGTCTCCGCTGCGGATATATTGCTGCACTTTTTTTACGGCATCAACAAAGCTTTCTTTTGCAAAAGCGGTTTCCCAGCGAGGCGGTTTGTCCTGCAGGGCATAGGCCTGATTTTTCAAGGGCAGCAGACCGGTTCGTATCTGTTTATGCCCCTGATCTGATGAGGAAATCACTGAAAGCAGATGACGCTCCAATTCCTCAAGTTCCTTAACGAGGTCCTGATAAGTTTCCTCATGGATCGATCCGCAAATGATATACAGGGTTTTGCTCGGATGATGGTAGGCAATCACCCGTGTGCACACATAAAAATAAACATCGGGCAGGGCGAGGTCATCCTGCGCCAGTCCCGGAATATCCTCAATTTCTTTGACAAGATCATAGCTGAGGTAACCGGCCAGTCCGCCCTGCCAGTCCGGCCCCTCTTTTACATGGGGCGCACGATACTGTTCCATCCATTCTTCAAGAATCGGGAGAATTCCCCTGTATTCTTTGGATTGAGGGAGAAATCTTTCTTCTCCGTTTTCACTCTTCAAGGATTTAAAGGATATATGTCCATTTTTACCCATAATCTCTGCATCCGGCTTCCAAGCGATATAAGAATATTCACCTGTCATTCCGCTTTCCAACAAGATACCACAGGGATCTTCACCTGACAATCGGTTATATACATCGGCCATATCGCTTATACTCTTATGGATTTTCTTGATAACCGGGATATATCTGTATCCTTCTTGCTGCCATTTTATATATTGTGTTTGATCAATCATCAACATGCCTCTCACTCGTCCCGTCACACTTATATAAATTAAAAAGCGCTTGCACCTTCTGTTGACCAGTCCATTTTATCACATTTATACCGGATAAAAATAGTGTCCGCCCCGCCGGACGGACACTCACTCTGCCTTAATATGAACTTTATTCGTCCTCAAACTGATAAAGCGGTGTACTAAGATAACGTTCACCATAACTGGGGATAACCGCGACCACTTTTTTTCCTTTCCCGAGTCGACGCGCTGCCTGCTTTGCGGCATATACTGCGGCACCCGAAGAGATTCCTCCAAGTATGCCTTCCTGCTGTGCCATTTTACGTGCTGTTTCAAAAGATTGTTCCGTAGTCACCGTAATCACTTCATCGTAAATCTCACGGTCAAGAATGTCAGGGATAAAATTGGCCCCGATTCCCTGAATCTTGTGTGGACCCGGTTTCCCTCCGGATAATAGCGGTGAATCTTTCGGTTCCACAGCAAAAATTTTGACGTCTGGATAATGTCTTTTAAGTACTTTACCGACCCCTGTAATGGTTCCACCTGTTCCTACACCGGCCACGAACGCGTCGATTCCCCCGATTTGTTTGGCCTGTTCCACCAGTTCCGGACCCGTTGTTTCCTCATGGATTTTGGGATTGGCAGGGTTGGCAAACTGCTGCGGCATATAATAACCATGTTCTTTGCTTAATTCCTCCGCTTTATCCAGCGCCCCTTTCATCCCGAGTGAACCGGGGGTAAGAACTAATTCTGCTCCGAACGCTCGCAACAGATTACGTCGTTCCATGCTCATCGTATCCGGCATGACCAGGATCACTTTGTAACCTTTGGCCGCTGCGACCATGGCCAATCCGATTCCAGTATTTCCACTGGTCGGTTCAACGATGACGTCTCCGGGTTTAATCTTATTTTCTTTTTCGGCCTCTTCAATCATCGACATGGCAATGCGATCCTTCACACTACTTCCGGGATTAAAATACTCCAACTTAAGGTAGATGTCAGCCTCATCCTGATCAACAATCCGGTTCAGTTTGACCAGCGGGGTTCTACCGATCAGTTCTGTTATCGATTGTGCTACTCGCATGGTTTATCCTCCCTTGTTTTAATTCCTAGTTAATAGATATGTTTTATAGGATTATATCATGCTCTGTTTATTATTGTAAACCTGATTAACCTTCTCCGCCTTCCGAACTGTCATATCCCCGGTCATTTAGTATTTCAACCCCTGCCTTTTGTCGAAGCTCTTCAAGAATTTGCGGCATAGGCCGGGCTTCAAATAAACCCAGTTCCCGCTTAATTTCTCTTTTTACTTCTTCAAGAGGTTTAAGATAAGCTTCTTTATAATCGGTAATGCGAATCACTGCAAATCCCTGATCAACGGGAATGGGATCGCTGATCTCATCAATCTCCATTTCAAATGCTTTTTCCAGAATGGCAGGTTCAATGTATACATCTTCTCTTGTTATCCATCCTACTTCTCCTCCATTGCCGGCATATAAAACATCTACAGACCACTCAGCAGCAAGCGAAGCAAAGCCGGTACCATCCTTAAATTCACGTATGACCTGCCTGGCATCCTCCCTGGTTTCAAGAATAATTTGATGTAAATATACCTGTTCGGGTTCTGTATAATATTCCTGATTTTGTTCGTAATATTGCTCAATTTCTGCATCCGTGATATGTACATCTTTCATGGCCAGTTCTTCAAGCAACAACATGTGTTTTAATTCTTGTTTGAGACGCTCCTCCTGCAGATCAAGGGATTCGGAATTCATCTCCGATTCGAGACCATAATCTTTTTGGATATTGGCCATTTCAAGGTTCAATTCATCATCGGTTATTTTAATTCCCAGTCGTTCCGCTTCTTTTTCCACTAGAATGCGATCAATCATTTTTTGCAAAACCGCATTTCCGTATTCTTCTTTCAATTCACTCAACCACTCATCGGCATAAATTTTTTCTTCTCCGACAATGGCGACGACTTTATTTTCTCCGACTGCGGGTGGTGACGATTGCCAGCGAATTATACCGGCAATTGCAATCAGCAATACGAAAGTGATGGCAACGACCAGCCAGATCGGTTTTCTCACATGGACCCCCCCATTACATGAACATATAGCATTATGATTTTTGAATATTTTCCAGCATTCGTTCCAGATCTTCCCGATTGATCAAATACTTTTCATTGCAAAAATGGCATGTTACCTCAGCCTGTCCCTGTTCATGCAACAGCGATTCAATCTCTTTTTCACCCATACTGATAAGAGCGCGTTCCACTCTCTCTTTATTACAATGACATGAAAAGGTAACCTGCTTCTTATCAAGAATATTCGGCTTCTCTCCCAGAACATCCTGCAGGACCTCCTCAGGCGTATATCCCCTGTCAACCAGGGTAGAAATGGGAGTCATTTCCTTCAATCTTTCTTCAAGCAGCGTCACAACGGCGTCGTTTGCTCCCGACATCATTTGCAGAATAAAGCCGCCCGATGCTTTTATGGAATGATCTTCATTTACCATGACCCCGAGGCCCACTGATGACGGGATTTGTTCTGAGCGGGCAAAATAATAGGTGAAGTCATCTCCCAATTCGCCCGATATAAGGGGAACACTTCCGTGATAAGGCTCCTTTAATCCAAGATCCTTAACAACCGATAATGTGCCTTCCCTTCCCACTGCAGAAGCCACATCCAGTTTACCCATCTTATTTTTCGGAAAATGAACAAAGGGATTGCCGACATATCCACGGACTTCTCCATGTGCATTGGCATCCACAATAATCCGTTTCAGCGGTCCATCCCCCTGAATTTGAACAGTCAGCTTTTCTTCACCTTTCAGCATGCTGCCCATCATCGCTCCAGCCGTGACAGCACGACCCAGTGCAGCGGCAGCAGTGGGGAACATTTCATGGCGACGGCGGATTTCCTCGACAACCTCAGTCGTTCGAGAGGCAAATACCCTTACCTGATGATCATAAGCGGTTCCTCTGACTAAATAATCCGACATATTGCTGGCACAGCCTCCTTATCTTGATGTTATTTATTCCGTTCGTATATTAATTGTAATCCCTTTAAAGTCAACAGAGGATCAACATGATCAATCAACGGAGACTCACTGCAAATCAAGCCTGCAAGGCCGCCGGTGGCAATCACTTTCGGCTCCCCTTTCGTTTCACCTTTCATTCGGCGCACGATCCCTTCAACCTGTCCGAGATAACCGTAAAAAATTCCCGACTGCATAGAATGAACCGTGTTTTTCCCTATAACCGAAGGGGGTTTAACGATTTCAATCCGAGGTAATTTAGACGCTTTATTATATAACGCTTCTGCAGCAATATTGATCCCCGGTGCAATGATTCCTCCCATGTAACTTCCTTTGTCATCCACATAGCAAAAGGTAGTGGCCGTTCCAAAATCAACAATAATCAACGGGGTCCCGTAATAATGCACACCGGCCACCGCATTTACAATACGATCTGCCCCCACTTCGCGCGGATTCTCGTATTTGATGTTCAGACCCGTTTTCACACCCGGTCCCACAATGAGCGGTTCATGATTTAAATATTTTGTACATAGTTTATCAAGAACAAACATCAGCGGAGGTACTACGGATGAGATGATGGTACCGTCAAGATCGGTAAAAGATAAACCTGCATCGGACAATAGATTTTTTAAAGTCATCGCATATTCATCTTCTGTTTTATTACGATTTGTTGTAATTCTCCAGTGGAATCTTAATTCCTTTCCTTCATATACCCCGAGAACAATATTTGTGTTTCCTACGTCCATCACTAAAATCATGGATCATTTCCCCTTTCATTTCGGGTTATATAATGTGGTAATTTGTTACTATTGCAGGAATCATGTTTGTTAACGTCGAAATAACAGGAATGATATTTTTCAAAAACGGGAGGACGCCATGATACAGTTGATTTCTCACAACACTCGTAAAAACCCGTTGTTTCCTTTTGTCATCACAGCCATCGTTTTGATCATCATTGCCGGATTAATCACATTCTCCATCTATACGGCCAAAGGGAATCTGGGTGACCCCCTTCCCGTATTAACTACAAAAAAAGCATACACCTTTTCCCAATTGGAAACAACACTGTTTGATCATCTGGAATTGAGTTGGGAAGATTCATCAACCGTCGTCCCCTTATACAATCAAGAGGAGATGTTTCGTGGAATCATCATCATCGGAAAAGGTGAAAGTAACCTCCTTGCTCCCGATGAAAATACAGAACAAAACATATCGCTCTCAGGGGCCTATATTCCCATGTCCCAGAGGGCGTGGGAGTATATTTTCAGCGTGGGGAATCCCCGGGAGACCGAACTGTCTCCTTCTCTGGAAAAAACGGTACAGCAATATCAGGCCCAACAATCCTTCTTATACCTCTCCATCGATTTATTCGGTTATGAAAGAATTTTTACAGATGAAGATCCGGCCGGCCATTATATGCTGGCATCGACATCCCCTGATCCTCTGGACGGGGAAAGTCGCTGGTTACGATACCGGGAAACGGACACGGTTGAATACCAGATTGAAGGAGATCAGCCCATTGTTTTTTACGACGGTGGGCACTCTGGTACAGAAGCTGCTGTACTTCATACTCTGTCTCTTTCCAACATCACGGTGATTTCCGGACTATTGATGTCGGCCATTGCACTTACATATGTTTTGACGTTGCATTTTACGCGGTCCCGTCCTATTTTTTACGGGAATCGCAGCATCCGTCATCCCCATCCACTATATTTGTTCCTGATACTGATCGTGTATCTGGTTTTCGACCTGATTCAAACAATTGATCTTCTTACGTATCTGTACTTTATCACGGCAGGTTTGCTCTTTGTTGCATTATATCCGTATCTCACACAGGAAGACGGTCGTCGATATCTCGGAATGAGCTTTGAACACCTTTTCTCATCTTTGCCGGTCGGGATTGTCCTGGCGTTCGTCGTAACCTGGATCGGCAGTCTCCAAGTCCCCTCCGGCCTTAATTGGCCCTTTGATCAGGGCTGGTTATCATGGATCTGGGTATTTCCTCTTTTCGCCTTTTTACATGAACTGTACTGGAGAGGAATTATACAAAACACCCTGTCGCGCTGGACAAACGGAATGCTGGGATTGGTTTTGACCTCCCTGCTATATGGAGGATATACATATTTTCAATCCGTTTTATTACATAAAGGTTCAGATAACGGGTTGCTGGTACAATCACTGATTGTCGCTCCCGTATATGCTTTAATCCTCGGACTGTTTTACCGAAAAACCCATAACCTCTGGACTACTTCAGTCGTTCATATGTTGCTTGGGTTATTTCCCTATATCGTTCTTTATTAGAATAAGAAGCATGGCCATCTTCCGCTTTCGCCAGACCACCGGCGCAGCCGTCGTAAAGCCGCAGTGGAGAAAACCTCTGATAGTGTATAGTGTAAAGAAATGCACCTGTTCATCCAGGTGCATTTCCGTTCATTCTTATATCATGATCCTTTGCATTTTTTACGTTACTGATCTTCTTTTTTCTCCGCATCGGTAGCATCGGAATCCTTTGCTTCCGGTTCAACCGAAGATGCTTTATCTTCCGGTTTAATCAGGTCCCTTTCATTATTATCCTGAGATTTGAAGTGAACTTTGACATTTCCTCCGGAACTTTCAACGGAAAAATCCTGATTTTCCAACTTGCCGGTTTCAATCAGTTGTTCAATCTGTTCCGCATCCAGCGTTTCAACTTCCAGTAACGTTTTTGCCACCAGTTCCATCTTGTCGCGATGTTCATTCAACAAATTGTGGCAACGCTCGTAGGAATCACGAATGATCTTTTGTATTTCAAGATCAATTTCATAAGCAATCTTATCACTGTAATTTTGTTCGTGCCCGATGTCCCGGCCGAGAAAAACCTGTCCCTGGGATCTTCCGAACTGCATTGGTCCCAATTTTTCACTCATACCGAATTCCATGACCATGCGACGGGCAATTCCGGTTGCCTTCTGGAAGTCATTGTGAGCACCCGTACTGACATCTCCGAAAATAATTTCTTCAGCCACCCGTCCACCGAGCAATCCGGTAATTTTGTCGAGCAGTTCTTGTTTCGTCATATTGAAACGATCTTCCTTGGGTAACATCACCACGTAACCGCCGGCGTTCCCCCGGGGAACAATGGTTACCTTATGCACCATATCGGCATCTTTCAGATAATAACCGATAATGGTGTGACCCGCTTCGTGATATGCAACGATTTTCTTTTCCTTCTCGCTGATGACACGGGATTTTTTCTCCGTACCCGCAATCACGCGGTCAATTGCTTCATCCACTTCTCGCATGCTGATCGTCTTTAAATTGCGGCGGGCAGCAAGCAGTGCAGCTTCATTCAAAAGGTTCTCAAGGTCCGCACCGGTGAAACCGGGGGTCCGTCTTGCCACAACATTTAAATTCACCGTATCATCAAGCGGCTTATTGCGGGCGTGGACCTTCAGTACCGCTTCACGTCCCTTTACATCGGGCCGGTCAACGGTGATTTGCCGGTCAAAACGACCGGGACGAAGCAATGCAGGGTCCAGAATATCCGGACGGTTGGTAGCTGCAATAATGATAATCCCTTCATTCGCCCCGAATCCGTCCATTTCAACAAGCAACTGATTTAATGTCTGTTCACGTTCATCATGTCCGCCACCGAGGCCGGCACCACGCTGACGTCCAACGGCATCAATCTCATCGATAAAAATAATACAGGGTGCGTTCTTCTTCGCATTTTCAAACAAATCACGCACACGTGACGCACCGACACCGACAAACATCTCCACAAAGTCCGAACCACTGATACTGAAAAAGGGAACACCTGCTTCTCCCGCAACGGCGCGGGCCAGTAATGTTTTACCGGTTCCGGGGGGGCCAACAAGAAGTACCCCTTTGGGAATACGCGCCCCTACCGCAGCAAACTTGCGCGGGTCCTTAAGAAAATCGACGACTTCCACTAATTCTGCTTTCTCTTCATCGGCTCCTGCCACATCGTTAAATGTGACTTTCTTTTTATCTTCCGTATACAGTTTAGCCCGGCTCTTACCGAAATTCATGACCCGGCTTCCGCCGCCCTGAGCCTGATTCAGAAGAAAGAAAAAGAGGATGAAGATGATCACGAACGGAATGATGGAGGTCAAAAAGGTAAGCCACAGGGAGTCTCCTTTTTGTTCCGGATAAGTTTCCGTCTCTATATTGGCCTGTTCGATCATTTCAAGTAGTGTTAAATTATTGTACAGGGGCCCTCTGGTGGAAAAATTGGCTCTCCTGTCCTCGGGAGGATTTTTAAATTCCCCCTCGATATAGTACGTCCCGTTTTCCGGGCGGAGCATAATGTTTTTAATATTATCCTGCTCTAAATGTTGCCGAAATTCATTATATGTGATTTCTCCGGTTTCTTGTTCTTGTGAGATAAACACATTGACAATTCCGACCGTAACTAAAAAAATCAATAAATAGAATCCTGTATTACGAAAAAAGCGATTCATCGCTTACCTCCTCTCAAGCAAGAACACTTTCATTATTTTACCACAACTGCTGGTCCACCACAACAAAACTAGGATTCGTAAACCTCTTTTTTTAATATACCAATATAAGGGAGATTACGGTATTTTTCCGCAAAATCAAGACCATACCCTACCACGAATTCATCGGGTACGACAAATCCACAGTAATCGGGTGTCAAATCGACCGAGCGCTGATGGGGTTTGTCAAGCAAAGTAACGACCCGAATAGATGCAGCGTTTCTTCCCTGCAGCATATCCACCAGATAAGAAAGGGTCAATCCGCTGTCAATGATGTCTTCAACAATCAAAACATGCCGGCCTTCCACTGTCGTATCAAGGTCCTTTAAAATCCGAACAACTCCGGAAGATTTCGTTGATGTGCCATAACTGGATACCGCCATAAAATCAATTTCCAAATGAATATCCATCCGCCTGATCAAATCGGACATAAAAGGAGCCGCTCCTTTGAGAACACAGATCACGAGCGGATTTTTCCCCCTGTAGTCATTGCTTAAAACCCTTCCCAATTCCTGTACCTTAGCCTGAATCACTTCTTCTGAAAGCAAGATTTCTTTGATATCCTGTTCCATTGCTGATAAACCTCCTGCAACCATTCAAACTTATTCTACTTCCAGGATTAAAAATTTCTCCGTGGAAGTTGATACCAGCCCAAGGCCGGACCTTTTTACTCCCGGTATCCATATTACCTTATTTTCCATCGTGATAACAGGAAAAAGATCGCGTTCATCCTTAGGGATTTTCTGGTTGATCATAACATCCTGCAGTTTCTGACTCCCTTTAGCGTGCATAAGTTCAATGCGATCTCCCTGCTCTCGGGTTCTCACCATCAGAGGAACATTTAATGCATCAAGATCAAACACGGCACGATGTCCTTTTCCATTTTCCATTCGGGGAAGTTCATCCGTAATTTTTGCGGAAATGGTCAAATCTAACTCGGGAATATAGGTGACACCGGGGATTTTTAATTCATATCGAAACGGCGCTATCACTTTTTTTCCCGACTCCCGCAAAAAAAGGACATGATCATATCGCCTGCGAATCTCCCCCCCGCCGGGCAAAAGATGATAAGCTGACGGAGATGAACTGTGAATAACCTTTAAAACATCCTGGATCAAAGCAAAGGTCCACTCTCCGGATTCATTTTCAAACAGACAACTTAATATTAATTTACATATCCTGCGTTGTAAAGGAAGTTCATATTTTTGAAACAGATCCCTTTGAATGATGATTTTATGCTGATCTTTTTCTAAAATGACCTCTTTTAACAAATCACGGGCCAGATTATCCATCCAATCGTTCTCAGACTCCACAATCTGTCGCAACTGCAAAAATGCCTCTCCCACCCTGGGATTCATTTCCCTTAACAAAGGAATGATCCGGTGCCGGATGCGATTGCGGGTATATTTATCCGACTCATTGGAGGAGTCGGAACGGGGGTGGATTTGATTTTCATTACAATATTGCTCAAGTTCATTTTTATAACAGGTGAGTAACGGACGAATAATAACGATTTCCCCCTGTCGCCGTTTAACGGGAATCCCCTGCAAACCCTCCGGACCTGTTCCGCGGATTAATCTCATCAATATGGTTTCCATCTGATCATCGGCATGATGGGCAGTAGCAACAATGCCTGCATTCAATTCTGCGGCAATCCGTTCCAGCACCTGATAGCGCAGACGCCGTGCCGCTTCCTGTATGCCCAATCCGCTTTCCTGCCGATATCCTCGCACATCGACGTGTTCTACCGCCAAGGGAATTCCGTGAAGTTGACAAAACTTGTGAACATACGTCTCATCTTCATCCGATTCTCTCCCCCGCAAACCGTGATTTATATGGACGGCATGAACACTTTTTAACCGGGACGACTCCCGGGACATGCTGTGCAATAAGTGTAATAGCGCCATCGAATCGGGACCGCCTGAAACCGCAACGACCACCGTATCCCTGCTATCCCACAGTTGATATTGCTCCTGCATTTGAATGACCTTTTGCCGGATCATGATCTTCCCACCGTTTATTAAAAAATTGTATGTATGACTACCTTAACCGGTTCATGAACTATGGAAACCGGATATATAAAATGAGAGAAAAAATAAGCACCGCACATGAACAAAAGAAGAACCAGGGTATCCAGCGGCCGTTGGCCGACTGTTCACGTCGCACACGGGATTTGTTCAATACAAAATCTTCGTGCAAAACTTTTAAATGCTGTCGAGCCTCAACTGCACCGGCAAACCGGCCCTTCCAGATTTGATCAAACCATTTCCTGTACGGAGACAGTTGTTTGTGTTTACGTATTATATCATAAAGCCGGGAAAGACAACGGTTCCCATCAATTTCTTTCCTCCAAATTTTTGCTCCAATCCTCATATGCAAAAAAATAACGGATAATGCGAACAGATCATATGCTGCACCCGATTTCCTCAATCCTGCCCGCCAGCTAGCCCGGTCATAGTCCTCCGTGTATTGTTTGATCATTCTTCCAAACGTTGTCACACCTCCATAATCAATAAAAAAAGGGCGTCCCGTTTGCCGGCAGATCATTATATTCTCCGGTTTCAGGTCCCCATAACAATAACCGATTCCATGAAGCAGTTTTAACCCGTCCAAAACATGTATTGTAATGTCCACGGCCCGGTTTTTGATCCACAAAGGACGCTTTCTTATCAAATCATGCAAGGTTTCCCCGTCAATAAATTCCATGACATAAAAACTGCGCAAACTGCCCTGCCACTCGGCATCATCTACATCATACAAAGACTGTCTGAGCTCGTCCCCCTTTTCTTTTTGCAAACGTTCAAACACTTGAATCTCCGGCATTAAATCTTCGGTGTTTTCAGCTATTTTCAGGGCATAGCGCCCTCCCTCATGTTCAACAAGAAATACCCGCCCCACTGCCCCCTTCCCCAGTAATCTCATTACCCGATATTTCCGTCCGTTCCACCTCCCCACGATTATGGAAGGAACCACAGACCCAGAATCCGCTTTAAAAAACATAGTCCTGTATTCCTCCTGATCCTCCCTGTGAAAATTGACTGGCACTGTTGATGCCAAAATACTGTAACGCTTCTTCCAGAGCCGGTCCTGTCGGAGTGGTCCCTGACATACTAATGTGTCGTGACAGCGTGGAAATTAGCGATAAGTCAGTCGTCCATGTCATGATCACATCTAAATATGTCAATTTCCCGGGAAATGATGCAACCATCACACGACTGCCGCCGGAACGTGAGCGAAGGCTGACGTCAAAGTCATGGATTGCCTGTTCCAATGCCGTCATTTTCGTTTTCATACTTGCACTGGTGTCCATCAACAAAAGGATTTGCAAATGACTCATTTCACTAATCTGCTCTGCTTTTTCAATGATTTGCATCCTTGTTTTCGGCGGTACTTCAGATAATGAACCGGTACCGATCAACTGGCGTAATTCATCATGAATCACTTGATGAATAGTACGGGTCATCGCCTGATAAGTAACGGTTTGTATTGTCTTACTCAGCTTAGCGGGTGTGACGATATCATACATTCCCCCACCGGCTTCGGCAATTCCTTCGATTTCCCGACGCGCCGATGGATGTATCTGCCGGTCTGCCACTCCGATCACATTAACCGTGATATCATTTTCATACGCTCGTGCTGCAGCAATGACAGGGTCAATCCCTTTGTTGGAGCGACCATCGGTAATTAGTAATATTTGTTTTAACTTGGGGTTCGTCATGTATCCCACCTCTTTTTTATTTCCATTATCAACCACACAGCACAGCATTATACTTGCATTCTCACAGGTTTAACTGACCACACCCGGGCGCTCAATCCGGTCAAATCCCGGCAGGTGGATCGCACTCCACTCCGGAAGATGACGATCAATCCGTGCCACCAGCACCGTCATATCGTCGAGAATTTCTCCATGGTGATAACGAATCACCTTTTCCAGAAGACAATCTGCCACTGCCTGAGGATCGTCGGTTTCAAATTCCAAGATGATTCTCTTCATCCACTTCTCTTTATCATTTGTATGTCTGGGTGCATCATAAATACCATCCGTCATCATGATCAATAAATCTCCCGGCTTTAGCTTCTCCCGCGTTACCTCAATATCAATATCTTTTAAAATTCCAATCGGTAAATTACCTCCATTTACAGTGATAACCTCATCTCCTCGTTTGATAAAACTGGGAGTGGATCCGAATTTAATAAACTGCGTTTCTGCTGAATTCAGATCAATCAAGGCCAGATCAACGGTAGCAAAAATTTCATCGGTCGAACGAAGGGAAAGAACGGAGTTTACCGTTTTTAACGTGAGTGTTTCATCAATCCCGCTTCTCAACAATTGATGCAACAAATCCAGTGTTGCGCTGCTTTCGATATGAGCCCGTTCACCATTTCCCATTCCATCGCTGATGGCAAGAACATATTTGCCGTTTCCCAGATCCATGGTCTTGTAACTATCACCCGACAACAATTTTCCTCCCTTGGCGGCACCGGCAATCCCTGTATCAATTACAAATTCCTGAGCAGAGATCAGTGTAACCACACAGTATCCGTCTGCATATTCAAGCCAATCTTCCTGTTTGACCGTGATATGCTCTTTGAGTACATCCGACAAAAGGGGGGCGACGATTTTCATACATTCATCCCGTGCGAAACAGGAGGGGAGACTTACTTTGATTTCAACATTTCCGGGATCAAGACTGACCACTTCTACATGGCGAATCGACAACCCCAAATCCTCCAGTGCCTCATGGATTTGTTGTTGCTGTACATCCAGATCCTCCACATCCTGCTGAATCTCTTTGGAAAAATCACGCATCACCCGGGAAACACCGGATAATTGTTCACCCACCAGCCTCCTTGCATCCTGAATCTGTTTTTTCACCTGTAAAAACTGTCTGAATGATTCCATCTCCTGTTGCATCACAGACGTAACCCTATCTGTTTTCACACATTTCTTTTGAAATGATTCCGGGATTTGATGTTTTTCTATGTACCCCTGATTCTCCATTAACTTTGCCATATGAACCATCGATTCATATATGCTGAGGAAATCCCGGTCCCAGCATTGATCTTTTTTCCAGCATTTTTGACAGGTTTTCTCCGTAACTTCACTGAGAAACAGATCCGTTTTCTGTTCCGGACGCATTCGCGTCGTTGTGGTAAAATCCAGAAAGCTGCGCGACAGTTGCTGGAAAACCTCCGAGAAGTTTTCCACCTTTTTCGCGGTGATATCGCGGATTTTTTGCAAATATTCATGCTGAGATTTAATATTTTCCGGAGTGCCCGGGATGTAACGGGCAATATAGGAGAGTCCGGCTCTGGGGATGATCAGAAAGACAACCGCCGCAACGATTGTTTCCTGGACCGATTGTAGAATCTCACCTCTCCCCCCGGAATAAAAGGATAAGATGGCCGAGCCCAGAAACATACCTGATATGGCTCCGATCTTCCCCCCTTCTTTTAACAATCCGGCCAGCAAACCGGAGAATGCGAGGACACTGATTTGAAAAATGGCATTGACATCAGCCAGACTCAAAATAAGTCCCGTCACCACGCCCACGGCGGCCCCGATTGTTCCCCCGCCCACTGCAGCAAAAACTAGGACCAGAAATCGGGATAAAATATGTTCCAGCGAGATTCCATGTATGTACCATCCCACCGTACCGGTCATGACCGATGCCAGCAGAATAATGAGGCAGACCACTTCTTCACTTTTCAACTGGGTTTGATGTTTTTGAAAGGTCAGAACAGGAAGCGATTGAATGAAGATGAGCGTTAAGATCATCCCGAGGATTGCTTCCACTCCGTTCATAAACAGATCGTATCCGGTATTCATGCCTGTTAAGTAATCATATGTGCTGTGACTGAGAAACACGGATGTCAGAGCAACAATCGGAGTGTAGGCAAGATCCGCTTTTTGCCTGCGCTCAAGGATCATGAGGATCATTGCCGTGAGCAGCAGGCTGTAAAGGGTCATCCATCCCAGATCGGCACTGTGTGTCGATGCTCCCAGAACCGTTGCCAGACCGATATAAAATACTTTTTCCCTCCTCAAAAAAAACATCACGGCCACATAGGGGACGGCAAAGGGAGACAATTCCTGCAGAATAAAGGCTCGTCCCAGCAAAAAACCCATGATCAAATGCAAAAGACTCCACTTATAGACCACCAATTCTCCCCATTTTTTTGACCACCCCGTCAGGCGCCGAAGACGTTCAACCCACACCGGTTCCTCCCGGATGGTCCCCTGGTCAACCGGTTGTAAGATGCTTGTCCACTTGCGAAACATAAGAAAAACACCACCCGTTTTGTAATGTGATAACCATTATAGGGAGGTGTTTTAATAAATTTTGTCAAAATCACTGGTATGAACAAAATAAATTTGCGACAATTTCATAAGCCTATTTACAAATAAACAGAATGAAATGTCCGTTTTCAGGACAACCGACGTTTTTCATACAATAGCCGCGCAATTCTGCTGTAAGGGGCTGTCGAGATATCAAGCACGAATAAGGGATTCCGACAAAATTGTTTTTTCATCGCCTAAAATCAAAAAGTGCCTGTAAGTAACAGGCACTTATTTTTACTCAACAAATATATGATTGATCAGCGGCGCGATCCCCGCCCCCCTCGTTTGGACTCCGTGCTTCGACGAAGAGTGGCAAGGCGATCCTCACTATCGCGCAGGAATCGATTAATTTTGTCTTCGAATGACTTCGTATTTCTACCACGGTGTGCTGAACTTTCTTTAGCTTTCTTAATAGAAAGTCCAATTTTACCATTCTGTTCAACATTAATGACTTTTACCGTCACCGTGTCGTTGATGTTCAGATGTTCACTAACATCTTTCACATAGGTGTCGGCAATCTCAGAAATATGAACCAGTCCGGTAACACCACCAGGCAGCTCTACAAATGCACCGAAATTGGTTATCCCAGTAACTTTCCCTTCTAATTTGCTGCCTACTTCAATCGACATGTAAGAAAAAATCCTCCCTCTGATACTGAATGAGCATGATACTGATATTATACTCTACATATAAAAAATGTGTCAATGAAGCGGATTATCTTCTATTTATTCTTCCTCGGGAACAACAAAAATAACCTCACCCGGCTTGGATAAAAAATAATTTTTTCTGGCCAGCTCAGCGATATACTCTTCGTCATATAATTTTTCAACTTTTGATTTCAACAGGGCCTGTTGCTGTTCAATATCCGCCGACTCTTCCTTCAGCATCTGCAACTGAGCTGATTTTTCATTGAGTGCACTGTTCTGAGTCAACCAGGTGTACCCTGCCCAGAACAAAAACAACACCATGACGGTCGTGACCAGGCGCATGCGTCTTTTTCGGTTTCTGGTTATGCGATCCAATTGCTGCCTGTCCATCTTTGTCCACCTCGAAAAATGTTCCTTTATTTCTTTCTTTTAAACCATTTCGTCATGCGAGTCAAAAATCCTTCTGTCTTTTCCCGCTCATCGTCACCGGTGCTGCGCTTAAATGCCTTTTGCATCAATAAAGTCACCGCTTTTATTAAAGGGTGGATCAACCACATCAACAGGCGCCGGAGGAGGATCAGGCACCTCCATATCAGATCAACGACAAACATGATCAGGACAGTAATCATTCGTATTAAAAATTGAACGGGCATCACGATCAGGATTTCAATCAGCCTCCGCAAAAAACGGTACACGTATCCAAGAAAATTTATGAAAAGAAGGAAAACACGTACATACCATGAATGAATGAATAAAAAGTGCAGTAAAAACCCCAGGCTGATTGCCAAAAAAATATAGGCACGTATTACACCTTCGTTAACCCGAATGAGTGTGCCGAATACAACAAAAGTGAAGCTTAGCCAGTATAATAGATCGCACAAATAGAGGAGCCACCCTTTGATTCCCGCCTTTTGTTTCAGTACCTGGTATGTATCCAGAGCCATTCCCATTACGATCCCCGCCGCCAGCATGGAAAAAAGGGTAAGCGCCTCTACATGAAGATTCACTTAAATAACCTGCCAAGCAACCCTTTGGCCCGTTCCGAAGTATGCCCCTCATCAATATAACTCATATCATATACGACTCCTTCAATCGACACCTCACCCGTTTCCAGACTCATGTTTTTCATGTGCAGATTTTGACCGCGAATCGCCAGAAACCCGCAGTCCGTTTCCAGCAAAAATTCTTCGCTGTCGAAACTCTCTACATTTAAAACACCTGACAGCCTTACCGTGTTTCGATTGGACATAACCACCTCATGACGGGGATTCTGATGTTGGTCAGCCATAACGTACAACCTCCTTTTTTATTCATGTTATGGGACAACATCAGGATTTAGAACTATTCGCTTCACAGAAAAGAAGACTACCTAAAAAGGTAGTCCTCTTCGTCTTCTTCATTTTGATTCTGAGTGACTGGTATCTCTTCCAATACGCGATAAAGCGAATTGGCCTCGTCCTTTGTAACATGGTCTGCGACCTGTTCTATTTGTATAACCAGCGTCTTCGTTGAAAATCGGATGCTTAATTGATCTCCTGGTTGTACGTTACTGCTTGCTTTCCCCGGTTTTCCATTAACCAGTATGCGATTCTGGTCGCAAATTTCTTTAGCCAGGGTACGCCGCTTGATGATGCGGGAAAGCTTAAGGAACTTATCCAGTCTCATCGGTGAATTACTTCACCGCGTCTTTTAATTTGTTACCGGCACGAAATGCAGGAACGGTAGCAGCAGGAATGGTAATGGTTTTACCAGTCTGCGGGTTGCGTCCTGTCCGGCTTGCACGCTGGCGGGTTTCAAAAGTTCCAAAACCGACAAACTGAACTTTTTCACCTTTGGATAATGCTGCTGTAATTTCATCCAGCATGTTGTTTACTACTGATTCTACATCCTTCTTAGTCAAGCCGGTTTTTTGCGCAATGTTCGTTACCAGTTCATTCTTGTTCATCTACATATACCTCCTTGATATGAACTCTTGTGAAATATTCGTGATATATTAAGAAATTCCTGCTTCTCATCAAAATAATTCTACATTTATGGATAAAATTTTTTCGATTCGACCCATAAATTTTCCATTTGCTGTAAATCAACTTGTTTCGGATCCAAATTCCTCTCTTTTAACTTTTGTTCAATATAGGTAAAGCGTTGCTTGAATTTCAGATTCGTCGCAGCCAGAGCCGCCTCCGGGTCCACACTATAAAACCGGGCAAGATTGATGACAGCGAATAATACATCCCCCATCTCGGATTCACGTTCTTTCACGGAAGAAGCTGCTTTTAATTCTTCCCATTCCTCTTCCACTTTAGCCATGACATCCTCAATTCGATCCCAGTCGAAGCCGACCCGGGCCGCTTTTTTCTGTAATTGGAGAGCCGTCAGGGTCGCGGGTAATTCGCGAGGAATCCCTGCAAGAAGGGAATCTTCTTCTGGATCGATCCCTTTCTCTTTTTTCTCCTCATCCTTCAATTGTTGCCAATTTTTTACGACTTCATTCGCATCCCGCCAGTTCTCCTCCCCAAAAACATGGGGATGGCGGCGGATCATTTTTTCATTTAATGCAGAAATCACATCATACACATTGAAAAAACCTTCTTCTTCAGCAATCTGGGAGTGTAACATAATTTGCAGCAATACGTCTCCCAGTTCTTCACATAAGTGATCGGGATCTTCTCGATCAATTGCATCCACCGCTTCATATGTCTCTTCAATCAAATATTTTCGTAAGCTCCGGTGGGTCTGCTTTCGGTCCCACGGACAACCTTCCGGACTGCGCAGGCGGGCAATTACCTCTTTCAAGCGGGTAAACTGCCTGTTTCGAATGTGTGCTTCATCTGTCGGAGGGACATACACGGTTGTTAACTGATGTACCCCTTTTAAGCGGTCCAATTCAAACAGAGGAATTTCTTCAACCCTTTCCATGCCTTTGATTCCGGCCGCCGTCACAACCCGGATCAGATAATCATGGGGGTATAATTCCATCAGAGTCAATTTTAAATGAGATGCCACCCATTCATTATAAACCTGCGCAATGACCATATGTACATCAGGATTCAATTGTTCCCTGGTGAGAGTTGATCCATCCAACAATACAAACCCGTCAATCGGATCAATCTTGACAGCAGTCATCAAAGCATCGATAAAACTGGCACCACCGAGGATCTCAACCTCAATCGTCCCCTGTTTTTCCCGATCCAGTAAAAGTTGCACCGTTTTTTCAGCAACCATCGGGTGTCCGGGCACTCCGTATACGATGGTACCATCCCGCCCGGCCCGTCTGACAAGATCGGCAACGATCTGTTCATAAACTTCATTAAAGCCGGCTGACTTCTCATACACTTCATCATAACTTGAAAAATTGACCTGTTGTTCCCGCAAAAAAGTGACGACGGGATGATGGATCGTGCGCAGAACAACAGGATATTGTGCAGATGTAAGCAACCGAAAGACACCGAGCGGAAGCTGATCAGCATCTCCACTTCCCAGACCGGCCACGATTACCTTTGCCATGACGCTCCCTCCTCTCTTGTATCATCTCTCAATAAACGTGTTTTTTGCAGCAAAGGGATTAAACGATCTGCACGGGGCACGTGGCGCAAATCTGACCCGGTCAATGCACCGGTAAGCAAAAGAGCCAGTCCGTAAACGACCGCCCCGCTGAATACGGATATGAGAGAAATGACGGTATGAAAGAGTCGGTCCGATTCAATTCCACCCGCCAGCACAAAGGTCAAAAGCCATTTTGCGCCAAAAACGGCCACTGCCATCACCGAAACGGCCAGCAGCGGTTTACCTACAAAATTGGCAAATGAAAAGGGCATACCGGTATATTTCCGGATCGCAGCAAAACTAAAGGAGGTGGCCACGGCATAGGAGACCACCGTGGAAAGAGCCGCACCGTAAATACCGATCAGCGGAATCAAAATCAGATTCAACCCGATTTTTACCATCACACCATAAAAAAGATATCGGGCGGGCAGCATCATTTTTCCCAGTCCCTGCAAAATGCCGGCTGACGTGATCCCCAGAGTTGAAAAAATCGTGGAAAACGCCAGAATGGCGAGAGCAAGCGTTCCCTTGTCATCCTGATACAACATGACATTGACCGGTCGGGCGACAATCGCCAGCCCCACCGATGCAGCCAGCCCCAGTAACAACGTCAGGCGAATGGCAAGGGCCGTGCGGTGGGCGATCACTTTGTCCTGATTTTTAACCTTTGCCGAAGAAATTGACGGCACGAGGGCAAGTGACAAGGCCGTTGCAAAAAAAGCGGCAAATTGCACGAGCGGAATGCCGCGGTCATAAACCCCTTTTAAAATCCGGGCTTCTTCAGCCGGATATCCTCCGGCCATCAGCATGTTCACGACAGTAAATGAGTCCGATAAGGGAAAAAGAGGCAATACAAGCGCGGCCAGACAGATCGGGATCGCATAGACGGCAATCCTTTTTAATACCCGGACAGCCGGTTCACGTTCTACCTGTTCCTTCGGTGTATCAGCCTGTTTGCGTTTCATTTCACGCTGTACCCGTTGAATCCGTTTCCAGTAAAAAAGCAGGATAAACAGGGCACTGAGGGATCCCGTAACCGCACCGAACACGGCTCCTGCTCCCGCGAGGTAAACATCCTCATAATAAACCATAAACCAGTATGCAAGAATTAAAATCGTGGTCACACGAACAATTTGTTCAACAACCTGAGATACCGCGGTGGGCATCATATTTTCATGTCCCTGAAAGTAACCGCGCAGGACCGACATTACCGGTACAATCAAAAGAGCGAAAGATACACTTCGAACCGGGAGAGCAAGTAACTCATCTCCCATCAATCCGGCTATCCAGTCCGCCCCAAAGAAAAGAACACAAAAAAACAAGATTCCGGATACTGCCAGAACCGAACTGGCAAGATTAAACGCCCTTTTCGCCCCGTAAACATCTCCGGTTGCCAGATGTTCCGAGACGATTTTGGAGACTGCCACCGGAAATCCGGCCATGGCCAGAATCAGAAGTGAACTGTAAAGAGGATACACCTGCATATATACATAATAACCCTCATCGCCCGTAATATTCTGATAAGGCACACGATAAATGAGTCCAAGCACCTTGGAAATCAAAGATGCAAAACCTAAAATCGCTGCGCCCTTAATAAAACTGTATCCTGTACTCTGTGTCTGCTGGTCATATTTGAGCGACATCCTTCGGTACTCCTCTCACGGAAAACTGAGCTTATTATATCATAGAACAATTAAAAATAAGCAGGGAAACCTCCCTGCTTACTCATTATTCCTCACAACGATTTCTCACAAACACCAGAATTATTGCAATGATTATTGTTCCATTTGTTTGGCTAGAAACCCTGCAGCCGTCTCAACCATTTTCGTTTCAAGATCACCCATTTTTTTGTTGTCATCCCTGGAAAGCAGTATAACAGCACCGATAGGATCTCCACCTGATACAATGGGAGCAATCACATACGAAGACAACTGTTCTTCAGCATCGCGAATGATCTCATACTGACCGTTATTGGTTTCGACAATCGTTCTTCTATCATCCATGGAGGATTCTACAACCGTTCCAATCGATTTGTCCATGTATTCCTTTTTCGATGTACCTGCTACTGCAATAACACTGTCACGATCCGATATCAGTGTGATGTGCCCCAGATTTTCATAAAGTGAGTCTGCATATTCTTTTGCAAAATCCCCCAGTTCTCCAATGGGAGAATATTTTTTTAAAATGACTTCGCCATCCCTGTCAACAAAGATCTCCAATGGATCCCCTTCACGAATACGCAACGTACGTCTGATTTCCTTCGGTATCACCACACGACCGAGATCGTCAATTCGACGAACAATTCCGGTTGCTTTCATGATGTCTTGATGCCTCACTTTCTTTGTAGTATTCGCCTGAAACGATGGTGCTGTTACGTTGGGTATAGTATTAATCTCCTGCCGGGATAATATTCACCAGCACACGAGAAAACCGCCAATCCCCGTCATTACAGGAAAAAAGGCAGCCGTAACAGCTGCCTTTCTCCATCGTTTATGATCACTCTTAAGCCTGTTTAATCTCAGGAGCATTTATTTCTTTAATCAGGGCATCAAGATCTTCATTAACAAATCGTTCGTATTCGCTGTTCATGATCTCCATATCGATCTGATCGCCGTACTGTTCCATCGCCTCTTCAAATGTCAGTTCTTTTCGATCCTCCACTTTCATCACATGATAACCGTAATCCGTCTTCACGGGATCACTGATCGTACCGATTTCCAGAGTAGCCGCAGCTTCTTTAAATTCGGGAACCCATTCGTTAATGCTTACTTCTTCATAAAGCCCGCCATTCTCCACACTTCCGGGATCTTCAGAATATTCTTTGGCTAATGCGGCAAAATCTTCACCGTTCCGCAAACGTTCAGCCAGTTCTTCGGCCAGTTTCTTCGCCTCTTCGTCACTTCGTTCTTCCGTGGTAATTAAAATGTGACGAACACTGGCCAGGGTAAACTGACCGCTTTCTTTCATTTCATTATAAATTTCCTGTTCTCTGTCCTCGGTAATCAACGTACGCAAATAATTCTCAACGTGATTATTCCGAATGACATAATCGATGATGTCCTGTTCCGTGATATTCTGTTCTTCCATCGTCTTGTCAACTTCTTCTTCACCCAGATAATTCTTGTATTCATCCAGGAATTGTTTAACCAGTTCATCGGCCTGCTTTTTTGCTTCCTTTTCACCCATCTCGCTACGGGTAGCCAGTGTCTTTTCCGCAACGAACCGTTTCAAAAAGGTTTCCATTGAGTTTTGATCTGCCTGCTGAATGAATTGAGCATATTGCGGATAAAGAAAAACCTGTACCTGCAAATACTTTTTAAATTCTTCGGCAGTCACTTCTCCGTCCTCGTAACTGGCAATCACTTCATCATCGTCTTCCGTCAACTCTATCACTACCGCAGGCTGTTTCTCTCCATCCGCCGGGTCGGCAGCTTCGTTCTCTTTACTGTTCCCGCACCCGGAAAGCACAAAAATGAGTGCCACTACCGTAAGCAGTACCAGCCATTTACTGCCTCGTCTGCTCCCTCCGCGTTGTTTACCTGGCAATATCCACATGCTTATAATCTCCTTTCGTCCGTTTGACTTCTTCAAATTGAGCCAAAAACTTTTCTACGATATTTAATTTTTGTTCAGGAGTCATTCCCTTAAGTTTAAACGTAACCACAATTTGTTGTCCAGAGGATAAAGCGATTTTCTGTTCGAATCTCGATGCGAGCGCAAACAGGCGGCCTCCGTCAATTTCATGATTTAAAGAAGGATGCAAATACACATCGATATCATGGTTTTTCTGTTTAACCCCGGTCAACTTGTGCTGCAGACAATAAACCTTGATCCTCGATACAGACAATAAATGTAGCACCGGTTGGGGAATTTCTCCGAAACGGTCAATCAACTCATCGGTAATATCTTCAACATCTTCCATACTTTCGCATGAAGCAAATTTTTTATACATTTCTATTTTTTGCTTGTTGTCGGGTATATAATCAGTCGGAATGTAAGCATCCACGTCAATATCAATTTCGGGTGACTCCATTTTTTCCTTTTCACTGATTTTCCCTTTTAGCTCGTCGATCGCTTCTTTAAGCATTTGCGTGTATAAATCAAAACCGACGGAAGCGATATGTCCGTGCTGTTCGGCGCCCAGTAAATTTCCCGCTCCACGAATGGCCAGGTCTCTCATGGCAATTTTAAAACCGGAACCTAATTCAGTGAAATCCTTCATCGATTCCAGACGTTTTTCCGCGATCTCCGACAAAACCCTGTCACGCTGATAAGTCAGATATGCATAGGCGATCCGGTTGGATCGTCCAACCCGTCCACGTAACTGATACAACTGGGACAATCCTTTCTTATCCGCATCATAAACAATCAGTGTATTGACGTTGGGTATATCGACACCCGTTTCTATTATCGTAGTACTGACAAGTACATCGTATTCCCCATCAAGGAAATCCAGCATGGTCCGTTCCAGCTCGTTTTCCGACATTTGCCCATGGGCAACGGTAATCCGGGCTTCCGGAACCAGCGATTTAACGTGATCAGCCATTTGCTGAATTCCCTGGACTTGATTATATAAAAAGTAAACCTGTCCGTCCCTCGCCAGTTCCCGCTCGATGGCTTCGCGAACTAACGTGTCACTGTATTCCATCACATAGGTTTGTACGGGAAAACGGTTTTCCGGCGGTGTTTCGATGACAGAAAGATCACGAACCCCCAGCATTGACATATGAAGCGTTCTTGGAATCGGCGTGGCCGTGAGGGTTAACGCATCCACATTCGCTTTTAATTTCTTTAATTTCTCTTTGTGGGTTACGCCGAACCGTTGTTCTTCATCGACGATCAAAAGTCCCAGGTCCCGGAACTGAACATCTTTTGACAACAGACGATGGGTACCAATGACGATATCAACAGTTCCATCCTTGAGTCCCTTAATCGTTTTCTGCATTTCTTTACGCGACCGGAAGCGGCTTAACATTTCAATTTTTATTGGAAAATCGGCAAAGCGCTCGCGAAACGTTTCGAAATGCTGCTGGGCAAGGATCGTAGTCGGAACCAGCACGGCCACCTGTTTGCCCTCAATGGCTGCTTTGAACGCCGCACGAATAGCCACTTCAGTTTTTCCGTAACCGACATCTCCGCATAAAAGTCGATCCATGGGACGCGGACTTTCCATGTCCTTTTTAATTTCCTCAATCGCCTTTAATTGATCCGGCGTTTCTTCATAGGGGAACATCGACTCAAATTCTTTTTGCGCTTCCGTATCCCTGTCAAAAGCATATCCTTCAGTAGCTTCCCTTTCTGCATACAGTTTGATCAGGTCCTCTGCGATATCCTTTACGGAAGACTTTACTTTATTTTTTACCCGTTTCCATTCACTTCCGCCCAGACGGTAAATTTTCGGAGGTCCGGCATCACTTCCCACATATTTTTGAACCTGATCGATCTGATCAATCGGAACGAACAGGCTGTCGCCGCCATCATACTGAATGTGCAGATAATCTTTATGGACCCCGTTTTGAAACTGTTTGGTTTCAATCCCGAGATACTTCCCGACACCGTGATGAATATGAACAACGTAATCCCCGCGATTCAGTTCAAGGTAACTCTTGATTTTTTCAGCATCCGTTATATTCTGACGAGTTTTCCTTCTTTTTTGTTTCCGTCTGGTAAAAACTTCTCCTTCCGTGATGACGACCAGACGGTGGGTAGGAAACTCAAATCCGTTTTGCAATTGTCCGCGTGTAATCACGGGCCGCCCGACCGGCACCTGCTCAAGAGATTTTATGATATCTACATCCATTTTATAATCGTGCAATACCCGTTCCATATGGCGGGATCGTTCCTCGTTTTCCGCCAAAAAAACAATGCGGTACTGAGCTTTTACCCACCGTTCCAGTTCCGATTTAAGGACGTTCATCTGGCCGTGAAAATTTTGCATGGGACGGGAACTGAAATTGACGATGTTTAAAGGTTGTGTACCGGGAACCTGACGTAAAAACGTGGAAAAATAGACGATGGGAAAAGGACGGGAATCAAGGACTCCCTCACTGGAAAATGAAATTCTTAAAGTGGTAATATATTCTCCCTTTTCAAGAAAGGAAGTCGTCCATTCCACTTCATCATTATCCAGTCGTTTGGCTGATTCCATCACACGGGACGGTTCATCAACCACCATAATGGTATCGTCCGGCATATAATCTTTTAAACTATGAAACTCGGGATAGATAACAGACATATACTTGTATCCATCCTCGGGAATAATTCCTTCATTTAATTGATCACTAACACCTTCCATTAATACGGCAATCCGCTCACGTACCTTCTTGTCACGAATCTGCGAAAAAGCTTCTGACACTTTTTGTTTGAGACGCAGGGCAGCTTCCTGTAAACGGTCTTTCGAACCAAAAAGTTCCCTTGCCGGAGACAGGATCAATTCCCGAACTCGTTCCTGACCGGAACGTTGACTCTCAGGATCAAAAGAACGGATGGAATCGATTTCCACATCAAAAAATTCGATCCGGGACGGCTGCTCCGCATCGAGGGGAAACACATCGAGAATTCCTCCCCGGATACTGAATTCACCCTTTTTTTCTACCATTTCCACCCTTTCATACCCTAACTCAACCAGCTTCTGCGGCAGTTGATCCGGGTCGGAATCCTCTCCCTCACGTACCGATATCAGGGACGACGCCCATTCCGATTGCGGTACAAACAATCTGCGCATCCCCGCTAAAGGAACAACAAGAATTCCGTTAAAACCTGCAGAAAGCCGGTTCAATACAGAGATACGCTGTGATAAAACATCCGGACTCACAGCGGCTACTTCAGTAACCATCATCTCATCAGCAGGATATAATAAAACCCTTTCTTCGGGATTTTCATCGGATAACAATTCAACCAGATCATCATATACTTTTTGAGCCTGATACATGTTATGGGTGACGATCAACAGCGGTTTTCCCGTTGATTCATACAAATTGGCGATGGCCAGATGACGGGCAGATTGGTTCAATCCTGAAACCATCTGTTCCGGGATCCCCTTTTCAATTGCGGAAACAACAGATTGAAAGTCAATGTCGTCCGATAAAAACTGGAAAAATTCTTTCATGATCCTATCTCTCCTCTTAGAAATTAAACGAACAACGAACGGTCGTATTGCCTGGCCGGTTTACTCGTCCATGCCAAAATAAGCCTTAGCGTACAAGCCAAGGCCTTTATTCCCAATGAATTATACCTATTGCAACGGATGGCTCAATTCCGGATTTCTTTCCAGTGCTTCCTGGCAATATTCACATATAATTTTAGCCACGGTGTCACCATCAGCTTCATAACTAATTATATGTTTCCGCTCTTCAGGGGTCAAGAAATGAAAACCCAGCTGAAATTCTGTAACATTTCCGTCATCAATTTCACCGATCTCTTTTCCACAGTATCGACAAACGTATTTTATCGACATTTTATGCCTCCTACAGGAAGAATATCACCATTTAGTATTACCATTCCCGTACGATTCATACTTCGAACAATACTGTCATTCCTGCAGCAAGGGATATATAAAAGGGAAGGATATTCACCTTCCCTGCAAATGACCGATTAATTATATTGATTCATCGCCTGAATGAATGAAGACTCAATCCAGGTGACACAGGCGTTTACTGCTAGTTCGATCCCTTCTGACACATCCTCTTTTTGTTCGGCGGAAAAAGGGGAAAGGACATAGGAAACCACGTCTTCACCGGGCCCGGGCCGGCCGATTCCCACTTTAATCCGGTTAAATTCCTGAGTACCGAGATGGGATATGATTGATTTGATTCCGTTGTGCCCCCCGGCACTTCCCTTTTGACGGAGACGGATTTTGCCGGGAGGGAGATCGAGATCATCATAAATAATCAGAAGATCATCCAGATCGATTTTATAAAAATCAGCTACTTGATGAACCGCTTCTCCGGATAAATTCATATACGTTACCGGCTTTACCAGCAAAATCTTTTCCGATCCGAACCTTCCTTCTCCCACTATGGATCGAAACTTCGCCTGTTTTACGTCAATATTCCATTTATCCGCGAGGCGGTCAATTACCATAAAACCTGCATTATGACGGGTCCCTTCGTATTTACTCCCGGGGTTACCCAGTCCAACGATCACTTTCATCTTATCCCAACCTTATGATCATTCGTCTTTCTATTTTCCTTTCTCTATTACTTCTGGTTCTTCCACATTTTCAGTGCGTTCAACCGGATCGAGACGAGGAGCGAGAATGGAGACAATCACTTCGTCTTTATCATGTTGCATATCAATGTCTTCGGGCAATTGAAGATCAGCAACGGTCAGGGAATCACCAATGTTCAACCTGCTGATATCGGCATGAATACTTTCCGGTATATCCCCCGGCAAACAGCGGATTTCCAGTTCCCTTAACTGTTGTTGCGCTACACCACCCTCTTTTACCCCGGGGGCTTCACCGCTGAGGTGAATCGGAACCGTCGTTTCCACCTTTTCGTTCATTGAAACCTTTTTGAAATCAACATGCAAAAAGTGTCCCTTCAACGGGTCCTGCTGTAATTCGTAAACCATGACATCAAATTTATTTCCATCCACCTGAAGTTGAAAAACATGGTTCAGCCCTTTGTCACGGATGGTTTGCCACATCTGGCTTGCATCGAGGTGAATCGCAAGGCTGGAAATTCCTTTACCGTAAAGAATCCCAGGCACCCGACCCTGTCTTCGCAAAGAGCGTGTTACAGAACGGGTAAGACCGTCACGTATTTCAGCTTTCAAAACTTGACTCATGCTATCATCCTCCTGTAATAAAGGTTTATATATACATGTTTCCTTTATAACAAGATGAATAAACGCATCAATCAACTGAAATCAAGATTAATCAAAAAGTTTACTTACAGAAAGCTTTTCATGAACGCGCACAATAGCTTCACCGATGATCGGAGCCACAGACAATATCTTGATTTTATCGATCTGCTTGTCCTCACTTAAAGCAATCGTGTTGGTAACCACCAGTTCCTTGATCTTGGAGCTTTGAATACGCTCAATCGCAGGACCGGATAAAACGGGGTGCGTACAGCAGGCGTATACTTCTTTTGCCCCGCTTTCAATCAGGGCATTGGCAGCAAGGGTAATGGTCCCTGCAGTATCAATAATATCATCTATAATGATGGCTATTCTACCCTCAATATTACCGACGATGTTCATCACTTCAGCTACGTTCGGCTTCGGTCTTCTTTTATCGATGATGGCGATCGGTGCCTTTAAATGTTCGGCAAGTTTGCGTGCACGGGTAACACCGCCGTGGTCGGGTGAAACGACAATCACGTCTTCCAGATTAAGATCGGGACGTTCACTGAAATATTTTGCCAGGATCGGAACACCCAGCAAATGATCCACCGGGATATCGAAAAATCCCTGAATCTGGGTTGCGTGTAAGTCCATTGTGATCACTCGATGTGCACCGGCTGTTTCAATCAGGTTGGCAACCAGTTTTGCCGTAATCGGATCCCGGGCTCTTGCCTTTCGATCCTGCCGTGCATATCCGTAATAAGGGATGACCACATTGATACTTTTGGCAGAAGCTCTTTTCAGAGCATCCACCATGACAAGCAGTTCCATAAGATGCTGATTGACGGGGGCAGAAGTGGATTGAATCACAAATACATCCGCACCGCGTACACTTTCATTCACGACAATCTGACATTCCCCGTCGCTGAACGTGTCCACCTGTGCATTCCCCAGTTGAAGACCGATGTGTTCAGCAATTTCCCTTGCTAGCATCGGGTTGGAGTTTCCTGTGAAAATTTTAAGTTTGGGATCGCGATAATTAGCCATCTTTTATTCTATCCTCCATTAAATTATTTCTTTCTCAAACGTTTGGCGTAATCTTCCTTATTTGTCTGGCGTGCCCTCGCAATTCCCAGGGCATCCGCTGGTATATCTTTATTGATTGTTGAGCCGGCAGCCACATAAGCTCCACGTCCAACTTTTACGGGGGCAATCAGATTCGAATTACAACCGATGAACGCATGGGATTCGATCACGGTTTTGTGCTTCTTCACTCCATCATAATTTACGGTGATTACACCGCAACCCACATTAACATCATCGCCGATTTCAGCATCGCCGATGTACGAAAGGTGGGAAGCTTTGGAGCCGTCTCCCATATCTGAATTTTTTACTTCTACAAAGTTGCCGATTCGCACATCATTCCCAAGTCGTGTTCCGGGACGGATATGTGCATAAGGTCCAATGGTGGTTCCCGATTTGACGATACAATCCATCAATGTAGAATGCCGAATTAGGACATTATCTTCAATCATACCGGACGTAATGTCCGCATGGGGACCGATTTCACAGTTCTCTCCGATCTGGCTGTCACCCCGGATCAATGTACCCGGATAGATCACCGTATCCGCACCAATGCCTACATCCGCTCCGATGTAGGTTGTGTCGGGATCAATGATCGTCACCCCGTTCAACATATGTTTCTCCATAATACGTCGGCGTAAAATTTGTTCAGCCTGTGCTAGCTGAACCCGGTTATTGATCCCAAGTGTTTCTTCATCATCTTCTGTAACATGAATTGTTACGCCAAGCCCCTCGGTTTTACAAATTTCAACCATATCGGTAATATAATATTCTCCCTGTTGATTATTGTTCGACAAACGGGAGATCATCTTCCACAAAACCTCATTATCAAAACAGTAAATGCCCGTGTTGATTTCCCGAATCTCCAACTCTGTTTCACTGGCATCTTTATGTTCTACAATCCGTTCGATTTTTCCGTCATCATTGCGAATGATTCGTCCATAACCCGACGGGTCTTCAACAAACGTCGACAGTACCGTACAACCCGCTTTTTCCTCTATATGTTTCTGGAACAGGGATTCAATCGTATCCGGTGTGACCAGCGGGGTATCTCCATACATCACGAGTGTGACCCCACTTTTTCCCTCCAGAAAAGTTTTTGCCTGCATCACCGCATGTCCCGTACCCAGTTGTTCCGACTGCAGTGCATATTGTACCGAGTCGCCCAACTGATCTTTCACGGATTCTGCTGCATGACCAATCACAACGATGATATCCTTCATCTGCAGTTGCTGCAAGTGATCGATTACATGCTGAATCATCGGCTTGTCACAAACGGGATGAAGGACCTTGTGCTTTCTGGATTTCATTCTCGTTCCCTGCCCGGCAGCCAGGACAACCGCATATCGATCCGTCATGAAAAACCTCCGATTTTCATCAAGATAAAAAGTATCATCAAAACTATATCTTAATCGGTGGTTGATTTCAAGGCTTTCTATTTTATTCCCATAAAAATAAGAGGACCCTTTTATCCGGTCCCCCTTTTTTTGGTAATAATTTTGTTAAGCTCCCTCTTCAAGCTCTTCTTGTTGCTCTTTGCCTGCTCTTTCGTATTCAGCCAGAATGGCTGCCTGTATCTTCTCCCGTGTCTGTGAAGAAATCGGATGAGCTATATCTCTAAATTCTCCATCGGGAGTTCTTTTGCTCGGCATAGCCACAAACATTCCGTTATTGCCATCGATAATGCGAATATCATGAACGACAAACTCATCATCAATAGTAATGGAGGCTATCCCTTTCATACGTCCATCCGTGTTGACGCGGCGGAGTCTTACGTCGGTCACTTCCATCCTGAATCACCACCTTTTACCATGTTCTTGTACATGCAATTCAACATAGGTGGTGGTTTTTCCTGCATGAATTTGGTAAAAAAACAGAATTTTTTTGAAAAAACTTTCTATTTAGATGATTTAAGGTACAATTGCTACCATTTCTATTTCAATTTTTACATCTTTCGGTAATTTTGCAACCTGTACAGTGGACCGTGCCGGTTTATGTTCCCCGAAATATGAAGCATAAATCTCATTGACTGTGGAAAATTCATTAATATCTTTCATAAAAATCGTCACTTTGATGACGTTTTGCAGGTCCGTTCCGGCTGCTTTCAACACTTCCTGAATGTTTTTAAATACTTGATGGGTCTGTACTTCAATATCATCTTCGACCAGTTCCCCTTCGGGAGTAAGAGGTATTTGTCCCGAAGTAAACACAAATTGCCCGAATCGACATGCTTGTGAATAAGGACCGATTGCCGGCGCTGCCTGATGAGTTGAAATTTTTTCGATCATTCAATATCCCTCCATACATAGTTGATGTTTATTTACCGTGGATCGAACCAGTTCCCCGGCTCAATCGTTACTTTTTTCTCCTTTTCATCAACACTCGTTAATTTCGCAAGGGAAACATAATCTTGAACCAATTTTTCCTCTGTGATCGCCGTTTCTACAAAAATGCCCACTCCCACCACTTCAGCATGAAACTCCCGCAACAGATCAATCATACCGCGTGCCGTTCCGCCCGCCTTCATAAAATCATCAATAATGAGAACTTTCGCCTGTTCAGGCATGACTCGGCGCGCCAGCGACATCGTTTGAATTCGTTTGCTTGAACCCGATACATAATTAATGCTTACAACCGAGCCTTCCGTGATGCGGGTATCCCTTCGAACGATGACCACCGGTACATTGAGGTAGGCAGCAGTGGCGTATGCTAATGGTATTCCTTTAGTTTCAACGGTCATGATCACATCAATATCTTTTTCCGCATAGATGCTGGCAAATATTTTTCCGACTTTATGCACAGATTCCGGTTCTCCCAGAAAATCAGCCATATACATATAGCCTCCGGGTAACAAACGCTCGGAGGAGGATAATGTTTCACACACATCAACGATGGTCCGGTATGCATCTTCCTTACTGACCCTCGGAATGAATTGTACCCCGCCGGCTGCGCCCGCCACTGTTTTCAGTAAACCGATTCCTCTTTGTTCAAATAATTCTTTTATAATAACTATATCTTCACTGATGGAAGACTTGGCTGATCCGTACTGTTCCGCAAAAAAAGTTAAGGGGATCAACTGATAAGGATGTGATAACAAATACTGGGTCATATCTACCAAACGAGAACTTCTTCTCATTTTTTTCATGACCATACCCCCAAATCCGAATATTATGATCAAATAGTACCACTTTTATACGGATTTAGGCAAGACCCCTTGAATGATCTCCAAGCATCCTTACCAGGTAAACTTCTTTGCAAAAACCTTTCAGTCCGTTATACATTCTTTGAGCCCGCGATTGCTTTCTGACCAGCGAAAATACCGTCGGTCCGCTGCCAGACATCAATGCTCCATCTCCACCGAAGCGAATCATCTGTTGTTTCAGGCGCTCTACCTCGGGGTGCAATTGAAACGTGACGTACTCAAGATCATTATGTAAAGATTGGCAAATCCCTTTAAAGTCATGATCCTGCAGAGCTTTCTTCATGTTTTCCGTACCACCGCATTCATTGCCGGTTTCCCTGCGATGCTTCTTCAAGACATCCATATCCACTCTCTGGTAGATCTCGGATGTAGACACCCCAATCGGTGGTTTGGCTAATACGACCCAGCAGGAAGGGGGAGAACTGATCGGTTCAATTTGTTCACCTCTTCCGTGTGCAACAGCTGTACCGCCATATACACAAAAAGGAACATCCGACCCGATCTCGGCTCCAAGTTTGGCCATTTCAGAAGTTGATAAATTCAGGTTCCAGAGAGTATTAAGACCGCGGATGGCGGCAGCAGCATCCGTGCTCCCTCCTGCAAGGCCGGCAGCAACCGGGATACGCTTATCTATGTAAATATCCACTCCCTGTTTGACATGAAAACGTTCCTGTAATAACCGGGCTGCTTTATATACATGATTTCTTTCATCCAGCGGGACATAACTTACCGGGCAATCGAGGACAATCCTTCCATCTTCACGCACAGTCATATCGAGACGATCCGCGAGATCAATGGATGTCATCACCATTTCCACATCATGGTACCCGTCATCCCGTTTCCCCAATATATCCAGTGTTAAATTAATCTTGGCAGGGGCTTTGACGGATATGCGCATGACAACACACCTACTTTACTGACTCTATGGGATTCTTGCTTCACCAAGTTTACCACAACCATGTAAAAAAAGCACATTTAAAGAAAACTTGGCTTTCATCAAGCCTCTGGCGCAGGCGCAAAGCCTTAGTTGCACTTATACTATCTACCTTAAAAGTTATAAATTCTGATGGTGCAAATAAATAACCGGGGAAATTCTCCCCGGAAGTTGGTGTGGTTTTATCAGTTCTGTCTTTCAGCCAAAGCCTGTTCTGCAATTTCAATGGCTCTTTTAACCATATTGCCTGCATCACGGGTGGTGATTCCGCCCCACCCTTCCCTTTGCACGGTGTCATAAAATCCAAGGTCTCTGGCAAGTTCCTCTTTGAACTGTTCAGACATGATTCCTCTTCTGCGACCCACTGAAAGTCCTCCTTATCCATCACCAACTTAATCTTATTATCAGGTTGGAAGCAGGAGCGTCATACATGACAATAACAGTAAAACCCGAGGAAAGGTCATATAAACAAAAACAGCAGAGCAAAAATGTATCTGCTCTACTGCTCTACAAAGTGCAACCGTATGTTTTGAGTTCCTCTGCAAACTGAAAGTTCAACCGTTTCTGTGAGTATATCGGCATAGCTGTACGAAACACGTTCGAACGAATGTAGATTCTTGTCCAGTTTCACAATAAAAACTGACGGGTAAGTTTCCTCAAGAATGCCTGTCCTTTCAATGGTCTTCCGGCGTCCGCCGTTCGCTCTCAGGACAATGCGTTCACCAACATAACCGTCAAGACTTCTTTTAATGTCTTGTAAAGAATTTTTTGGCATGACCATGACCACCTCACGTTAAACAGTATACCACGCGAGGTTCAATATGTCAAGTAAACGCATTATTATAGCAATCAACAGTACCTTTTGTCAATGACCTGCAGCGCAAAATTTACACTTTAGGGGATAAAATTTGATTTATGAAAACGTAAATCCCCTTTCAATTTCAGGAGTAATGGGAACTCCCATCCGGAAACAGCCCCTTGTCTCAATCCCTCCGATCCCCTCAATCCCTGCCACGGTACGCTTAACCATTTCCATAATGTTGATCGTTTCCCTGACAGAGCAATAAGATACTTTTTCAGCAATGTAGGCCGGATCTTCGGCATGAATATGAATACGTTTCGGTGAACTCGCAAAATTAGCACCTGCTTCAAGTAATGCTTCAAAGAAAGATTGACATGCACCCGCAAAAATGACTAAATTATCCTTTTGTTTTTCCCACCTTCTCGCTTCCCGGACAGCCTCGATAAAATATCGGGAATTCTTGTAGGAATCGAGATCCTTTGTGTCTCCGTTTTTTTTATAAGCGTCATGCCCGGTGAGGATGAGGATATCCGGTCTTACTTGTTTTAGCAACTTACGTACAACGTTTGGCATGTCTTCTTCCGCGATATGATAGCAATAAACAGGCACCCGCAATTGCTGATACAGTCTGGTGCAAAGCTTCATATAGCGAGCATCTCCATCAATATGAAGAACGCGCCCCGGAAATTGAAAAGCACCTTCATCGTTCTGCATATCATCGGTCAACATCCACGCTCTTTTTTTTTGTGACTGTTCCCGTTCCTCTCTGATCCACTGGATCAACTCATCTTCTTCCGCTGAAATGAGCTGCAATCTTTTTTCAATTTCCTGTGCTTCCACTTTTACCAGATCATCGAGGGGAGCATCTGCTACAAGACGCCACTCCAGCCCTTTCAAAATGGCGATTCCTTTCTGTTTATCCACTCCGGTAACATAAAACACGATGTCATGATGGTATGATCTGCGTGTTACATAATCTCCAACCTGTACCTCTGACGACATAAAAACCCCTCCTCACCTTCCATCCTATGTGTAAAGCTGAAGAGGGGTGCACGTTTGCCTGGTTATGCGTTTATTTGGTAAATCGGTCGGCCACTGCACTTGCTCCGTACGAGTACGGCTTTATCTTGGCTACATACCCGACGGACGTAACCCAGCCTACCACTTCCTGTATCAACTTTCGTGTTTCCCCGCGTTGCCCGACATCCAGATGGACTTCCACCGGCCAGTCATGAAGGATATCCGTTATCCCGTGACTTTTTAATTGATCCATAACCTGCAGACTGAGCTCCGTTTCCCTATAGATCCGGTAACGCAGGTCAAAAATAGGTTTCTCCTTTTTCTTCTGAAAGAAAAAACGAGCTCCTTTGCCAATCCGGTGAATGATCAGCGCCGTAACAAACAATGTTTGTTTTTCCGATGTTTGAGAATCGGTGCCGATCACAATTTTATAACTCGCATGCGGGTCCTCATTTAAGTAGTCCTGAATATTGCGGGAAAATTCCTCAAGTGAAAGCCGACCCAGAGAAGGGCTGATAAAATACATGGATAGCCTCCTTAAACCTTGTTGAAAGCAATCCCGTCTGGCTGTCTATATTCAGTATTTGTTTCTTACATGTATTTTATTTTATTCCCGTCCGAAAAACAACGTTACTCAGCCTGGCCCACTCTTCAATGGACAAGGATTCCGCCCTGCGCCCGGGATCGATCCCCGCCTCACTGAAAATATCCAGCCACTTTGACTTGCCAGCCTCGCGAGCATTATCCCGTTCCGCTTCAAACGGTAAATTGAGTGTGATCTGTTTTGACAGATTGTTATACAATGTCTTTCTCCGCTGGGCAAATCCTGCCCGAACCACCTTAAAAAATAGTTCTTCGTCACGGAGATCGACAGGCGGATTTTCTCGCAGCGTTAGTTTAAGAACCATCGAATCCACATGGGGTCGGGGGATAAAAACAGAATGGGGGACTCGCATCGCTTTTTCCGGAATCGCATAGTATTGAGCGGCGATACTCAAGGATCCGTAGTCCTTGCTGCCTTCCGATGCAGCAATACGATCGGCCACTTCTTTTTGCATCATAACCACAATACTTTTCAATGGAAGCCGGTCCTCTAACAATTTCATCAAAATCGGCGTGGTGACATAATACGGCAAGTTGGCAACGACATGAACCGATTCCGTCTCTGCAAAATGTTGTTTGATCAACTGTTGCAGGTCAAGTTGTAAAACATCGCCCCATACAAACGAAACATTTTCATAATCCGAAAGGGTTTCCTCCAAAATCGGTTGCAGACGGCGATCAATTTCAATCGCAACCACTTTACCCGCTGCACGGGCAAGATGCTCCGTCAGAGACCCGATTCCCGGACCGATCTCAATCACTCCGTCATTTTTGCCTAAATCGGCCGATTCCGTAATTTTTCGCAAAATATTGGGGTCAATCAAGAAGTTTTGTCCCAGACTTTTTTTAAAATGAAACTGATATTGATCCAGAATTTCTTTCGTGCGGGACGGGAATGCAATATCCCTTTCCCTGGGGTCACGGTTCTCCTGGGGACGGGATTTATCCTTCATTGCTTACCCCTCCTCTGCTGTCCATCGCTTAGTTGGAACTCAACTTCTGCCAGAGCGCGTTCAAAATCTTCCCGGGAGATTTGAAAAAGCTTCAGCCGTTTATGCAACTGGGCCCCGTTGGCATATCCAATCCCCAGTATTTTTCCAAGCATTGTCCTTTTTTCACGGGAACCGGGACCACCCACCAGAGCGGCATCCACCAGGCGATGATAATCAATTTGAACTTCACCGTCGGGAACCTCTGTTTTCACACGATCCAGTGCCCGCCGGATCGTTTCCGGATCCGCATTTTCTACCCCGAGATTCCTTTTTCCCTGACCTTCTTCAGGGGAAATGAAAGCATGTTTGCACCCGGGAACCTTCTCACTTATGGTTTTTCTGATTTTTTCTCCCGGAAAATCGGGGTCCGTAAATATAATGACCCCTCTTTTTTCTTGAACCTGTCTGATCTGTTCAATGATCTCATCAGATATCGCCGACCCGCCGGTCTCCAGAGTATCCGCCTCTACCGCCCTTTTGACGGCCTGCGTATCTGCTCGTCCTTCAACCACAATGACTTCACGTATCATATGCGCATCTCCTGCAATTGAAATTAATAAAAAAGGGGGAGGTATCCCCCTCTCCCCCATTTCCTCCGATATTACGGTTTTTCCGGGCCGATGACATATACGGTATAGCCCTTTTTCAACCCGAATCCGTTGGCAAAATCATCATCATCATAGTAGATGTCTATCCGGTTTCCTTTCACCGCACTCCCTGTGTCCTCCGCCCTGCGGAAGCCGAATCCTTCAATGTAAACCCACCAGCCCAGGGGGATTACATTGGGATCCACAGCGATCGTATGGCCTTCTTTGGCTCGGGTTCCCGTGAATGTAATTCCGTATTCGGGATGGTCCGGGTTTTTACCCGTATGTTCCACTCCCGGGCCATAGGCCGTTAACTCCATCGTCAACGCCCGACGGGGTTGGAATGTTACACCACCTCGCGACACGATGCCCATTGTGCCTACAGCGACAACTTGATCCTGCTTATCTTCGATTATATCAGCTTTGATGAATTTTCGCTCGATCTCTTTTCCGTTTTTATAAGTGACTTCGTAGCGATAAACAGCACGACCGTGTTTTCCGTTTTGTAAAACTTTTTTCTCCCCTTCACCAAGGGTCATATCCGACTTTTTTACCATTTTGTATACCAGCGACTTCTCTTCTTCGACGAGTTTTCTTGTTACGCGGTTAATTGTAATACTGTCTCCGGAATTAATTGTTGCATTTAATGCCGGAACGACTTCGTCTTCAGGATTGAGCCGGATGGCATGGTTTTGCAAAATGTCGCCGACCGTCTGTTTTGTTGTCTGCACCACCCGCTCGCGCTCTCCATCAAAAATGATCACAGGACGACTCTTCAGGTAACTGATCGTCATTCCATCATGTACCATTTCCGTTAATTCAGGAGAAACTTCATCGCGGGCACGGAAATCAATCCCCTGTGACTTCAAAAAATCCTGTACGGTTTCTGCGGTTGTGGATATCTCTATCTTTTCCCCATTATGTTTGAATGTGACCTTTTTCACTTGATAGCTGTAACCAACAGCACCCGTCAGAATGATCACGAGAATCAATCCCGCGACCAATAAAACGGCCAACCTATTATATTCTTCTCTCCACATAAAAAATCCTCCTTTAAACCGCATTTCATTGTAAAAAAGTTTGTAAGAAATGTCAATTTGGATGCTCGTGTATTTCCAGTATTAACTAGTGAGCCACCAAATATACGAATCTATCAAACTTTTTAAAAAATTGATAGACTCCCTTTTACAATACGGTTTTCAGGAGGAAAGCATATTGGAAAAATCCTTAGATCGGTATTTTTTTGTTCACAAAATTGTCACACTCTCAAAAGGGTGCGGGCATTGTTTGTCGTCGCTTCAGCTAGCGCTTCAAAATCCATGCCCCGCAGTTCGGCAATCTTCTCCGCAACATAACGGACATATGCCGATTCGTTTCGTTTGCCGCGATACGGTTCCGGAGTTAAATAGGGGCTGTCTGTTTCGATTAACAATCGGTCGAGCGGCACCTTTTCCGCCACTTCCTTCGGCTTTTTCGCATTTTTAAAGGTGACCGGGCCACCCAGAGAAATATAAAAGTTTAGATCGAGACATTGCTTCGCCAGTTCCCAGCTACCGGAAAAACAATGCATAATTCCGCCGACCTCGTCCGCTTTTTCTTCACGTAAAATATCGACAATATCCTGATGGGCTTCCCGATCATGAATCACGATCGGCAACTTTACTTTGCGGGCAAGAGCAATCTGGCGGCGAAAGACATCCGCCTGAACATCCCGCGGCGAATTATCCCAGTAATAATCGAGACCCATTTCTCCCAGTGCCACCACTTTCGGATGTTTCGTTAACTCTTCGATCCAGGCCAGATCTTTATCCGTCATATCCTTTGCATCGTGTGGATGCCATCCTACCGCAGCATAAATAAAATCATATTTTTCAGCCAGTTCCAGGCAGGTCGGGATGGTTTCCCGGTTGTATCCGATATTCATGATCCGGCTGACCCCGTTCTCCCGGGCCCTCCGGATCACCTCTTCTTGCTCACCGGCAAATTTCTCATCATTCAGATGAGCATGGGTATCAAAAAGCACGGTATTCTTCGCTCCTTTCAACTGAAGGTCCTTATTTTACCCTGGTACCGTTAGGGATCTCATTACCCACCGTCGCCAATTGCAAGGTATCCCCGTCCGATGCCGCCAAAATCATGCCGTTCGACATTTCCCCGCGAAGTTTAACTGGCTTCAGATTGGCCACCACGATGACTTTCTTCCCAATAAGTTCCTCGGGACGATAATATTTCGCGATTCCCGACACAACCTGGCGTTGCTCCGTTCCCAGGTCCAATTGCAATTTTAACAGCCGTTCGGCATTGGGCATTGTTTCCGCCTTGATGATTTCCGCCACACGAAGGTCCGATTTGAAAAAGTCGTCAATCGTGATGTGCTTCTGAACCTGCTGCAGTGATTCTTCCTTACTTGCATCCTCTTTTACAGGAGTAGCCGAATCCACGGTTGTTTTACCTGACGGATTTCCCATCAAACCTTTGATATGGTCAATTTCCGCTTCCAGTTCAAGACGCGGGAAAATCGGTTCGCCCTTTGCTACCCTTGTTCCGCCAGCAATGCCGCCAAAACGGTATACGCTGTCCCACTGTTGCAGCGATCCATCTTGTATTCCCAGTTGCCCCCAAATTTTTTGCGGTGTACGGGTCATAAACGGTTGAATCAAAATCGCCACGATACGCAGAACCTCGGCCAGATGATACAGAACCGAAGCCAGTTCTCCTTTTTTCGCCTCATCTTTAGCCAGAGACCACGGCATCGTTTCATCGATATACTTATTGGCCCGTCCGATCAATTGCCAGATATGTGTTAATGCCACGGAAAACTCCATCTCATCCATTGCTTCTTCAACCCTGCCGATGGTTTCCGTCACTTTTTCCTTGAGTTCACTGTCAAAAGAGGTGCTGCCCAGTGACGGATCGGGGATGGACCCGTCAAAATACTTTTCAATCATGGCCATAGTCCGGTTCAACAGATTTCCGAGGTCATTGGCCAGATCGTAATTGATCCGTTCAACAAATCCCTCCGGAGTAAACACGCCATCCGCACCGAAAGGAACTTCTCTCAGCAGATAATAACGGAGGGCATCCAGTCCATAACGATCAATCAACGGTACCGGATTGACCACGTTCCCTTTTGATTTGGACATTTTACCGTCCTTCATCAACAACCAGCCGTGACCGAACACTTTTTTCGGAAGCGGCAAATCCAGAGCCAATAAGATGATCGGCCAGATAATGGTGTGGAAACGGACGATTTCTTTTCCTACAAACTGGACGTCAGCCGGCCAGTAACGTTCAAATTTGGCGCGCTCTTTCTCGTCATCGGAAAGATATCCGAGGGCCGTAATATAATTGGTAAGTGCATCGATCCATACATAGATCACGTGTTCCGGATCGCCCGGCACCTTAATTCCCCAGTCAAAAGTGGTACGCGAGACGCACAGGTCCTCCAGTCCCGGTTTGATAAAGTTATTGATCATCTCGTTTTTGCGCGATTCCGGTTGGATAAAGTCCGGATTTTCTTCGTAATGTTTAAGTAATCGGTCAACATACTTGCTCATCCGGAAAAAATAGCTTTTTTCCCTTACCATCTCCACATCCCGGCCGCAGTCGGGACATTTGTTATTCTCAGCCTGGCGTTCGGTCCAAAAGGATTCACAGTCAGTGCAGTAGAGCCCCTCGTATTCATCGAGGTAAATATCTCCCTTGTCCACCAACTTTTTAAAAATTTGCTGCACCACTTTTTTGTGGCGGTCCTGGGTGGTTCGAATAAAATCATCATAGGAAATATCCAACTTTTTCCACAGTTCCTGAATTCCTGCTACGATGTGATCCACAAACTGTTGCGGCGTGTTATTCTGTTGTTTCGCCTTCCTTTCAATTTTTTGCCCATGTTCATCCGTCCCTGTCAAAAACCAGGTGTCGTAGCCCCTCAACCGCTTATATCGTGCCATTGCATCTGCAGCGACCGTGGTATAGGCATGACCAATATGCAAATTGTCACTCGGATAATAAATCGGGGTCGTGATGTAAAATGTGGGTTTACTCATGAATCGTCTCCTCCTTATCCTGGTAAATCAACACAGTATTTCGCACAAAATAAAAAACCTTTCATCCACATCCTGGGACGAGAGGTTTTCTCACGCGGTACCACCCAAATTCTCCGTCATCTCACGATAACGAACTTCACCAGTCTGTACTGGAGATGAAATCCCGAAACAGACTGAGTTCCTTAACGCGGAATCACGTTGTTCCCTAACGTCTGCAAGCTACACAACCGCCGCTCAGGAACAAAACTCAGGGACCATCTTCACCCGATGCGTTTATACCGGTTTACAGCTCCCCCGGCTCTCTGTAGATAAACGATGTCAGGCTACTCTTCCCTTCCTCGTCGTTTGCAAAATCAATTTTTCATTCGTTTCTTTCAAAATATACAAAACCCGTCAGTCAATGTCAAGCTGTCTGACGGAAGAGTATTATCGCCTTACCCGCATATAAGCCTGCATCAATCGAATTTGAAAAAATACCATGACATGAAGGTAGATGATGATAAAGATCAGCATCACAGGCAAAAGTAATGTCATCACCTTAGCGGCCAAATAGAAAAAAATTTGTACAACGGTTAATATCCCGATCACTTTATATATTTCCCTTTTCCAGTCCTTCCGAATAACCTGTCTGCTGCGAATAATCGCATCGATGACCGCACGATCATCCGTCACCATAATATATTCCACCATCATGTAAAACACACGAATGACCAGCACGATCATCAGGAAGAGGTAAATACCGGCACGACCGAATAAATAGTAAAATACAAGCGCCATCAACGATCCCGTTATCAGTAATATCAAGTAAAAAATGTACAGCTTGAAGAAATGGGCTTGGGCCGACTGTGAAAACAGTTTCCAGTTCATCTTTTTCCCAATGACGGCTCTTTTCAACCAGGTAATATATCCCCCCTGTATAAAAGCATGGAGTGCAGCCAAAATGATACCTGCAGGAATGGCCCACCAGCCCCTGACCATCGGAATGCTTGCTGCGGTAAATATCGGCAAAATATCACCTACGGTTGGTAAGCCGACGGGTAAGGAAAATTGGACGACATAATTCGATTGTGCTGCTTGTTCTACATACCATTTCCAGCTAAATAAGATAAACAGTACATCCAATAAGATGGGAAACCAAACCAGCACAGGGTTTCGAAGTATGATCGTCATTCCGGATCTCCACACTTTTCATGCCTCCCCAGAGAGTATTCCTTCCCTTTCATTTTATCACTGACTGTAAACGTTTTGAAATATTCAAAATATACCCGGGTCAGATTTATATATATGACAAAAGTTTATATTTGGGAACTCTTTATTGACGGGTCATGTGCAGGCTGATATGATAAGTTCAAGCGTTATTTGTCGATTTATGTTAAATTAAATTTAAATCCGTTCAAGAAATTTGTTTGAGAGGAGATTTATGGTCATGTTAAAATCTACAGGTATTGTACGGAAAGTAGACGAGTTAGGTCGAGTTGTTATTCCAATTGAACTGCGTCGTACGCTGGGAATCAACGTAAAAGATCCGTTAGAGATCTACGTTGACGGGGAGCAAATTATATTAAAAAAATATGAACCGGCGTGCATTTTTTGCAACAGTGCAGAAGATGTAAAGACATATAAAGGAAAACTCATCTGCGCCGAGTGTGTAAATTCTTTATCAGATCTGTAATAAATGTAGCGTCACGGGATCTCCGTCATTGTACGGAGATCTTTCTTTTTTAAGGCCCGGACTGATCATGATATTCGTTGTAAACCGATCTTCTCGCAATATTTCGTTCCACAGCCACTTTTTTAATGGCATCTTTGACCGTTTCCCCTTGTTCAACATAATGATCCACATGTTCCGTTAAGGAAAGCCCGGACCACCATACTTCATTTTCATGGTCTTGAATAACTTTTTCGACAAAAACTTCCCTGTTTCCTTCTATAATTAGACAATATTCTCCTCGTATATTCGACACATTTCGCATATGGGCAATGATTTCCGATACTTTCCCACGAACAAAGGATTCATGTTTTTTCGTCAGTTCACGGGCCAGGGTCATGTTTCGGTTCCCGAGAACATCAAGAATAAGCTCCAGAGTTTTCAATAAACGATGGGGTGCTTCGTAGAACACCAGCGTTTCCTGGTACCCTTTTAAATGGGATAACTTTTTCCGGCTGCCTTTTTTATCTCGGGGTAAAAAACCGCAAAAAACAAATGATTCCGTGGATAGACCCGAGGCAATCAGGGCAGTCAGTGCTGCATTGGCACCCGGAATCGGGACAACATGAATGTTGTTTGATACCGCTTCGGATACCAGTTCCATGCCCGGATCAGAAATGGCCGGCAGACCTGCATCACTGACAAGAGCGACATTTTTCCCATCTTTCAACATTTCAATAATCTTGCTTCCGCTCTCTTTTTGATTGTGTTCATGATAACTCATCAAACGGGTATGTATATCGAAATAAGTGAGTAATTTCCTCGTATGGCGTGTATCTTCCGCTGCAATGACATCCACTGATTGAAGGGTTTCTATTGCGCGATAGGCCATATCCTGCAGGTTACCGATCGGCGTACCCACAAGATAAAGGGTTCCACTCCCCATTAGATCCTCCTTATCCTGATTGTGACTATGATAACTGTTTTGTATCCACATGTCGCGACTCGTCCTTTCATCGTTGCTCACAGCACTATGGAATTTACATTAATCCCTCTGATCAACGGATTTCCCAAGGGTGATCAACTGCTTTTTTTGTTCCCTGGATAATCTCTTGATTTCTATTTCCCGTCGAAGGGCTTCCGGTTTGCTCCAGCCTTTTTCCAGATAACATAATTTTACCGGCAATCTTGCTCTTGTATATCGGGAAGCCTGTCCGCGATTATGGAATGTCAGTCTTCGCTTAATATTGTTAGTGATCCCTGTGTAATAAGTTCCGTCCGCACATTCAAGAATGTATACAGAATAATCCTTATTTTCATCGTAATGATCCATACTTCACCTCTTACATTTCTATCAACGGAGCTGATCTGATTTCCCGTAGTAAATTTCATGGATCTCTTTTGAGTATTCCCCGTCATCTTCATACACGATCAACGGGGGCAAAATTTTAAGATCAATTCCGCCGTCACGTATTCCTTCCACTAATACAATGTTGGCCTCTTCATTCTTTCGCGGATGAACCATGCGTACCCGTTTGGGTTCAATACGGTAGGTTCGCATCAAACTCATCAACTCAGCCAGTCTGCCTGCGCGATAAACATAAGCAATTTTTCCCCCGGAACGAACAAGCTGCGCACTGATCCTGACAATCTCTTCAAGCGTGACATACACCTCATGTCGTGCGATGGCCTGATGGAGATTCAGGTTCTTCTCCCCGCCGTTTAACGGTAAATAGGGCGGATTACAGGTCAGCATATCATATACCCCGTTCCCAAACCTTTTAGCCGCATCCTTTACGTCACCCGAGTAAATCGATATCTGATCTTCTTTTTGATTGAGGGTGACGCTGCGCATGGCCATGTCGACGAGCCTCTCCTGAATTTCCAATCCGTCAATCTGCGCCCGGGTACGCGTACTCATGAGCAAAGGTATCACGCCGTTTCCCGTACATAAGTCCATGATTTTACCGCGGGAAGGAACGGTGGCAAACCGGGCAAGTAAAACAGCATCCATGGAAAAGCAGAAGACCTCATGGCTCTGGATAATTTTAAGATCATGAGTCAATAAATCATCCAGTCTTTCTGATGGTTGAAGATGTGTGACTGGTTTCATCTTCGATTCGATCCTTTCCGGTCATTTTTCACATGAACATGTAAAACAGAAGAAAAACCCACCCTTGATTCAGGGGCAGGTTAGGATTTAAGGTTTATTCATCATCACTTATTTAAAAATGACAGGCAAAATAAGCAGTCTCCTTCGGTGCGTAAGCTGCCGTAATGGAGGTTGCATATATGAAACCCTTCATGATACAGACGGGCGAGATTATCGTAGCCTTCCCCGATCTGCACCTGACGTTTTGGATTGTCCTCTTGTCCTTTGGAAGATTCCTGCTCCGTTGTTGATTGAGATGATGATCCCTTTTCCCTGCTGGATAAATATTCTTCATTCAATTTGCGAAGGTGACGATTTTCAATGGACAAACGCTGGTTTTCTTCCAGTAAAGCGACGATCTTCTGTTTTAGAGCCCCCATATCATCAAACAATTTACCAATCTCTTCCTCAATCGCGGCTACTTGTTGGAACAGTTCCTGTTTATCCCGATTTTCCAATGGCTCCACCCCATTATTTACTCAGCTATTCCACCTTCTCTGTTTCAACAATCTCATCCAAAGGAAATTCTACAACCCGGTTTATTTCAAACAGATCCACCTGTACTTTTTTCTCTAAAATATTCAATCCGACAACCTGTCCGTTGCCCGCATGAGTAATCACCTCACTGCCGATCTCGGGCAGTTCTTCTTTGGCACTCTCATAATTGTCATTTTCATATTTGAGACAACACATGAGCCTTCCGCACAATCCCGAAATCTTGGCAGGGTTTAAGGACAGATTCTGATCTTTGGCCATTTTTATCGATACCGGTTCAAAGTCACCCAAAAAAGAGGAACAACAGAGAATACGTCCGCAGGGACCGATCCCTCCGAGCATTTTGGCCTGATCTCTCACTCCGATTTGCCTCAATTCAATCCGGGTACGGAAAACCGCCGCAAGATCTTTGACCAGTTCACGAAAATCAACTCTGCCGTCAGCAGTAAAATAGAAAATGATCTTGTTGCGGTCAAAGGTATATTCAACATCGACCAGTTTCATTTCAAGACCATGCTGCGCAATTTTTTCAAGGCAGATATCAAACGCTTCCATCGCATCCTGTTTGTTGATTTCGACCTGTCTCGCATCTTCTTCATCTGCAATGCGCATAACATTTTTGAGAGGAAGAACGACATCTTCCTCACTGACCGTCTTTTTGCCGATAACGACCTGGCCGTATTCGACCCCCCTTGCCGTCTCTACAATAACATGGTCTCCCTGCTTAACATCGTACTCTCCCGGGTCAAAATAATATATTTTACCCGCTTTTTTAAAGCGGACACCAACGACTTCAAACATAGATTATCCCTCCTGCAGTAGAAGAGCCATCCTTTCAAAGGACAATTGCGGATTTGCGTGCTGTTCCAGCCTTTGCCGGGTGGTTTGCACCTGTTCCATACCCTTCACGATCTGCATTATATTCATTCGCAAAGCCTGTTTATGGAGAACGTCCGTATGATCAGTAAAAGAAACTGCATCCTTTTTACCCGCATGCCATAGCATTAAATCACGCAACCAAAGTTTATACATATCCAGGAACATTGCATGATCATCGCGGGAGTAATCCGATTTAAGCAACTTATCCTGTAATGACACAAGGGCGTATGAGCCCCGAAATAGAATATCTTCACTTAATTGTACCACTTGATTTCTTAGCTGTGCAAACTGCTCGGACTGGCAAAGTTTCCTTGCCTCGCTTAACCCCGCTGTTAATTGTGCAGCCGTACGGGCAAGCGGTTCTGTAAACCCTTCTGACATTAGTGTCTTTACGATGGTTTCGGGATGCAGAGCAGAAAACGTTATTAACTGGCAACGGGAAAGAATGGTTGGCAGTATGGCATGAATTTGTTCCGTCAATAATATCGCTGTGACCTGTGAGGAAGGTTCTTCAAGAAATTTAAGCAGACTGTTGGCCGCCTGTACCGTCATCGTATCCGCTTGATCCAGAATATATATTTTTCGATTTCCCTCGGAGGAGCGGAAAGAAAATTGTCGTTGCAATTCACGGATCTGTGAGATTTTAATCGAACCTCCATCGGGTTCGATCAAATATACATCCGGATGATTTCCGTGCTGTATGCGGCGGCAGTTGGCGCATTGTTCGCAGCTATCATCTTCTTCTTGCTCACAATAGAGGGCCTTCGCCAGTTGAACCGCCATCTCCCTTTTTTCTGCTCCGCGCGGCCCGGTAAAAAGGTACGCATGAGAAAGCCTTCCGTTTTTCAAAGAACCACGTAAAATGTGTACAACCCGTTCCTGCTGCTTCAGGTCGTTCCAGGACATAAACACCATCCTTGTTTTGCAAAAATTTAACGCTTCGACTACAGATATAAGTTAATGAGCATTCCCCTGATCTCTCCGATACGGTTAAGGATATCAAGGCCTGACTTCTCCTGTTGCAAAATCGCATCGGTCAGGTCCAGCAATTTCTTATCCACCTCTTTAATGATTTTATAAATCCGGCCGCGCCCCCGTCTTCCCGAGCCTCTGCGTTCATCAAGGGCGACACCATATTTAACCGCTTCTTCCATAAATCTTTTGACCAGATTTTTATAAAGATGCAGATCACGCACCGTCATCGATTTAGACAATCTCTGTCCCTGCACCTCAATTTCCCGCAAAAGACGGGTGATATGCTCCTCTGTCATTCGATTTTCCTGATTTTTCAGGGCACCGGCAAATGATGTGGCATCGGCATTGCGCTTTCCCTGCCTGGCCGATACGGTTATGGGATCAAATGACGAGTGTTGAGTGGTACGTATTTTCACTGCAACCGCCTCCGGACAATAATTAGGCATGTCCTTCTGTTGCACAGAAAGTTGCCGCCCAGTCTATATTTTAAAAATGGTAAAATTGATCTACCGGTACGACAAATACGGTCGCACCACCAACCTGAACTTCGATCGGCTGTGGAACGAGCGGTCCGACTCCCGTCCCTGCCGGCGGCATCGGTGCAACCATCTGTTCCCGGGAATGACAATTCTTTTTGATTATACTCAAAAGATCATTCAGTCTTTCTTCTTCCACACCAATCATAAAAGTTGTATTACCGGCTCGCAAGAATCCCCCCGTACTGGCGAGTTTTGTTGCCCGGTATCCCTCTTTGACAAGCGCCTGGGATAAACGGGAACTATCTTTATCCTGTACAATGGCGATCACCAGCTTCATAAACGGCCTCCTCTCAACTCTCCTTGTTGGTCTCGTTTAATAATGATAATATATCCTTTTTGATCAAATCATGAATATCCTGTTCCGATTGATTGGCGTCAATCTTTACGATACGCTGACTTGCGTCACGGGCGATTTCTTGAAATCCCCGTCTCACCCGTTTATGATAAGCCAGCTCCTTTTGCTCAATCCGATCCAGCACCATGGATGAGTCAATATTTGTTGCTCTCTGACGCTTCAATATCCTCTCCCTGCCAATTTCTTCGGGTAAATCCAGCAAATACGTACGATCAGGGGTTAATCCCCCGGTGGCAAATGTATTCACTTTCTGGATTTTAGCGATGGAAATCCCTCCCCCATAACCCTGGTAGGCCACACTCGCATCCACAAAACGATCACATAAAACAATCTGGCCCCTGGAGAGGGCAGGAAGAATTTTTTCTCTTACATGTTGAGCGCGGGAAGCTGCGTAGAGTAAAATTTCCGTTTCAGCCATCATCTCGTCAAGTTCCGGATTCAGCAAAATCTCCCGGATGCGGTCACTGATCGCGGTTCCTCCCGGTTCACGGGTAACCACAACATCCAAATTTTTCTCTTCCACAAGATAACGTGACAAAAGGTGTAATTGTGTCGTCTTTCCGGCTCCGTCGGGTCCTTCGAACGTAATAAACAATCCTCGATTACTGATAGGATTCACGATTGATTCAACTGCCTTTTTCATGATGGTTTTGAACCACTAACACATGCATTTGAGAAGGACCATCTCCTTTAAGGCCCTGGATTCGTCCTCCTTTTTTCAGCATCGTATCAACCCAGTGATGTTTCTCATTTGAAATGTATTCGCCGGGAATAAAAACCGGAATACCCGGCGGATAAGGAATAATGGAATCGGCACAGACTCGGCCTGCAGCCTGATCCCATGGAACCCATTCCTTTTCAACGTGAAAAACCTGAAAAGGTTGATAGATCAAGTGGGTCTTAAATACATTCTCCATACCCGGTACGATACCCTTTTTTTCCGGTGAACTTGAAATATCTTGGTTGTGCGGAGGGATTTTTCCTTCATGCAGAGCAGATATCAGACGGTCAAGTTGTTCCGCTCTTGTTTCCGGCGAAAGGGCAAGCACGACATGAAAAAGATCGGCCATCTCCGCAAAGCAACCTTTTTCTTCAAGCTCTTGTTGCAACATGTACCCCGTTTTCGGGGGGGACACGTGCATGACAATTTTTAAAGGATCAAGATAATCATACGCTTCCGACCGGTTGTCCGGTACCGTAATATCCGGAGTGATAGTGCGAATTTTTCCCCGATAATTTTCGGTGAGTTGAATCACTTGATCCAGTTTTTTTTGCCCTTCCAAAACAATGTATCTTCGTGCCAGATCAAGTGAGATCATCAGAGGATAGGAAGGGCTGCTCGATTGAATCATGGCCAGGATTTGCCGTAATTTATCACGATCAATCCGATGACCCTGAATATGTAGCATCGAGCTCATTGTCAATGACGTAAGCATTTTATGTGTTGACTGAACAGAAAGATCAGCACCGCTATCCATGGCCGATTCAGGTAAATCAGTGTGGAATCCAAAATGGGCTCCGTGTGCTTCATCAACCAGAATCGGCACGCCAAATGAGTGGCAAATTTCACAAATCCGTCGGATATCCGTTCCCATACCGTAATAATTGGGATTGGTAATGAATACACCGCGTGAATGCGGATTTTGTATTAGAGCTTCCGCAACCTGTTCTGCAGTTATTCCCGTAGCTATCCCGGTAAAATGATCTATCATCGGATTTATAAAAATGGGATGAACGTTTCCCAGCATCAACGCGTGAATCACAGACTTATGCACATTTCTCTGTACAATCAGGGTGTCACCCGGGTTACATACCGTCAAAATAGCCGCAATGTTTCCTGCAGTACTGCCGCCGACTAAAAAAAATGTTTCTTCGGCTCGAAAGGCTTCAGCCGCCAGATGCTGAGCTTCGGCTATGACTCCTTCAGCCTGATGCAAATCGTCTAATCGGGATAATTCGGTTACATCCAATGAAAAGATGGAGTTCATCTTAACGGATGTTTTTGAATCATAGGCCCCTCCCAATTTATGACCGGGAACATGAAAAGGAGCAGGTTCAGAGTCGGCATATTTTCTTACGGCCTCATAAAGAGGTGCTTTTTTGTGTCTCATTTTATCCCATGTAAACTTTGCTGTGTAATCCGGGTTTATGGCGGATCGTCCCTTCATGTATTTTTTATTATTTTATCATGAAATATGGCCTCATGATTGTAAAAAAAAGACCCGTTAAAGGGTCTCTCTTAGGGGTGAAGGGTTATGACAAAAACTTACGCATCTTTTTTTAACCAGATTTGTCGCATTTGACGAATAAAATAAGGATACTTTTTATCGCCAACCTCCGTGTTGACCATCTCATTTTCGCATGATCGACAGATAAATTGCCCCCAGATTTCTATGCCGTCTTCATGTTCATGATTGCACACAATGCATAAGCGACGCTCTGTCTTTTCAGTTGAATTTCCTTTATCTGTGGTCATGATATATCACCTTTACCTTTATTACTAATAAATACTGGTTGTTCCACAATAACTTTTATTTATTAATAACCATTATTAACCATTATAAGCACTGCTATACACTCTGGTGCCTGATTGTTTTGGGGATTCGCTTATGAATTCCCCGGTGATACATATTGAATTCCTCTTCTTTTCATCTCAAAAGGGTGGTAAATTCCATATAAATCAATAATTCGCGGATTTCTCATTTCTTGTACAAATGTTTTGGGATGAAGTTTTTGCAGAGTTTGGTGAGATCCCGCAATAATCAGGAGATCTGACCCGCTTAATAATGATCCTTTAGGGGAGTGTCCGCTTCCTGTATGCAAAGTTTGTTTCCCGGGGCTATATTTAATCGGCCAAACCCTGATGCGTAAGTATGCTTTATTGACCAGGCGGTTTTTAAAAAAATGAATAATCCACTTTTGCAGGATGGGAATGTTGTCTGGGTGAGACCATACCATAACATTGATTGGTTTATTGATAACGGATTCAAGTGAAAACATCTGTAACAATTGATTCTCCAACCAGTTGCGGACATTGGTATCACAAGTTCGATGTAAGGAATGCGGTATAGGAGGAAGTCTCCCTTCCATTTGGATCGTATAGAGATCTGATCCCATTTTGATTGTACGCAAAATTGTAATAAAATCTGCTTTTTCGCTTAAACACCTTTGCCATAACATAGAAAAGATTTTTTGCTGTTCCAGGTTCATGATATTTCGGGTGTGACAGATCAGTTCAGCTTCTTTGTACGATGTGGTCAGTAAAGGAGTTTGTTCGGGAGAGATGATGCCCAGTAACCACCTGCGTGCGATATGCAAGGTATAAAATTCCCCTCCACCAAGAACATGATATCTAAGAAGAGGCCAATCATTATTCTTTTGACGTACATTCATCTCCTCTACAAGAAAAGGGCAATAAACCACTTTGATCCGGAACCCTGATTCGGGTTTTATCAAATTGATCCGTTTTTGTAACCTTTCAGAAGTTCCGGGAGGCACAGGACCGGTCAATAAAAATAGGTTGTTGTCCTCAAAAGGATGCAAGCGTAAAAAATCCTCCAGGGTGTGAAAATGATGAACAAAATGAAGTTGATTATCATATATATCCACTCCAGATAAAGTGGAATTCAGAACATAAATTCGATGCTTATTATGAGATGATCCGGATTGAACTGTATCGAGTTGCATCATGCGATCCCCTCAATTCAGAAATGAACATTAAATTGTTTTATTGCAATCATTCGTTATTATGAACTGAAAATGACCGTTTATGATGGAGCAACAATTTCAACTTTGATTCTGTCCGGGTCTTCAAAATATACTGCATAATGATTTTCCCCTCCAGCATACGGATGCTTATCACGATATAAAATATTGATTCCTTTTTGTTCAAGTTGATTTGTTATCTCATCTACATGATCCCTAGATTCTGCAAAAAAAGCGAGATGGTTCAATCCGACACGTCTCCGATGGTATGCAATGTCTTTAAACCTTTCCTCAACTTGAACAAAAACGATATATGTATGTCCGTATCTCCAACTAATCCCCTTATCCCACTTTTGAAAAACCTCGTATTTCAACTCCATTAACAGCCATCCCCAGAATTGACTAGTTTCCTTTAAATTCGAAACATTTAATTCAATATGATGTAGCATATGTTCACCTCCTAAAACAAATAAAAAAAGAGTCGTTATACTTATCGA